>JANLTG010000013.1:0-38342 GCA_031362805.1 bacterium
ACGCCGAACACGGCACGCGAGACGCGCGCGCTCCCCTGAACAGAATGGATTCGACTTAGGCCATTCGCCCGCAGTCGCTGGGCGACACCCTGCTCCGCGAAACGCGCACGAGTCAGTTGCCTGTTCCGGGTAGAGGAACTGTTTCTTGCGGAAGCGCGCTGCAACCGATAATCGTTCGGCGTGTCCAAGCCAGCCCCCGCAGCCAGCAGCCCGAGCAGTTCCGATTTGGCGCCCGGCCTCCGGCGTTTTCTCTACGTCGTGGCCGCCCTCAACGGCGCCGCGATTCTCATCGTCGAAATTCTCGGCGCCAAGATGTTGTCGCCGTACTTCGGCACCTCGCAGTTCGTCTGGACGGCCCAGATCGCGGTGACGCTGGTTTCGCTGGCAGTAGGTTATTGGTTTGGCGGGCGCCTGGCTGATCGTTCGGCCGGACTCCATCGCCTGTGCTGGTGCATGCTCCTCGCCGCCCTCTACCTCGCGGCCAGCGTGCCGCTGGTCAAGACCGTTTCCTTTGCGGCGCTCCAGGCATCCACGCTGGCCGGCGGTGCGGTCATCGCCGCGAGCTTCCTCTTCTTCGTGCCCCTGACGCTGCTCGCCGTCACTGGTCCGTTTCTCGTCCGGGCGTTGATCCGTTCCACCGCGGATGCCGGCGGTCTGGTCGGCCGCATTTCCGCGATCAGCACGTTTGGCAGTGTGGCGGGTGCGTTGTTGATCTCGTACGTGTTGATTCCGGCGCTGCCTTATTCGGTGACGATGTTCCTGACGGCCGGCTGCCTGGCGGCACTCGCGTTGAGCTATTTTTTCTTCTGGCATCAGGGCGGCAAAATCGCCCCAGCCCTGCCCGTGATTGCCCTCGGCGCCCTGATCGCTTTAGGCGGAAAAGAGACGGTGGGAGCGGCGCTGCCCGGCTTTAAGGAAATCGTGCGGGCGAATTCCGACTTTGGCCTGCTCCAGGTTCTCGAACGCGAGCAGGGCGACTTGCGCTACTACTTGAATGATCTCCTGCTCCAGAACACTTACGACGCCACCACCAAGCAGAGCGCCTCCCTGTTCACCCACATGCTGCACGGGCTGGCCAACGCGTATGCGCCCCGCATCGATCGCGTGTTGTGCATCGGCATGGGCGTCGGCATTGTGCCCGGTCAATTTGCCCGCGATGGACGGCAGGTGGATGTCGTGGAGATCAATCCTTCCATCGTGCCCCTCGCTCAGGCGCATTTCGACCTCGATCTCGCGGCCATCAACCTGACGATTGGCGACGGTCGCCAGCATCTCCACAACCTGGCCGATGCCACTTACGATGCCCTGGTGCTGGATGCGTTTCTCGGCGATTCCTCACCGTCGCACCTGATGACACGCGAAGCATTCGCGGACATGCGACGCGTGCTCAAGCCGGAGGGCGTGCTGGTGATCAATTCGTTTGGGCGCTTCGATCCCGGCCGGGATTTCATGGCCGCTTCGCTGGACAAGACGTTGAAGGCCGTGTTTCGCAGCGTCATCATCCACGCCTCGGGCAACGGCAATGTGTTCTACGTCGCGAGCGATCAAGCGCCGTTGAAGATGCACCGAGAGCCAGACGTCGCCGCCGCGTATCGCGGTGTGCGCGGCGACATGCAGGCGGCGCTGGCCGGTATCATGCGACCCGCCGAAGACAGCGGGATCGTGCTCACCGATGACTACAACCCCGTGGAGATTCGCGACGCCCCCAACCGCGAACGCTTTCGCCGCGATCTGACCCGGATGATGGCCGGACAATGAAAGCGCTTCTGCTCACCTTGCTTGCCAGCCTGGTTTTGACGGCCGCCGCCGCAGGTGCCGAGGCAATCGAATCGGCTGGCCCATACGATGAAACGGCGTTTGGCGAGACCCAGCTGACCGAAGCGCTGGCCCGAGCCCGGCAGACGGGCAGGCGTGTGCTGCTCGTCTTCGGCGCCAACTGGTGCGCGGACTGCCGGGCCATGGATGCCTTGTTCAAATCCAACGTCGCTATCTCCGCCCAGCTCAAGACCGGCTTCGAGCTGGTAAAGATTGACGTGGGCCGCGACGAAGTGCCACGCAAGAACGCCGCGTTGATCAAACGTTTCGGAGTGGCCATGGAAACCGGCATCCCCGTGCTGGTCGTGGCGGACGCCCAGGGGAAGCCGCTCAACGACACAAAAAAGGAACGGCTCGCGGATACGGACCATCGCGATCCGGCGAAGGTGCTGAATTTCCTGAAACAGTGGACCAAGCAGTAAGAGCGTTCAGCGCCGGACCGGCGCGGCATCGGCCGGCAGCTTTTTCACGCTTGGGCTTGCGCGATTTACGTCGGTCATTATCTTTCCCCGTCTCAAATATCTTATGAAACACCTGTTGTACCTGGGTTTGCTCGTTGCCACTTCGGCCGCGTTTGGTCAGGAGAAAGTTCAGGAGAAGGACGTGTTCACCGAGGCCTTCGAGGAGTTGTCCAAACTGGCGCCCACGGTGGACACCTTCGACCTTCAGGATGGCGATCGCGTCCTCTTTCTCGGCGACACGCTCATGGAGCGGGAGCGCAGCCTGGGCTACGTGGAAACGCTGATGACGGTCCAGTATCCCGACCGCAAAATTGTCTTTCGCAACCTGGGCTGGGGCGCGGACTTGCCGAACGGCAAATCGCGCGCGAGCTTCGACTGGAATCAATCGCCGGAGGTCTGGTTTCGCAAGCTGACCAACCAGGTGGCGATCGCGGACCCGACGGTGGTCTTCGTGGGCTACGGGATGGCGGCCTCGTTCGATGGCCCCGCTGGCGCGGTTGCGTTCAAGAGCGATCTGGCCCGCCTGCTCGATGCCATCAAAGCCAATGCCCGCCAGGAAGTGCGCTTCATCCTGGTCACTCCCATCGCGCATCAAAACCTGGAAGGCCCGTTTCCGACGGGCGAGAAGCACAACGAGGATTTGAAGTCTTACGCCGACGCGGTGAAGGAACTCGCCAAGGAGCGGGGCAGCCGCGTGGTCGATTTGTTTGATCCCGCCAACGCCAAAGTATCCCGAGCCCGGGGCTATGTGGAAACCGTTAATGGGATACACCTCTCGCCGGCCGGCTATTTGTTGATGGCTTCCAAGATCGCCGCCGACCTCGGCTGGCGACCCAACGCCACACGGTTCGGCATCGATCAGGACAGCACCCTCCGCCATGGCAGCTACGGTGTGAAGCTGAGCGACATCGATCGCGGCGTCAAAGGAACACGTTTCAGCGCACTGGGTGATCGCCTTCCGCCAGCCATCATCACTTACACGAACCTCGAAACAGGCAAACTCCGCGCCGTGGGCCCGGAGCGCATGCGCCTCCAGATTCCCCGGTTGAATGCGGGCACCTATTCGTTGCTGATCGACGGCCAGGTGGTGCTGGACGGCGATGACGTGGGCTGGACGGCCAGTTTTGACATCGCCCGGGGGCCGTCGTACGACCAGGCGGAAAAGCTGCGCGAATTGATCGTTCGGAAAAACACCCTCTATCTCAACCGCTGGCGCCCACAGAATGACACCTACCTGTTCGGCTTTCGTAAGCATGAACAGGGGCAGAACGCCGCCGAGGTGCCGCTCTTTGATGCCGCGGTGGCCAAGCTCGAGGACGAGATCCACCGGCTCAAGCAGCCGGTGCCCCACACCTTTGAGCTCCGCACCAAAGTACCGCGTGATCGGCTGATCGAGACGCCCGCCCCGGACCGGCGCCCCAAACTCACCGACACCACCGGCTCGATGCGCGAGGAAGACTACTCGAAAACGCCGCCGCCCTTTGAGGTCGCCGAAGGCTTCGAGGTAAATCTATACGCCCGCGATCCCCTGCTGGCGAAACCCATTCAGATGACCTGGGACAACTCCGGCAAACTCTACGTCGCCGTCTCGCAATCGTATCCCCAGTTGCAACCCGGCCAGGAGATGAACGACTTGATTATCGTCGTCACCGATGCCGATGGCGACGGCACGGCTGACATGTCCAGCGTCTTCGCCGATCACTTGCAGATTCCGACGGGAATCGTCGGGGGCAATGGCGGCGTGTATGTGGCGCATGGCACGGAACTCTTGCACCTCAAGGATACCAACAACGACGGTTTTGCGGACGAGCGCATCCCCGCGCTTTCGGCGTTCGGCACGGAGGATACCCACCATCTGCTGCATTCGCTCCAATGGGGTGTGGACGGCCAGATCTACATGAACCAGTCGATCTACATCCACAGCCACGTCGAAACCCCGACCGGCGTGCGCCGCCTCAACAGCGGCGGCGTCTGGGCGTTTCGACCGGGCACGGACGAACTCGAGGTTTACCTCCGCGGCTTCTGCAATCCCTGGGGCCACATCTTTGATGAATACGGCCAATCGTTCGTGACGGACGGCGCGGGCTTCCAAGGCGCCAGTTGGGGCATCCCAGGTGCGATGTATTTCACTTATGCAGGCGCGCCCCGTCTGCTCGACAGCGTGAGCCCGGGCAACTACCCGAAGTTCGCCGGCCTCGAAGCGATTTACACTCCAAACTTCCCGGCCGACTGGCAGGGCGACCTCATCACCTGTGACTTCCGCGCGCACCGCGTCGTCCGTTTCAAACTGGAAGAAGACGGCGCCGGCTACGTCACCCGCGAAATGCCGGACCTGCTGCGCACGACCGATGTCAGCTTCCGCCCCGTCGATGTGAAGCTTGGCCCCGACGGCGCGCTCTACATCGCTGACTGGGCCAACCCGATCATTCAGCACGGCGAAGTGGACTTCCGCGATCCGCGCCGCGACAAGACCAGCGGCCGCATCTGGCGTGTCACCCACAAGGGTGGACCCGTCGAATTCTCGCCCAACTTCCAGTACCTGCCCACGCCCCAATTGCTGGAGCGCATGCACTCACCCAACGCCCAGATTCGCAAAGCCGTCGCCCGCTCGCTGGCCGAACGCCCGCTCGAGATGCTCAAGGTGCTGCCCGCCTGGACCGAGAATCAGAAGACCGAGCTCGAACGACTCCGCGCCCTCTGGCTCTTCCAGGCCATCGACCGCGTGAATCCGCCGCTCCTCAAGGAATTGCTCGGGGCCAAGGATTTTCGCGTGCGCGCCGCCGCCACTCGCGTGCTGAGTTGGTGGTCGCAATGGCTGGATGGCAGCCGCGAGTTGCTCGCTGAACGCTCACGGGACGAACACCCGCGCGTCCGCATCGAAGCCCTGCGCGGCCTCGCCCGCACACCGTCCGCCGAGACGGCCGAGCTGATCCTTGCCGTCACCGACAGACCCATGGACCGCTTTGTCGAGTACGCCGCGTGGCTGAGCCTCAACGACGTGGCCGACGCCTGGGTCGCCGCCATCGCGGACGGAAAGTGGAAGCCCGCAGGCCGCGAAAAGCAACTGGCCTACGGACTGAAATCAATCCCCGCCGACAAGGCGGCGCAGGTGCTCGCAAAGCTGCTGCCCGCCAAGTTGTCCGCCGACGGGTCGGGCGCGTGGATTGAAATCATCGGCACCGCCGGCAGCGCCGCCGAGCTGAAAAAACTTTACGAACAAGCCCTCGCCCAGGGCTTCAATGGTCCAGCCTTGGCCCGTGCGTTGAACGCCCTGAACGACGCCGCCCGCACCCGCAGTTTGAAACCCGGCGCCGACTTGAACACCGTCGCCACGTTCTTCACGTC
Organism: bacterium; assembly: GCA_031362805.1. Lineage (GTDB taxonomy): Bacteria > Verrucomicrobiota > Verrucomicrobiia > Limisphaerales > RI-55 > RI-55. The sequence goes on from JANLTG010000013.1 coordinate 5,622, forward strand.
CGACGTTGCCGATGTGCGCAGCGCGGCGCTCCGGCTCGCGGGCGCGTGGAAGGAACTCAAGGATGGCTTTGCCGCCATCGTCAAAGTTGCCAGCGCGCCCAAGACGCCTGAGCCCGAACGTCAGCTCGCCTTTCAGTCGCTCCGAGAAATTGGTGGTGCCCGTGCCATCGAAGCCTTGCTGCCGTTGTGCGCGGCCAGCCAGCCCGTGGCCGTGCGGCAGGGCGCGGTCACAGCCCTGGCTGGTCTGGATCTGGTCAAGGCGGGACCGCTCGCGATGGATGTCTTGAACCAACTGAAGGACGAAGCCCCGGCGCTCGCCCTCTGGCGTTCATTGCTGAACAACAAGGGCGCGGGTCGCGCCCTCGCGGGTCCAGCCGCGGCGGCCAAGCTGTCCCCGCTGGCGGCGAACGCCGGACTGCGGGCCGCGCGCGAAGGCGGCCGCAACGAGCCCGACCTGATCCAGGCTCTGACGCTCGCCGCGAGCACCGCCGGCCCGGGGGGCGAATTGTCCGATGCCGACATCAAGAAACTCGCCGAAGCCGCGCGCGCGAAAGGCGATCCCCAACGCGGTGAGCTGGTCTATCGTCGCGCTGAACTTGCCTGTGCTACCTGCCACGCCATTGGCGGCGTGGGTGGCAAAGTTGGCCCGGACATGACATCGATCGGGGCGAGCGCACCGGCGGATTATCTCGTCGAATCGCTGGTCGCACCGAACCGCAAAATCAAGGAGGGCTACCACTCCGTGTTGATCGAGACCAAGGATGGCCAGGAATTCAGCGGCGTGCTCACCCGCCAGACGGATACCCAGCTCTTCATCCGCAATGCCGCCAATCAAGAGGTCGGTGTGGCCAAAAACAACATCGCCAAGCAGTCCACCGGCGCGTCCCTCATGCCCGCCGGTTTGATCGATGCCCTGCCCGAGCAGGATCGGCTCGACCTCATCCGCTTCCTCTCCGAACTCGGCAAGCCCGGTCCGTTCGATGCCGCGCGCGGCAACGTGGCGCGCTCCTGGCAATTGCGACAGGGCACGCATCGCGACGAACAATTCGAAAGCGCGGGCACGGTGGCCGAGCTCCTCAAGGAAGGCGGCTGGAATCCGGCGGCGACCTTCGTCGATGGCCGGCTGCCGAAGGCGGCGCTGAGCGAGGCGCTGATGACGGACAATCTGAACAACGCCAACTCCATGGTCGCGCTGTGGGCGCACACGAAGTTCCGCACCAGCCAGGCGGGACCGGTCAACCTCGCGATTGAAGGCGCGGCAAGCGCCCGCCTCTGGGTCGCCGGCAAGCCCGTGTCAGCCGGAAGCAAAATTGCCGTGGAACTGCCTGCGGGCACTTACGATCTGTTGGTCAAACTCCACCCCAAGACGTTGCCCGTAAACTTCAAGGTGTCGTCGAGCGAGGCCACGTTCCTCGTCGAGTAGCACGCCGGTCGCGCTGTTTTTCAACTGTCCGGCAGCGCGCTCCGCGTCGGCGCGGAGCGCCGTCAACTCAGGCCTGCGGGCCGCCGGGTCCGCGTTGTTGCTGCACGACATGCGTGAGTTCATGCGCGAGCAATTTGTTTCCCGCCGGGTCGTGCGGTTGATACTGGCCGGGAGCAAAGTGAATATCGGAGCCACTAGTGTAAGCTTGCGCACCCTGCAACGTGGGGCCGTGGTTTTCGTGGACGCGCACATTCGAAAAATCCCGGCCCATCTCGACTTCGAACTGGTGTTGTAGCGGGGGTGGCAAAGGTTGCCCGGCTGGTGCCGGCGGTGAATTGCGGGGACCGGCACCAGGAGGGTTGGATGGGGATTGAGCCATAGGTTTCTACTCCAGATTCAGACGGTTAGCTTGAGTTGCGATTTACAGTTAGTCCCCAGCACCGTCCATGGTGCCGGGTAAGTTGGAACGAGGCTAATCTGCTTCAGCGCTGCCACAAGTCCCAAATCACAATCCACGGGGTCAACCATTATGACCTCTTTAGAAGACGTTGCCCGAAAACTTCAAGGTGTCGTCCAGCGAAGCCACGTCCTGACGCAATAGGGTCACCCGCTCAGCCGCCTCTGGATCATGGGGCGGCGCAGCAACACCGCCCTACCAAATCTGGGTAGGGCGGACCTGCTGGTCCGCCGATGTCTCCCGCAGACAAGCGCAGCGTCGTTTGCGGCTCCGCGCGTCCGCAGCGACAACAGCGGAGACCAGAGAAGCGAAAACACCCGGCTCCACTCCCGGTCTCGTTCAACACCGCATAGCTTCGACGCCTCTCCCTCCGACTCAGTCAGGCAAAATTACCCTTGGGGGCTAGGCGTTTCCGGTTCATTTGCTTTTGGGTGGTTGGGTATTCTTCTTGCGAGGTTGAACCTTCCGGAGTTCGTAGCGAGTCCCAGCGGCTTCAAAGCCCTTCGGCGTCTCTTCGGTATCGTCGGCTATGGTGGCCAAGGTCAATCCCCCGTCCTCAATCTTGAAGAAGGCTCGGACAACTTTGCCGATGCTATCGGCCTGTGATGGTGGACAACCTTTGATGGTGGCGTGTAACTGCATTGGGTCTTTGCCTGGAGGCAGTGTGAATGCCGTCTCAAACCAAAAGTTCGTGTCCCGGTGAAAATGGAGTGAATTGCCGGTGATCGTGATGATGATTTTGCCGTCCTTCTCTTGGCCCACCATGACTCCCTCCCATGTTCCTTGGAGAAGTTGCAGTTCTGCAGCGGTTGGTTGATTGGCAGCGCCTTGGGCTTTGGCGGTAAGTTGTTCGCCAGCATCAGCGATGAAAGTGGCCACTAGGCAAACAATGGTGAGGATATGTCGAAGGAGTTTCATGGCTTCAAGTGTCAGGCGGTTGCTTAGCAGGTTGTCAGGAATTTGTGAAGAGATTGTAAATTGTCCGTTCCTACGGGGCGCGATCAACTCAACGGAAACCCTGGTGGCCGGATCACGCCCTCAACAACCCTCCTGGCTCCGTTTACCAGGACCACTTTACCTTGTCCATCTGCCCTTGTGACCATTTATAGTAAGCCTCCCGGCAATCCTCGCACCCATATAGAATAAGTTTCGGGGCATACCAACGCGCCCGCGGCCCCCCCAGCGGAGGGCAATTCGGAAACAATCGTTTCTCTGCCTCTAGCCGTTCTAACGTCGCATCAATAATCTTGGAGTGTCGCTCTTTGAGGGAGTATGTCGCCATCTTCACGAGGTGCAATTCGCAGACACCTGATCCTTGGCGACGGTCGTTTACGGTAGAGCACCCCGTGAGACAGATCCAGACGATCATTAAGATTATTGGTGCCCGCGACATGGCCGCCCTCACAGTTAAGTGAACCGCAAAATTGTGGTTCGATCACTCACTGAGTTTTTGTAGGTCGCGCAGTGAGTGTTGTCGAGGCGGGACTTGTGCGGACGCGGCTTATGGGCGCGGAAGACAACACCGCAAACGGCGGCCGGCCGCTAGCCCCACGTGCTTCGCACTTGTTCCGGCGAACAGCCCTGCTCGCGAAGAGCCCGCAGGCTGAGCGCGTCACTGCGCTTGGCCAACCGCTGGCCGGAGCCGTCGGTCACGAGGGGACAGTGAAACCAGGCGGGTGGCGATTGGCCCAGGGCTTCGTAGAGCAGCAACTGCCGCGCGGTCGAGACCAGCAGGTCGGCACCGCGCACCACCTCGGTAATCCGCATCGCCAGGTCATCGGCGACGACCGCCAGTTGATAAGCGGGCACGTCGTCATGGCGCCAGAGCACGAAGTCGCCAAAATCACGGCCGGCAACATAGCTCTGTGCGCCGCAATGGCCGTCCACGAAGCTCACGCCGCGGCCGTCGGGAACCCGCAGCCGAAGCGAAAAGCGCACGCCGACTGCGAGCCCCCACGCCGCCGGCTCCAAGCGTGCCGCCCCTGAGGGATCTTCCACAACACAGCGCGGCCGGCACGCCCCCGAGTAGAGCGGTTCCTCGTCGGCGCCGTGCGGGGCGTTGCTGGCGGACTGAATGTCTTTGCGCGAACAGGTGCAGGCAAACACCCGGCCGCCGTTGATCAACTCCACCAGAATCCGCCGCTGGGCTTCACGACGTCTGCTCTGGTCGTACGGCGCGAACGGGCCGCCGATGTCCGGTCCTTCCTGCCAGTCGATCCCCAGCCAGTGCAGGTCGTCGATGAACGCACTGACAAACTCGGGCTTGCTCCGTTGCGGATCAAGATCCTCGTTGCGCAGAATCAGCGTGCCGCCGGCCGCTCGCGCCCGTTCAGCCGCGGTCCAAAAGGTCCGCGAATGGCCTAGATGCAACAAACCCGTCGGCGACGGAGCGATGCGGCCGCGATAGGTAAATTGCGAGATGTCGCTCACGGACTGGGGTGCGTGGAAAACCAGTCGGAGAAATTCGGCAGCGGGAAACTCAACTTCGCCTGCGCCTTGGCACAGTTCAACGAGGTGTCCGGCGAGCGCGGCGCGCCCGCGTAATCCTGCAACGATCCGGCCGAGATCAGCCGACGGAACTCCGGGTGGTCGGCGGTCAGCAACTCGCCGATCTGCCAGCGCGAGAGCTTCTCGGCGCCAGCCACATGAAAGAGCCCGGTCGCGCCGGCATTCACCAGTTCCCAGATCGCCCGCGCCGTGGCCGTCGCCGGAATCGGGCAACGAAATTCATCGACGAAGAGCGCCATGGTTTTGCCCGCGCGCCAGGCGAGGAACAGTTGCTCGTCCATGCCCCGGTCGCCCGTTGGTGATGGGCCGGCATTGAGTGACGTGCGCACGACGAGGTGGCGTGGATTGGCCAGCACGAGCGCCTCGGCGGCAGCCTTCGTTTCACCGTAAACACTCAAGGGATTCACCGGGTCGCGCTCCACGTAATCTCCCTTGCGCCCATCGAACACGAGATCGGTGGACAGGAAGACCAGCGGAACCTCGGCGGCCATTTCCGCAAGCGCCCGAGTGACCTCGACGTTTTGCCGCCGTGCAAGCGCCGGTTCCCGCTGGCAATCCGGACTGCGACTCAGCGCGGCGCAGTGAATAATGGCCGCGGGGCGTTGCTGTCGAAACAATGATTCGAGATGGGGGCGATCCGTGAGATCAACTTCGTTCCGAGTGAGCCCAATCACGTTCCACGCCGGAGCGACGTGCGCCGCCACGCCCAGCAAATGGCTGCCGATCAGGCCGCCGGCGCCGGTGACCCAGGCTGTCGGGTGGTCATTCACCCGTCGCGCCCTCGCGGGCCGGGTGTTCCGCCAGTTGCCGGCGCACGCGTTGGAGGCGGCGTTGGAAGCCGCCAATGAAGATGATCCCCGCCGCGTTGATGCCCACGGTGATGCCGAGCTTGTAAGTGCGCCCGGTGCTGTGCTGGGCAAAGATTGGGACGTCGAGTCCAAGCAACAGGTGCGGCAGCGCGGCCGGCATGCAGATGCCGTGAAGCACGCCCATGCCGAAGCCCGCCGGCCGGGCATCCGACAGCGAACGGTTGGAGACCCTTAGCAGCCACGTGAACAGAAAGGCGAAGAAGGTACACACGGCCACCGTGCGGAGGAGCCGGAACCAGAGCGGACGAACGCGCGGCAAAGTGGAGGTTTTTGATTCAGCCATGTGATCGCAGGGGCAGACGATGTTTTTAGATCAGCGAGCCCGGCAAGCAGAATATTTTCAAGCTGGCAGGGCTGGACGGCCGTCTCCCCGAAGCGAGCCAGCACGTGCCTTATTTCACCCGACGCCACCAACGGAACCAGCGGACGGTGTCGCGGATCGGATGAATCTTGCTCTGCTCGGTCTTGTAAATCGTGCGTACCGGCAGGAAGCGCACGCGCCGCCCGGCGGCCAGAAAGGCCAGCAACATCTCGGACTCCACCTCAAACCGCGAGGTGGTCAGTTCCAGTTCATGCCAGGCCGCCAGGCGGATCAAGCGGTAGCCGCACTGGGTGTCGGGCAGCTCGGTGCCCGCCCGGCGCGAGAGCTGGCGGCTCATCCAACGGTTCACCTGGCGTCGCAACCAGGGCATCGAACGAACGTCAAGCATGCGGTTGCCAATGACTAGGTCGGCATCGTCGGCCGCCGCCGCCGCGAGAAACGCCGGCAGATCAGCCGGGTCGTGCTGGCCATCGCCGTCCATGGTGACCGCGAATTTAAACTCTTCCACCAAGGCCTGCCGCAAGCCGTCTTTGACCGCGGCACCCTTGCCCAGGTTTGCGGCGTGGCGAATCAACCTGGCACCGGCCGATTTTGCGGCGAGCGCCGTGTCGTCACTTGACCCGTCATCGATGACGAACACGTCCGGCAATACCGGATGCACGGCGTCAACGAGGGCGGCGATTGACCGCCCTTCATTGAAACAAGGAATGACGACCGCGACTGGGGGAGCATAGGACAACGCGCTGATGCTGCGGCAAAGCGGGCAAACCGAAAAGCCTGAACTTCGTGCTCGTCTTTGAAAGTTCCCGCAAATTCGAGAACGCCGAGGACGATCGAACATCTCACCTCCTTTTAACCGCAGCCAATGCCTTTGCGATCCGACAAACCGGCTTGCGTTGGGATTTGGTTTCCCGCCATCGTCAGCCATGAGTTCTGCCGATGGAAGCGTCCTCCTGACCGCCGAGCAGGCGAAGGAATTGCACAAAGTGCTGTCGCACTGCCGCCACGAAGTGAACGGCTGCCTGTCGTTGATCATGTCGGCGATGGAACTGGCGCAGTTGAAGCCGGACTCCACCCCGCGGATGATCAAGACTGCGATGGATCAATCCAAGAAGGTCAACGAGGAGTTCGCCAAGTATTCGACGGAGTTTGAACGAATCATGCAGGCCGCCCGCTCCCAGGGCTGAAGCCCGGTATGATCCCCGGACCTGCCATCACCCGCCGTTCCGGCGATTTGTTTCTTACTCGTCCGCCTTTCGACCCGTCGTGCCCGCACCCCAGGTTGCGCGCTGTTTCTGGCGTCCATCGGCATGGACCAGCCTGACCAGGAATTCATCGCCGCCGTGCTGAAGGGCGACGCCGCAAGCTTCGAGCCTTTGATCACGAAGTACAGCCCCCGCGTCTTCGCCACCGCCCGGCGTTACGCGCGCAAGGAGAGCGAGATTGAGGACATCGTCCAGGAGATCTGGATGAAGGCGTTCAACAAGCTGGCCAGCTTCCGTGGTGATGCCCCGTTCGAACACTGGCTGATGCGGCTGGCGGTGCGGACCTGCTACGATTTTCTACGCGGCCATCAGCGCAACCGGGAGACGACCTTCACCGAGCTTTCGGAACCCGAGACCGACTGGCTGGAGCGTTTCGCCGCCGATCCGGTGCGGGCGCCGGACGATGAAGCGGCCGCCCGACAATTGATTGAGCGGCTGATGGCCCAGCTCACACCCGCCGCCCGACTGGTGATTCAGCTTTTGGAAATCGAGGAAAAGTCCGTTAAGGAGATCGCGGCGCTCACCGGCTGGTCGATCCCGCTGGTGAAAGTCCGGGCGTTCCGGGCGCGGGCGGAAATGAAGAAACACCTGGCCCGGCTGGCGCGGGACAAGTATCTGTAACCCCTACTTAAATGGACCGTCTGAAACACAGCAGGCTTATGGAATTGGAACATCTGAAGCAGAAACTGGTAGCCGCCGCGCGGGCCAACCCGCCCAGCGACCGCGTGCCGTACGGCTTTGAGCGGCGGGTCATGGCGCACCTGACCGAGGCGAGCGGGACCGATGGCTGGCTGCTCTGGAGCCGGGCGCTTTGGCGGGCCGCGATTCCCTGCGTCTTGATTGTCATCTTCAGCGGCCTCTGGTCGGCCGGTAATTCCAAGGCTGAGACCGGCGATCTGTCGCAGCAGATCGAGAACGCGGTTCTCAGTGACTTAAACCATAACCTCGCCAGCGTCTGGTGAACTTCCTGCGTGTCATCCTGGCCACCGTGGTGATCTTCGCCGCCGGCGCTTTCACTGGTTACTTTGTTGCCCATAAACCCGGCACCCCGGCCACCGAACCGGCCGGTCGTTCGGTGTTCGCCGGCCCGAACGCCCCGCCGGACTGGAACCAACGGCGGGACGAGATGCGCGCCAGCTTGCAGAAGGAAATCAAGGCCACCGATGATCAGATGGCCAAGGTGGACGAGATTCTTTCGCAGAGCCGCAAGCGTTCGCGCGAGATCTGGCAGACGATCAAGGTCCCCATGGAAGCTGAGGTGGAACGCGTGAAGGACGAGATTCGGGGCGTGCTCAACGCGGACCAGGCGGCGAAGTACGAGGAGATCATGAAAGGCCGCGGTCGCTTCGGCCCCAGCGGCAGTCACGAAAAGGCTGGCAAGCCCAAAGGCGAACCGCAGGCCTGCCGCTTCAATCCCCGGCCGGACCGTCAATGCTTTCTTTGAGCGCGGTGAGCCAGCGCTCGCGGCGAAACGGCTTCCACCAGTAGATCGTCAGCGAGTTCCCCACGACGATCAGATCGGACAGCCCCATCAACACTGCGCACAGCATCGGGTTCAGGAACCCCAACGCCGCCAGGGGCACGGCCGCCGCATTATAGAAGAACGCCCAGAAGAGATTCTGGCGAATACGTCGCAAGGTCACGCGAGCCAACCCCAAGGCTTCCGGAATGGCGGCAATGTCCGAACGCAACAACACCACATCCGCCGCCTTGCGCGAGATCTCCGCCGCCATGCTGACGGCGATCCCCAGGTCGGCCTTCTCCAGTGCCGGGGCGTCATTGATGCCGTCGCCAACAAAAGCCACCCGGTGTCCCTGGGCCTGTAACTGCCGGATATATTCGGGCTTTTGCTCCGGGCTCGCCTCGGCCCGCACGGCGCTCGCCTTGATGCCAACCTCTGCCGCAATGGCTGAGGCCGACGTCGGGTGGTCGCCCGTGACCAAATGGATCTGCCAGCCAGCGCGCGCCAAGTCCGCCACCACCTGCGCGGCGCCCGGCTTCAATTCGTCGCGAACCGCCAGCACGCCCAGCAAATGTTTATCGGCGGCGATCCCCAGCACCGTCGCGCCCTTGTGCGTCCATTCCTCCACAAAGCTCCGCGCTCGCTCGAAGTCAACCCCGTGTTCCAACAACCATCGAATCGAGCCCAACCGTAGCACGAACGTCGTGCCGGCCGGCTTCGCAACGTCCAGCTTGGCCTCGATGCCGCTGCCGCGCACTTCCCGACCGTCACGCACCGGGTAGGTCTCGCAACCATACGCGGCCACAGCCCGGCTGACGGGATGATTCGAGATCCGGGCAAGCGAGACCGCCACCCACATTTCGTCCAAGACCGGTCGGTCGCCAGCATCGCGATAGGTTTCAAACCGCAACAGCTTCGGCTGACCGCGCGTCAACGTACCCGTCTTGTCGAAAACAATCGTGTCGATCTCGCCGGCTTTCTCCAGCGCCACGCCGTCGCGAATCAAGATGCCGCGGCGCGATGCAGAATTGGCCGCCACCATGATGGCCGCGGGCGTGGCCAGTCCCATCGCACAGGGACACGCCACGATCAGGACCGCCGCCATGTTCATGAAGGCCGCGGCCCAGACCGACGACGGCAGATGGGTGGACCAAAGCCATTCGGAGAAAAAGCCATGCACCGCGCGCGCCGATTCAGGCGCCAGCCCCCACCCCAAGCCCGTCGCCAGCGCGATGAACACCACCACCGGTACAAACACGTTGCTCACACGATCGGCCAATCGCTGGATGCTGGCACGGCTTGATTGGGCGCGCTGAACGGCTTCGATGATCCGCGCGAGTGCGGTCCGCTCGCCCGTGCCCGTCACGAGCATGACGAGGCGTCCGTTGAGATTGATCGTTCCCGCGTAGAGCCGGCTGTGCAGCACCTTGTCCACGGGCATCGATTCGCCGGTCAGCATCGATTCATCGACCGCCGAATCGCCTTCGATCACCGTGCCGTCGGTGGGCACCGCATCACCCGGCCGCAGCACCACCGCGTCATTCAGCTTCAAGTCCGCGACCGGCACGCGCACCTCGCGGCGATCCGATTCCTGCCGCATGGCCTCGTCGGGTGCGAGCTGCATCAAATCCCGCAACGCATTCTCGGCATTTCTCGAAACGCGCGCTTCGAGCCAGTGACCGAGGCCAATAAAGCTGATGATGGCCGTCGCCTCCATGAAATGCAGGTGCCCGCTGCCGCCCGTGAACAACATCACCACGCTCAAGGCGTAGGCGGTGGTGGAGCCCAGCGCGACCAGCGTGTCCATCGAGCTCTGCCTCAGCTTCAATTGGCGCCAGGCTCCGCGATAAAATCCCAGCCCCGAGTAGAACTGCACGATTGTCCCCAAGCCAAACGCAACCCACCGAAACCACTCCGCATGATGCCAGCCCAACACCCACTCTCCGAGCATCAGGATCGCCGTGGCGACCAACGCGACGAGGAGCGGCACATTCCACGCATGGGTCGGCGGATTGGCATTTGCCGCCAACGACGTGGGGGTTGATTGCACAATCGGCTTCGCTTCAAAGCCCGCCGCTCGCACCGCGCTCGCCAGCAACTCCAGCGTCTCGCTGGTCGCGTCCTTCACCAGTACCGACGCTTCACCGCGCGCGAGATCGACGTCCACCGAGCGCACGCCCTCCGCGCCCTGCAACGCTTCGCGCACGTGACGCACGCAGTTCTGGCAAGTCATGCCGCCGACCTTGAGCCGCACGCGCGTGGGTGCGGCTTCGGCGGCTGGGGTGGCTGGGTGGTCGTTCATGTCGAAGGCGTGCGGGGGCGCGCCGCTCGGGCGAAGTTAATCAGGATGCCCGGCCGCAGCAATGCGCGTTTGACATCCGGCGGCTGTCTGGTTGGCTGATCGCCATGAAACAACTTCGCTCCTGGATCGCCTTCACGGCCACCTTTATCGCCATTAACAGCTTGTCCGCCGCGGATGCTCCCACCGAGTTTCCGGCCGGCGGCCTCAAGTTTGCCCGCCCCGCAGCGTGGACCTGGGTGCCCAGCACTTCGTCCATGCGCAAGGCCGAGCTCAAAGTTGAGGACAAGGACAAGAAGACGTCCGCGGAAGTGGTGTTCTTCCACTTCGGCGCCGGCCAGGGCGGCGGGACGACGGCCAACGTTGAGCGCTGGTACGGCCAGTTCTCCGATGGTCGCGACAAGATCAACGCCCGCAGCGAGGACAAGACGGCCAACGGTCTGAAGATCACTTACGTCCACGCCGAGGGCACCTACTTGAGCGGACCGCCGATGGGGCAGAAGACGCCGATGAAGGATTACGCGCTGGTCGGCGCGATCATCGAGGACGCCGGCGGAAACGTGTTCATCAAGATGACCGGCCCAAGGGAACTGACCAAAGCGGCTGAAGCGGACTTTCAAAAGATGGTTGAAGGCGCCAAGAAGTAGCCGGCGAACCGCTGCCGCAACGGAGCAAAGTCAACGCCCGAGCCATTCATTGGCTCGGGCGTTGCCGCTATTGGGATTGTAAGGGTGGCTTCTCAGTTTCGCCCATCACGACGAATCTCGCGCCGATCCTGCCGCCCTTCGCGGCGCTCATGCCGATGATCGCGGCGGTCTCGCCGAAGCTCCTTGCGATCACCGGCAATCTCCCGCCGATCCTCGCGAAGTTCCTTTCGGTCGGCACCCACTTCGTCCCGGTTGCCAGCACGACGGTCACGGCGCAATTCGCGACGGTCCTGTCCCAGGCCGGCTTTGTCTCCATGGACTTCCCGACGATCTCGCCGAAGCTCGCTTCGGTCGTGGCGGCGTTCAGCTCTGTCACCGCGCAACTCCCGGAGGTCGCTTCCGGGTGCTTTGTCTTCGCCCGTTGCCGCTGCGCTGGCGGAGGCGGCGACGAAGCTGAGAATTCCCGCGACGCAAACTGCCACTGTCGATTTGATGATCTTCATACAACTTCAATTTGATGTTTACTACACGACCGGCCGGTCATCCCGTACTCAGTCGAGTTGTCCGCATTCCCATGCGCTCGACGCCGGTCATGGCTGGCTTTAGCAAACCTGACGCCATCGGATTGGATGATCCCTACCGCAGGCGGCAACCTTCAGAAATCGACCCATTCGGGTGAAATCTCAGCGAATTGAGACCTTTTCCAAGCAATCCGGCAGGCAAGAAAGGCGGCGCTGCGCAACCGCTGCCAGGCCCTTCCCGCTTTGTGAGCAATTGTTGCACGCCATTCCGTACCGGCCGCCAACTGAACCGGTCTTCCAGGTTGCTGGTGCCTGATTCACTTTGCCTCTGCCTTCCGGCATTCCTCAATCAACTTCGCGTACACCTTCTCGGCGTGATCATAGGCGGCATGGAAGTCGGCCTTCTCGTCGGCGTCCATGAAGCGCTCCTTTTGCTGGCGGCATTGCTTCACGCCGGCGGCGCACCACTCGGCGCTCTTCACCGACGCGCGGATCGGCTGGCCGCCGACTTCGACGAAAATCGGGTTCGTGTGCGACGATTGAAGGATGCGCACTGCCACCCAACTGCTTTTCTCGATCGGCACGTCGAAGGTCACGTCTTCCAAGTGGCCGTCGGCTTCGATTTCTTTTCGTGCGACCGGGAAGCCGTTGACGATGACTTCGACCGGCACCTTGCGCGTCTCGCCGATGCGCGCCCATTCGACGCTCCAGAACGGCCGCGTGCCGGGTCCGCCCCAAGGCGGCTGGGCATCCGTCTTCTTCGAGAACTGCGGATTGATCTGCTCCGGCAACCTTGCCGACACCTTGGCGGTGACTTTCACAGTCCCGGCTTTCGTGAGTCGCAGCGTGCTGTCGCCTTCGCCCATCTTGACTGTTGCAGCCGAAGATGGAGCCTCGTTACCTCGGCTGCTACCTGCCGAGGCTTGGAACCCGATCAAATGGCTCTTGCCGTCGCCGACATAATTGCGGCCGGCGCGGATGCCTTCGCACCATTCCTCGTAGTTGAGCTTGTCGCCGAGATGCACGTAGCTGCGACCCAAGCCGACTTTCTCGCCGTAAATGCAGGGGAAGTCCGTCTCGCCGCTGATCCGCGTGCGGAATCCGACGTTCAACGTGTGATACCAGATGTTCAGCTCCCAGACGTACGGGGTGTCCACGGTGGAGATGAAATCCACGGCGGGCACGAGCTTGCCACCGGGACCGGGAACCTCGTGCGTGACATCGACGATGTATTCGTTCGCACCAATGCCGTCGAAGGGCGGCACTTCGTAATTCGGCAACTCGGCGGACTTCGTGGCGAGTCCCCAGCCCGAGTGCGCCGGACCGACGAGCGCGCCCTGAGCCTTGGCCCACTTGAGCGTGTTCAAGCCGAGCTTCGGCCAGTGATGCATCGAGGTGCCGCCGGGATACATCTGCTCCTTGAGCTGCAACAGGCACAGATGACCGCTCTCGTGCGAGCCGAAGCCCGACACCTCGACGTCGTAGCGCAGCAGATAGGGATACTGCGAGACGGGGTTATCTTTGCCGGTGAAGAACTGCTTCTGGTAATCGAAGCACGGTCCCCACGTCAGGTTCGCGCCAACTTTCAAATCCTCACCCATGATGTGCCGCTGCATATCCGGCGCGTGAACGCCCTCGGTCGGCTTGGTGTAATGCGCGCAGCCGGCGGCGTGAATGTGGTGATCGCCCGACCACCAGCCCATCAGCGACGGATCAATCCAGCGCTTCACCTGGAAGCTCAGTTCCTTCGTGTCCGGCCCGATCGTCACCGCGCGCTTCTCGGGAATGGACTCGGGACCGCGATCGAAGTTGATCGTGTACTTGCCCTCGGGCAATCGCACGTGCTCGCCATCGACACGATAGACCTGCGGATGAAACGCGAAGTCCGGCACCGTGCGCTTGGCTTGCGACGGATAAACCCGGCCGCCTTGATCGCGAATCTCGAACCCGGCGGTCGTGGGCTTGCCGTTCTCATCCTTCACGCGCAACACAATCTCGCGCGCCGGCTGGGCGTCGAACAACACGTCCACCTCGTTGCGATAACCGATGTCCTGCGTGCCCTGGCCGACGTTGAACGACATCTTCGCCTCGCGCCGGCCAGCGTCGCGGCTGTAGAGCTGGACGATGCGATACTCGAGTTCGAGTCCGTTCAACGTCTTGGCGAGCGGCTGGCCGTTGAACATCTGCACATCGAGCCAGCGATCCGGAATGTCCTTCGCGGCCGAGTTGTGCAGGCTGATGGCCTGCGGGCTGACGGCTTTGAGTTCAGCCGTCGTGCCGGACTCGTTGTGGATCTTGACGAGAAACTGCACCCAGCCTTGCTCATGCAGGATCGCCTTGGCCGGTCCCTGGCTCACCTTGACGCGCATCTCGGGGTTGATGTGGACGCCGTAAAGCGCGTAACGGTCGAGCACTGTTTGAATGCCCTGGCGTGAGGACGCCTGATGCTCCTCGGCGATGGCGGCGTCGAGTTCCTTGCGGTCGGCGGGGGTCAACGGGAAGCCGAGGTAATCCATCGCCTCGACGACGCGTTTGACCTGCGACTTGAGCGGTTGGAGCTCGACGTTGAAGGACTGCGGGAAGTCAGCGGCGGCCGCGGTCACCGACCAAACCGCAGCGGTCACGAGGCAAGAAGCAAAACAGGCACGAGTATTCATAGGCAGACTGGCTTGAGGTTGTGAGGACCGTAGGACGGTCAGCGCGAGGGGGCAATCTTAGAAAAAGAGCTGACATTTCGGATGCCTGAAAGGCGAGAGCCCATGACCGACTTTGCTCGCCACAAATGAAAGCCATCCCCTAATCCCCCTTTGGGATTGCCGATCGAGGAGATCAAGGTCTGACTCGGCGAAAATAAACGGAGAGCTTTTGATGTCCTTCCAAACATGGTCAGCGCGCTGCCTGCAACAGATCAGGGGAGTGAACCCTTTTGACGGTGACTGCCTGCCGACACGGGTGTCGCTATTCGGGTTCGGACGACCGACGTTGCCGTTTCCCCATCTGTGGAATTACCAGGAGCCGATTAAAATCTTCGAGACCTTCTACTGGGACGCCGACAAGGAAACGGGATCGGGGCGACATAACCGTTATCTTTATCTGGCCGGATTGCCGCCCGTATTGTTGACCCGCGAGCCAGCCATTATCAGGGCGGTGCTCGCCGCCACCGGCGACAAGCCCGGCCAGTTTGATCGGGATACCAGCCCTACCGCCGGCATTGCTCGTGCGACCGGTGAGGATTCGCTGCTGTATTCAAATGGCGCCGTCTGGCTGAGACAGAAGCGGCTGTCTGCCCAGCCCTTCAGTCGTTCCAATCTGTTTCAGCCGGAAAAGTTTCATGGCTTTGAGCAGACCTTCCGCAAGACGGTCGCGGAACGACTCGATGCACTTCGTGCCCGTCAGCAGGCCAGCGGCAACAAGGTGATCCGGATTCAGCTCGAACCTGAAATCAAAGTCGTGATGCTCGAGATGCTGGTGAACAATTTCTTTGGCGGGCGCGTATCTTATCGGGAGCTGCGTGAGCGTTTTGTTCCCGCACTCGAGCTGCTGATCGACCACATGGTCAGCGACACGGTCGCTCCACTCTCCATGGCGTTCTACAGAATGGTCACGGGTCGCAACGCGATTCTGAAGCAGAAGAGGGCTGATCTGGAAGCCCTGACAGACATCGCGCTTGCCGGGCGTGCCGAGGGTCTTGGACTATGGCAACAGTTCAAATCCGACGCCACAGATGCAGCGCTCCGCAGCAACATCCGCGTATTCCTTGCCGGGGCCATGGAGGCCACAAACTCGTTCGCGAGCTGGGCGATATCGCATTTGTCGCACGCACCCGATATCCAGGATCAGATTTATGCCGAGGTGAAAGATATGAGCGTCTATGACCCCGATAATCTGGCCAGTGCGGTGACCCTGAACCGGGTATTGGAGGAGACTTTGCGCCTGACGCCGGCGCTCTATTTTCTCCCGCGCAGGGCCACGGTGGATACGTGGATCGAGACGACTGACCACCGGAAAATGTTTATCCCAAAAGGCACCCAGCTCCGCCTCGATGTGTGGCATGCAAACCGGTGCGAGGAGTTTTGGGGAATAGCGGTGACGGGGTATCCCGCTGAAACATTTGCCCCGGACCGCTGGGAGGTACTGGCCAGAAAAGGAATCACGTCGAGAGACATGCTTCACTTCGGATTCGGGCACGGACCGCGTTTCTGTCCGGGAAGATTCCTCGGACTCCTCGAGGTTGGACTCGTCGTGGGAGCCGTGGTAAAGATGTTCAAATTCACGACCGTTGGAGCAAAGACGCAGGCGAAGGCCGGGGTGTCAACCAAACCGGCCGATGGTGTGTTGGTCGATTTGGAACTCAGGACGTGAAGGGGCAGTTATCACTATCAGACACCCCCGTCCTACCCAAGTTTCCCCAGTTCCTCCCACAGCTTCGCCGACATCGCCATGCCTTTGCGGAAGCAGGTGAGGCTGAACTTTTCGTTCGGCGAGTGCGCGTTGTCGTCCGGCAACGAGAGACCGAGCAGCAGCGTGTCGACGCCGAGAATTTTTTTGAAGTCATTCACGATCGGAATCGAGCCGCCTTCGCGCATCAACACCGCTTCATGCCCGAAGGCAGCCGTCAGCGCGCGCAATCCCGCCTGCGCCTGCGGGCTCGTGGGCGACATCAGATACGGCTCGCCGGAGTGACCAGCCTCGACCTGCAGGCGCATGGTGGGGGGACAAATCTTCTTCAAGTGCGCCGTCACCAGCCGCTGAATCTTGGCGGGCTTCATGTCGGGCACGAGTCGCAGCGTCAGCTTCGCGCTGGCCCAGCTCGGCACGATCGTCTTGCTGCCGACGCCCTGATAGCCGCTGGTGAGGCCATTGATCTCGCACGTGGGTCGCGCTGACTTTTGTTCAATCGCGGTGAATCCGCGTTCGCCGAAGAGCTGTTTCACACCGAGCAGCTTCTTGTACTGCGCTTCGTTGAACGGCAGCTTGTTCAACTGCTTTCGTTCGTAAGCCGAGAGCGGGACCACGTTGTCATAGAAGCCGGGGATGGTGATGCGCCCGCGTTTGTCGCGCAGCGAACCAAGCATTTGGCAGAGTGCCATGGCCGGGTTGTCCACCGAGCCGCCGAACAACCCGGAGTGCAGGTCGCGGGACGGCCCGATGAGTTTCACTTCCATCGCGGCGACACCGCGCAGCGCATAGGTCAACGCCGGATGTTTCAGGCTGGGAATGCCGTTGTCCGAAATGACGACGCCATCGCAGGCGAGTTCCTCACGATGCTCTTTCAAGAAGTCCGCGAGGTGATCGCTGCCGACTTCTTCCTCGCCCTCGATCAGGAACGTGAGATCAACGGGTAGCTCGGTGCCGGTCTTGAGGTAGGCCTCGACCGCCTTCAAGTGGGCGAAGTGCTGGCCCTTGTTGTCGCAGGAACCGCGCGCGAACAGATTGTCGCCAGCAATGCGCGGCTCAAACGGCGGCGTGGTCCAGAGATCGAGCGGGTCCACCGGCTGCACGTCGTAATGGCCATAGACCACATAATGCGGCCGGCCGGCCCGGCGGGGCGTGGACGCGAGGATAACGGGATTGCCCGGCGTCGGGCAGAGGCGCGTGCGCAGGCCGATGCGCTGGCATTCGGCGACAGCCCACGCAGCGCAACGTTCGATGTCGGGCTTGTGTACCGGCTGCGCGGAGAGACTGGGGAAGCGAAGATACGCGCAGAGCTGATCGAGGAACAGCGGTTGATTCGCGGTGAGGTAATCCAGAACGGGTTTCACGCCCGTGAAGATGGAAGAATAGGCGAACCAGCGCCAGCCTGAAGCACAAGAGCATTGAACAGGAGCGAACAGAGGACGCAGAGGTTGCGGGTGACGCGGTTCCTTTCCAGCACGCTTCAGCGCCATCGCTGCGTGCGCGGAGCGACGCGCCCCACCTTTTCGCGGCAGCGTTCGACCGCAACTTGCAAGCACGTCGCTCGGCGAAGGGAACTGCGCGGTCCGGCTCCGTTTCCTCTGCTTGCTCCTGTTTCCAGTCCTGGCGCCCGGCTCAGTGCAGACGCGGCTCGGGGTTCGGCTTGACGATCAGCTCGGCATCGAGATCGAGATAGAAGTCGAGCCGGCGGTCCGCCGCAGCCTCATCGATCTCGCGGGCCATCAGCCAGAAGGTCGCGTAGTGGTTGCCCTCGGACTCGACCAAGCTGCCGTAAAATTTCGACAGTTCCGGATCACGCTCAACCAGCGCGGCGCTGAGCAGCTGAAACTTCTCGCAGCTTCGGCCTTCGATCAGCGCCATGCAGATTAGGTGATCAATCACCTGTTCGCGACAGCCTTTGCGGATGCTGCGCATGAGCCCGCTAATCCACTGGCTCTGGCTGAGCGACCGGAAAGGAATGCCCCGACGTTTCAGAAGTCCAAGCACGAGCTGGAAGTGTTGCAGCTCCTCGATGGCGATCGCGTTCAACTCATCCAGGCGATGGGCAAGCTCGGGATATTTTTCGAGGCTGATCGCGGAGGTGGCGGCTTTGCGCTCGAGGATGGCGTGATCCACCAGCACGGTGGGCAGATGCCCGATGACGCGTTCGATCCAATCTTCGGGAGCCTTGGCGCGAAAGAGCAGCATGACACTTGCAGGTGAATTCAGCCGGGCGAAAGCGCGTGCCGCCGCCTAGACGCGGGGCGTGGCCGGCAGGTAAAACGAGAAGGATGCGCCGCCGCCGGGCGAGCTGTTCAGATGCAACAAGCCACCCGCTTCGCTGACCAGCCGCTTGACGATCGTCAGACCCAGCCCCGTGCCCTGCCCCTCGGCTTTGGTGGTGAAATAGGGCTCGAACAACCGGGCCAGCACTTCCTCGGGAATACCCGGCCCATCGTCGCGCACCGCCAGGACCAGCAATTGGTCGCTGTTCTTGAAGCCATCACGATTGATCACCCGATCGCGCGGCCCATCGCACATGAGGTCCAGATTGAGCATCTGCCGCTGGAAAGCACCGGTGATCGACACCTCGTGCGGCGCCGCCACCGACTGCAACGCGTTGATGGTGAGATTCAGCAATATCTGGATCAGGTCGGTGCCATTGATCTCGACGGTCACGTCCTCGGGCAACTGATGGACGTTCAACTGGTTCTTCCCCACACTGGGATGCACCCGCAACAACTCGCCCAGATCAGCGAGAATTTGATTCACGCCCACTTTCGATCTTTCCATGGGATCCTGGCGGAGGAAGCTCAGGTAGCGCCGCGAGATATCGATGCAATTCGTGACCTGCCGGGTAATGCGACTCAGGCGGTCCTTCACGATGTCAAGGCTCTCGCCCTCGACCTGATGGGTGTCACCAATCCGCCGGTTGATGACCTGAATGAAGCCGGAGATGATCGTCAGCGGCCCGTTGATGTCGTGAATGATGCTGGCGTAGATGTCGCCGCGCGAACGAATGATCTCCTCCTGCAACCGCTGGTTCTCCAGCTCTTGCTGAAGCGCATCAAGCTGCAGGTTGTTTGAACGGATCGCCACGTTGATGCTGCGGCGCTCCATCGCATTGGCCACCGCCGCGCGGATCTGGTGGATGTCGAAAGGCTTGTTGAGATAATCGCAGGCTCCGTGACGCAATGCCTGCCGGATGGTGTCGATCGTTTCAAAGGCGGTGAGCATGACGACCTCAATGCCGGGATCGATCCGCTTGATCCGGCCCAGCAACTCCACGCCGTTCATGCCTTCCATCCGGATATCCAGAACGGCGGCATCCACGGGCTCGGCATTGACCAGCTCCATGGCCGCCTCGCCACTGCTGGCCAGCAGCAGGCGGTATTCATCACGGAAGATCACGCGCAAGGACTGCCGCGGCCCCTCCTCGTCATCGACGATGAGCAGGGTGCGGCGGGGAGCACTCTCGGGTGGGGTGGTGAGAGCTGCAAAAGCTCCGGCCATGGTCGCCGCAGGGAAAGATGTGGTTGCCGGCATAACGCTACTACAGCGGGGGTATTACGGAAATTCACCCCGGCCATGCAAGGATTAAAAACCCGTTTAAAACCGGTAGCCGCTTGATATCGACAGGGCCCAGCTCTGGTACTCGTACGTGCCATTGGCCAGGCTGGCGACGCCGGCATTGCTGACGGTACGGCCCGGCCCATACGCGTATTGCAGGGCGGCGGCGAGGCTCAGCCGATCGAATAGTTTGCTGATGCCCAAGTTAAAGATATGGCGATCCGAATCGGGAATGCCCGGCTTGAACCACGCGTCCGGCACCGAGTTTTCGCTGAACGTGTAGCCGCCGCTCACCGTCCAGTTCGCGCCAAAAGCATAACTGGCTCCCGCCATGAGCATGAAGCTGGATTCCCAATTGTACGGATCGGCCACGGTGCTGCCATCCTCGAACTTGAACTCCACCGTGTTCAGCGAATTCCAGTCGGTCCAATCCACGTTGACCTCCAAGTTCCACCGAGGCGTGGGACGAAAGGAGTAGCCCACCGTAACGATCTGCGGAAACTGGAACTCCGCGGTGGCGGCGCGCGTGGCGGTCGTGGGAAAATTGGCCGTGGAACTTCCCTCGAAGTTCAGCGTGTTCTCCGCCCGGTAAGCGACGCCGAACGCGTGCTTCTCAGCGGGTTGCCAGCGCAGGCCGGCATTGAAACCCAAACCAGTGTCGTCTCCGTCGAACTCCACCCGCGTGCCGGAAACAGGCGCACCGGGTGCCAACAAGCCCCGGGTCAACTGGGCATCGCCATAGTTCACCATCAAGCCGGCGCCCAGCGAGAGCTGGTCATTAATCCGCCACGCGACCACGGGGTTGGCCGTGAGATATTTTAGGCTGCCCTCAATGGTCAACTGACGAAACTGGACCTGGTCCGGCCATTCCATGCCGAGTCCAAAGGGCGAATACACGCCCAGGCCAAAGGACAGCGGCAGTTGGCGCGGGGTGAAGGTGTAATAGACCTGCGGCAGCGCATGCAGTTCACTTTCATTGTCATACTCCAGCCCGGTGGCCGCCGAGGTAAAGGTGTCGTCCACGGTCACCAGATTCGCTCCGAGCGAAACCTGATGCCCCGACAACTGCGTGATGCCCGCGGGATTGTAGTGGATGGCGGACGGGTTGTTGGCCGTGGCGACGAAGGCATTGCCCCGGGACATGGCGAATGGATCCTGGCCCGGATTGCGGATACCCAGGGCCATTGACGCAGAGGGTACGAGCGTGGCGCCGGCCAGCGTGAGAAGGAGGGTGCGTTGCATGGGGGAGGATGAGGTGCGGGGAGTTGAGGTCATAAAGGTTCGGAGGTTGAAGCGGCCTTGGCTTGGGCTGCCAGCGGGCGCCGGAAAGATTCGATCGAGACGTCCGACTTGACCGGCGGCAGAAAGGGAATTGCGAGGCGCACGTGGCCTTTTTGATCCTTGGCGGCCGGCAGGGTTTCCAGGCGACCTTGGTGGGTTTCAATAATCTTGCGGCACACCGTCAGGCCCAGGCCGACGCCAACATTGCGCGTGGTGAAGAACGGTTCGTGCCCGCGGGCCGCGGTTTCCGCGGTGAATCCGGAACCATTATCGAGCACATTGATCACCAGCCATTCGCGGCCGTCGGCTTCGGTCTGCACCGATGTCCGCACCCGCACTTGGGGTGAGGCCAGGTCCGATTGGAGCGCGTTCAACATCACTTCCGCCAGCGCGTGGCGGAGGCTGTTCTTGTCACAGGCCGGAATGGTGATCGGCTCGCCGTCTTCGTAGTGGAGGTTGGCCGTCTTGCCACCCTGCATGACCTGGGCTTCGCGAAAGGCTTCTTCGATCAATTGCCGGACCGGGAGGCTGTCCAGCAGCGAGGCGCCATCGCGGGCGAGGAAATACATCTGCTTGACCAGCCGCGAGACGCGGCGCACCCCGTCGGACAAGGCATCATTGAGGGACGCGCGAAACTCGGCGTCGCGATACTTTTGCGAGAACAACTGCTGGTGGGTGGAAAGCGGCACGATGGAATTGCCGATCTCATGCGCCAGCCGCTCGGCCATCAGCTTGACCAGCCGCAGGCTGGACGCTTCCACATCCAGTTTCTGCCAGCGCTCGATCTGCGTGAAATCCTCCAGCAACACCAGCGCCGCATGCGGTGACGCGGCATGCCGCTTCTCGAACGGCGCGATGGACACCTGATACACGGTGCCGAGCTCGCCGGCCGGGCGATACTTGAAGGGCGTGATCGGCCGGCCCTGCCGCAACGCTTCAAACACCCGGCCGCCGATGACCTGCGGCAGATCCGTGAATTCCATGCGCCGCGGCGATCCATCAAGCTGGTTGAAGATCTTCCGCGCCGCCTGGTTCGCATGCAGAATTTCCATCGCCGCGCTCACCACAACACAGCCGTTGCTCAGATGGCCCAGCGTGTCCGCCATCAAATCGTGGTTGGCCGCCAGCTGGTCGTGCAGCCAGATGTTGCGAATCGCCATGCCCAACTGCTCAAGCAAATGGAACAGCAGCGTGAGTTCCTCCGTGGTAAACGGCTCACCGGTCAACCGGTGATCAAACATGGCGACCCCGACGAGCGATTCGCGGTCGAGGATCGGGATGGCCACCTGCGCGCCCAGCAGTTCAAACTCTTTCCGCAGCCCAATTTCGCGGCGGGCTTCCTCGGTGTGTGCCTGCAGAATCCGCCCGTGCTTCAACAAGTGCCCCCCCACGCCCGCATCGAGCGTCAGCTCGAAATGCTCGAGCAAACCCGGGGGCAGGCCGATCGCGCACGCGGAGCGCAACCGATGACTTTCCGCCTCCGACTGGGCCACGCTCAGCGCGGTTGGTGCCACGCGCAAAAACACCGCCGCCCGGTTCACCCCCAGCATGCCGCGGACAAAAAGCAGGAACTGCTTGAGCAACGCCTCCGCACACAGGCTGTGCGAGAGCACCGCGGAATAATCCCGCAGCACCGTCCAAGCGCGCATCGACGGCGCGTCCCCGCCGCGCGTGGCCTCGACCGGCATCAGCTTGCCCGCTGGCGAAAGCACCGTCGATTCGGCGGCCGCATGTACCCGCGTCAGTATTTCGAGGATGAGTTTACCGCGGACCGGCTTGGTGAAGATGTGGCGGGCACCTTGCAGATAAGCTTCTTCCTCCCACTCCGGCTGACGGCGGCCCGCGAATACGTACACCGGGCAATCGGGCAGGCGGCGGCGAATCTTCTCCAAAAGGCGGATGGGTTCGACGCTGGTGAGATCAGCATCGATGGCGATCAGGTCCAGCATGCCCCCCGTGACCCGCGCGACGTCATCCGACCATTCGGTCTGGGCCACCACGCGAAATGCCTCGGGCGGCAACAACGCGCGGAGCGCGGCGGCGAGTTCAGGCTGCGTGGAAATGACGCCCAGGGTCTTCATGTAGCGAACTCCACGGCCAGGCTTTGGGAAATTTTACCGGCCTCGGCCGGCGGGCGGTTGGGCAGGTCCACCTGCACCGTGGTGCCTTTGTTTTGTTCGCTGGTAATGACCATGTTGCCGCCGTGGAGGTGAACTATCTTGCGGGCAATCGCAAGTCCCAAGCCGAAACCGCGGCGGCGATCACCGGTGTTTTTGGTGCTGAAGTACGGCATGAAGACCCGCTTGAGGTTTTCCGGACTGATGCCCGACCCGGTATCCTTCACGCTCAGGCGATACCACTCGCGGTTGCGCTCGGTTCGCGGCAACGGCGTCACCTCGATCCGAATCGCGCTGCCCACCGGGGTGGCGTCAATCGCATTGCTGAGCAGGTTGCAAAGCAGGCGCTGGATGAGCACTTCATCGATCTCCACGTCCGCCCGCGCGGCGCCATCGATCGAGAGGCGGATGTTCTTGCGTTGGGCGTCGGCGGCGACCAGGTCCGCCGTGGCTTTCACGGTCTCATTCAGATCCGTACGCTTGAGCTTGAGCGAGTGGGTGCGCGAGAAGAACAGGGCTTCGTTAACGTAGGCCCGGATAGCGTCCACATTCCGCAATGCCATGGGCAGAATTTCATCCAGCGTTTCCGGACTTGTGACGCCGGACTGCACCAACTGAAGGCTCGTCTGGATGGGCGTGAGCAAATTGTTCAAGTCGTGCGCCAACCCCCGGGACATGCGTCCCAACATCTCCTGCTCCTGCGCGAGGTGGATCTGGTTCTTCAGCCGAATTTGATCGAGCACCAGCCAGAGATTGAGGACCAGATCCTGGATCAACTGCAGGTCGTTCGGAGTGAACGGCTCGTCAGATTCCTTGGCACCCAGCAACAGCAGACCGAACGGGTCATCGCCCGAGACGAGCGAAAAGCAGAGCTCGGGATTGAACTGCCGCAGCTCGGCGCGGGCGTGTCGCTCCACTTCGCGCTCGCCCGGCAAGGCCGACGCCGCCCGACACGAGAGATAACCGGCGTTCGAGGATTTGAAGAAGCGGAACACCGCCGATTCGAGACTCAACCAAGGCAGGCGCGTGTCGGTCTGCATCGGATAAGAATCGAACAGGTTGAAGCCGCGCGTGGTCTCGTCGAGCAGGATGATCTGGTAGTTGCGCAAACCCATGCTGCGCACGAGCAGGTTTTGGAGGCCCGCGAGCAGCAGCGTGGGTTCATGGCAATCCCGAATGCGCCGGATCTGGCCGCGGATCTGATCTTGAAACTCAAACCGGTCCCCCAGCAGGCGGCGTTCGAGGAATTCCTCACCTTTGCCGAACAGCTTCGGGAACAAGACGGTGGCCAGAATCGAATTTAGCAGCAACACGATGAGCGCGGCGAAATAAGGGAATAGACTGTCGCCCGCCGGCGCGAACGGCAGGGCGACCAGCAGGAGCAGCAGCCCGGTAAGGAACATGAAAAGCACGCGCACGACCCGCGCCGCCAGTTGCCCCATGACGACATGTATGTCGAGCAGTTGGTGTTGCAGCACGCTGTAGGCGACCACCAGTCCGTAGAATATGGCGGCCAGATTGGCCAACGGGTAAATCCGTAGACCGAGCAACGGGTACGTGCTGATCTGACCTATCTGACCTTGGGCCAGTTTTAACTGAAGGAGATCATGGGTGCCGAAAAAAACCAGCAGCCCATAGCCGAGCAGCATGGCTTTCAAGCGCGTGCGATGATGCCCGCGCAGCCCCTTCAGCCGGCGGAAAAGCAGCGAGATTGTCGAGATCGCGATGCCCACGTAAATCACCAGATAGGCCAGAAATGCCGGTCCGGGATCGGCGGCAGAACCGAACGGTGTGGGTACCAGCTCCTCGCGGATATACCAGTCGCCAAAAAGAACCGTCGCCGCCAGCGCCACGTGAACGCCATAGAGAATGGGCAGCAACTTGCGCTGACGAACTTCCGCGATCAACAAACAGAGGTGAAAAATGCTGATCGGCAGAAACACCAGTCCGAGATGGACCAGCCGCACCCAGAATTTCTGCTGCGCTGCATCCAATCCTGTCTGCGACTTCATGAAGGCGCTCAGGTTCCACAACACCAGCGCAAATCCCCACAAACAGTACACGCGATTGATCTTGGAACGGATGTCGCGCGACACCACAAAGATCGTCAACACAAGATGAAACAGCCCGGCCACGAGGCAGGTCATCGTGTAGAAGTTGATGGCCGACTGGTTCATAACGAAGCCAGCTCCCACCGGCCGAGGGCCAGGCAGGAATTCTTGCCGCCAAAGCCCGCACTGAGGTTAAGCGCGACATCCAACGGATAAGGCCGCGCCTCCCACGGCACATAGTCCAAATCGCATTCCGGATCGGGCACTTCCAGATTGATCGTCGGCGGGATCACCTGGTGGTGAATGGCCAGCGCGCAGACCACCGTTTCCACCGCGCCGGCCGCACCCATCAGGTGACCGGTGATCGGTTTGGTGGAGCTGATTGCCACACGGGGGCAATACCCGCCAAAAGTCTTCTTGATGGCCCGCGTTTCGACGGGGTCATTGCTGCGCGTAGCCGTGCCATGGGCGTTGATATAGTCCACTTCCTCGGGGTTCAACCGCGCCCGTCGAAGCGTCTTTTCCATGGCTTTGGCGGCACCCAAGCCTTCGGGATGCAAATCGACGAGGTGGAACGCTTCGCAGCTTCGACCATGGCCCAGCACTTCCGCATAGATGCGCGCGCCGCGGTTCAGGGCATGCGACAGCTCCTCGATCACCAGGAAGGCCGCACCTTCGCCCAGGACGAAACCATCCCGCCGCGAATCAAACGGGCGCATCGCCTTGGTGGGATCATCAAGGTTGCGGGTCATGACGCGGAGCGAGTTGAAACTGGCCCAAATCGGCCGCGAGATGTTGGCATCCGCACCGCCGGCAACCATGATGTCGGCTTCGTCCAATTGAACCATCTGGGCCGCGTAGCCGATCGCATCGTTGCTCGAACAGCACCCTGAACAGTAGGTGATGGCGTGTGCGTGCATCCCAAGTTCGTAGGCCAGGACGCTGCTTCCCTCACCGCAGTAGCCGTTGATGACGCTGATTGGATTTACCACCGCCGGTCCATCTGCGAGATAGTTGGCGTGGGTCCTGAAGACCGTCTCCAAACCGCTGACGGTGGTCCCCTCTACAATGCCTTTTCGATCCGGCTCGATGTCGGCGAGATTGATTCCGGAATCGTCGATCGCGAGTCGGGCCGCACCGACCCCAAAGCGAATCGTCTTGTCGTAGCGCTTCAACTTCTTGGCATCGAGGAAACGCGACCAGTCGACCCCTTTCACCTCGGCGGCAACTTTGGATGCGAAATCGTCCGTGTCGAACTGGCTCACCACTGCCGCGGCACTCTTGCCACCAACAATGGACTGCCAAAACGTGGCGAGGTCACACCCGTTAGGCGCAAGCACCCCAAGGCCGGTGATCACCGCCCGACGCTGGATTCGGTCGAGCGATCGGATATGCGGACTAAGACGCATTCGGAGAATAGAGAACAAGTTTCCACGCACTTGGCTGGCGGTGAGTGAAATGGGCCCTACCGCCCTCAAAAAAGTGATGCACGGTCGCAACTAGCGGGCACCCGAGCCCGCGTTCCAGGTCCATATATCGATAAAACGTCGGCAATGTGGTAGAACTTTGGGTCTTTCACCTATCAAACAGACTATGTTGAATCAATACAAATACCCCACAAGTTGTGGCCACCCCTTGCGGAGCCCCAACCGATTGAAGGTTTTTGACTGACACCCCGCGCTTCCACCTGCCGTTTCCGCCACGAATCCCCTGCCCAGTTAACAGGATCCCGACCCAATAGGAGGAGGGACAACGGGGCGCTACTGGGCGGGGGCGATTTGGATAAACAGGGATGACTTGCGGCCCGACTTTAAGTTTTTGCGGATGTCAGATTCTCGTCCCGCGGCACTCCCGGCATCCAGGTACCGGAATTGCGCCTTGACGCATTCGGGGTCACTTCCTATTTTGCCGCCCGACAAACGTAACAGTTTGCTGGGGTTCCAGCGCAAGCCAGTCGGTACAGCAAATACCGGCTTTTTTGTTCTCTGAATGGCCCGGCTCTTTTGCATATGAACGCCGACTTTTTAGCAGTACTCGACTACTGGGAACGAGAAAAAGGCATCAGCCGCGAGGTCCTCGTCGCGGCGGTTGAAGAGGCGTTGTTGTCGGCTGCCAAGAAAGCGGTGGGCGCGGCGCGGGATCTGCGTTGCACCATCGACAAGGCGTCCGGCGAGATTCGAGCGTTCGCCCGTTTGATCGTTTCGGAACGGGTCATTTCCAAGCACGATCAGATTTCGATGTTCGACGCACGACGGATCAACCCCGAGGCGAAAGTCGGGGATGAAATCGAGGTTGAGGTAACCCCCACGGGCTTTGGCCGGATAGCTTCGCAGTACGCCAAGCAGGCGCTCCTGACCCACATCCGCAAGGCGGAAAAGAAACTGATCTTTGAGGAGTTCAAAGATCGCGTGGGCGACATCGTCAGCGGCATCGTCCGCCGTTTTGACCGGTCGGACGTGGTGGTGGACCTGGGCAAATACGAGGCGTTGATGCCCAATCGGGAACGCGTTCCCACCGAAGAATACCAGATCGGCGAGCGAATTCGCTGCTTCGTCAAAGCCGTTGATCCCAACGGACCGGAAATCATTCTTTCCCGTGCTGATCCGCAGTTTGTCATCAAGCTCTTTCGCCTTGAGGTATCGGAAATCAACGATGGCACCATTGAAGTGCGCGGCATCGCCCGTGAGCCGGGTTTCCGCACCAAGCTGGCAGTCCATACCCGCGACGAAAAGGTCGACCCGGTCGGTGCCTGCGTCGGCCTGCGCGGCCAGCGGGTCAAGAACATCGTCCGCGAGCTCAACAATGAGAAGGTCGACATTATCAAGTGGTCGCCCGACATCCGCGAATATATTTCCAATGCCCTGTCACCCGCGAAGCTCAAGAGCTTCGAAGTGAACGACGAAAACCGCCGCGTAAGAATTACCGTCAGCGATGATCAGTTGTCGCTGGCCATCGGCAAGCGCGGACAAAATGCCCGCCTCACTTCCAAACTCACCGGCTGGCAGGTAGATATTATCGCCGAGGAAGTGACCACCATCGGTTTTGATCAAAGGGTGACCCAGGCGATTGAAGCCCTGGCGTCGATTGAAGGTCTGACTCGCGAACAAGCCGACGTGTTGGTACACAGCGGCCTGACTTCGCTGGAAGACCTGTTGCAAGCCGACGAAGCCGACCTCGCTGGTATTGAGGCGATCGGCGACCAGGCGTCGGCGGTGCTGGCGGCCGCGCGGAGCGAAGCCGCCCGGCGCACGGTTAAAGTTGGCGAACCCTCAGTGACCTGATCTGACCATGAAGCCGGTTAACAACCTGCGCACGCTTTGAGCTGATGAAAGCAGCGTGCTCAACCCGGCGGACGAAGATATATTATGCCCGTTCGTATTTACGATATTGCCAAGCAGTTGAACATCACCAGCAAGGATGTTCTTAGTAAAGCCAAGGAACTTGGCATATCTAACGCGAAGGTACCTTCCAGCTCATTAGACAAGATCACCGCCGAGTATCTGCTCGAGCAACTCTCCGGCGGCAGGCCTGTGGAGCTGCTGGCCGAGACTCCGGCTCCGCATCCGGTCGAGCCCGCCATCAAGATCGTTACCGAAGCGCCGCCAGAACCCGGAGTCGAAGAGGAAGCGCCGGTCGCCGTTTCGCCCGAAGCTACCCCCAGCGAACTTCCCGAGATCGGGCTTGAGCCGGCAGTGACAGTCGAGATTCCCGAAGAAAACGAACCCGCTGCCACCATTGATCGCGAAGAGGAGACCGCCCCAACCCAGGTGGTTGATGTTCCAGCCAGACAGGAGCCGCCGAAACCGATTGAACCTCCCAAGCCTGGCTTGGGGGAAAAAGTTGGTTTCATCAATTTAGGTTCGCGCCTTCCCCGCCCAGGAACCCGCCCGCCCGCGCCGCCACCGCCGCAATCGACGGATCGCCGATCAACCCCAGGCCGACCGGATCGTGCCCCCCGGGGGCGCGACGACCGCGGCCCTCGCAGGGACACCCGCGACCTTCGCGGCGCACCCCGACCAGGCGTGCCCGCCAGTGAAAACAAGAGCGGCAACCGGCCGGCCGATCGCATTCTCCTGCCGGACAGTGCGCGGATCATCTCGCTGAAACCGCCGGTGATCGTCCGCGACTTGGCGGATCAAATGGCGATCAAGCCCTTCAAGTTGATTGCTGATTTGATGGAACTGGGCGTCTTCGCCAATGTGAATCAAGCGGTCGATGATGCGATCGCCAAACGCGTCTGCGCCAAGTACGGGTTCAAGTTCGAGGTGGAGAAGCGCTCAAAAGAGACGCATGTCGTCCTGCCGCAGAAGAAGGAACTGGCTCTCGACACCGAGGACAAATCGGAAGATCTCAAGCTTCGAGCTCCGGTCGTCACCATCATGGGGCACGTCGACCACGGCAAGACCACGCTGCTGGACGTCATCCGCAAATCCAACGTGGCGGCCGGCGAAGCGGGCGGCATTACGCAACACATCGGCGCCTACACGATCGCCTTCCCGCATCCCGAGCGGAAGGGCGATTTGCAGCAGATCACTTTTCTCGACACCCCGGGCCATGCGGCGTTCAGCGCGATGCGCGCCCGGGGCGCCAACGTCACCGACATTGTCATCCTCGTCGTGGCCGCCAACGACGGCGTGATGCCCCAGACGTTGGAAGCGCTGAGCCACGCCAAGAACGCGAAGGTTCCCATCATCGTTGCCGTCAACAAATGTGATCACCCGAACGCCAACGCGATGCGGGTGAAACAACAGCTTCAGGAGAAAGGCCTCGTGGCCGACGACTGGGGCGGTGACACCATTTTCGTCGAAGTCTCGGCACTGCAAAAAAAGGGCGTGGACAAGCTGCTGGAGATGATCCTCCTCCAGGCCGACCTGCTCGAACTGAAGGCCAACCCCAACCGGCGCGCGGTCGGCAACGTCATCGAGTCGGGTCTCGAGTCGGGTGGTCCCACCGCGACCGTGCTGGTCCGCAAGGGCACGCTGCGCGTCGGCGATGTCATCATCTGCGGCCAGTTCATGGGGAAAGTCCGCGCGTTGATCAACGAGGAGGATCAGCGCCTTAAAGAGGCGATCCCGTCCGTCGCGGTTCGCGTGCTCGGCTTGAATGGTGTGCCGGAAGCCGGCTCCGAATTCAACGTCGTCGAAAGTGAGAAGGCCGCGCGTGAGCTGGCGGAGAAACGCCAGTTCGAAGCCAAGGCCGCCGGCTTGGAGACCCGCTCGAAAATCACCTTGGAGAATCTCTTTGCGAAGCTCGAAGAAAACGACGCCAAGGTCTTGAAGATGGTCGTGAAAGCCGACACTCAGGGTTCAGTCGAGGCCATTGTCGACGCGCTGAACAAGGTCGATTCAGAGAAGGTCTCGCTCGAGGTGATTCATTCCGCCGTCGGCACGATCACCAAGGAAGACATCATGCTGGCCTCGGCCGGCAAAGGCGTGGTGCTCGGCTTCCACACGCGCATCGACATCGGCGTGGCGGACCTGGCCAAGCGCGAGGGCGTGCAGATCAAACTTTACGCGATCATCTACGAGCTCATCGATCATGTGAAGGACGCGATGGCCGGCCTGCTGGATCCGATCTACAAGGAAGTGGTCACCGGCTCCGCGGAAGTGCGCCGCATCTTCGAACTCTCCAAGGGCGGCAACGTCGCCGGTTGCATGGTGACCAGCGGCCGCATTGTCCGTGGCAAAGTGCGGGTGCAACGCAAGGGATCGCTGGTTTACGAAGGCGTCACCCAGTCGCTGCGCCGTTTCCAGGATGAAGTCAACGAAGTGCGGGCCGGCATGGAATGCGGCATCCGCGTGGACGGCTTCAACGAATTTGAACCGGGCGACGCCATCGAATGCTACGCCGTCGAGCGCGAGGCCCAGAAGCTCTGATCCCGTTTGGGAGGCTGCAATCCTCCGCCCTGCCATCCACCGCCCATGCCGAGCCTTCGAAAATTCCGGGTCCGCGAACTCCTCATGCGCGAGCTGGGCGAGATTCTCCGCCGGGAGATCCCGGTCGAGACGTCCGGGCTGGTCAACATCCATGACGTGATCATGTCGGCCGACCTCCGGTCCGCCACCATCTTCGTCGGGATACTCGGTTCGCCAGCCCAGAAAAAGCGCACCGGCGCTTTGCTGAAGAAGCTCGGCCCGCACATTCGCGGACAGTTGGGCCGCAACATTTCCCTCCGTTACACGCCCACCCTGCGGTTCGTAATGGACGACTCCATCGTGGAGGGGGATCGCGTGATTGCCCTGCTCGAGCAGATTGAAAAGGACCTGCCGAAGGAATGAAGGCGACGCCGCAAGTCATCCGCCGGATCATCGACACCATCAGGCCCCTGCAACGCATCTGCGTCGTCGGCCATCTGCGACCGGACGGCGACTGCATCGGCTCCCAGCTCGGGCTGGCCCTGGCCTTGATCAACAGTGGCAAGGATGTCGTTTGCTGGAACCAAGATCCCGTGCCGCCGAAATTGCGCTTTCTCGATTCGCACCAGATCTTCGAAAAACCCCGGGCGGGGCGGACCTTCGACGCGGTGATCGCCACCGACTCGGCCAGCTACGAACGGCTGGGAGCCGTGTGCGAGCACATCACCGACCGCCAAGTGTTGATCAACATTGATCATCACGCGAGCAACACCCGCTTCGGCGACATCAACTGGGTGGCCCCCCGCGAGCCCGCCTCCGGGACGCTTATTTTCCGCCTGCTGCGCGAAGCAGGCTGGCCCATCACCCAGCCCATCGCCGACTGCCTGTTCACGGCGATTTCGACGGACACGGGCTCCTTCCAGTATCCGACGACGCGCCCGGCGACTTACAATGTTGCGGGCGAGTTGGTGAAGCGCGGCGCTGATCTGGCGACGATCAGCAACCAGGTTTACAACTCGTATCCCCTGTCCCGTGTCAAACTTCTCGGGCATGTCTTCAACAGCTTCCGGCTCCAGCACGAAGACCAAATCGGTTACTTCTGGCTGCGCCCAGATGACTTCGTGCGGACCGGTGCCACGGTCGAAGACACGGAAGGATTGATCGATCACATTCGCGCCATTGAAACGGTGATCGTGGCGTGTGTGTTTGAAGAGGTCGAACCCAACCTAACCCGGATCAGCTTGCGCTCAAAATCCGAGGCGGTGAATGTCAACGCCATTGCCAGCCAGTTTGGCGGGGGCGGCCACAAGGCCGCCGCCGGCGCCCGCATCACCGGGAAGCCGGCCGCAACCCAACGCGCCGTCCTGGCGGCCATCAAACAGGCGTTAGACCTAAAAACCGCATGAGCATTGAGAGCCTTGGACCCTGGGATGGAGCAGTGCTGGTCGACAAGCCGGCCGGCCCAACCTCGCACGACGTGGTGGACGCAATTCGCCGACAGTTCCGTTTGAAGAAGGTGGGCCACGCGGGAACCCTTGATCCGAATGCAACGGGCCTGCTCGTGCTGCTCCTCGGTCGGGGCACCAAACTTTCGGAGCGCCTCATGGGCACCGACAAAGTTTACGAAGGCACCATTCGTTTCGGGGAGAGCACCGACAGCTACGACACCGACGGAAAGA
>JANLTG010000032.1:0-2326 GCA_031362805.1 bacterium
CGCCAGAGGGTCTTGGGTTCAGCGGGAAGTGACGTGATCAGCTTCGCGTCCGCTGCGGCATGGCCCGTGCGCGTCGGGCCGCGCCACTGCGGCCAGTCCGCAGCCCCGGCGGCGAGTGCAAGCGTGAGGAGCAGGAGCGGAGCGGGCTTCAGCGGTGATTGCATGGGCGCGAATTCACCGGCAAAGCCGGGCGGCGTCAAGCGGTGAAACGGAGCGGAGCGTCCGCTACTTGCCCACCGGCGCTTCCGGCCGCTGCAACGCCCAGTCAATCGCGTTCACCAGCAACCGACGAAACGCCGGCTCGGCAAAATCCTGCGGATGCCCCAGCGAGGTGTAGAAGACACGCGCGCCCCGGTAGTCGTGGGTCCACGCCACCGGCTCGGTGTGATCCGGAATGCTGCCGGTGAGTAGCGTGGTCGTGTTGGTTTGCAACGGCGTATTGCGGTAGAGCGACCCGGCCGAAGCGAAGCTCGCCGGCACGCCGCGCAGAATGGGATGTCCTTTAGCCGCCGGAGCCACCGCGATTTGCGGCCGCAGATCCTTGCCGTAGTGGTTCCCGTAATTCCCGCCCAGCACCTGCGCGTCGAACACCAGCCAGTTCTGAAACGCGTGGCTGGCCGTGCGCAGGCCAATGACGGGCTTGCCGGAATCGAAATACTTTTGGAACCGCCGCAGTTGATCCTCCGGCAGAGTCATGCGCCGCGCGAACAAGATGACGAGGTCGGCCCGCTCCAGCGCCTCCAACCCATCGATGCGGTCGGGCTTGGGCTGGCGTTCGAGGTAGATGGTCCGCACCGCGCTATTCGTTTCGAGGAACTTCGCAAACGCGGGCAGCGTCTCCACCGAATGATATTCGTCCTCGCCGCTGACCAGCACCACGGTCAGGAGATTCGCGGCGGGTAAGAGTGCGGCGGAGCAAAAAAGCGCGCACCCGAGGAGCAAAGCGTGGCGGAGTTTCATGCGCGTAGCTGAAGGTTCTTGGCCGCCGCAGGCAAGCGCGATGATGACCGTTGCGCGTCATGGACTGCGCCGGCAGAGCGCAGCGGCGACGGCGCTTTCGAGCGGGCGAGACGCTTTTGAAATCTGAACATCATCGGGCGGGCGAAAGCGGTGTCGCGCTGCGCTTGCCACCGCAGTCCAAGACGCCTCACCGGGATCGCTGCTTCCGGCCACGCCGCCTGAATGAGCCTTGTGCCTGCGCCGTCAGGTTGCTATCGGTTTTTCAAAGCACGCGACACACATTATGAAACCATTGCCCCTGTTCCTCGCCGCCACCCTTTGCGCCTCGCTCGTTCACGCCGCCAACTGGCCGCAGTGGCGCGGTCCCAACTACGACGGCTCCTCCCCCGAGAAGGGACTGCCGGAGAAATTCAGCAAGACCGAAAACGTCGCCTGGACCGCACCCATGCCCGGACCGAGCGGAGCCACTCCCGCCATCTTTGGCGACAACGTCTTCGTGAACTCCATCGATGCCGCCAAGAAATCCCGCGTCGCACTCTGCCTCGACCGCAAGACCGGTCAGGTGAAGTGGCAGCAAGACCTCGGACCGGGCGTCACGCAGGACGATAAGAGCAACTTCTCCTCGCCCTCGCCCGTGACCGACGGGCAGGTCGTTTACTTCTACTACGGCAACGGCGACCTGGCCTGCTTCGACCTGGCGGGGAAACAGATTTGGACGCGCAACATCCAGAAAGACTACGGCCCGTTCGCCACGCAGTGGACCTATTCGGCCAGCCCCATGCTCTTCAACAGCCGGCTCTACATCCAGGTGCTCCAGCGCAACGTGCCGGTGAACGGCCGCGGCAATCCGCACAATGATTCCTACCTCCTCGCGCTTGATCCGAAGACGGGCCAGGAACTTTGGAAACACATCCGCCCGTCGGACGCCGTCGCGGAATCGCTGGAAGCCTTCAGCACGCCGATCCCGTTCACGCAGAATGGACGGACGGAAATTCTGGTGCTCGGCGGCGACTGCATCAGCGGCCACCATCCCGACACCGGCAAGGAACTCTGGCGCTGGGGCACCTGGAACCCGCAGCGGATTGGTCACTGGCGATTGGTGCCGTCACCCGTGGCCGGGGCGGGCGTCGCCCTGGCTTGCGGCCCGAAAAGCGCCCCGATCACCGCGGTGAAACTCGGCGGCAACGGCACCCTGCCCGATTCGTCCATCGCCTGGCAGAGCACGACGCGCGACGTGACCGCCGACGTGCCCACGCCGCTCTTCTACCAGGGAAAGTTCTACGT
Source organism: bacterium (assembly GCA_031362805.1). Lineage (GTDB taxonomy): Bacteria > Verrucomicrobiota > Verrucomicrobiia > Limisphaerales > RI-55 > RI-55. The sequence goes on from JANLTG010000032.1 coordinate 2,245, forward strand.
GCTCAACGGCAACAAGCGCAGCCTGCTCTGCGTCGAACCGGCGGATGGCAGGGTGCTCTGGTCCGGTGACCTCGTGGCCGGC
>JANLTG010000035.1:0-42334 GCA_031362805.1 bacterium
GCCAGGAACTTCTCGCGGCGGGTGATCTTCTTCTTGTCCGCAAACTCCGCTTGCGAAAAACTGGGCTGGTGGGTCATGCCCACGAGTCTAGGAAACCATGCGGCCTCCGTCTGCAATTAAAGCGCCAGACCGGCGGATTAACTCAGCGTTTCCTTAGCTTGCCGAGTAAGCTGCCGTCCCTCAATCGAACAAGGTTTGACGGCTGGCTACGTCGCGCCAATCCGGAATGCGCGTCGGCCCTCCGGTGGGCGCGATTCCCGAGCGGTGGAACTCACTGCAACCGCAGCTTGGCAATTGGTTCTCTCACCCTCTACACTTCGTCCGCCGATCGCGTCATGAAAGTCACCCTGTTCATCCCCTGCTTCGTCGACACGCTGTTTCCCCGTGTGGGCATGTGCATCGTGGAGATCCTGGAACGGCTCGGCCACGCCATCGACGTGCCGGAGGCAGTGACGTGCTGCGGTCAGCCGGCCTTCAACTCGGGCTGCTGGGACGAGTCGCGGCTGGTCGCGCGCAAGGTCCTCAAGCATCTGGCGAACGCTGAGCACGTGGTCATCGCCAGCGGTTCGTGCGGCGCGATGCTCAAGGTGTTTTATCCGCAACTTTTCGCCGGTCAGCCCGAGGAGGCCGCCGCGAAGGGGCTCGGCGCGCGCACCTGGGAGTTCTCCCAGTTCCTCGTGGATAAGCTCGGCGTGACGGATGTCGGCGCAAGGTTTCCCGGCAAGGTGACTTTTCACGACGGCTGTCACGGCTTGCGCGAGCTCGGCTGCAAACCGCAACCTCGCAAGCTGCTCGCGGCGGTCGAGGGCCTGGAACTGGTCGAGATGTCGGACGCCGAAACGTGCTGCGGTTTTGGCGGTACGTTCGCCGCGAAGTTCCCGATGATCTCGAGTGCGATGGGCGAAGTGAAGTGCGACGCCGCCAAGGCGACCGCAGCGGAATATATCGTGTCAAACGATTCGAGCTGCCTGATGCACATCCAGGGCCTGGCGGACAAACAGGGCCGGCGACTGAAGACGATTCACCTGGCGGAGATTTTGGCGACGAGATGACGCATGCTTTCCACAAGGTGTTCCGGATTGCGAACATCGCTTCGCTGGTTCGCTACAATGTCGGCTGCGCGGCAGCGCAGTCCTACCAATCATGGGTAGGGCGGACCTGCCGGTCCGCCGTAACTTCGCCGCCACAATCGCGACAAATGGTTTCATGACGACCGAAGCCCCGGACAAAATCCTCGCGGAGCAACTCGCCTACTACGGCGCGCGCGCGCCCGAGTACGATGGCTGGTGGTTGCGTCATGGGCGCTATGACCGCGGCCCAGCTGAGAACGCGCAGTGGTTTCGCGAGATCGCCGAAGTGGAGTCCGCGCTGCACGCCTTCAAGCCGGCGGGTCAAGTACTCGAACTGGCGTGCGGCACCGGCTTGTGGACGGCAAAGCTTCTGTCCTTCGCCGATCACGTCACCGCCATCGATGGCTCAACTGAGGTGCTTGCAATTAACGCGGCGCGCACTGGGCCCACCCGGATGACGCGCATTCGAGCCGACCTGTTCACCTGGCAGCCGGACCGGCAGTTTGATGTGGTGTTCTTCGCCTTCTGGCTTTCGCATGTGCCGCCGGACCTGTTCGAGAGCTTCTGGCAACTTGTCGGTCGCTGCCTCAACCCCGGTGGCCGATTTTTCTTCGTGGACTCCCGCCGCACGCCGCTCTCGACGGCGGTGGATCACCTCCTGCCAGAGCCAGAAGAGACGGTCATGACCCGGCGCCTAGACAACGGCCGGGAGTTTCAAGTTTACAAAGTATTTTACGAAGCAGGGACTTTGGCTGACCGTCTGAACGCGCTTGGTTGGGACTGCTCGATCTGCGAGACGAAGACATTTTTCATCCACGGGCAAGGTTCGTTTCGCACCGCATGAGCACCGCCGTTGACCAGTTTAAGCACGACGCTCAACGCGTCACGCGTGACCTGCGGCAGCGCGGGTTGATCCAGACGGCGTTGCGCAAGTACGAGATCGCGCGCGATTTGCGGAAGTCCGCGTTTGCCGACTGGCAAGCCGCCCGCCAGGCCGCCGCCGAGATCAAGTGGTCCGCGATCAATCATCTCGACGAACACCTGCACAGCCTGGTCGAGAAACTGGAGGCGCGCGGCACCAAAGTCCATTTCGCCAGCACGGCCCAGCAGGCGCGCGAGGTCATGATCGGCATCATTCGCGGCAAGAAAGCGAAATCGATCATCAAGTCGAAGGCGATGACGGCGGAGGAGATTCACCTGAACGACGCGCTGGAAAAGGCGGGCTTCGAGGTGGTCGAATCGGATCTCGGCGAATACATCGTCCAACTCCGGCACGAGGCGCCGTATCACATCGTCTTTCCGGCGATGCACCTGACGCGCGACGAGATCAGCGATTTGTTCGAGAAGGAACTCGGCAGCGCGCCGACACGCGAGCCGGAGGAGTTGACGATGATCGCGCGGCGCGCCCTCCGGCAGAAATACATCACCGCCGACGTGGGCATTACGGGCTGCAACTTCGCCATCGCCGAGACGGGCATGATCTCAATCACCGAGAACGAGGGCAACGCGCGCCTCACCGCCGCATTGCCGAAGACGATGATTACACTGGTCGGCATCGAGAAGGTATTGCCGAAACTTGAAGATCTCGCGTTGTTCCTGCCGATGCTCGCGACGGCCGGCGCGGGCCAGACGCTCACCGGTTACAACTCCTTCTACGGCGGTCCACGTCAACCCGGCGAAGCTGACGGCCCCGAGGAATACCACGTTGTGTTGCTCGACAACGGTCGCACGCGCCTCCTCGCCGACGCCGAGCAACGCGACGCCCTGTCCTGCATCCGCTGCGGCGCATGCCTGAACGTCTGCCCGATTTACCGCAACGTTGGCGGCCACACTTACGGTACGACTTACAGCGGGCCGATCGGTTCGGTGATCACGCCGCACCTGCGCGGGTTGCAGGACTGGAAGCATCTCTCGCAGGCCAGCTCGCTCTGCGGCGCCTGCACCGAGACGTGCCCGGTGAAGATCGATCTGCATCATCACCTGTTGCACAACCGCCGCAACGCCGTCGCCGAGAAGCCGTCGCGGCTGGAGCAACTGGCGTTTCGGTTGTTCGCCGTCGCGGCGAATGACGCGCGGCTCTTTGCACTGGGCCAACGGATCGCGCGGTTGCTGCAGCCATTGCACTCGCTTGTAAAAGGCACGCGGCTCGATCCGGCAAGGGCATGGACGCAAACGCGTGAAACCCCGCGTGTGGCGGAGAAGAGTTTTAAGCAACAGTGGAGGGAGCGGAATGAGAAGTAGATCCGTCAGCCATGGCTGGGATTGGAGTTATCGCAAACCGCCTCTGGGAGGCGTCGCATACATCGCTTCGCTGGTTCGCTCTAATCTGGGCGGCGCGGCAACGCCGCCCTACCACGATCTGGTAGGGCGGACCTGCCGGTCCGCCGTGACTTCCCGCAGACGAGCGAAGCGATGTTCGCGGCCGGCGTGCCCATCGACGCCAGAATTGCCGAACCGCCTGACGCTCCCAACTGCGCGCCAGCGTCTTGGAATGCGGTGCCGAGCGCAGCGGCAGCACCGCTTTCGAGCGCGTCCAGCTTTTCCCAACGCTTCAAGACCTCGGGAGTCCCACAAAGCGGCGCTTCACGACGCAGTCCAAGACGCTGGCGAGCATTTCATGCCCTGCGCCACCTCTCGTGGTCGGCATTCAGTTCGAACGCCTCACGAGACAGGCAGCCTGCCGGTCCTCCTTTTATGACTGAACGCGACGCCATCTTTGCCCGGATCCGCGAAGGGCTCACCGTCCCGGCACCGATGCCCGGGCATCACGGTGCCGCGCCCGGCGAACACCACCCCGTGGGCGGTTCGTTTCAGCAATGGCTGCCGCTGGTGGGTGAATCCTTCGCCGAACAGGTGGCGGCCTTTCAAAAAGCCTCCGCCGATCTAAAGACGGATTTCCATCTACTCGATAGCGAAGCCGCCGCCCATGCGAAGCTAAAGGAAATCGCCGCCGCTGAAGGCTGGAAGAAGATCGCCACGCATCGCCACGAACTCACCATACCCGCAGCAATGGCACTCGGCCTCCCGTCGCTGACGACCGACGACGGCTACGATGTGCAGGCGATGGAGCAAAGCGACGCCGGGATCAGCGCCTGCGATGCGCTCGTGGCGCAGACCGGCAGTGTGCTGGTGACGAGTCGCAGCGCGGGCGGGCGCGCCTTGAGCGTGTTGCCGCCGCATCACGTCGTGCTGGCGAGACGCGGTCAGCTCGTGCGCGATCTGACGGCGGCGTTGCAACTGGTGAAGCGCACCTACGCGCCGGATTATCCGAGCTTCATCGGCTTCATCACCGGTCCGAGCCGCACCGGCGACATCGAACGCATCCTCGTCCTCGGCGCGCACGGCCCGAAAAAACTGACGGTGCTGTGCTGGTGAAATGGGCCTTTTCAAAACTGTCCACCCCACTCCGGTCTTGTCATTCAACGGACCTCCCGTATCAATAACCGCAATCAACATGCGTATGCGCAAACTTCTTTCCTCATTGTCCGCCGCCGGTGTTTTCGCGGCTGCGTTGGCCACCACCAACCTTTTGGCAGCACCCTCTCTCAAACCTTTTTCGGAAGGTTTTACCGCCCCGACGACCCTGGTCGAACTCCCCGACGGCTCCGGCCGGATGCTGCTGGCCGATCAAGCGGGCACCGTTCATGTCGTCGACAAGGACGGCAAGGTTCGCGCCGAGCTCTTCCTCGACGTGAAGTCGAAGCTGACCAAGTTGAACGAAGGCTTCGATGAGCGCGGTCTGCTGGGGCTGGCGCTGCACCCCAAGTTCAACGACAACGGCAAGTTTTACGTTTTCGTCAGCGTGCCGAAGAACGATTCAACGCCGGCGGAATGGGATAGCCGCAGCCGGGTTTCCGAATTCAAAGCCGACCCGAAGAAGGCCGTGACGGACCTCGCCAGTGAGCGCGTGCTGCTGGAGTGGGACAAGCCGTTCTTCAACCACAACGGCGGCTGCCTTGTGTTCGGTCCAGATGGCTTCCTCTACATCGCCGTGGGTGATGGCGGCAACGCCGATGACGCGAAGCTGCGTTACAAGCCGGAGATCGGCAACGGCCAGAACACGGACATTTTCCTCGGCAAGATTCTGCGGATCGATGTGGACAAGCCGGCCGCCGGCAAGCCGTACGGCGTGCCTTCGGACAATCCGTTCGTGAAAGGCGGCGGGCTGCCGGAGATTTATGCCTACGGCCTGCGCAATCCCTGGCGGATCAGCTTCGACCGCGGCGGCACGCACCAACTTTTTGCGGCCGACATCGGCCAGACCGTCCAGGAGGAAGTGGACATCATCGAGAAGGGCGGGAACTACGGCTGGTTCATTCGCGAAGGTTTCACGGATTTCAATCCCAAGGACGCCCGCACGCCGAAGGAATCGACCACCAAGGTGGGTTTCAAGGGTGAACCGCTCAAGGATCCGGTGATCACTTACAAAAACTCGAATCGCTATCCGCGCGATCCCGAGGCTTATGGCATCAGCATCACCGGCGGTTACGTGTATCGCGGCAAAGCGCTGCCCGCGTTGCAGGGCAAGTATGTTTTCGCGGACTGGACCGGCAACGTGGCGATGCGCGGCGGGGTCATGCTGGTTGCGACACCCTCCAAAGACTCCGCGATACCGTGGAAGGTTGAGAAGCTGGCCCTCGAAGGCAATCCCACGGGCAAACTCAAGGGCAACATCACCGCTTTCGGTGAGGACAACAGCGGCGAGCTCTACGTGCTCGTGAATGACAAGGGCGGCCTGGAGGGTCCGGCGGGAACCACTGGCAAGATTTTCAAGCTGACGGCGAACTAGGTCGCCACTGGCGTCTTTTGGAAAAATAAAAGGGCCGACATCATGCCGGCCCTTGCTTTTGAATGGGAGGGCACCGTTAGAACCGGCCCGTGATGCCTATGCCGTAGGTGATCGGATCGCCGGGCGTGCCGAAGAAACCGCCGCCGTAGTCGGCCCCGAAATCCAGGGCGTTGCTGAAGTACCGTTGATCGGTGAGGTTCTTGCCGAAGAGGTAGATCCCGAAGTTGCCGCGCTCGTAGCCGATGCGCGCGTTGAGCACCGCATAGGCCTGCTGCTTCACCGTGTTCGCCTCGTCGAAGTACGTGTCGCCGATGATCTGCGTTTCGATGCGGGTCATGAGCCCAAACGAGCAGGTGTATTGCACGCCGATCGTGGTGGTCAGCTCCGGCACGAAATTGATCTGGTTGCCGCTGTAATCCACGTTGCTGATGGGATCGACGAATGAATCAAACTCCGCGTAGGTGTAGCCGAAACCCGCGTTCAACTCGAGTCGCTCGATCGGTGTGTAGACCACCTCGACCTCGCCACCTACCGCCGTGGTTTTCTCGGCGTTGACGAGCTGGTAATTGCCAAATGGATCGCTCGGCCGGAACACCTGGTAGTCATCTGTGTCGGTGTAGAACAGCGCGGCGTTGATGACCAGCGTGTCGTCGATGCAGACCGACTTGGTGCCCAGCTCGTAGGTCCACGACTCGGACTTGTCGTAGCTGATCTGCGACGGCACATCGGACGAGGGATTGAAGCCGCCGCTCTGGTAACCGCGCGCCACCGTCGCGTAAAAAGTACTCTTCGGCGTGATGTCGCAAGCGAACCGCAGGCGCGGCTGCAACGAATCCCAGCTGTCCGCCACGTCGGCGTTGGCCGCAGCCGGAAAATTACCGAACGCTGTTTCCAAGTCGTGGCTGCGGGTCATACGCCGGTCGTCGTAGTCGTAACGCAAGCCGCCGGTGACCTCGAACTTCTCGGCAAAGCGATAAGCACCCTGGCCAAACAACGCGTAGTTCTGGCCCGTGCGCTCGGACGTCGTGCGATTCACGATGGGCGGCGGCACGCCAGGAAAGCTTGCGAGCGGCTGCAGCTCAATTGAGCCCGAGTTGCCGTCGGTGGTCTGATCGGAAAAGAAACCGCCTCCCGTCCATTTGACAGGTGCCTCGGCGTCATTCGAGTGAAAGCGCAATTCTTGCGTGAACTGCTGGAGCGCGGGCTTGGTGAAGCCCAGGCGGATCGCGAGCGGCGAGAAGTCGTAATCCTGCAGGATGTCCTGCTGCCATTCGCGGAAGGTCGTCACCGACACGCCGCGGAAGCTCTCCTGTTCGTAGGCCGCCTTGAACGCCAGGTTGTAGCTTTCGGTGTCGGCGTAACCATCGAAGTCGCGCTGCACTTCAAACGGGTCCGGCGCCAAAATGCTCACCGACGGAATGTAGCCGTCGCGATATTGGTTGCCCGAGCCGATCACCGCGAAGTCCCAGCGGTCGGAAGGCTTGTAGCGCAATTGCAAACGACCACTCAAGGTCTGGCGGTCGTCCGGGTGCGTACCGAGAAACGTGTTGTCGAAGTAGCCATCGCGCTCGGCGTAGATGCCGGACAAACTGTAGAACAATTTGTCCTTCACGACGGCGCCATTCAGGCCGGCATCGGCCGATACGGCGTTGTAGTTCCCGTAAGAGACATTCGCTTCGCCCCGGCCCACGTTGCCCGGTTGGTGGGTGGTGATGTTGATCAACCCGCCCGGCCGCGCCGCGCCGTAGAAGGTGCCCTGTGGACCGCGCAGGATCTCGACCGTCGCGATGTCGTAGAGCCACGCATCGCGCGAACTCAGGTCGGTGTACGGCACGTCGTCGATGTACAGGCCGACCGCGGATTCACCGGCGGCGAAGTTGTTCTCCCGTAAACCGCGGATCGCGAACCGCGGCGAGCGATCGCCGTTGGCGTCGGCCACCGTCAAGTTTGGAGCGAAAGCCGTGAGGTCGCGCACCGAAGTGACGCTTGAATTCTTGAGGCGCTCGCCGCCGAGAACCGTCAGCGGACGCGGCGATTCCTGCGCCAGCGCGCCGACCACTTCGCCGGTGACGACAATGGGCGGGAGCTCGAGCAGGGGATCAGCAGGCGCCGCCGGCGCCTGGGCTTTGACCTGAACCGGCAGGAAAAGTGAGCCGGCAAATCCGGCGAGCAGGGAGCGGCGAAGCAGCGTACGATGGTTCATAAATAAGGTGGCAATGGCTTTCTGTGCGTTGCGAGGCACGGGTTAAAACACGCTTCTCAGACGGCCGCAAGGCTGTTTTCGTTTCACCGTATCTTCGCCAGAGATATGGGTTGGCAGGTTATTCCTGAACCTGGCGGGTCAGGCCTTTTCAGACGGGCCACCGAAAAACCTCATTGAGCCATCACCGCGTCCTGTGGTTCTGTCTCTTCCCACAACGAACCGCCAGACGCGGTTTGCTGACAACTGACAACCAACACATGATTCTCACTGGCATCGGCGACGAAGCGGGCAACACAATCGACACGCAGATCGACGCGTTACGGCAACTGGGCTGGCGGCACGTCGAGATGCGTGGCGTCGAAGTGCCCGGCTTCAAGAAGGCGAACTTCCACGACATCCCCGACGCGGCCTTCGACATCGCGGCTGGCAAACTTCGCGCCGCCGGCATCCAGGTCCATTGCTTCGGCACCACCATTCTCAACTGGGCCAAGGACCTGAGCACGCCCTGGGAAGTGACCGTCGCCGAGGTGGACCGTTGCATCCCGCGCATGCAGCAGGTGGGCTGCAAGTTCGCCCGCATCATGAGCCTCAAGCCCGCTGCCGACATCGACGCCATCCCGCAAGTTGTCATCGATCGCGTGAAGGCGGTGGCCAACCGCTTCCTCGACGCCGGGATCACGCCCGTCCACGAGAACTGCATGAACCACGGCGGCATGAGCCCGAAGCATGGCCTCGAACTCCTGGAGAAAGTGCCTGGCCTGAAACACGTTTTCGACACCGCCAACCCGGTGTTCAATCAGGATCGCTCGAAGCCGAAGCCGTGGCCGCAACAGGACCCTTGGGAATACTGGCAGGCGGTAAAGGACTACGTCGCCCACATCCACATCAAGGACGCGACGTGGAATCCGGCGAAGCACGACGCCGACTACAACTGGCCCGGCGAAGGCCAGGGCAAGGTGCGCGAGATTTTGAAGGACGCCTTGGCGCGTGGCTATGACGCCGGCATCTCGATCGAGCCGCACATGGTTGTCGTCTTCCACGATGCGAACTCGAAGGCGGACGACTCCGCGATCAAAGCCAACTTCATCGAGTACGGCCGGCGGTTGGAGAAGTTGATCCAGGAAATGAAAGCGGTGTAGCCAACGAAGCATGATAAAATGCGTTTTGCCAAAGCCATTGCGGCGGGCTAGTTTTCCGAAGCCATGAGCACTTTGATCGAGATCCAAGATGCCGTCGCACAGCTTCCCAGCCACGAGCGGAAAGCTTTGCTCACGTGGCTTAATTCCCAAGCCGAACCGGAATTGACGCCCGAAGAGGAAGAACGCCTTCTGCATTCATTGGATGACGCGATCCACGATGTGAACTCCGGCAAAGGTGTTTCGATCGACGAAGCGCGCCGGCGGGTCGTCTCATGGGCTGCCAGATAATCTTCTCACCGCAGGCTATCGCGGATTTGGAATCCGTGGTGCGCTACATCGCCAGCGACAATCCGGAGGCCGCCGAGCGCGCAGGCAACGCGCTGATCGATCGCGTGGCAATCCTGGAAACTTTCCCGCTGATCGGCTCGCCGTATCCCAGGCGTCGCGGCGTTCGCAAGCTGGTTTCCCGGCCTTACCTCATCTTCTATCCCCCGCGGCTGGCGGAGAACTGCGTGGATGTCCTCCGCCACTGGCACAGCGCGCGTGGCGAGCCGGAATTGTGAATCCCTATTTCCACGACGCCCAACTCGACGGCGGACGACTCGGCGATCACGGCCACTTTCATCGAGTATGGGTAAAGTTGGAGCAGTTGATTCGGGAAGTGAAAGCAAAGGGAACTGAGGGAGCCCACGAAATCGTTCCGTTAACCAGTTACCACCAGCCGGAACTTCCTGGTTCGTTCGCCCTTCAGGACACCCAAAATCCCCAGCTGCGCTCCTTCCGCCGGGCCAAGATAGGGTCATGGATCGCCAACGCGGGTAGGGATGGTTGACCGAGGACACAGTTAGCTGTGGTCGGACCATTGGTGAAGATCCGGAATGCCATGAAAGCAACAGCTAACAAGTCGGCCACGCTCGGAGGGCGTCCTGTTTTGGCCAAGGACGCCACACGGGCAGGCAGTGTGGACCGGCTCCATGTGTTGAAACTTGATCAACCTCTTGAAGAAAAGGATCCATTATGAAAGTCAAACCAGCCAGAAGGAAGGGCCGGGTGATGGTGGAACTCGGACGCACCGATACCAGTCTGCTGGCGGAGGCGGCTGATACCCGGAATTTCGCGCTCAAGCACATCCTTGTGCCGGTGGATTTCTCGCAATGCTCGGTGAAGGCGCTGCGCTACGCCGTGGCGTTTGCCCGGCAGTTCAAAGCCTCGATCACGGTGCTCTACGTGGTGCAGCAGTATTACCTGCCGGGCGATTTCGCCGCCGGCATCGACTACGCCGCGTTGGAAAAAGAGATCGAGGAGAACGCCGCGCGCGAACTGGAATCGCTCGCCAGCAAGAACGTCGGCAAGAAGGCGCCGTGGAAAGTCATGCTCCGCATGGGCCGCCCGGTCGATCAGATCGTCCGCGTCGCGGATGAGCTCAATGTGGATCTGATCATCCTCGCCACCCACGGGCATACCGGATTGAAGCACGTCGTGCTGGGCAGCACCGCGGAGAATGTGGTGCGTCATGCGCCTTGTCCCGTGCTGACCGTGCGCATCAACGAACACGAATTCCTCAGTGCCTGACGTACAACCCATCGGCGGCAGCGCGGTGGCGGCAGCCACTCCACCGCGTCGGCCGCAACGCAAGCGTCCGGGAGACGACGCGGGCGACACTTCGCAAGGGTGTGCCCGGGACTTCCTGGGCCAACGGTTCGTCTATCTCGTGATCTCGCCCCGGGCGCGGGGGCTCTCGGTCGGCGTGAACCTGAATCCGGATAAAGCCTGTGACTTCGATTGTGTGTACTGCGAAGTGGATCGCTCCACCCCGCCGTTCACCCGCCAGCTGGACATCACCGCCATGGCGGCCGAGTTGGAGCTCACGTTGCAGCTCGTGGCCAGTGATGCGTTGAAGAAGCGGCCGGAGTTTTCCAACCTGCCGCCGGCCCTGTTGAGCTTGAAGCACGTCACCCTCAGCGGTGACGGCGAGCCGACGCAATGCCCGTTGTTCCGCGAAGCGGTGGAGGCAGTCACGCATTTGCGCGCCAGCTCGCGCGTGCCTTTCTTCCGCCTGGTCTTGATCACGAACGCCTCGGGCCTTGATCTGCCGACCGTGCAGGAAGGGCTCCGGCTGTTTACTCCCTACGATGAAGTCTGGGCCAAGCTCGACGTCGGAACGCAGCGGGGGATGGAGCTGATCAATCGGACCAACGTGCCGCTGGCCAGGATTCTCGCTAACATCCTGCAAACGGCCCGGACGCGGCCGGTGATTATTCAGAGCTTGTTCACATCGGTCGATGGCCAGCGCCTGCCTGAATCGGAGATCTTGGCTTACGCGGAACAACTGAAGGAGCTGAAGGAAGCGGGCGCCAACCTTCCGCTGGTGCAGATCTACTCGGCGAACCGGCCGTCTCCGAACGGCCACTGCCGCCACTTGGACTTGCGCGAACTCTCCGCCATCGCCCGGCAGGTCCGCAGCATCTCCGGCCTGAACGCCGAAGTTTTCTAACCAATCGGCGCCGCCCTATTGCCCGGGAAATCCCGCGCGCACGAGCTGGTAGAAGAAGCCGGCAATGACCGCCACCCAAACGGACACGAACAGCAACGGCGCGGTTTCCAGCCACCGATCCCCGTGCAACTTCGCTTTCAAGGTTTCTTTCATGGCGGTCAGCCTGCCGGGTCAATTGCCACAAGGCTCACCACGGCTTGCTCTCCCTTGCCCAAAAAATGCCTTGCCGCCGCGTTGGAGTCCGCCATCAGGTGCCCGCCAATCGCTGGGTCGATCGTAGTTCTTCGAGGCAACCGTCACAGGACATGGCGGACGCTGCCGCGATACGGTTGCGGTGACGTGCCCCTTTCAACTCAATGACAACTGCAGCCTGAACCGCAACTGGCACCGGTCGTCGTCGTCGCGGGCGGGCGCTCCGCGTTTTGCTCCGGCACGTGCGCATCGGGATCGTCCGCGGGCAATTCCTCGGCACCCACAAACCCGGCGAGTCCACAGATGCGCTCGTAATAAATTTCTGGATCGAGATCCATCAACACCGCGCCGTAAGCGAGGCAATGCCCGTCGCCCGCGAGGTTGCCGTAGTTGATCACGGGAATCATGTACGAGACGGCGAGCGCCAGCAGATCCGGTCGCTGTCCCAGAGCCGGCCGGAGATACAGCATGATGCCCCCGGATTGACGGACGTCCGGCTCGGGTTGGGCGAACTGATGCAAACCCATTTCGCCGTACTCCAGCACGAGGCGCGTGGGGAAACGGACACAATCGCGATCGGCCAGAAACGTCTCGAAATTGCCCGGGCGCAGGCCGCCGTGTTTGAGGCGCGCCTCCCCGGCCTGCTCCCGCAACCGGTTGGTGAGGCTGTCTTCAAATACCTCGACGAGCTCCGCTGCGCTCATGCGGCGGAGCTCATCGGCGGTTTGGACGAGGCCGTTCATTTCGCGTAGCGCTGCTGGAATTCCTTCACCTGCTCCTGGCGGCGCGCTTTTTCCGCAGGGTCCATCTTGTTTAGAAACCACTTGTGATTGTCGCCACTGAGGGTGTTTTCCAGAAGCGTGTGCAGGGTTTCGGCGGCTTTCTTGCGGTCGGCATTCTCGGACTTCAAGTTGCGTTCCGCCAGCTCCTGCAGCTCGGGTATGTATTCCGAGTAGAAATGCTTGGCGACCTCGTAGGTGCCATGCCAGTGCGTGTAATCCGGCCCCATCATGCTCACGCCATGGCGGGCGCGGCGGCCTTCGTGATGCCAGATTTCATACCAGACATAGTCGATTTTGTTGGCGAACTGGGGCCCCAGCAGCAGGGGCTTGGCGGCCTTGTAAAGCTCCAGCCCGGGTTTGGCGAACTTGTCGTGATACAATTCGATCAAGCCATCGTACTGCGTGTAGAATGACTGCACGTAGTTCTCGCTGTGGCAGTTGATGCAGACATTAACCATGTTGGCGCGCCGCTTCTCCCACGGCACGTCCTTGCCGGGCAGGCCGAGTTTGGCATCCGCCACTTCGGGCCGGATCGAAATCTCCGGCCGGTTGTTCCACGAGATGCGCAAGCCGATGTCATGCGTCACCGGCTGGTCCTTGGTGGCGCTCATGTGACAGGTGGCGCACGTCGGGGCGGCGCTGTAATCCTCGCCCACGATCCACTTCGCGTTGTCCAGGGCCATCTTGTCGACGTTCGCGCGATACGCGATGCCGTGCTTGGACTCGTTGTAGATTTCGATCTGCGGATGGTCGGGGCCCATGTGGCACTTGCCGCAGGTGTCGGGGGTTCGCGCCTGGGCCGCGCTGAAGGCGTGCCGTGAGTGGCACGCGGTGCAGGAGCCTTCCGAGCCATCGGGGTTGATGCGGCCGATGCCGGTGTTGGGCCAGGTCGCGGGATCGAGCCGGCCAGTCGGCAGAACTTTGACCTCGGCGCCGTGACACTGCCAGCAGCCGCTCACCGCCGCCGCGCTGACCCCGTGCGGAAAGGCGGTGGTCTTGAAAGCGTTGTTGCCTTCCACCACTTCGGCCAGCGTGTTGTCGAGCGAACCGAGGATGCGGGCGGCCTTGGCGTGATGCGATTCGGTGAACTCCTTGACCTCCTGTTCGTGGCAGCGCGCGCAATCCTTCGGCGACACGATCGTGGAGATCTTCTGGCCGTAGTGCTCAAAAGCATCGGTGTCTTTCTCGCCGGCCGTGTGGCATTCAAAGCAACCGACGTTGCCCCGGAAATGCTTGGAGGAGCCCCACTGTTCGTACACCGCGGCGCTTTCTTTTTTATGGCAGGCCACGCAGGCGATGCTCTGCGGAGACAGGGTCTTCGGGGCGAACGCAGCGGCGGCGGTGGATGTCAGGGCCGCCGCGAGCACCACCGCAACGATCCAGGGGTTGAGATGAGTTTTCATGATCAGGTTGCCGGTTGAGGTTTCAGGGAAATGGAAGTGGAAGAATCGGGCGCCGCGCGGAGATCGCCGCGCATGATCGGGATGGCCACGTGGAGCATCCACGAATACATCAACGCGCCGAACGCCCAGATGCCCACGCAGATCAAGGTCTCGTTGGTGGAGGGCGTGTATTCAACAATCTGGCCCAGCGGAGAAGGAATGAAGCCGGGCACGATCAGGCCCATGCCTTTCTCGATCCAGATGCCGATGATCAACGCGACGCAGGCGAGGTTGAGCGGAACAAACTCCCGGCTCAGCGGCGACATCAGCACGACCAACGCGCCGATATTCAAGAAGAGCGCGGACCAGATCCACGGCACGAGCGCATCATGGCCGTGCAAACCGGTCCACAAGTAGATCGCTGACGCGGCGTGATAGGTGCCCGAATAGAACTCGGCGAACAACTCGCACCCGAGCAGAAACAAGTTGATCGACAGGGTCACTTGCACGATCCGGCGCAGGAGCTTGATCGGGTCGTCGCCGATCCAATAACCGGTCGCCTTGCGAATGATCTGGAAGGTCAGGATGAGCAGCGCCGGGCCGGCCGCAAACGCAGAAGCCAGGAAGCGCGGCGCTACGATCGGTGAATTCCAAAACGGGCGTCCGGCCAACCCCACATACAGAAACGCAGTCACCGTGTGAATGCTGAGCGCCCAGAAGATCGCGACGAAGACCATCGGAATGTAGAACAGTTTGGTCGGCTTGCGGCCGAGATACTTCATGTAGAGCAGGTAGCCGCAGATGTGGAGGTTCAACAGCAGGTAGCCGTTCAGCACGATGACGTCCCACGAGAGCATCGAGATGGGCCAGTTCATTTTTCCCCACGGCGGGATCAGGTGCCAGAAGCGATCCGGCCGGCCCAGATCCACCGTCACAAACAACAGGCACATGACGATGACGGCGATGGCCATCAACTCGCCGAAAAGCACCACCTTGTGCATCTCCTCGTTCTTGTAGATGTACGCCGGGATCACGAGCATCACCGCCGCCGCCGCGACGCCGACCAGGAACGTGAAGTTGGCGATGTAAGCGCCCCACGAGACCTGGTTGGTCATGCCGGTGGTTTCCAGACCGACTACGAACTGCTTGGCGTACGCGTTGAGCCCGACCAGCGAGACGACCCCGAGCAGGATCATCCAGCTGTTGTATTTCCAACTGCCCTGCCAGGACAGGCGCCAGATGCGGCCCAGAAAGATCAGATAATCTTTGGCGGTGTTCATGGCGGTTTAATCAAAGTAGTAATAGAACTTCGGCACGGTCCCGGCATCTTCCTTCAAGATGTACACCCGCTTGTTTTTGAGGATGTAATTGATCTCGCTGGCCGGGTCCAAGAGGTTCCCAAACACCCGGGCACCGGTGGGGCACACCTCCAGGCAGGCCGGGTACTTGCCCTCGCGCGTGCGGTGCAGACAGAACGTGCATTTCTCGACCACGCCCTTCGGCCGGATGCGATTGCTCAGGTAACTCTGGTTGGGATTGATCGCCTGCTCGCCGATCGTGGGCTTCTTGAAATTGAAGCGTCGCGCATCATAGGGACACGCGGCCATGCAGTAGCGGCAGCCGATGCACCAGTTGTAATCCACCGTCACCACACCGTCCGGTTCCATCCAGGTCGCCTGCACCGGGCACGCCTTGGTGCAGGGCGATTCCTGGCACTGATGGCACTGCACGGGCATGTAATACTTGTCCTTCTTCGGCACCTCGCCGGTGTAGTAGTGGTCCGAGGTCTCGACGTTGATCGAACCTTTGGCGAGTTCGAGCACCCGGATGTACGACATGTTGACGTCATCGTCGTAATCGCGGGACTGGTTGTTCTCCGCCATGCAGGCGTGCGCGCATTTGCGGCAGCCGATGCACTTGGTGAGACTGAGCGCGTAGCCGAACTGCACCCCGGCGAGGGGCTTGATGTCGCGAATGTCCGGCTTGACGCCATACTCCCGCTCGCACTTCTTTTCCAGCACGCCGAGAATGTGCTGCATGTCTTCCGGCTTGAGCTGCGAATAGTGCTTCTGCAACAGCTCATCCATTGTGATCTCGCCCCGCTCCAGAGAGAGCAGCGGACGCAAGGCCGACACCAACCCCGCGACCCCCGCCATCGTCGCGGCGGTCCCCTTGAGGAACGTGCGCCGCGTGAGCGGCTTAAGCGCCTCTTCGACGCGCTTGGGTTGGATGGGTGAACCGTTGGCCATGACGTTTCTTGCTCAGTGTTTCGCCGTTTCGGGTTGGCTGCTGTGCGCACTCCCGGCCGCTCGCGCGGGGTAATCGGGAGCCCGCAACGTCAAGATGGGTTTGTAAGCGGGGTCATGCGGATCATGGCACTGAATGCAGCGCAACTGAGTCTGCTCGCCCTTGGATTTGTCCCAATGTCCGTTCGTGCGCCCGTGCGCGCCATGTTGCCAGTCGCGATACGTCGTGCCATGGCAGCGCGCGCACAATTGCACGACGTCCTGCTGTTTGATCTCCGAGCCGTCGTAATCCACGAACACGTTGTGGTTCTTCGCCGAATGACAGTTCAGGCAAAACCGGTTGTTGCCATGGTTCAACTTGACCTGCTCGTGCTCGACCATGGGCCGGCCGTCGTAATGCCACTTGGGTTCGATCAGTTTGTGGCACTCGTTGCAGTCGTAGGTCCAACCCATCTTCACCAGGTCGAGTCCCTTGGTCTGGCGCGGTGGCGTCTTGTCGAGGTGCTTATCCGTATCCAGCCCGATTTTGGGCTGGGCCGGTTCTGGTTTCGAGACCTTCGGCAGCACCAGTTTTTCCGCCGCCCAGAGGCAGACGCCCGTTGCCACCAGCGCTGCCAATGCGCATGACCAGCGGCGCAGAATCCTTCGTCTGCTGGCGGGAAATAGTGCAGGCGGTTGATTCATCGGTACTCAATTCTTCGCTGACATGCGATTGGCGGCGGCCGGCTCCAACACCACTTGCATCGCGGCAAACGATACCTAAGCCAGCACCGGGGAACCTTGACCCAGGTCAATCTTGCCGGCCGTAGGAAGCGCGAGCAACCGGCGCCCTCAGTACGGCAATATCCGTTGAGCGGCCCGCGCGGCTGGGTTTACTAGTAGGTCAGGGCAAAAGGGAATTGGTCGAAACGATCAACTAGGAAGAAAGGCAAGTTATGACAATGCTCTCCAAGTGGAATCCCCTCCGCGAGCTGGACGAGATCCAAAGCCGGATCACGGGCATGCTCGGGCGGTCCCTGCTCAAACCGGAAGCCGCGTTTCGCGAGCCGGTCGTGGTGTCGGAATGGTCGCCTTTGGTGGACGTCTCCGAGGATGAGAAGGAGTTTCTCATCAAGGTCGAGTTGCCCGAGGTGAAACGCGACGACATTAAAGTGACCGTCGAAAACGGCGTGCTCGCCATCACTGGCGAGCGCAAGTTTGAGAAGGAAGAGACGACTAAAAAGTATCACCGGGTGGAACGCTCCTACGGTTCCTTCCTGCGCAGCTTCTCGCTGCCGGAAGAAACGGTGGGGGACAAGGTGAATGCCGAATTCAAAGACGGCATCCTCAGCGTCCACCTGGCGAAGGTTAAATCCGCCAAGCCCTCGGCGCACATGGTGAAAGTGGAATAGCTGCTCACCCTTGAGCGGCAGTCCCATCATGACCGCGCGCCGGCAACGGCGGAAAAAGCGGGCACAAGAGATTGAACAGTGGTGCGTCAAATGAAACTCAGCCCACGTATCAAGATGCGGAGTCTGCGGATGCGTCACCCGCAGACCCCTGCGCCGGCCGCCAAAAGTGTCAGGCGCCCGGCCACCATCCTTGTGCCCACCGATTTCTCCTACGCAGCGGACCGGGCGTTAGCCTACGCGGTGCGGTTG
The DNA here is from genome assembly GCA_031362805.1 of bacterium. Lineage (GTDB taxonomy): Bacteria > Verrucomicrobiota > Verrucomicrobiia > Limisphaerales > RI-55 > RI-55. The sequence goes on from JANLTG010000035.1 coordinate 17,938, forward strand.
GCCCGCCGGCAACACGCTAGGTTGGCGTTGCTCCATGTCATCGCGCCCGCCGTAATACCCGACGTGTTCCTCACCTCGATCCGGATGGATCTGCCGCAAATTGCGGAACTCTCAGAGGAACACCTCGCACGACTGGCGCGGCGCATGGGCATCCGCCCCACGCACCAAAGGGTGAGGACGGGGCGCGCTGCGGAGGAGATCCTTGGCTTTGCCGATGAGATTGGGGCGGATCTCATCGTGATCGGTTCCCGGGGTCACGGCGCGTTCGAGCGCATGTTGATCGGCACCACCGCCGAGCGGGTGGTGCGACAGGCGCGCTGCCCTGTGCTGGTGGTTCCCCTGCCAGCGATCAAACGGGCTTCTCGTCCGCTCGATTCGATGGCGGACGCCCGACGGAAATACGGAGCTCAGCCCGGTGCCGTCAAGGGGCGTTCCCGCGGTAAAACCGCCGCGGCAGCGTTGCCGGTGTGGGATCAATAAACTCCAGCGTACCCGTCAGGTTGGTTACCGTTTTCAAGTAGGACCAACCGCCGATGTCCTGGCCACTGTCGACATCCAGCACCAAGCCGGGCTCGCTGGTGATTGTGAACCGGAACAGCCCGTCGCCTCCGCGCACCGGTTCGCCCAACTGCGGCGGGCCGCCGCTCAAGGACAGTGAAAGCACTGCGGTGCCGGCGGCGCCGTTGAAGCCGTCAATCGCCACGTGATACTGCGTTCCCGGCACGGCGGTGAACTGCACCTGCGCGGTCGTGTTGCCGACGAGCGCGAGATTCCCCGCCACCAGCGTCAGCGCATTGACACTCGCGCCGGTATAAACGGCGAGCGCGTTGCGGAAGCTGCTGCCAGCCGTGGTGGCCGTCACCGTTCCGCCCGCCGGAGCTGTCCATTGCCACCAGACGGATTTGCCGCCGGCATTGCCGCCGTGGCTGGGCTCGCCGCTTTGCCGGGAGGCGCCCGCGTTGACGAGACCTGGATGGCTGGCGACGTAACCACTCAACGGAAGCCGTTGGTCGAAATCATCGCCGGGCACACGGAACCGCGGAGTGATGGTCATGTTCGTGTTGATCGTGATCACCAGCGGAATGCCCGCACCGGTCGCGCTGCCATTCCAATCGAGGAACTGAAAGCCCGCGTTTGGAGTAGGCGTCAGTGAGATCACCGTGCCCTGGACATAGTTGGTCGCCTGCGGATTGATCGCCACGGTGCCATTCACCGCCACCACCACCAGGCGGGGCAACAACGAGGTCCGGTCGTCCGGGTTGGTGTGCTCGATGAACTCATGGACGTTGATGACGCCGTCGAAGTCGAAGTCTTCGGCCGCCCCCTCGGACAATGAGCCGAAGTATTGGAGCTCCCACACGTCGAGCATGCCGTCGTTGTCGTCGTCGGCCGTCACGCTGCTGCCGTTCATGTTGAACGTGAAGGCTTGGGCCAACCCCGTCGTGTTGGACGCGATCAGGAAATAGGTCTGGTTCGGCAACCACGGATAACCAATGAGATGCTCATCCCACGAACTGTTCGCGGCCGTGCTCCGGAAATCATCAGTCGCCGCCTTGACCGGTCTCGTGCCGTTCTCGATGAACACCTGCACGGTGTTCGAATGCCCGGAGGTGTGACGCCACCGCAAACCATCGGCCGGCGTCAGTATGCGATAGGCCAGCTCGCTGTTCGGGGGAATCGAGGTGTTCACTGAGCCGCCATAGAATTCAATGATCGGCGGCAGCGGCAGAGTGCCGCCGGTGGTGGCTGAGGACACCGAGAAGGTCGCGTCGTTCTTGGCGCGAATGCCGACGTAGTAAACGCTGCCCGGCCGAATGGGTGGCACACCAAAGGTGTAAGTGCCCGCCGCGTCGAAGCTCCCGTAGGGGCCGGTGTTCTTGGCGTCGGTGGTCCAGTCGCGGTATTGCGTCCCGCCATTGTTCACCCCGTTGCCCGGAGGCAGCGTGTCGCGCAGATGCATCACCACATCACCCGCTTCCTGGTTAAACGTCAGTTGCCAGCCGGCGGGCGCGGGGTTCGGAAGCTGCACCCGGTAGTAGCGCCAGTCGTTGCCGGCAATGACCTGGCCGGTGAGCGAACCACCGGCGAGTGGCAGATCCTGGATGGACCCGATGGAGAGCTTCATCCGGTAGCGGGCATTCGCGTTGGCGACGGCGCGGATGCCGAGATACCACGTGCCCGGCTGCAATTCGGTCTCGGTCTTGCCGTTGATGGGTACGAAGTTGCCGTACTCGGTCGCGACGCCGGTCAGCGAACGCTCGTAGGTGGTGCCGCTGAGGCCGTTGGTCGTGTGCGCGGCGGTGGGCGGGAGGAGTGGTCGCACGTAGAGATCGGGATTGCCGCTGATGCCCTCCAGTTGCACGCGCAGCAGACCGCCGTTGTTGGCGGGTACTTCCACGGCGTAGAAGTGATAACGGCCCAGCTCCAGATCAATGCCGCCGTCACCCGGCAGGGCGGTGCCATTCGGGTTGACGCCGGTGTCGCCAAAGTCGGGCGTCGTCAGCCCAGGCGTGGTGGCCGGCTGCCCGAGCTCCGGCATCGTCCACACCGGCCGTTGCAGTTGGAGGGCGGAGCTGACCAGCGTGAAGGCCGTCGTGTTGGTGCCCTGCACTTCGACATACCACGTGCCATTGGTGAGGAACGGCGCCGTCACCACTGCGGCGTGGGGCGTGAAGGGCATCCCCGCCGGTGAATCAGTCGGAAGTGTATCGCGCCGGACACGCAGCCCGGCCTGGCCGGAAGACTGGGAAAGCTCCAATGACCAGCCGATCACGGGCTGATCGTTCACGTTGGTCGGTACGACAACCCTGTAGAAGGCGCGCTGGCTGTCGAGCAGTTGGCCGAGCGCGACATTGCTCAGACCGTTCGTATTAAACTCCGGCGTGAAGTTGAGCGCCGGCACGGGCACCTGCCGCACGAGCAGATTGTACGATGCGTTCGGGTTGATGCCGCTCTGAGCCCGGGCTTTGACGACGAGCGTGTACGGACCGGCCACGGGATTGGCCACGGTCACGATGTTGTCATCGCCGGCCGTTGGAGTTTGCCCGCCATCGTTGCCGTAGTTGTCGGCCGGGGTCACTCGGGCACCGGGATCCGGCAGCGCCGTGCCGGGCGCGAGCACCATCACCGGGTTGCCCACGCGATCTTCCAGGCGTAGCTCGATCGCCGGGGTGCCCGGGGCCACGACGAATTGGTAAGCCTTGCTCTCGCCGCCCTCGATCGCGTCCAGCCTCGTCAGTGTATTGCCGCCCAGATTGCCCAGGTTCACCACGGGCACGTCCCCAACGCTCGTGACGGTGAACGTGCTGCTGCCGGTGCCGATGCGGGTGGCCGAGGCCGGATTGATCCCCTCGCTGACCACGGCCAGATGGTAGTACCCGCTGATGATGTTGGACTGGCCGGGTTCCGGCAGCACCAGGTAATGCTCATTGCCCGCCTTCTGCATAAACGCACCGTTGAGCGAGCCGCTCTTGCGACCGGTATCGATGTTCGCCACGCGGTTGCTTAACACCAGCAACATCGCCTCGCCGGCGGTTGAGGTGACCTTCAACTTCCAGCCCGGCCGGTTGGCCGGCACGGGCACCCGGAAATAAGCGGCCTCGCGCGCCGGCAGATCGATCACCGTGGCGGTGCCGCCCACGTAATTCAAATCCACCACCGGAATGGTGTGGCCGCCGCCGATGCCGCGGCTGACCAGCGTGTAGCTCATCGCGCTGGTCCCGGCGCTGTTGATAACCCCGACGTGATAAATCCCCGGCTCCAGCGGCTGCCCCATGCCCATTGCCAGGATGCGCCCATCCTCGTTGATCAGGTTATCCGCCGAACTGGTGCGACGCGTCCAATCAGCCCCGGCCGCCCACGGATTGCCGGTGGGCCAACTCGTCGCCACGGCCGGCGTGCCCCAGCCCGAGGTGCTCAATGAACTGGGGAGCAAGTCCCGGCGCACGACCAGTCGCGGCAGTCCCGCGAGCACGTCGGTGAGACGCAGATCCCAGCCCTGCGCGTCCGCGGGCACGATCACGCGGAAGTAGCGCCACGTTCCCGCCACTTGATTCACGACCGACTGCGAGCCATCGAAGGCGAGATCGACCACACTGGTGGCGCGCACGATCAACGTGTAAGTCGCATCGGCGTAATCCACGAGCGTGCCCCGCGCTTTGACGAGGACGGTGTAAGTGCCGCTGGCGGGATTGGCCACGGAGACCAGGTTCGTGTTGGCATTGCCGGTCAGGGCGACGATGGGGAGGCCGCCGACATTGCCATAGTCGTCCGCAATCACGGAGCCCGAGCCAGTGACCGTCGAAGCCGCTCCCGGATATGGATAATCGGCTCCCTGACGCAGCACGATGACCGGGCTTCCCGTGGGGTTGAGGATTTGCGCCTCAAGGCTCGTCATGCCCACCGGCACGGTGAACTGGTAGGCCCGCACGGCGCCGCCTTCAAGCGTACCCGAATGCGTCAGGTCCGTCCCACCCACCGTCCCGAGGTCGAGGGGTTGGAGCACACCGCGACTCTCGAAGACAAAGCTGCTCGTCCCGGTGCCGATCCGGTTCGCGAGCCCGACGTTGCCTTCGCTGACGGCCACCAGATAATTAGTGCCGGTCGGGAACGTGGTGGCGGGGCTGTCGGGCAGTCGCAGGAATTGCTCCGCGTTGGACTTCTGCATCGCCTTGCCGATGGATCCCGCGCGCCCGCTCAGCACGCCGGGCACGTAGTTCGTCAATTCAATGAGCGCCGCCTCACCCGCGAGCGGGCGCAGCTTCGCCTGCCAGCTTTTCACACCGGGCGGCACCACGACGCGGAAGTACGAAGCCTCGCGGGGCGCGACGTTGAGGTTGGTAACACTGCCCCCGGCGAACGGCACATCCACGACCGGGATGCTGAGTCCATCGCCGATGCCGCGGGTCCGCAGGGTGTAGCTCATCGGCTGCGGGAAAAGCGGATTGTATACGCCGATGCAATACGTGCCCGGCTCGAGCGGTTGCCCCATGCCCATCGCGAGGATGCGTCCGTCCTCGTTCCCGCTGCCATCCGCGGAAAACGTCCGCTGCGTGAAATCCTTGCCGGCAATCCAATTGGCGCCCGGCGGCCAGAACAGATCCTTGCCCGGGTTCCAGCCGGCAGCGGCGATGTTCAACGGCAGCACCTCGCGGTTGATGATCAATTGCGGCGAGCCACCCGTCACATCGGTCAGGCGCACGTCCCAGCCCAGTGCGGCATCCGGCACTTCCACCCGAAAGAATTTATAGCCGTGGGTCTGGCCCACCACGGGCGCAACGCCGCCATCGAACGCCAGCGGCGTGGGCACCAGCTTGCGCACCCGCAAGGTGTAGGACGCATCCGTGTAGCTGCCCGCGGCTCCGCGCGCCATCAGCATCACCGTCTCGTTCAAGAACGGGTCTGAGATGGTGATGCTGCCGGGTGAGGCTTGCAGGGCATTGCCCTGCCCACCTTCATTCCCATAGACTTCCGCTACCACCAAATTGCCCGTGCTGGCCGCACCCGGATCCGCCAGTTCGAGCTCACCTCGCGACACCATGACCGGGTTGCCTGATCGATCCTCCAGCGACAGCTCAAACCCGAGCGTGGTGGGATAGGGGTGGTTGGAGAAATGAAAAGCCGCCACTTCGCCGCCTTCCAATTCACTGGCGTAGATCAGGTCATCGTTGTCGAGCAACCCCAGATCAACCTCCGGCAACTGGCCCTGGCTCTCGATGATGAAATGCGCCGCGCCGGTGCCGCTGCGCGTGGGGAACCCCGGATCCACCTGGCCTTCACTGGCCACGAGCAGATAGTAGTCGCCCGGAATCACCGTGGCTTGCCCCGCACCCGGCAATAGCACCAGGTGCTCGTTCCCCGCTTTCAACATCCGCTTGCCGGCGGTGAGGGTGTTGGTGACGGAGCCGTTGCTCGCCGCCGTGAGGTTGGGGATTCGTTCGCGGGCCACCGTCAGCACCGCGTCGCCGCTCGTCATAGCCAGCCGAACTTTCCAGCTGGGTTTGTTGGGCGGGATGTTCACCCGATACACCGCGACGTCGCGGGCCGCGAGGGTGTTGTTGGTGGCCCGACCACCTTGAAATGCGAGGTCCTTGACGGGTAGGAGCTGCCCCGGTCCCATGCCCCGGCTCGCCAGCGTGTAGCTCATCGCCGCCGTCGAGCCAGCCGTGCCCAGCACGCCCACGTAATACGTCCCCGCTTCCAAGGGACGGCCATAGCCCATCGTCAGAATCCGCCCGGTCTCGGTCACCAAGCCATCGGTAGAAAGAGTGCGCGCCGTCCAGTCCGCGCCGGCGGACCATTGATTGCCGGTGGGCCAGTTGGTCAGCGTGATCGCCGTCGACGAAAATCCAATATCAGCGAGGGAGATCGGCAGCAGCTCACGGCGCACCACCAACTGCGGCAAGCCGGCCGTCACGTTGTTCAACCGCACATCCCAGCCGAGCGTGTCCCCCGGCACGTCCACCCGGAAGAACTGCCACTTGCCCGCCGGCACCGCCGCTCGAATTGCATTGCCGCCATCCAGCACCAGCGGGTCAGCGGTCAGTTCGCGCGCTACCAAATTGAACGGTCCCAGCGCCGTGGTGGGATTGTAAACGCCAACGTACCAGATGTCCGCCTGATGCCCGGGTCGCTGTAGAAAATCCGCCGCGCTGAGATAGTCATACTCGCCTTCCGTGCCGATGTTGCTATTGCGATAATTCCAAATGCCGGGTGCCGCGTTGCGCCGCAGGGCGATCTTGGTGCCGGGCGCGAAGCTCGTGATGAACAGATCCCAGCCGAGCGCGCCGAGTTGCTGGTTGATGTCGGAGACCTTGAAGAACCGCCAGCCGACGCGGTTCACGTCGAGGTTGGTGGTGCTGCTCGTAAAATTGATCTCAGTAAATTCCGGCGGGCCGCTTTGCAGCGTGCAGGTATAGGCATTGGTCCCGTAAACGGTGACGAAGAACGTGCCGTCGCTGAGCGTGGGCGGCACGAGCGTGATGCTGTCGGACACCGCGCCCGCCACTTCCGAATAGGCGTCATTGTTCTTGTCGGTGGGGATGAAGTTGCGACGCACCGCCACGTCGGGATTGCCAGTGGTCACCAGCACGTTGACCTGCCACGCGAGTTGCTCCGGGGGCACCTGCACGCGGAAGGTCGTATAACCAAAACCCGTCACAGCGAGCGGCGTGCTCGCCGAAAAGGCGAGGTCGGTGAATGCCTGGAGCCGGGAATCAAGGTTGATGACCGTGCCGGGGACGCCGCTCACGCCGACAAAGTAAAGCTGACCACCCACCAGGTAGCTCGGCACCACGAGCAACTGGCCGGCCTGCGATTGATCGCTTGCGCCGGGCAGGGGCACGGTTGTGCGCCGGACGTAAAGCGTGTTCCCGAGGCCGTTCAACCAGAGCCGCCAGCCCAGCGCGTCGGAGGGCACCGTGGTCTTGAAGAAGCGCAGCCCTTCCGCCCCCATGCTGACATTGCCGCTGCCGCTCGAGCCATTCGCGGCCACTGTGCCCAGATCCGCCACGTAAGGCTCGCCGCTGACCAGGTTCCACTGCGCCCCCGTTTCCGCGCGCACCATAAAGTACCAGTCCTCGCCCGCGCCAAACGAAGCGCCATTAACCACGAAACCGTCCGAGCCGATGCGCTCAGACTTGAACAGGTTGGTGGACAAACCCGGCGGCGTTCCTTTCGCCAGATAAATGTTCGCCTCACCGGCGGTCACGTTCAGGGCCGTGCGCCATGCCGCCAGCGACGTGTTCTCGGTGGTGAGCTTGAAGTAGTAGTCTCCCGCAACCGCGTTGGGATGGGTGTAAACCTGCGTGCCGAGATGGGTGAGTCCCGGATCCCACGCCAGCGTCGTGAAGCTGATCAATTCCGTCCGCAGCGTGTAGCTCGCGGTACCGGTCGGCTGATAGACGCCGATAAAATACGCGCCGGGCGTCAGCTCATTCGCCGCAAATGCAATCACGTCGTTCGTCTGCGCGAGGCTCCGCCGGAAATAGGTGGCGGTGGTCGGCAACGCATCCTTCCGCACATAGAGGTCGGGATTGTTGCCGGTCGAATTGAGCACCACGCGCCAGCCGGGCAGGCCGACCGGCACTTCGACGCGGTAGTAGTGCCAGCCCAAGGCCGCCAAGTCGCCGGTCGTGGTCGAGGTGAGCGGCTTGGTCGCGGGAGTCGCCGCCGAGCGCATGCCAGCCAGATTGGTCGCCACCGTGACGGTGAATGAATGGGTCAACGAACTGATCGGCGTACGCACCCGCAGAAAATAGTTGGCCGGCGTCAACTGCGGCGTCTCCAGGTTGATGGCGTTCGCCTGACCGTCGAGTGCGGCGATGAAATCATAGTTTGCATCCGAGGGCGTGGCCCCCGCGCGCAGCAACAGATGCGAATACGTGGACGCGGTGCCGACGACGCTGATGGCGACGTTGGTCACGCTCGCCGGAATGGTGATGGGAAAATCGCGCGTCGTCCCCGGAGCATTGCTGCCGGTGAGGGTGTACGACTGTGCGGACAGCTTTAACGTGAGTGCCACCAAGGCACACGCTAAGCCCACGATCCTGACGGTACGAATTCGATTCATCCTAGTTCAGAGTTGAAGAGCCGCGCACAGCCCGCACGAGGCGTTGCCCGGATAATCTGGACGAACGCGAACATTTCAAGTGCCAAGTCACCCCGCCCGCGCTTCGCCGCCCCCGCGCCAAGGCACTGCTCAGCATTCCAACAACGCGCGTCTCAATTCACGACGTTGACGGGCCGCCCTGCAAGGAAGGCCCGCACATTCGCGACGGCGATTCGCATCAAGCGCGTCCGCGCGGCGCGCGTGGCCCAGGCAATATGTGGTGTGAGGAGGCAGTTCCGCGCGCCCAACAAAGGGTTGTTCGCGGCCGGTGGTTCCACGGAAAGTACATCGAGCGCAGCCCCGGCGATCCGCTGCGCATTGAGCGCCACCGCCAGCGCGGCTTCGTCGATCAATGGACCGCGACTCGTGTTGAGCAGGAGGGCCGATGACTTCATGAGCGCGAGTCGTTCGGCGTTCACCAACCCGTTCGTCTCCGGCGTCAGCGGACAATGCAACGTCACCACGTCGCTCGTGCGGAAGAGTTCATCCAGCGCGACCAACCGCATGCCCGCGGGCAGATCCGCTGGCTGCGAGCGCGTCGCCAACTGCACCGACATTCCGAACGCGCGCGCCAGGTCCGCCACCGCGCGACCAATGCGTCCAAAGCCCACGATGCCGATCGTGAGATCCTCCAGCTCGATCAGCGGGCGCTCCCAGAACGACCAGTCCGCGCTCGCGACCCAGGCACCGTCGGCGACGCGACGGCTGTGATGCCCCACCTGCTGCGTGAGCTCAAGCAACAGGGCGAACGTCATCTGCGCCACGGACCGCGTGCCATAGGTCGGCACGTTGGTGACGATTATGCCTCGTTCTCGCGCGGCTTCAACGTCCACGACATTGTAACCGGTCGCCGTGACGCCGATGTATTTGAGCTTGGGCAATTCCACCAGGTGCTCGCGCCGCAACGGGGACTTGTTGGTGATGAGCACGTCGGCGTACTTGGCGCGCGCCTGGAGCTGTTCCGGCGGCGTGCGGGGGTAAAGGTCGCAAGGAGCGAGCGCTCTCAGTTCATCCCAGCTCAAGTCGCCGGGGTTCAAGGTGTGACCGTCGAGGACAACGATGTGCATGCGCTTCAATACTTCGCCGCCGCGCTCGTGGTGCGGGCCAGGCCCAGCGCGCTGGTGATCTCGTGCGCCTTCCCCAACATGAAGCCCGCATCGCTGCCCAGCGCGATGAACTGAAAACCCTCCGCCACCCGCTGCTTTGCCGCTTCCGGCGAAATCACATGAATGCCGACGGGCACGCGATGCTGCTGGCAAAGCTCGCGAACTCGATTCACGGCGGCGACAAACTCCGGCGCCTCACTTTCGAAGGACGGCATCTGGCCCAGCGAGTTCAGCAGGTCGTTCGGCCCGATGAAAATGGCATCGATGCCCGGCGTGGTGATGATCGCCTCCGCGTCGGCCACCGCGTCCACGTGCTCGATCATCACGACGACCAGGATCTCCTCGTTCGCCCGTTGGCGATAGGTGGCCTGATCGGCGTCGAAGTTCGCGGCATTCAACTGACCGCCCACCGAGCGCCGGCCCAGCGGAGGAAAACGGGCCGCCGCGACGGCGGCTTCCGCCTCGGCCCGCGAGTTGACCATCGGGACAATCACCCCCCACGCGCCGGTATCGAGCACGCGCTTGATGTTTTCCGTCGAGTTGACCGGCACGCGCGCGAGCGGCACGCAACCACCCGCCGCAATCAGCGCGAAGCTGAGCGCCGCCGTCTCGAACGTCGTGGCCGTGTGTTCGAGTTCGACCGTGATCCAGTCGAAGCCGCTGGTGGCCAGCAACCGCGCCGCGACCGGGTCCGGCAAAGTCAGCCAGGTGCCAAACGTTGCTTCGCCCTGCTTCATGCGGTGGCGGACGGAGTTGGTTTTCATGACGTCAGTTCGCCAGCGTGGCTCGCAGAGCCCGGCTCGTCAGCACGTCCGGGTTCAAAACGAAACGCGGCTTCCGGCCGGTGACCAGGTCCAGCACGGCCTCCGTCGCCGCCGCGCTGATGCGTTCGCCGTTGTCGTTGGTCAGGGAGGCGATGTGCGGGGTGAGCAGAATGTTCTGGGCGGTGCGCAACGGGTGGAAACGCAGGAGCGGCTCCGTGCAAAACGCATCAAGCGCCGCGCCGGCGAGCTGTCCCTTGTTGAGCGCCTGCGCGAGCGCCGCTTCATCGATCAACGCGCCGCGCGCCGTGTTGATCAGGTAAGCCGTCGGCTTCATCAGGCGCAGTTGCGCCTCGCCGATCATGCCGCGGCTTTCATTCGTCACCGCCGCGTGCAGGCTCACGAAATCTGCTTCTGCCAGCAAAGTTTCCAGGGGGACAAAATCCACACCAAGGTTTAGTGCGTCGGGCTTCGGCCGAAGATCAAACGCCAGCAGCCGCATGTTAAATCCCTTCGCCCGCCGCGCCACGGCGGTCCCGATGCGCCCGCACCCGATCAAGCCCAGGGTCTTGCCATGCACATCCGCGCCCCACTCCGGCGTCCAGTCGCCGTGCTGCATCGACGCGTGGCTGGTGTGAATGCGCCGGGCCAACGCGAGCAAGAGCGCAAACGCGAGGTCGGCCACCGTTTCATCCAACACCCCCGGCGTGTTGGTCACGACGACCCCGCAGCGCGTGGCCGCGGCGAGATCGACTGCGTCGAAGCCGACGCCCCAACGCGACACCAGCTTCAACTGTGGCAGCGCCTTGAACACTTCCTCGTCGAAAACATCCAGCGCCGCGATCACCGCGTCGGCTCCGGCCAACGCCGCGACGAGGGCCTCGCCTTTCAACGGGCCGGGCGCGGTGGCGTTGGTGACGTCACAGCCGGCCGAGCGAAGCTTGCGAAGCGAACCGCTGCCGGTCTGGGCAAACGGCGGACAGGTGGAGATGACGCGCCAGCTCATGAAGTGTGGGTCCGATTCTAGTGCCGGCAAAACTTCAAGCAAGTCATGTCAACTTTTCGGTGACATAAAATTTTCGTGACGCGGGCGTTTACGATTGGCAGCGCGGAAAACCCAAAGCTACGTTCACGCCGCAGGTGGCGCTTTGTCCGAGCGCGAAACCGCCGCCGTTCCAGTGTCGATGTTCACCAGCGAAAAAGTTTTGCACAGCGAGCCCGCCGAGTTGCTGGGCGACTGGCATCCACTGGTCGGCCAGTTGGGCACCGCGGAGGGCCTCGTCGAGTTTGCCGCCGTCGCGAAACACCTGCAACTGGGCGCCGTGGAGCACGCGTCGGCGCTGCGCGAATTTCTGAAGCGCTACACCGCCGAACTCCTGTTGCCCGTCGAGCTGCCGGCCATCCGCCGCGCCTTCGACCACGCCAGCCGCAACGAACTGCGCGAATTGATCGCCTTCGACGCCGAACAGAAGTTGCATCCACGCCTGCGCGATTTCACTTCGGCCAGCCGTCGCATCGGCCGGGAGCAACTGCGCCGGCTCAAACCACTTCGCGAGCAGCGCTTCATCCAGCGCTACCTGCTGGCCGTCGATGAAGGCCGCGCCGAGGCGTGGCACACGCTGGTCTATGGCGTGACGCTGGCCGTCTATTCGTTGCCGCTCCGGCAGGGGCTGCTGCATTACGGCGCGGAGACCTTGCGTGGCTTCGTGCAACTCGCCTGCCGATCGGTGAGCGTGTCGGAGGTGGTGCTCCAGCAGATGCTGGATGAACGCTTCGTCGAGCTCGTGGCCGCCACTGAAACATTGCTGCCGGCGGCTGGGGATGGCTTCCTGCGCACGGTTTAGCCGGTTCGATTCCGTTCAGGGGAGCGCGCACGTCTCGCGTGCCGTGTTTGGCATCGCGCCGAACACTGTTTGGATTCCGCATCTGCCAATACCGTTTGGTTTGCCAACACGCGACGGCGGGAGCGCGTCGCCGGGACGGCTCCGCTACACGCGAGACGCGTGCGCTCCCCAATCCAACTACATCGTTCCGGTTTAGCGTGGTGCTCCAAATCCCAAGAACCAAGGAGGCTCCGGTTTCCAAAGGCTGAATGGCGCGCTGAATCTGTAGGCTTCGCTGCTCCAGCCTGGTCGCCGGCGTTTGGACCTTCCCGCACTTGCCCTTTGCCGATCGCCGGGCCGCCTGCTAACTTCGCGGCATGTCACAAGCCATCATGGATCCCGCCGAGGTGCGGCGATTCGCCGAGGAACTGAAGCGCTTCAACCAGGACCTCCAGAATCGCCTGTCGCTGTTGCACGCCCGGTTCTCGGCGCTCGGTGACACCTGGCAGGACCAGGAGCACGCGAAGTTCTCGGAAGAGTTTCGCTCCACGATGAAAGCTTTGAACAAGTTCGTGGAAATCTCCGGGCAACACGGCCCTTATCTCCTGCGCAAAGCCCGCAAGATCGAGGAGTATTTGCAGCAACGGTGACTTCGTTCAGCCGGATCGCCCTTGTTCGCGTCCTCGAATTTGGCGGCAGGGTGTGGTCCGCAAGATCGATTGGTTCGACGGGCAATCCGCTTCCCCGATCACGCAGCACACGTCGCACATGTCCCCCATTCGACGACGAGCACGCTGGTCGGCCACACGCCCTGCCCGGGCCATGAACCAACGAGCAGGCATTCGTTGCACACGCCGGGGTTGCATCGTCAGGAGTGATCCAGTGAGAATCAGATTTCGCGTGAATGCCCGGCACCACTGCGTTGTCTGAGTTCACCAATATCCCTGCCATGAAGTCCGAGATCGAAGACCTCAACCGCCAGATCCAGGCGCTGCACCCGCTGGTCGCCGCCATCAAACAGGAGATGGCCCGCGCCATCGTCGGCCAGCACCAGCTCGTGGACCGCCTACTCGTCGGTCTGCTGGCCAACGGCCATGTCCTGCTCGAAGGCGTGCCTGGCCTGGCCAAGACCGCAACCGTCAGCGCGCTCGCGCAGTGCATCCACACGAAATTCCAGCGCATCCAGTTCACGCCCGACCTGCTGCCAAGCGATTTACTGGGTACCTTGATTTACAACCCGCGCGATGGCTCCTACTCGACCAAGAAGGGGCCGATCTTCGCCAACCTTATTCTCGCGGATGAAATCAACCGCGCGCCGGCCAAGGTGCAGTCGGCGTTGCTCGAGGCGATGCAGGAGCGCCAGGTGACGATCGGCGACGAGACCTTTCCGCTGCCCGCGCCGTTCCTTGTGCTGGCCACGCAAAACCCGATCGAGCAGGAAGGCACGTATTCGCTGCCCGAGGCGCAGGTGGATCGCTTCATGTTGAAGGTCGTCGTCGGCTATCCGAGCGAGGCCGAGGAGAAACAGATCATGCACCTGATGGCGCGCACCACCACGCGTGAACCGCTCCGCGCCATCGTCGAGGGGGAACAAATTTTAAGCATGCGCCGGCTGGTGGATCAGGTGCATGTCGACGAGCAGATCACCGACTACATCGTGCAGCTCGTGTTCGCCACGCGCGATCCGAAACGCCTCGCACCCAAGCTGGAGGGCCGCATCCGCTTCGGCGCCTCACCGCGCGCGACAATCAACCTCTCGCTCGCCGCGAAAGCGGCGGCGTTCCTGGCGGGCCGCGGCTACGTGACGCCACAGGACGTGAAGACGATCGCGCCCGAAGTGCTGCGCCATCGCGTGATCACCACCTTCGAGGCGGAGGCGGACGAGGTCACCAGCGAACACATCGTGCAACACCTGCTGGACACCGTGCCGGTCCCCTGAGGAACGGAATGAAAGTGGGACGTTATCAGGAGCAGGAGCGCCGCGCATTGCCCAGCCCGGATCATCAGCCATTCTCCAGCCCGGCCGACGCCCGGCCCGCCATCGCCCCATGATCCCCCGCGAGTTCCTCAAAAAGATCCGGCACATCGAAATGCGGACCTTCCGGCTCGTCGAAAATCTCATGGCCGGCCAGTATCACTCGGTCTTTAAAGGTCGCGGCATGGACTTCGACGAAGTGCGACCCTACCAGCCGGGCGATGAAGTGCGGCGGATCGACTGGAACGTCACCGCGCGGACCGGCGTCACGCACGTCAAGAAGTACGTCGAGGAACGCGAGCTGACGGTGATGTTGCTCGTGGATGTCAGCGCCTCGGGCGGCACTGGCTCGGTGAACCAGAGCAAACGTGAACTGGCCGCGGAACTGGCCGCCGTGCTCGCCTTCAGCGCCGTGCGCAATAACGACAAGGTGGGCTTGCTCCTCTTCACCCAGGGCACGGAGAGTTACGTCCGCCCGAACAAAGGCCGGTCGCACGTCCTGCGCATCATCAGCCAGGTGCTCACGCATCAACCCCGGCAGCGCGGCACGAACCTGGCCGGGGCGTTGAACCATCTGAATCATGCACTCTCGCGCCGCGCCGTGATCTTCGTCATCTCCGATTTCATGGACCGGGACTTCGAGCGCGCGTTGAAGGTCTGCGGGCGCAAACACGACCTCATCACGGTGCCGGTCACAGACGCGAGCGAGCGCGAGCTGCCGGACATCGGCTGGATCGCGTTTGAGGATGCCGAAACGGGCGAAGTGTTGGAGATCGACACCGCCGATGCGGCCGCGCGCCAGCTTTACGCGGGCAATGCCGAGCAACGGTTGACCGACTTGCGCCGCACGTTTCGCCGCGCCGGGCTGGACAGCATCGAGGTGCAGACCGATCAGCCCTATTTCCGCGCGCTCACCCAGTTCTTCAAGACGCGTTATCACCGGCTGAACCCGTGACGAACCAGACCGACATCATCGATGACTTGCGGCTGTTGGAGCCGGGGAACCCGTGGCTCGTGGCCGGCCTCATCGCGGGCATATTGCTGCTCGCGCTGGTCGCGTTCGCGATCCGCCGCTGGCGCGCCAGCCGCGCCGTCCAACCGCCGCCCGCCGGCCCCGGCGACGCCGCCCTCGAAGATGCGCTCGCGGAACTCGAGCGCGCGCGCGCTTTGATCGGCGCCGGGGATGTCCGCCCTTACGGCATCGCGGTTTCGGGCATTGTGCGGCGCTACATCGAGGGACGGTTTGGGCTGGTCGCGCCACGGCGGTCCACCGAGGAATTCTTGATCGAGGCGGCTGCCTCCACGCGGCTCGAGTCCGGACACCAACAGGCGCTCCGCGAATTCCTGGCGGCTTGTGATTTTCTAAAATTCGCCCGCGCGCTGGCGGCGACGCGGGAGCTGGAAACCCTCCACGTCGCCGCGGTGAAGTTTGTATCCGAGACGCGTCTGCCAGCGCCCTCGGGCCCGGGGGTGACGCGATGAACGAGCTCTGGCCGGTGCTCAAGACGTTCCGCTTCGAGTCGTGGTGGCTCCTGCCGTTGCTCGCGCTGCTGCCATTATGGGCGTGGTTGCGCGGACGGTTCGCGCCGGTGGCGGCGGTGGCGTTCTCATCGGGCGACTTGTTGCGCGCGGCGAGCCGGCGGGCGCGGTTCCATCGGCGGCAATGGCTCACGGCGTTTCGTTTCCTTGCGCTCGGCCTGCTGCTGCTGGCACTCGCGCGGCCGCAGGTCGAGAAGGGTCTGGCCGATGACGACGCCAAAGGCATCAACCTGATGCTGGTCCTCGATTTCTCCGGCACAATGAAGCAGCGGGACTTCACGCTGGATCACAAGCGCGTGCCCCGCTCGGAGGCCTTGATCAAAGTGATTGGCGAGTTCATGCGCGCGCGCCGGATGGATCGCATCGGGGCCGTGCGCTTCGATGCCGAGGCGTTTCTCATCAGCCCGCTCACCCTTGATCACGACTGGTTGATCAAACGCTTGCAGGAAGAGGAACCCACGCAAGGCACCGCGCCCGGGTCCGGGCTGTTGATCGCGGCGGAACATCTCCTCCCCGCGACGAATCAGACCAAGGTGATCATCCTCGTGAGCGACGCCGAGCAGGTGAACCACGGGCCGCCGCCGCGCGAAGTGGCAAAGGCGCTCGCGCCGCTCGGGATCAAGGTACACCTGATCCAGATCGTGGACTTCCGGGACATGGCGGGCGGTAACTTGGACTACAACGAGATGGCGCAGGTGCCAAAACTGACCGGCGGGCAGTTGTTTCAAGTGGCGGACTTCGCCGGGCTGCGCAGCGTGTATCAGCAGATCGATCAACTGGAGAAGGCGCGGTTCACCGAGGGGCGGCAGCAGAGTTACCGCGAACTGATGGCGTGGTTCGCCGCGCCGGGGCTGGCGCTGCTGCTGTTCGAACTGCTGCTGCGCCAAACCGTCTGGAGGCGATTGCCATGAAGTTCGCGCATTCATTCTGGCTCGTGCTCATCGTGTTTGTGGTGCCGGTCTGCATCGGGCTGTTGCGCTACGGCGCCCGACGAAAGCGTGCTGACCTCGACCGCATCATTGCGCCGCGCCTGCACGATCAGCTTGTCCGTTCCGTGGATTACACCCGCCGCCGCTGGCGCTCGATCCTGTTCGTGTTCGCGCTGGGCTTCCTGCTTGTCGCCCTAGCGCGTCCGCTGGCGGGCACTCGCGAACTGAAGGTCGAGCGCGCCGGCGTGGACCTGATCTTCGCACTCGATATTTCCAAGAGCATGCTCGCGACCGACGCACCGACGAACCGCCTGGCCGCCGCGAAGGCCGCGATCGCGCGCCTGCTGGACCGGCCGTCGGGCGATCGCGCCGGACTGGTGGTGTTCGCTGGCGAGCCGTTTCTGATGGCCCCGGTCACGCAGGATCACCACGCCGTGCAGCGCACGCTGGGCAGCGTCAGCACGACGGCAATCTCGAAACCCGGCAGCGACCTCGCCGCCGCGCTGAAGCTCGCGGCTCGGTCCTTCGATGAGAAACAAGACTCCGGCAAGGTCATCGTTCTGTTGAGCGACGGCGAAGAGTTGCAGGGCGACGCGATCCTGGCGACGCGCGAACTGGCGCGGAAAGGCATCGCGGTGTTCACCGTGGGCGTGGGCAGCACGACGGGCAGCCGCGTGCCCGCCGAGCGATTGGGTCCGGTCAAATTTGCGAAGAACGAATTCGGCCAGGAGTTTACGTCGCGCCTGAACGAGCGCGTGCTGCAGCAGGTGGCCGCGGCGGGCCGCGGCTTTTACGTCGCACTGGGCCCGGACGGCGAGGGGCTCATGACCGTGAACGATCGCGGGCTGGCACCGTTGGCACGCGGCACGCAGTCGCGGCCCTCGCAGGATCTGGGCGAGTTCTTTCAAATCCCGCTCGCGTTGTGCGTGGCGCTGTTGTTGATCGAAATGCTGGTGAGCGAGCGAAAGAAAGTTCAGCCTCCCGCCCAGCCATGAAGCCGTTGCTCCTCATGCTCGCGTGCTGCCTAAGCGTCGTCGCCGACGCGGCGGAACTGCGTGACGCCCGCGAGCAGATGAAAGCGCAGCAACCAGCGAAGGCGGCTGAGACGATTCAAGGACTCCTCGCGCAACAACCGGATGATCCGTGGCTGCGCTACAATGCCGGCGTGGCCGCCTACGCCGCGAATGATTTCAAGCGCGCCGACGAGTTGTGGCAGGAGCTGGCGGCGCAGCCGTTGCCCAACCGGCTCCGCGATCAGGTTTGGTTTCAGATCGGCAACGTCGCGTTTCGAACAGGCGAACATGTCGAGAGCGCCGCGCCGACCGAGGCGCTGGCGGCGTGGCAGCAAAGCCGCGAAGCGTATCGCGTCGCCCTGGCCACCCGGCAAAAGGACGCCGCCACCAAGAACAACTTGCACGTGGTCGAGCAGCGACTGGCGAAGTTGCATGCGCTCCTGGCCCGGCGACTGGTTGAAGAAGCGAAGCAGGAAGGCGCGCGCGAACCCGCAATGCAGAAGCTCGAGGCGGCGCTCGATCATCAACGCTCGGCGCAGGCGCTCGCGCCGCGCGACGAATCTATTCAAAGCGAGACGAAGCAGACCGAGCGCCTGCTCGCGCAGAAGTATGCCGAGCAAGCAGCGGAAGCCGAGCAGCGGGCGGACAACACCTTGAAGAATCCCAGTGCGCCTTCCTGGGATCAGGAACGCGCGGCGCAACATTTGAAAGAAGCGCTGGCGGACTTCAGCCAGGCGAAGTCATTGGATGCGGAGAATCAACCCGCCGCCGATGGCGAGCCACGCGTGCAGGAAAAACTGGCGCAGTTGCGCGCGCGGCAGGGCGACAAGCTGCGCCAGGAAGCGCGCAATGAAGCGGCCTACGCGCCCGACCAGGCGATCGCAAAATATGAGGAGGCGCTGGAGAAATTCGACGAATCGCTGGGCTTGAAAGCCGTGCAACCGAAGACGCAGCAGGCGCAATCCGAGACGAAACAGGAGTTGGAGCAATTGTTGGAGAAGCGCGGCGACCAGCTCGCCAGTGAAGGCCGGCAGGACTTGCAGAACGCGCCCGCCGAAGCCGCCGAGGAATTGCTCGCCGCGGCGGATCATTACGAGCAGACCCTTGCGCTCAATCCGGACAACGCGACCGTGCCGCCCAAGCTCAACACGCTGGCGAAGGAGCTGCCCGAGCTGCTGAACTCGCTCGCCAAACAGGAGCAACAACGCGCTGATCAAGTTGAGGCGAAGTCGACCGAGCAGGCGGTCAATCACTTGGAGAAAGCGGCCACCAGCTACGCGATGGCGCAGCAGGTCGCGCCGGACAACCAACCGGCCCAGCAGGGGCAGGAGGAAGTGCAGGCAAAACTCGCGAAGCTGCGGACCCGCCTGGCCCAACCGGCCAAGCCACCATCCCCGCCCGGACAACCGGACAAACCGGAACAACCCGGCCCGGGCTTTCAACAACTGCTCTCGCAGGTGAAGTCCGACGAGCGCCAAAAACAGTACGAGCAAAACCGGCGCGGCCCGACGGACAAATACGATCCCGCTGAGAAACGAATCTTCAAGTTCTGGTAGTTTGGCGGACTTCAGATTGAATTCTTCCCGGCTTCTCTTGCACACTTCCCGCGTCGCGCATGGAACACTCCGCTCTGCACGCTGCCCAACTGCTCGGCCTGATCCTGGCCGTGGCCGGCCCGTTTCTCGTACTGTTTCTCCTGCGCCCCACGGGTGGCCGGATGGAATGGGAGGGCGGCGTCGCGCGCTGGACCATGCGGGGCGCACTCATCGCGGCCGGCGGCGGCGCGTTGGACTTCTTCGTGCAAGTGGCCGAGATCGAATCCCAAACCATCTTTGGCGGCGTTGAGCTCGCGACGGTCCAGCGCTTCGCGACTACGACCACGGTGGGGCAGCTTGGCCTGGCGCGCATCGGGGTGTTGCTGCTCACGGCGGGCGCCGCGCGGCTGGCGATTCCCGGGCGCTGGTGGCTGACGCTCGCGCTCGCGCTCACCTCGGTCGTGTTCACCAGCCTGGTCAGTCACGCCGCCGCGCAACCAGTGGAGCGGGCGCAGTTCATCGGGTTGCAGATCGCCCACATCACGGCCGCCGCGCTGTGGGTCGGCGTGCTGCTGCACCTGTGGTTGAACCGCCGGCAATTCACCAAAGATACTGTCGACGACTCCCGGGCGCTCAGCCGTTTGTTGAATCGTTTTTCGCCGCTCGCCCTGGGCATCGTCACGTTGCTGCTGGCCTCGGGCGTTTACACGGCGGCCCGCTATCTGGTGCTGCCGATCTCGGTGCCCACGTCAGCTTATGGGCTGTCCTTGTTGGTCAAACTCACGCTGATCGTTCCGGCGTTCTACGCGGGCTATCACAACCGGCGGGAAGCCCGGCCGGCCTTGCGCGCCGCCGCTGAAGGCGGTGGCGTGATGGCCCGCGCCAGCGCCCTCACGCGGTTCCGGCAGTTGCTCGAACTCGAAGTCACCGCCGGCGTGCTCGTCGTCACGCTGGCCGGCATCGTCGGCTCCGTGTCGCCGCCCGGCGCTGATCCCAAGCTGCGCCTCACCCCCGAGCAATCAATGGCGTTGCTGAGCCCGGATCTGCCGACCACCCGCATTGCCGACCCGGCACAATTCTACGGCGCGCTCGAGCGCGGGCTTGACGACTTGCGCTACGCGGAATTCACCCACAACTGGTCGGGCGTGATGGTGATGGTGCTCGGCAGCTTCTGGCTGGTGCAAAGCTTGCGCGGGCGCTGGAGCGGTGCCGCGGGCAAGACGTGGCCTTGGCTCATGGTGCCGTTCGCTTTCTTTGTCGCGGTGGCGGCTGATCCCGAGGTGTGGATTCTGCGCAAGGTCAGCCTCGTGCAAGCCTTCACCGATCCGCAATTGCTCGAACATCAACTCGGCGCCGTGATGGTCCTCATCATGGTGTGGCTCGGCTGGCGCGATTTGAAGAAGCCCGCCGACCAACGGCCGCTCGGCTTTGCGCTGCCGGTGATCATGATCATCGGCAGCCTGCTCTTGCTGGGTCACGCACACTCCAATCTGGCGGAGACCGATGAGCTGACGAACCTCGTCAACATCCAACATGCGATCTTTGGCGGACTCGGTTTGTTCGCTGGCGTGGTCCGCTGGCTTCAGCTCCGCGGCCTGTTTGTCGACCGGCACGCGCGCTGGCTCTGGCCCGCCTGTGTGATCGCCGTCGGCATCTTCATGGCGTTCTTCTACCGCGAAGTGGTTTGAATCCCGAAGGACACTGGGCCCTCCGATTCGGAGATCAGCAGTTGAATTCTTTCCGGCGGTTCTGGCGGGAGATTGAGCACCACCCGCAACCACTCGTAGTTCGTCGCAATCGGCGTCGCGTAAAATGCACTCGGCGTGTCCGCCTCGGCATCTGGATAGAATGTGCTGCCGCGGTAAAGCCCGCCCTTGTCGACGATCGCTGCGTTGAAGACGGCACCGGTGCTCGCCAGCTTCCACGGCCCTTCCACGGCGTAGCTGATCCCCGCCAGTTTCCAGACGCCGTTGTCGTTCACGAAGATTCCGCCACCCGAATCGCCGCTCGAGAGATGCACTTCGTTGGGCCCGGCAGCGCGGTCGAAGTTGAACTTGAGCAAGCTCCCGTACCTCCCGGCCACGACGTTCTCGCCCCAGCGCAACACGCCATCGGCCGCGCCCCACGCCCAACCTTTGACCTGGCCATCGATGGCCACTTCGTTTCCGCGCCGCGTGCCCCGGCCGAAGATCACAACCGGCTGGCCGACGGGATTTGAACCATGGAACAGCGGAGCAACCGCCGGGAACTCACCGGCGATCTCCCAGACGTTGAGATCCGTGCCGTTGTTGGTCACGCCGACCGTGGGATATGTCGCGCCTTGGAAGGTGAACAAACCACCGATGACGCCGCCGATGTGTTTGGCAGTGACGAAATGCCGAGGCGAGACGGGCGTACCGAGGAAGCCATTCCATTGCCCCTGGAATTGCCACCCGCTGTTCGCCAGCACGCCGGCCGGGGCGGTGGCGTTGAACGCGGGATCATCAGTGGACGCGAAGATCACCGCGTGGGTAACCCGCGGTATCAAAAACATAAGCGCCAGTAACGCTGTCCCCAGCAGCGCCTGGCGCTTGAAATTCCAGCGCACGTTCATCCGTGAAGCAGTTGGCCGGCGGCCTGCCGGCGATCGGGCATTCAACGCGTCAGTCCGACGGTCGCTTGCCCTCTCCTGTTATCGGCCGGATTCGTCGGGGGTTTAGCGCCAAGGTGGGCGCGGCCGCTGGCCACCGGAAATGCGATTGCCTTCAACGGGGCCGCCGGCCTAGCTTCACAGCGTGATGCGGCTGATCACCAAAACTGCGACGACCACTTTCTAGGCGCCCGGAACCAACCCGGACGCCCACGCCTCAACCCGCCGGTTCGAGGCGTTTTTGTTGGTTGGAATCGAACCACGAATGCACACGAATCGACACGAATGCGGCTTGCACGAATTAGCGCCAGCTCGCCGAATTCGCGTAGAAGCCATTCTTTCCCCTCATTGGTGTTCCTTCGTGTCCATTCGTGGTTAACCTCCTGATGCCATGCGTTACGTGCTGAAACAAAAATTCTGGTCCTGGGGCGATGACTTCCGCATCCAGGACGCCGATGGCCGCGACGCGTTCTTCGTCGATGGCCGCGCCTTCAGCTGGGGCGACAAACTGTCGTTCCAAGACACGCAGAAGAACGAGCTGGCGTTCATCCGCCAGAAACTGCTGGCCTGGGGCCCGACCTACGAGATCGCGGTGCATGGCCGGCTCACGGCCGTCGTGAAGAAGAAGCTGTTCACCCTGTTGCGCTGCAAGTTCACCGTCGATGTGCCCGGCCCGGATGACCTCGAAGCGCAGGGCAGCTTTCTCGATCACGAATACACCTTCGAACGCCAGGGACGACAAGTCGCCGAAGTGAGCAAGCGTTGGTTCAGTTGGACCGACACTTACGGCGTGGACGTCGCCGACGGCGAGGACGACGTGCTCATTCTCGCGACGGCGGTGGTCATCGACATGGTCTGCCACCAGGAAAGCAAACGAGACTGAAGCTTGAAGAGCCACGAATGCCCACGAAGCGGCACGAATACCAAATGAACCGAAGCCTTACGCGAATTACACGAATTAGCGCCAATTGGCGGAATTCGCGTCAAATCCGTTCCTTCCTTCAGTGGTGTTCATCCGCGTCCATCTGCGGTAAAACTCTTTTTGAATTTTATGCCTGACGAAAACAAGCAGCCTGATCAACCGACACCGCCCGCTCAACCTGACCCGGTGAACCCCGAGCGCAAGACGCTCGATGACCGCGCGAAGATGACCGAACTGGAACGCATCCGGCACTCGTGCGCCCACGTGATGGCCACGGCCATCCTGCGCCTGTGGCCGGACGCCCAGTTCGCCTACGGGCCACCCGTCGAAAACGGCTTTTACTACGACCTCGAATGCGCGCACCGCATCTCGACCGACGACTTCGAGAAGATCGAGGCGGAGATGAAGAAGGAGATCAAGGCCAACAACGTCTTTCAGAAAATCGAAGTGCCGCGCGAGCAGGCCATCGCGGATGCGCAGAGCGGTCGGCTGGGCGGGCTCGGCGAACGTCCGGGCAACGCCTCGCAATTCAAGCTCGACCTCATCGCAAAGATTCCCGAGGGCGAAGCCATCTCGTATTTCCAGAACGGCGATTTCCTCGATCTCTGCGCCGGGCCGCACGTGATGCGCACGGGCAACATCGGCGCGTTCAAGCTCACCAGCGTGGCCGCCGCCTACTACAAGGGCGACGAAAAAGGCCCGCAGCTCCAGCGCATCTACGGCACGGCCTTCAAGAACAAGACCGCGCTCGACGAGTATTTCAAGATGCTCGAGGAGGCCAAGCGCCGCGACCATCGCAAGATCGGCGCGGAGATGGGGCTGTTCGCGATTGACACCGAATTTGTCGGGCCGGGCATGCCGCTGTGGCTCCCAAAGGGTACGGTGCTCGTCGAGGAACTGGAGAAGCTGGCGAAGGAAACCGAATTCGCCGCCGGTTACGTCCGCGTCCGCACCCCGCATCTGGCGAGAGAGAAAATGTATAAAACTTCCGGCCACCTGCCGTATTACGCGGACTCGATGTTCCCGCCGATTGAACTCTATGAGGATAGAGAAAAGGCAAGCCAATTGACGAATCGCATTATCACCAACAACGAACAGGTTGTGAAGTGCGTCCGACCTTTGGGGCTGGCAGCTGGAATTTCAGATGACCCGCAAACCCTCGGCAATTTTGCTTACAAGTTAGTAACACAAGGCGAAGCACCTGATGATTTGAAAAAGCTTGTAGCTGAACATAAGCGACTCGGTGACGAGGCTGCGTTGAGTGGTAGTGAACGCTACTACCTCAAAGCCATGAACTGTCCGCATCATCACCGCATCTTTGCGGCTGAACCCAAGAGTTACCGCGATTTGCCGTTGCGCCTCGCGGAATACGGCACTTGCTATCGCTACGAGCAGAGCGGCGAGTTGTTCGGCCTAATGCGCGTGCGTTCGCTCAACATGAACGACGCCCACATCTATTGCACCGAGGAGCAGTTCGCCGACGAGTTCCGCGCCGTGAACGACATGTATCTGAAGTATTTCAAAATCTTCGGCCTCGAAAAATATCAGATGCGCTTC
>JANLTG010000054.1:0-26883 GCA_031362805.1 bacterium
GATCAGCCCCGGCTTGAGCTTCACTGCGAACCCATACGACAGGTCCTTGCCGGGCATCGCGCTTTCGGTTTTGATGAGATTGTCGTCGGCGTAGAGCTTGAGAAAGACGGCATCGGCGGGCGCGTCCAGCGCGCCGTTGTAGTGGAGCGTGCCCTCGTTCCTGTCGTCGCGGGCGTAGAACTGTCCGTCCTCCGGCTGCTCGTCCTGCGCGGGCGTGCGCGCCACCCACGGGTCGCTCTTCGGCTCCTTCACTTCGATGGTCATCGATTGTGTCACCGGCTGTCCGCCGTTGCTGATCGTGGCGGTGACCGTGAGGCTGCCGCTGTTCTGCGCGCGCGTGAGCATGAGTTTTCCCGGCGCGACTTCCTTGATGACCGCGAACGGCCCTGCGCTCCACTCCGTCTTCAACTCGCCCGCGCCTTTCGCCTGCATCGCCTTCAGATTGCTGATCTGCGGCACGACTTCGATCGTCTTGCGGCCATCCCACGCTCGCGGCGCTTTGAGCGTGAAGACTGGTTCAGCGATGTCCTCCTGGATGGTGATGGGAATGTCCCGCGTCTTCACCTCGTTCGTATACACCGCCTTAAACCGCAGCGCCGCCGTCGCATCACCCCTCCCGCGGCCCGCGTCGAACTGAAACGCGAACCGGTCCGTCGCCACGATCGTCTCGCGGCTGTCGCGCACGAGCGACCAGTAAACTTTCTGCGCGCCGCCGGCTTGCGCGGTGAAGGTCGCACTCTGCCCCTCCAGTACCGTCGCCTGCACCGGCGAAACCGCGAACGCGGTGCCGGGCTTCACCACCGGCCCGACCAGCGTCTGATGCGGCTGCTGGTTCTCGTATTGCAGCTTCACCCAGTCGGGTGAGCGCACCACTTTGGAAACCCGCACCTCGTCGATGTCGCCGATGAAATCGTAGTTGTGATACCAGCCGCCGATCCACAGCCGGGCCGGAGTCTTGATGGCCAGCGGGGAGTTCGGCGTCTTCGAGGTGTTGCTCAACTCGCCGTTCACATAAATCCGCGAGTCTCCCTGCTGATAGGTGTGAACGACATGAATCCAATCGTTGAGCGGCATCCGCCCGACGCTCTCGATGCTCGCGCCGGAGAAGTAGCAATCCATCCTCACGTGCGGCGGGCTTTGGAACTGCATCACCACCTTGCCTTGCCCGTGCTCGTTACCCCAGCCGAGCGGGCTGCCATTCGACTTCTCCGCGCGGAACCAAATCTCGCTCGTGTGCGGACTGGCCCCCACCGGATAGTTCGGAATCATTTCTCCGCCAAAAATCCCCTGCTTCCCCGCAAAGTGCCGCGCCGGCCCGATCATTCCCGCGGTGGCCGTCGTGCCGACATCTTTCGACTCCAGCGTGCCAACCTCATCCTTCACCGGCCCGTTCATGTGCCACACGCTGAGGTACCCGTTCGACTCGTTGAAGACGGCCTTCCCGCTCGACTCGCTGGCCGCATCCGACTTGCCCCAATGGATTTTGATTTCCTGACGCTCGTTGCCTTTGATCTGCGGCACGCGCACCCAGACGCTCGCCATCCCTTTCGCCGCATCCCACTCTTCGATCTGAAACGCCAGCGGTGTGCCGGTGCTAGTGGAGAATCGGATGTCCTCTCCATTCGCCTTCGCCTGAGAGAAGTCGAACCAATCCTTATGCAGCCGCACCAGCAGCGGAAAGCCCTCCACCGAAGTGGTCGCTGGCAAGTTTGCGCCGTCGGGTGTGGTGAGGATGTAAATGGAGCCAGTGTGCAGCCAGCCAGAGTACTTTGCCGAGGCAGACAGGACGGGCCACAGGGCCAGCACCAGGACGATGTGCAAAATGGTTTTCATGATCTCAATTCATTGTTTCTCCAGCCACGGCGCGACTCTTTCCACCCAGCGCGCGGCGTGTTCGCGCAGTCCCGGTCCGCTGAAATGCACTCCTTCGCCGTTCGCGTCACGGAACTCGCGCTTGAGCGCATCGGTGTCGGGACCTTCCAGGGCAATGCCGTCCCGCCACAACGACGCCTGCGCCGCGCGGATGTCTGGTGACGCTTCATCGCCGGGCACATGATAGCTGACCTGCGCCACGAACCACGGCGGATTCCAACCGATCGCCTGACGCGACTCGCCAATGAGTTTTTCAAGGTACTGACGATAGAGGTTGCCCGGCAATGTGCGCGTTGGATCCTGCTGGTTCGCATCGCTTTCGCCCTGGTGCCAGAGCACGGCGCGGAAACCTTGCCGCCCAAGCTGCCTCGCACGTGCGACGAAGGTGTCGAACGCCTCGCCGTTGCTTTCCCACTCTCCCGACGGCAGTTGCCGCACCCGGTCGGTGAGCGTTGGGGGGGTGGGAAACCGCGAACCCATTGGCAGCCACTCGCGCACACTGGTCGCGCCGATTCCGCAGGCTATGAAGCCCACCGGGACGTTGAAGCGTTGGGCTAGCGCATCACCAAACGGGGGGACAAAACTTCCGCCGTCGCCACTCGCACCCGGCTGGGGATCGTTGGACAGTTGCCATCGTTGGCCGTCAAACGTGGCGACCTGGCCGGTCTGCGTGCGTTGCTTTTCTTCGCCGTGATTGGCGGAGTTGGATTGTCCGGCAACGACAAACACCTCACCCACGCCGACATGTTCCGTGACCGAGGTGGCCAGTATGTTGCCCCCGGAAAGGGCGCGCACCTCCAGGCGATGCCAGCCGCCCGCCGGCACGTCCCAGCGCGCGTCAAAGGTGCGTTGCTTTCGATTCACGGACAATCGCCGCCACTTCCCGGGCTGACCGCCCACGACGAGCCGCGCTTCGATGGTGAACGTCTTCGCGCTGAAACCGGCCAGCCCGCCATTGATAATCAAGGGGCCTTTGTTCTTTGAGCTGCGTTGGATGATCTGATAGTCCAAGGGCGAGAACAGGGCGATGTTGGGTCCGGCCTGATCCTTTACAAAGCTCACCAGCTCCAGGCATTGGAAGAAACCGCTCCACATGTTGTGTCCCTGGCCGGGCGGGATGATAAGCTGCATGTTGCCGCCGAGCGCGTCGTAGCGTCGTTTCATTTCGCCCGAGTTGGCGTCGAGCGGGACGGTTTCGTCGCGATCACCATGGATGGCGAACAGCGGTACGCCTGCTTTGGCGAGAGCAGCCAACCGGTCGATCGGATTGTATTCTGTCAGGCGGGCCGAAAGTTCCTCGGCGGTCAGTTGGTAAGCGCCGCTGGCCTGCGCCAGTCCCGGATAGCTGGCCAGGTTGCACACGGGGTAGACGCCGGCAAAGCCCGCCACCCTGTCGGGATTCTCCGCCGCCCACGCCAGCGCCATCAAGCCGCCTCGACTGCGTCCCAGCATCACCGGTTTGGCTGCCAGTCCGCGCCTCTGGGTCAACTCTTCGTACAACGCGGTATAGAGGGCGCGTCCATCCGGGCCGCCGTAGGATTCTCCAACATCAATTCCCGCGATCGCGATCCCAGCCAGTGTGAATCGTTCAAACATCCAGCGTTCTTCCACGCCGGGCAGGCCGGGAAGGGTGGGTGCATACCAAACCCACGGCGTCGGCCGGGGCGATGGTGTCGCCGGCGGGAGAATCAAAAACGCGGCGTGACCTGCCACTTCGAATTGCTCGCCCGGAAGCGGCAACACTTTCTGCACGGCAGCAGCGCCACTCAGAACGAACAGTTGGGCCAGCAACAGGGTGGCGACTAGCGCAAGCGTTCTCATGGCGCGGAGCTATTTGAGCTGTGGTTCACCGCGAACCAGGGCGGCTTCGTGGGTTTTCACGGCTGCCCGAATCTCCGCCAGGACGGAGGGATGGTTGGTCGCGATGTTGAACCGCTTGGAGGGATCGCGGCCAAGTTGGAATAGGAGCGGCGGCTCATGCGCTTCAGGCCCGTTTTGGCCATAGCCCGCCTGAGTTTGGAAATGCGCTTTCCATTCGCCGAGTCGGCACGCGAACAGTTCGTCGCCCCGATAAAAGAAATAAGGGCGCTTCGGGAGAGCCTTGCCGTCGAGTAACAGCGGCGAGAGATCAATGCCGTCAAGCGGACGATCCTGGGGCATCGCGACCCCGGCCAGCGCGAGACTGGTGGAGAAAAGATCCATCGCATTCGCCGGCTCGCTGGTAACGCCTGGCTTCACCCGACCCGGCCACCACGCGATGGCGGGAACGCGCATGCCGCCCTCCCAGGTGCTGCCTTTGCCGTCGCGCAGCAATCCGGCGCTGCCGCCCTGGGTGCCTTGCGTGAGCCAGGGACCGTTGTCGCTGGTGAAAACCACGAGGGTTTTTTTGGCCAGTCCTTCCTTCCGCAACGCGTCGAGCAAGCGCCCGACATTGGCGTCCAGCTCCTCGACCACATCGCCGAAAAGTCCCCGGGCGCTCTTGCCGCGGAATGGCGCAGACGCGAACAGCGGGGTGTGCGGCATGGTGTGCGCGAGGTAAATGAAGAACGGGGATCGCTTGTGTGCCCGGGCGAACGCGATGGCCTCATCCGTGTAGCGCTGGGTGAGCGTGGCTTGGACCGCAGGGCGCTCGATGATGGCGCCGTTGCGCATGAGGGGCACATTCCAGCCGTCCTCCGGTGGGTTGGGTTGCATCGCCGGGCCCTTGCCGAGGGAGTCCATGTCGTTGGAGTAGGGCAGGCCGAAGGAGTGATCGAATCCCTGATCGTTCGGCCGCGAGCCTTCGTGAATACCGAGGTGCCACTTGCCAATGTGGGCTGTGGCGTAGCCTTTCGTTTTGAGCGCCTCGGCGATGGTGATTTCGTTGGCCGGCAGTCCGCCTTTCGAGTCGGGGAAAAGCACGCGGCTGCGACCTCCGCTCATGCCGCTGCGAATTGCGTAACGACCCGTCAGCATTGCGGCTCGACTCGGCGTGCAGACTTCGGCCGGCGAATAGAAATCCGTGAAGCGCAATCCCTCGGCCGCCATCCGGTCGAGGTGCGGCGTGCGAATGCTGGGATGTCCGTAGCAACCGAGGTCGCCGTAGCCGAGATCGTCGGCGTAGATGATGATGACGTTGGGTCTGCCGGCAACGCCCGGACGATCAGCGGCGGGGGTTGCGCCCAACGCAACTGCCAGGAGGATCAGGAAAAAGAGGGGTCGGGGCAGGGCACTCATGGTTTCGGAATCTGATTCAACGTGTAATACGCTACGTCGTGCAGCAGATGCTGGCCTTTGTGATCGAGTACACCGGGCAGGTGCAGCTCGTGGATGTGCCCGACGACGAGTTTGTTCACGATGAGACGGACGGTGAAGCCATCGCTGCTCGGCGTTGCGGAAACAATCCGTTGGTCGGCTTGCTCGATTTCCGGGCCGCCGTAGGCGCCGTAGAAGTGGTGAGTGAATGTCTCCAACGAGTAGCTTTCCGGATCGCCGGCGCTTACCGGGTCGACGGGCAAGGTGAAACGCAGTTCGAAGCCGTCGGGTTTCACCCGCATGGTCTGGATTTCAAATGGAACTTTGCCGGTCCAGTCCAGGCGTTGCAGAGCCTTTTCGGAGAGGCCGCGGACTGGCCAGCCGCGCTTGCTGCCGCCGACAAAGATTTGTCCACGCTCGGTGAGCGAGCCGCCGATGAGTCCCGTCGCGAAGCCCTGCCGAAACGGATAGCACGCGCCTTGATATTGGCCGTTCACCTTCTCCAGCTCCGCACGCATGACGAGGCTCAGCGTGTAGTCGGCGACGAAGAATTGTCCGGCGAACGGACCAAACTTGCCGGCGGACTGATCAAGCATCACCGCCGAAGCGCTCTGGCCCATTTTCTTGTAAGGCAGGATCACGGCGGGCAGGACGTACTGTGGATTGGCGGCGGCATACAGGTGCCGGCGGTTGTCGTCGTTGCTGACGGGATCAGGCGGGCGGGGCCCCATGTTGGGCGCCTGATCATACCATTTGTTGCTGATGGGATGGCCCATGAAGCCGCCGGGGCGGAGATGCTTCAAGGAACACGAGCTGTTCCACGGCCCCTGGCTTTCCGCGTAGAAGGCGTCGCCCGCCGGATTGAACGCAATGCCGCCGGGACTGCGCAACCCGCTGCCCATCGCTTCCCAGCGGCCGTCGGGAAAGTGACGCAACGCCCAGCCGCGAAAGAGTCGCTCGGAGGTGTAGCTGTCCGTGAGACCATGGACGGTCCAGATCGCGCCGTCGCGGTCGAAGCCGGACCCGAACGTGAACTCATGCTCGCCGCCCCAGGCCCACGCATCGCTCATCGTTTCGAAACGATCAGCGCGCGCATCGCCATCAGTGTCCCGCAGCCGCGTGACTTCGCCCTGCTGCGTGGCGTAAAGCACGCCATCCCGCCACGCGAGCCCGAGGACTTCGGTCAGGCCCGTGGCGAACAGCTTCCAAACCGGAGCCGGGGGCGTGGCGTCCGCTCCAGTGGCGAAATAGATTTCGCCGCGCCTCGTCCCGACCACGAGCCGCCCATCCGCCAGCCAGAGTAGGCTGCCGGCCTCCAGCACCGCATCGGGCGGCATCGGCACGTCGGTGATGCGGTAAAACTCCGCCTCGCGTTCATTCACGGGCACGTCCGCGAGATCGTCCGTGCTGAGGTTCTGTTGCAAATCGGAGGGCGTCGCGCCGCGCCGATAGCCGCCGAAGTCGCTCTTCCGCGGCGCATAGGTTCCCACGTGGGCAACGTCGGACTTGGCCGGGATCGCGGCTTCCAATCCGACGCACCAGTAGCAGGCGTTGACGAACAAGCGCCGGACGCCTTCCTCCTTGAAATCGTCGCCGTAACCCAGGGTGGTGGTGAAGACGCGGGCCGCCTTGCCGGACTTGCCCGTGAAGGTCTTGATCCACGCCACGGGCACGGGCGGTTTTCCCGCGTCCGGTTCGTCATCGGGGTTTAATCCCTTGAGCGGTTGCCCGAGAACCAGCGGCTGGCTGTCGCCCGCCAGCGTGGTGATCGCGTAAGCGTGCGACGGCCCCCAGATCTGCTCGATGCCCCGCAGGATGGGATGGTCCTTCATCTCCGGCACGACGATGCCCCGCGTGCCCTGGCTGCGATATCCGCCGTAGTGATCCACCCACGTCTCGCCGAGAATCTGTCGCCCAAAGCCACCTTGGAAACTGGGATGCGGGCCACGCCAGGCCCACTCGGAATACTTCTCCTTTTGATACTTGTCGTAGTCGAAGGCATGCGTGGCAGTACGGACGCCGATGATCGGACGCCCCGAGTTCGCGTAGTCCACGAACTTCGCCATCTGCTCCGCCGGCAGGTGCCGGAACCGCGTGAAGACCACCATCAAGTCCGCGTCCTTCAGCGCCTCGAGACCGGGAATGTTGTCGGTGACGGCCGGGTCCACCTCGCCGTTGTCGCGATTGACGGCGAAAAGCACCGTGCAATGAAACCCATGCCGCTGGGCGAGAATCCGCGCCATGGCCGGCATTGATTCCTCGGATCGATATTCCTCATCGCCGGTGACGAACACGATGCGCTTGCCTTTGCCGGGACCAAACCGGCCCTTGTAAGTGAGCCATTGATCCTCGGCGGCGAGCGTTTCGGCGATGAAACTGAGGAGGACAGCGACGCCGATCACTGCGCGAATCGGGCGGGTGAGATTACCAAACATATTCAACCTCCAATTGATTGACCGCGCCTTGCGCGGGGAGCGGGACGAGCAGTTCTTGTTTGTCGCCCTCACCGCGCACGAACGCCCGCATGCCGCCAATGACCCGGAGCGTGAGCGCATCGTCGAGACGCCAGGCGTTGGCGCCATTTGGCGTGAGCTTGCCGACCGCGAGGCGCAGGTGCAGGCCGGCCGGCGGCGGGGTGGTGAATTTTACGGTGCGTCGCAAGCCGGTTTTCCCAGCAGCTTCCGTCGGAGCGAGAAAATCTTCCACGCCCATGTTGCGGAACGTATAGAGCAAGGTCGGGCGCTTGAGGGCATCGATTTGGTAGCCGCCAAACTTCAGGCCGAGTTCCTTGGGCGAATTGGTGGGCCACGTCACGTTCGCATCGGCCAAGACAGCGAGCGGCGTACCGTGCGGGAAGACGACGACATCCGAGCCGAGCGGACGAATGGCACCCATGCCCTGCGAACCCCAGTGCGCGCCCGCGTTCAGGAAACGCCCGCGCCACAGCAGCGCGAGACGCATCTCCTCCGCGTCGAAGGCCGCGTTGAGTGCGCCCGGAAAGCCGACCGCCACGGCGCGGAAGCCCGCCTCCCATAGTTTGCCCCGATACACGACGGCTTCGCCCCCGACGACGAGTTCCATGTTCTGGCGACTCAGGCCTTCGGGAAATTTCGCGCGCGAACCGTCGGCGAGGTACGTCCAGATCGCAGCGTGTTGCCGGTCGGTGACGCCATCGCACACGTCGCGCAATGGACTGACACCGTCCGGCCAGAATGCCGGCATGCGGGTGCCGGGATTGAAACGATTCGGGTCGAGCACGAACCGCCGGAACCAATCCTCGTTCAGGCGCTCGGTCGCGGTCGTCAGGTCGATCACCTGAAACGCATGCCCCGGCTGGCGGTTGAAACGGTGACAGGCAATGCACGACAGGCCATCGGTGCCGATCAGCCGGCGACCGGCGTCGCGCTGAAACTCCGGAGCGTCCGGTGCGGTTGTGAGCGGCTGTTCCCGACGGTCCAAAGCGACGAACAGTTCCTTGAGGTGTCCGACGTTGTTCGAGCCGAACTGCGGCATCCGGGTGTTCAGATACGGCCGGACGCTCGCGCCCTCCGCCAGAACCTTGTCAAGCCACGCGGGCCGAAGTTTGTCACCCACGCCGTC
Organism: bacterium; assembly: GCA_031362805.1. Taxonomy (GTDB): domain Bacteria; phylum Verrucomicrobiota; class Verrucomicrobiia; order Limisphaerales; family RI-55; genus RI-55. The sequence continues at coordinate 8,707 of JANLTG010000054.1, forward strand.
GAGTCGGGGTGGGAGCCGGCCCTCTTCGCCGAGGTCTTCGCCATTCGAAGTGAGGAACGCATCCCGATCCGGTGTCACTCCGCCCACGCCGTCGCGCGCGTGACACGCGTTGCAGTTGAAGGTCGCCATGGTGTGCGCCACGCGCTGTCTTGGGGAAGGTTGCGCGAGGTCGATGCGATTCAACTCCGTCAACGCCGCCCGCAAGGCGTCGCGTTGGTTGGCAGCAAGGTGAAAGCTCACCGCGTTGGTGGTGGGTTCCTCCGCGAGACATCCGCGAGTGATTTGCAGTGTGGCAAGGGCGGGGAGGGGCGAAGCCGGTGGCGTTGCTTCATGGCAGACGGCGCAGCGGAGGTTCGTGTAGAGCCGGTGGCCTTGCTCCGCCTTGACGGCATCGACGACGAACGGCACCGGCGCCGCCACTGGGTCGCGCTGGCTGCGCAGGTGCGTCGGGGGAATGACTTCACGGCCGATGTCGGGGCCTTCCCATTCCAGCGTCAGCGCCGGTTCCTTCGAGCCGCGCTGCACGTAGTCTAGAAACAACGGATACCAACCAGGATCGAGCCGCAGTGTGGTTTTCGCCGCGACCTGTTCACGCTGCCAACTGTCCTGTCCCAGCCGCCATTCGTCCGCGATTGAAAGCCGACTCGCACCCGTGGCCGTGAGATGGAAGGTGTATTCGCCCCGACGCTCGATCTGCAGCCAGCCGGAGAAACGCAGCGCGTAACCACGGTCGCGGCCCATGAAGGCGAGCGAGAAGTTGGTGGTCGGTCCGGTGCGCAGCAGTTCCGTCGAATCAAGTTCCTCCAGCGCTTGGACCCGCCCACGAAACTGGGCCACTTCAAGCACGGCGGGAACTTGAGTTTCCCGCAGCAGATAATGCGCGATGTCCGCCGCTTCGCCGTCCGTCAACTGCATGGCCGGCATCCGTCCCGATGGGCGCGTCGCCAACGGGTCGCGGAGGAAACGCCGCAGCCCGTCGAATGACCACTTCTCCGCCATACGCGGCAGCGGCGCGGACGCCATCGCATCGGCCGGTGAGTTCTGCGGTGCATGGCACGCCACGCAGCCCACGCGGTGATACAGTTTCTCACCGCGCCCCACGGCGGCGCGATCGGGCATGACTCGTTGAAACTTCACCGGCGCGAGCGAGAGCAAGTAGTGCGTCAACGCCTCGGCGTGTTCCGTATTTCCACGCAGCACGTCCGGCATCGTGACCCCGGGCATCGTCGTGTGCGGCGCGGCGAGATAACGCTGCAACCATGCCGGACTCGCGCGATTGCCGAGGTCGGTGAGGCGTGGCGCGACCTTCGGTGAAAGCCACTCCGCTTGTTTCTGCGTCGCGGCGTGGCAGGCGGTGCAGTTCAGTTCGCCGAGAAGCGCGTAGCCATCGGCGCCGCGGGCCTCGAATTGGCCAAGCCCGGTTGCCGCGACCAACAGGAGGAGAAATGAGCGACGTAGGTTCATGCGAACTCGACGACACGCTTGCCGAGCACGTCGAGCTTCGGCTGGATGCCGAGGCCGGGCAACTTCGAGGCGGCCATGCGGCCGTTCACGCGCTGCGGTGCACCGTCGGCGGTGCTGACGGTGACGTAGCTGTTGAAGTCGGTGGTGCTGAAGAGAAACTCCGTCGGCGTGCTGTGCGCGAGATGCGCGATGGCCGCCGTGGCGATGTCGCCGCCCCAGGAATCTTCCAGCGTCATGCCGATGCCCATGCTCACGCAAAGGTCGCGGGCTTGTTTGATTTTCGTGAGACCGCCGAGCTTGCTGATCTTCAAGTTCACCACGTCCATCGCGAGATCCGCCTTGGCGCGGAGCAGGATGCCGAGGTCGTCGATGTTTTCATCGAGCACGAACGGGTGCGGAATCTGGCGGCGAACAGCGAGGCATTCCTCGTAGGTCAGGCACGGCTGCTCGATGTAAACGTCCACGTCACGCACGGCCTTCGCGATGCGCACGGCCTCGTGCTGGACCCAGCCGGTGTTCGCGTCGGCCACGAGCCGGTCGCCGGGCTGAAGCTTCGCGGCGACGGCGAAAATGCGCGCGATGTCCACATCCGGATCGCCGCCGACCTTGAGCTGGAATCGGCGATAACCTTCCGCGCGATAGCCCGCGACCTTCGCCGCCATCTGCTCCGGTGATTCCTGCGAGATGGCTCGATACAGATGCACGTCCTCGCCGTAACGACCGCCGAGCAGTTCGCATACGGGCATTCCAGTCGCCTGGCCGAGGATGTCCCAGCACGCGATGTCGATGCCGCTCTTCACGTAGGGATGCCCCTTGAGCGCGGCGTCCATCGTGCGGTTGAGCTTCGCGAGCTGGCGCGGATCTTCACCGAGCAAGTGCGGCCCGAGTTCGCGCAAACCAGCGCGCACGCCCTCGGCATACGCGGGCAAATAAAACGGCCCGAGCGGACAAACTTCACCGTAACCGATGAGGCCGGTGTCGGTCTCGACGCCGACGATGGTGCTGTCAAAGACGGTGACGGACTTGCCGCCCGACCACTTGTAAGTCGTTTCGTAGAGCGGAAGTTCGACGCGATGGGCGAAGATGCGGGTGATTTTCATGGCTGTGATGGATCAGGGAATGGTGACGGAAGATTACTTGGCCGGCTCCTTCGGAGTCGCAGTCGTGCTTTTCTCGGCGGCATCGCTTCGGGCTTGGGCCTCTGCTTTGATCTCGGCCTTCACCTTCGTCAGGCGTTCGGGCCAGGTGAATTTGGGCGCGGTCGCGGGGTCGTAGCCTTCGAGATGATCGCGGAGCCGGGTCGCGGGTTTGGTGTACTTCAACTCCGTGTCGCCAAACACCTCGCGGCACAGCGCAGCGAGGCCGGGGTCATATTCGAGGAGCAGGGCGCGGGTGTTCACATGGTTGTGGTCATGGTCGTTCACGCGGTTGTTGTCGAACCACGACTGCACGCCTTCGGCAAAGTATTCGTGATGGTTCACGGACGCATACTTGCCCTTCCACAACCCGGATTTCATCGCGCCGTCGTAGGCCGCCTGCACGCGCGGATCAAAGGTCGGGTCCACGTTCACCATCCCGCGCAGGTGGATGTTGTGCGCGAACTCGTGGATGAGAATATTTTCCGCTGCATAGGGATCACCGGGGAAGGCGAGCAGATTCTCCTCGCCGCAGGAACAGAGTGGATCCTCGGCCGAACCGCCCATGCCGCGGGCGCGGGCGTCCCAGAAATCTTTGGGTTCCATCCAGGCCCACTCCGGCAGGTCGGTGGTGAATTCATCGTGCGCGATGATGCACAGGCGCGAACCGCTCTTGATCATGGCCGCGCGCACGTCCGGCCGTTTGGCGAGCATGAGGTTGACGAGGAAGGCGGCTTCCTTGAGCGCGTAATCGTTCACCTTCTCGGACGCCACGATGGGGTAGCCGTCCGCATCGAGATATTTTTTGTAGAACGCGGGAACCTTGAGTTCGAGCGGCGGCGGCTTCACCTGCCCCGTCTTTGTGGATGGGGTGGAGAACCCCCACAACCGTTCCAGCAACTTCTCCATCTCCGGATCGTGCTGCTTCAACTCAGCGTGCGTGAAGGGAAAGAAATCGTTGCGCGAGAAGAACGCCTCCGTTGTTTCCGCGAAGTATTCCATCGGGCTGGTCATCGCGTAAGCCTTCTCCTTCGTGTTCGGCCGCCCGTTGCCGAACCAGCGCTCCACCTTGTCGTACGAGCCGCTTGCTTGCGCGCGCTCGTAGGCGGCTTTGATCTCGGGGTTACCGAAGCCGCGCGGCAGCACGCGGTCATGATAGCCGTGGGCCAGTTCGTGCAAAGTGAAGTTCGGCATCCGCTTCGTCTCGGCCTCGAAGTCCTTCATGTCGGTGAACTCCACCGCCTTGGCCATCGCCGGATCACGTCCGTTGTCACGCAGCCACTCCTCGCCGGGATGATATTCCGCGCTGGGCTTCACCCCGGGATACGCAGGCGAAAACCACAGCGGCACTTCACGCAACTTCGCCACGGCCGGACCAGGGACCACGCGGACAATCTCCAGCAACTGCACGCGCAAAAGTTCGAGCGCCTTTTCCGTGGGCGCCTGCTGCTCCTTGAGCAACCGCTCGTTGACCAGCACCGTCCAGCCCTCGATGGAGTTGGTTTGATGGCTGGCTCCGGTCGCCGTGACTGGCCCCAGCGCCGTGATGATGAACCCGGTGAAGATCAGTCCGGTGGCGGCGTTGCGAGCGTTCTTCATGGCGGGACGATATCGTATAGCCTGCTCTTCTGTCTTGGACTAGAATCTCGCTTCGAAGTGAAAACACGCACAACCAGGCATCTGATCGTGACGCCTCACCCGGTCCCGCAACCCGTGGACGCTGCCGTTTTGGAGAAGCTCTTCGACCAGGCGCCGGATGTGGCCTTCTTCATCAAGGACGCCGCCGGTCGTTACCTCGCGGTCAACGACTCGCTGGTAGAACGCCACGGGCTGCGTCGCAAATCCCAGGTGCTCGGCAAACGGCCCTGCGACATTTGCCCCGGCGATTTCGGACGCATCCCCTCCGCCCAAGATGCCGTCGTCCTGCGGACCGGCCGCCCGCTCCTCGACCATCTGGAACTGCACTGGTCCACGCCGCACAAGCCCGGCTGGTGTCTCACCACGAAGCTGCCGATGCGGGATGCCGGTGGCCAGATCGTCGGCCTCATTGGAATCTCCCGCGACGTGCGCGCGCCCATTGAGACGCGCGATATTCCGGTCGAGTTCGCGGCGGCCTTGAATCACTTTGAAAACAGCCTTGCGGACTCGGTAACACCGTCGGCCCTCGCGCGCCGCGCGCGGCTGGCCCCGCATCGTTTTGCGCGTTTGATGAAGCGGTTCTTCGGGCTGACGCCGAGCCAGTTCATCGCCAAGACCCGCATCGCCGCCGCGTCGCGCCTGTTGCGGGAAACGGATCAATCCATCGCCGACATCGCGCTGGCCTGCGGCTTCTACGACCACAGCGCCTTCACTCGCGCCTTCCGCGCCATGACCGGCGTGACGCCAACCCAGTTTCGCGCGGGATAATTTCTTCGGCTTCGATTGGCGCCGGGGCGGCATCGTGCCCGGCAGCCCGCCGGCTGGCGGAGGATGAAGCGGCGTTGGAACGCTTCGAGGCCAGGCCCATCAGTCAATTTTCACTTCTGGCATGTGCCCCCCAGACAGCTTGATCAGGACTCCAGCACCGCTCTGACTTTTTCAGTGATGCCCTGAATGGTGAAGGGCTTTTGCATGAACTCGATCCCGTCATGGAGAATGCCCTGCTGGGTGATGATGTCCGCCGTATAGCCGGACATGAAGAGGCACTTCAGGGTGGGGTTGGTCGCGCGCAGGAGCTCGCGCAGTTCGCGGCCGTTCATCCCGGGCATGACGACGTCGGTGATCAGGAGGGAGATCGCGCCCGCGCTTTGTTTGGCGAGCTCGAGGGCGATGGCCGGTGTTTCCGCAGTCAACACGGTGTAACCGTGCTGGGTGAGAATCTTGCGGGCGAGTTTCAGGACCTGCTCTTCATCTTCCACCAGCAAAACGGTTTCGGAGCCGCGCGCCGTGGGTGCCTGGGGGGCCGCCGCCCCGGCCGTGAGCGCGGCGGTACTGCGGGGAAAGTAGATTTTGAAGGTCGTGCCCTAGCCCGGTTCGCTGTAAACATTGATGAGGCTGCCGTTCTGTTTGACGATGCCAAAGACCGTGGCCAGACCCAGGCCGGTTCCTTTGCCCACCCCCTTGGTGGTGAAGAACGGCTCGAAGATATGCGGCAAGGTTTCGCGGTCGATGCCCTGCCCGTTGTCGCTTACGGCCAGCAACACGTATTCTCCAGGATGGCAACCGGGATGGCTGGCGAGGTACGTGCCGTCCAATGTGAGGTTGCTCGTGTCGATGGTGATCCGGCCCGCACCGGTCATCGCATCGCGGGCGTTGACGCACAGATTGGTCAGGATCTGATCAACCTGACCGGGATCGATCTCGATCGGCCAGAGACGGGTGCCCTGGTTGAAGACAAGTTCAATCTGCTCGCCGATAAGCCGCCGCAGCAGGGTGAGCGCGCTGGTGGTGGTGTCATTCAGATTGATGATCTTGGGAGCGGCGGTCTGCTTGCGGGCAAAGGCGAGGAGCTGGCCGGTCAGCTCGGCTGAGCGGCGGGCGGATGCTTTGATCTCGACCAGGCTTTCGTAGGCGGCGTGTTCCTTCGGAACATCCAACAGCGCAAGGTCCACGTTGCCGAGAATTGACTGCAACATGTTGTTGAAGTCGTGGGCAACCCCGCCCGCGAGCCGTCCCACGGATTCCAATTTCTGTGCCTGGATGAGCTGTTGGGTGAGTTGTTCCTTCTCCGCTTCAGCCCGCTTGCGGTCGGTCACATCGGACATGAAATTCAAAATGGCCGGCGTGCCTTTCCATTCGATCCGCACGGCTGTCAGCCCGACCCAGAGCGGTCGGCCGGTGGCGGAGATCATACGGAATTCATAGGTGTCGGGAGGCGCCTCACCGCGCAGTCGCTGTTGGTGTCGTGCGAGCACCATTGATTGATCATCCGGGTGGATGAACTGGGTGATCGGCAAGGTCAGGACGTCATCAACGCTGACGTCGAGCAACTGGCACAGCTTGGGATTGCTGAACACGACCCGACGATCCTGCGCTACGAAGATCGCCTCGGCCGCGTTGTCCACGAGCACCCGATACTTTTGTTCGGCGACCTCCAGTTGACGGATGGCACCTTGCAAGCCGTCGAAGGCTTCACCCAAGCGGCGGGTCATCGTGTTGACGCCGGAAGACAAGTGGCCGATCTCATCGGGCAGTGAACCCGGCGCGATCCGGTTGGCGTAATTGCCAGCGGTAACTTGATCGACGGCGTCGGCCACCCGCTGCAGGCGGCGCGTCACGAGCCAGTTGACCGTCAGCAGCAAGGCGATCGTCGTCACGACAATGGCGGTCACCGAACCGCCGATGAGCTGGAGGCGCAAGTTCGCCAGTTCACGTTCGTTCTCGGTGGTTTGCAGTTTCAGATAGCTAAAGAGAACGGGCGTCTGGCCGGCCGCGATGACGACTGGCGCCACCCGGATTAGATAGGAGTTGGTGCCGTCAGCATGGCGTTCGGTGAAACCGCCCGTCGCGGCTCGCGCCTGCCAGCCTTCCCGCTGCGTTTCCCAGGCCGGCGCGCCCGCGCCGATCCGCGCGGGATCAAGGGCCACCAGGGTCATGCCGTCCGTGGTCACGATCAGGGCGTCTTCCAACGCGGGCCCCACGAGATTCTCCAGGGTCTCGCGCTGACCGAAGGCGTCGGTGGATAATGCGCCCTGCATGACGAGGGCGCCGGGTTTTGCGATCGCCTCATCGAGCCGGCGGTCGACCTCCGCGCTGAACTCGCGGTAGTAGTAAGTGCCCAGAGTCAATAGTACGACTCCCTCGATGACCAGCACGAGCAGGCCGATCGTGTAGCGCAGGCTGGCGGGAAAACGTGGAATCATGGCGCGCTGGCGGGCGGAAGCTCTTGGTAGAACTGACAGGGATTCAAGGGGCCCGGGTCCGGATAAAGCCAGGAATCGAAGTGGCTCCCAGGCACATTGTGAAATGACGGTGTGCGAATGGCCAGGCTGCTGGAGGCGAGGCAGATTCCCATCACGTAAAATTCGTCCGCCGCCAGCGCAATCACTTGCGACATGAGCGCCGCCCGGGCGTTTTGATTGGGCTCGGCCATTACTTGCCGGAACAAATCCATTTGTCGCCGTACGGTGGCGGGCGGTTCCTCGGCGTCCAGCGCAGTGGGATCGAGAAACCAGCGGACCCACGGGACGGCATGGAAGACGCGCAATGGGCCGAGGCGCTCAAAGGTCACGGGCACGTAGTACTCGGGTTCAAGGGTGGCCGCGTGGCCGCCGCCGCCCCACCACACCGCGCCGTCGTGCTGATTGTCACTGACCTGTTTGTAGAACGCCTCGCGGGGCAGCACTTCCCAAGACAGGTCCACACCGATCGCACGCCAACTCTGTCCCACACGATTGAGAAGGGACGGCCAGTCGTCGTTGCCCACTGCGGGAACCAACAACTTGATGCGGAAAGGTCGGCCATCGGCCAACCGCCGCAAACCGGTGCTGGCATCCAGGGGCAGGCCCGCTTGTTCCAGGCGTTGGCGTGATCGATCGGGCGCATACTCGGTGTGTTGCTTGCCCAGCGTCGCGTTGTGGAAAGGGGATTCCGGCCGGGGGGCGAGCTGCCAGGGAATTCCGCGGCCCTCGTAAACCTCGGCGATGATCTGCGGGCGATCGATGGCCTCTGAAAGGGCAATCCGCACTTCGCGGTTGGCCAGAGCCGCTCGCAAATGGGGATCGCGATGCACCAGGTTCAGGCAGATGGCTGTTGAATTCGGGATCGATGGAATGATTCGAACCGGGCGGGCTTTGCCGCCGGCGTCCGCCGCGGAGAGCTCGTCGCTCAGGTTTTTTAAATCCAGACCCTCGCGCTGATAGTCCGTCTGGCCCGCTATTGCGCGCCCGCTAAGTTCGCCAGCTGTCAGGGTCACTGCCATCTCGACGCGGTCCAGGTAGGGCAGTTGACGTCCCAAGGTGTCGATCTTCCAGTAGTACGGATTGCGCAGGGCGAGCACGTTGGTGACGCCCGGTTCGTAGGGTGTGGCCAGCACCCACGGATCGAGGCTGGGGGTGTCGGCGTTGCGCCAGGTCCATGGCGTGTAACGGGTCCGAAAGGCTTGGGCCCAACGCAGACCAGTATCGCGTACGAGTTTCTCCGCGCCTTCCGGACTGTGGTGGTAATGAAACTTCCGGAAATAATGAGCGGGATAACGCGTGAGTTCGTTCGCGCGCATCCCCGCCAGTTGTTCGAGGAACAGTGCGTTGGGAGCATGAAACTTGAACTCCAGGGTATAATCATCCACCGCCACGCAGTCCGGCAGGCGCTTCTCCACGACCAGCCAGGCCGGCGGATCGGGATTTAGCTCCGGATCGCGCGCGACGTCATCCATCCAGGCCACGAGGTCGTGGGCGGTGAAGTGGTGACCGTCGGACCAATGAACTCCGGGCCGCAGTCGGAAGCGGTAAATGGTGGCGTTGGTGTTGACGGTCCACGAGATGGCGAGGTTGGGCAGAACCCGCGACCAGTTGGGATCCCAGCGCACGAGTTGTTCGTAGCCGATGCTGCGCGAGAGGAGCGAGCCGTGATCGTAGCCGTTCAGCAACAGGTGCCAGGCTCCGCCGTAGTGGCCGGGCTTTTCCACCGGGGTGACGATGAGTGGGATCGCCGGCAGCCGTTGCTCCAAGGGCGGCAGCTTGCCGGTAGCAACCAGTTCGTGCAGCGTCGGCGCTTCGGAAAACGCCGCGCTGGCCAGGGTTGTTCCCCCGGCCAGCACCCAGCCAATAAGCCAGCGCGAATTCGTGGCGATCATGTCCATCCCGGTGACCGACCGTTTCTCTCGCCCCCGTCGCAGGGAGGATGTCGGAATGACCGCTTGGTAAAGCGGCTCATCTCACTACAGCGGAAGAATTGAATCACAGTTGAGGGTTCCCCGGGCTTACCGGGAAATGATCTCGCGTTCCTTCAGCCAGAACGCGAGGTCGCGTGACCAGGGGTGCGCGTTGGCGAAAGGCGGCTGGTCGTTGAGGCCAATGCCGTGGCGACCTTTCTGATAGATGTGCAGATCAAAGGGAACGCCCGCGCGTTGCAGAGCGGCGGCAAACTCCAGGCTGTTCTCGACCTTTACCGCCTGGTCCTCCCACGTATGCCAGATGAAACAGGGCGGCGTTTCTTTGGTCACTTGCTTTTCGTTGGAAAGCAGTTCGATCAACGCGGGTTCGGGATTGTCGCCGAGCAGATTTTTCCGCGAGCCCTGATGCGTGTTGTCGCCCATGGAGATCACCGCGTAACACAGGATGCCGAAGTCCGGCCGGCAGCTTTCCTTGTCGATCGCATCGGCCGCGTCCGCCTTGCCGGCATCGAAATGCGTGACCGCCGTCGAGGCGAGATGCCCGCCCGCCGAGCTGCCCATGATGCCGACGCGCTGCGGGTCAACCCGCCATTCCTGCGCACGGCTGCGAACCGTGCGGATTGCGCGTTGCGCATCGCCGAGCATGATCGGGTGACGGTAGCCGCCTGAGCCCAGTCGATACTTCAGCACGAAGGCAGAGACACCTTGCTGATTGAGCCAGAGCGCATAGTCATGCCCCTCATGACCGGCCAATCCACCGTAGCCGCCGCCCGGGCACACCACCACGGCGGGCCGCTTGGCGCCTTCCACGAGGTACGGCGTCAGCGTGGGAATGTCCTTCACCGCGGTGCCCAAAGCGCCGGGCGCGCCGCCAACCCAAAGGGGTAGGGGATCGGAAGTCTGCGCCACGGTGACGAGCGATGTGCAGGCGAAGGCCACGAGGGAGAAGACGCGTTTCATGAGGGCGAGGGTAGGCAAAGGTGGGAGTTGTTGGCAAACTTTCCAGTTGGCGTTAAGCTCTCACCATGAATCTGACACGCGCGCTTCGCAGTCTCCTGGCGACCTTAATGTTTGCCGCCTTAATGGCGAACCCTGCCTGCACCACCAAACCCAAGGCGGATTGGAACTCGCGGGTCGGCAGCTTCACTTACGATCAGGCGGTGGTTGAGTTGGGGCCGCCCGATCGCATGACGGAAATAAGTGAGGGCCGAAAAGTAGCCGATTGGGTGACCGGCCGGACGAGTTCGCCCCGCCTCAGCTTCGGCGTTGGGTCGTACGGCGGCGGTGGCGGTGTGGGTGTGGGCACCGGCACGGGTGGCGATCCCATCGAGAAGATTCTGCGGCTGACTTTCGACAAGGACGGAAAAGTGGTGCAGTGGGAAAACACGCGCCGTTGATGCGGCGGGTCGGCGCTACGTCTCGGTACCGGCCAGCTCACCGGCCGCCAGGCGGTGTTGGAGGCTGCGCAGTTCGATCGCGAGATCTTCCAAGCTGCGCTGGAGATGTTCCCAGGCGGGAGTTCCCGCCGGCCAGTTGCCATCGCGGCCCAAGTTTTCCAGGTCGTGGGCCGCATCTTTCGCGGCGTGTCGACCGAAGACGCTGATGGCGCCCTTGAGGCTGTGCGCGTTGCGCTCCACCAATTCGGCATTGCGCGCGGTCAGGCCCGATTGTATCGCCGCCACGAGTGAAGGCAGTTGCTCGAAGTAGAGTTCGATCAACGTTTGCAGCAGATCGACATCGTTGTCGGCCACGGCCAGCGCGTCTTTGAGGCTGATGGTTTCGCTCATTGCATGTCCTGTTGGTTGCCGGGCAAGGGCCACCCGCCGGCGGCCGGGTGGCCGGCTTGGCGGGCGGAATTGGCGAAGTTGATGCCGTAGGCTGCTCGTTCAAGATGCGCCGGGCGCTGCGGAACTGCGGCGGTGCCGGCGGACCGGGCAGGAGCCGGTCGTCGTGCTGGCCGGTGGTGAGCGTTGCGTTTGGCTGCAGCGTCGTTCATGGGAGTGGTGCTGCCGCCGGGCGCGGCTGCCAGGATTCAACGGCACAATCGCGGGCGCACTTGAGTAACCCGCAACGCCTGCGAAGAAGCTTCTAAACTTTCCCGCCGGGATTGCCGATACCTCCCGCAGATATCTATGAGCGCAGCAACGTCAGAGATTTGTTCTCGAGGGCCGGCCGAAAAGGCAGGGCGATACCTAACTTTCATGTTGGGGCGCGAATCATACGGAATCCCCGTGCTGAAGGTGCGGGAGATCATCCGGATGATCGACATCACTCCCGTCCCGCGGATGCCGGCCTACGTGAAGGGCGTGATCAATCTGCGCGGCAAGGTGATGCCCGTCATCGATCTGCGCCTGCGTTTCAGCTTGGCCAACGCGGAATTCACCGAGCGCACCTGCACGATCGTCGTGCAAGTCAACCAGGCCAGCGGCGTGCAATCGCTGCTGGGGTTGATCGTCGATGCCGTCGAGGAAGTTGCCCAGGTGACGGCGGAGAGCATCGAGCCGGCACCCGATTTTGGCGGCAACCTCAACACCGATTACATCGTCGCCATGGCGCGGGTAAAAGGTGGCGTCAAGACCCTGCTCGATATCGACAAGATCGTCGCCACCGATGCCCGCGAGCAGCTGGAGACGGACGCCTAAACGAATCCTTTACACTTCGACATTCCTCAATAGGAGAAGCAACTGCCCGTCGGGATCCCCTCCCGGCGGGTGTTTGATTTTGGGGAGCGACTGTTTTGCAAACCTGCCGGGCGGTTCTTCGATTGGAAAAGGCGGTGTCCCGATTTGGACTGAAAGATCATTTTCGCTAGGCATCGGAGGGGTGACTTAAACCCGTCCAAGTTCAGTTGTTGGCCCGGCCGGCAACTGTTTTGTAAAGGTCCAAATTGCCGAAGTGCCACACTGCTGGTCACTTTGCCGGATCAGGGCGAGCGCTTCTAAAAAAGCGTCAGACGGTGGCGTTGGTCATGCTGAATGCCGGGTGCAGGCGTGCAAACCAAGTCGTATCCCAGGACACCTGACAGCGACCATGGGCCGTTCGGTCGTGAAACCACGAACACGCAAACGACATGAATACGTCAGAAACGACAGAGCTAACGATGCTTGCGGCATGGGGCGGGCAAGTCGATCCCACCTTGGGCGAGGAACCAGCCCGTCCGGCCGGCCGGGGTTTTGGGCGGCGCGCCGCCAGCTTCCTCGGCGCTTTGGTCATTCGAGTCTTTCGGGGCGAGCAGCGCGCACCGAGCATCCTGCGCAACAACACCAATCTTCCAGTCTTTCTCGCGCTGGCGGTGGGCATTTCCCTCATTTGTAATTTTGCCTTGAAGGAGAATACGGTTCACGCTTCGCGCTTCCTTGGTCCGGCGGCGACGCTCAAAGCGACCCAGGAATTGGTCGCTCGCAATCCGGACGACCCGTCCCTGCATTCCCGACTCGGCGAGCTCTACCTGCAACAGAACAACTTCAAGCGCGCCATGTTTCACTTCCGGGAGTCCACTCGCTTGAATGAACTGTTTGGTGAATAGAGCGGTGCCTGATCCCGACACGGCATTGCCGATCTCACATCAGCCCCAGTTCCCGGCGGATGACCATTGTCCAGAGGGCGTATCCGGTGCTGTTCATGTGCAGTTTGTCGGCGCCGAATAGCTCGGCTCGCGGCCGGCCTTGGGCATCCAGCATCGGGGCGTAAACGTCGATGAACTTCAGCCAGGAGTTTCCCGCGCAGTATTCCGCGATCAACCGGTTCGTTTCCTTTGCTTGCGGCAAAAGGTTTGCCCGCGAAGGGCTGGGCTTGATGGCGACAAAGTGAATTCTGGCTGCTGGTTGCCGTTGGTGAATCCGCCGGGCAAATTCCCGGAACTCTTTGGCGATCTGCGCCGGCGCTTTGTCCTTTGCAAGGTCGTTGTCGCCCTCGTAAACAAAAATCTCAACGGCGGCGTAGGGGATCACCAGCCGATCACTCAAGGCCAGCAATTCATGCATCTGCGAGCCGCCAAAGCCCCGGTTAATCACGTGGCGTTCGGGGAATGCGGCCGCCACGTTCGTCCACAACCGGAAGCTGGAACTGCCGACAAACAGCATGCCTCCCGGTTGCGGTGGTGCCTTCGCATCGGCCACGTCGAACTCTCCCAATTCCTTCGCCCATTGGGTGGTTGCGGCTTGTCGAAGACCTTCGTCGACAGTCGTGCAACTGGCGAAGCCGACAAGCACCCCCAGGCCGAGAGTGTTCCGTAGAAAGCGGTGGTAGGCGCTTTGATTCATGGGCTGAAGGGGGGGACTATACTAGGTCTTCGTATCCAGCGCCAGCTTTTGAATTTGAGCCTCCGAGAGGCGAAACATCACCCACTCGTTCAGTTGCCTGGCGCCCAGCTTGTCATAGAAATCGATCGCCGGTTGGTTCCAATCGAGGGCGACCCATTCCATCCGGCCGCACTTTCGATCGCGGGCGAGGCGCACGAGTTCGAGCAGCAGCCGTTTGCCGATGCCTTTGGCGCGAAACTCGGGCTTCACATAGAGATCTTCCAGGTAGAGCCCGCGCCGGCCGATGAACGTCGAGAAGTTGTGGAAGAACAGCGCGAATGCCGCCGGTTGGCCAGCCCAGTCGGCGAGCAGCACTTCCACGCGCGGTTGATCGCCGGACAGCGCGGCGCGGATGTCCTGCTCGGTGGCGACGAGTTCATGCGTGAGCTTTTCGTAGTCGGCGATGCCGCGAATGAACTCGAAGACCAGCGCGGCGTCTTCGGGTTGGGCGGCACGGATGACGAGTGGGGAGTGGGTCATGTCAGGCAGTTACGGGTTGTTTCCAAATGGGCACCACGCGTTTCATCTCGTCAATCAACCATTGGCCGGCGGCAAACGCCTCGCCCCGGTGCGGCGCGATAATCTCCACCCACAGCGAGGGCTCGTTCACCTGGACGACTCCAAGCCGATGCACCAGCCGGACGGACTCGAGGGGCCAGCGCTGTTCCATTTGGTCAAACAGCAGGTGAAACTGGTGGGCTGCCATCTCGTGGAAGGCTTCGTAGTGGATGGCGGTGATCGTGGCTTCGCCTTCCTGCGCGCGGACCACGCCGGCGAAATAGACGGCGGCGCCCATGCCGGCGGTCATTTCGCGCGCGGCGATCAGCGTCGGTTCACTGATGGGGTCGGCGGTGATTGAAAGTTGCCGCTTCATGCATCCGCACTTCGCATTTTAGATTCTGCATCTTGAACGCCGCGCTATCCGCCCTGCACCGGGGGAAAAAGTGAGACCACGTCGCCGTCCTTCAGTGGGTGATCCCGGGTCTGATAATCCACTCCGACAGACAGCAGCGTGGAGCGGCGCATTTCGTTCAGGCCGGGATGCTCGCGACAGAGCGCCTCATGCAGCGTGCCCAACGGGGTGCCCTCGGGGACCTCGCGCTGGAGTCGGTCGGCTCCGACGAGTTCTTTCAAATACGAGAAGAACTGAATGGTGATCGTCACGGCGGCGGCATGATAGCTGGATCGCCTCCGGTGTGAACGCCAAATCTGTCACCGCGGCTCGGCGGTGCCGTAATCGGGGTTGCGAGTCGGGAGCGGCTGGGGAAGGTTCGCGCCGTGAATGACCCGCATCGTGGATCTCTCGTAACTTGTCTGTGGAGCCGGCTGGCCCGTTGTTCGCGCGACCCGGCGGTGGCGGTGATCTGCCTTGTCACGCTGCTCAGCAGCTCTGCGGTAAGTGCTCAAGCGCTGCGGTTGGTGGTAATAGGTGACAGTCTCTCAGCGGAATACGATTCCATTACGGGCGTCCCCGGCGTGGACGATCCAACGGAATACGGGGCGATCTCCGTGCCCGGATACGAATCCCTGAGCTGGGTTGAAGTGCTCGGCCGTTTGCGCGGCAGCCAGCTCAACCTCGGGACTTTCGACAGCAACCTGACGGGCTGGGGCTTCCTCCGGTTCTCCGGCTACGAATTCAACTTTTCCGTTCCCGGTTTTACTGCGGGTCAATTCGAGCAGGTCGTCAACAGCTCTTTCCTTACGGATCCCCAGCTTTTCCCTTACCGACAGCAACTCGCCGCCGTGCTGCAAAACCAGGGCGACGCTGCGGTGATCTGGCTGGGGGCGAACGAATTTCGCGCCAACTACGGGTTTCTCTACGATGGCAACAGTTCGACGCCACTGATCAACCAGCTCGTCAACGATCTCGGTGCGGTCATCGATTTTGTGCAGGCGCAGAAACCGGGCATCAAACTGGTGCTCGCCAATCTCCCCGATCTCGGAGCAACGCCCACCAAACAGGCGGATCATCCCGACGTATTGAAACGCGCCAACGCAACGGCGGCGACGATCGCGGCGAACAACGCCATCGGGGTCCTGGCCGCCGCGCAGGGTATTCCGGTCGCGGACATTTTTCCCGACACGCATCGACTGGTGCTCGGCGAGACGGTGTGGATAGGTCCGGTCAATTTGTATCCCGGTCGCGAGGCCGACAATCATCCCCGATATCAATTTACGCGTGATGGGCTGCATCCCAACACCTGCCTTCAGTCGATCATCGCCCGGAGGATCATCGACACTTTCAATCAGGCTTACGCGACGGCCATTCCGGCCATCACCGATGCCGAGATTCTCAACCTGATCGGCGTCGATCCCCGGCAGACCTATCTCGACTGGGTCGCGGCGAACGCTCTGAGCGCCGCCGCAGTGGGCGACGATGGCGATGGCGACGGTTTCGCGAATCTGGCCGAGTTCGTCTTCGATCTCGACCCAACTTCCGCGAGTGCGGGGCCATTGACGATCGCGGCCACCGGCGGTCCGGCTCAGGTCAGATTTCATCCGGACCCCGACCGCCAGCGCTTGGTGGATGTCGTGGCTGAGTGGGGGCTTGCGCTCGGCACTTGGGCACCCGTGCCGCTGGGGAACTTGACCACCGCGCCCGACGGCGAAATCACCATCGCCTTGCCTGGCGGCGCGCCTTCGCGGTTCGTGCGTTTGCAGATTTCATTCAAGCCGGTCAATTGAACGCGCGCGCTGCATCGTCAATGGGTCTTCAGTCGGCGGATGAACCAGCGGCGTGAATCAAGATTCATGACTTCCCAGCCTTCGGCAGCCACCGGCCATTTTGCCGCATTGAAGGCGTTGACTTCATATCGGTAATGCCCGATATGTCTGCCTGTGCAAGACCTCACGCTGGCTGCCAAAGCCTTCGCCGACCCGACGCGGGTGCGCGTCCTCGCCGCCTTGCGCCCGGGCGAACTTTGTGTCTGTGAGCTTGCCGACTCGCTGACCGTGACCCAATCCACCCTTTCAACCCACTTGCGGGTGATCCGCGATGCCGGGCTGGTCTCCGCCCGGAAGCAGGGCAAATGGATGTATTACGCCATCGCGCCCGGCGCCGGCCGTCTTGTCGCTCTGCTCTTCGATTACTTCGCCGTTTCGCTCAAGCGGGACAAGGCCCTGGTCAAAGATGGGCAGCGGCTGCAACGAAGACTCGCACTGCGTGACCACGGCGCCTGTTGCGTGGGCTTCGCCGATTCCAAAAAGCAATGCCGACCATTATGAATGTTGCCGATCTAAAACGCACCCTGAGCCAATATCCTGCCGCCAATGTTCGCTTTCTTCTGCCGAATGGCGATTCCGTGCCGGCCCATGCCCACGTCACGGAAGTGGCGCGCATCGACAAACGGTTCATCGATTGCGGCGGCGACTTGCACCATGACTCGCGGTGCCGTTTGCAGACGTGGTTTGCCAATGACGTGGATCATCGGCTGACGGCGGGCAAGCTGGCGAAGATTCTGGAGCAGGCCGCATCTGTCCTCGGTTCGGATGAACTTGAGGTGGATGTCGAATACGAAGTCGGCGTCATTACCCAGGCCCAGCTGGAGTCGGTCGAGGTTTCGGCCGGTGAGGTGGCCCTCCACTTGAGCGAACGGCACACCGCTTGTCTGGCCATGGACAAATGTCTGCCGAAGCCGTCGGTGGTATCAGAATTCAATCCCCTTAGGTACGACTTCCGGGAGCCGCAACGAGCCTCCAAGTGTTGTGCTTGAGAGGCGTCAACCGAGCATTGCCGCTGGAACCCAAGCCACTATGAAGACCCGAGTATTGTTTGTCTGCATCCACAACAGCGCCCGCAGCCAGATGGCTGAGGCGTTCCTCAACCAGCTCTGTGGCGACGATTTTGAGGCGCACAGTGCCGGGCTGGAACCCGGCAAACTCAATCCCCTTGTGGTCGAGGCCATGCAGGAAGTCGGTATCGATATCTCCGGCAACCGGACCAAAGGCGTGCTCGATTTCGTCAAGGCGGGAACGCTGTTTGCCTACGTCATCACCGTCTGCGATGAGGCGAGCGCCGAGCGCTGTCCCATCTTCGCCGGCGTCACCCAGCGTTTGCATTGGAGCTTTCCGGATCCGTCCGGCTTTCCCGGAACGCACGACGAAAAGCTCGCCCGGACCCGCGAAGTGCGCGAGAATATCCGAGAGCAGGTTGCGCGGTGGTGTGGCGAGGTTTGCCCCGCAACGGTTTGACCAAACTTCCCGGCGCCTTTCCTGCCTCCGTGATTCAATTCGTTTAACTCCGAACTGCGACCCGCTGCCCACGCTCCAGTTCGACGGTCGCATCGCAGAGCGCTCTCATTTCGTCCGGGTTGTGGGAGACGTAAAGCATCGGGACCTCGAATTCGTCGCGGACGAGTTGCAGATAGGTGACGATCCGCGAGCGCAGGCCCGCCTCGAGCCCCGCCAGCGGCTCGTCCAGGAGCAGCACTCGCGGGGCTGACAACAGCGCCCGGCCGAGCGCCAC
>JANLTG010000083.1:0-9610 GCA_031362805.1 bacterium
TCTTTTCTTGCGGCGCATCGGCAGCGTGAACCAAACCGAGTGGGGCGAGCAACACCGTGAAAATGAGGCAGGCGAGTGACTTCATATTACCTGTGTTCGAGGTAGCCCTCGGTCAGCAATTCCCCCAAGCGAACAATGCCCGCCGTGGTGATGACCAGCTTCTCTTCCTGCGGCGGAAGATTGAAGGCTTTGAGGTGGATGAAGGCAGGGTCGGCGGCGGCGAGGGCGGCCAGATTCGCGGTGACATCAATGCGATTGAGTCCCATCTCGTCCGTGGGCGGTTGTTGGCTGACGAACCATTTCAGCGCCGGCAGCGCCAGGTCCTCGCGGCTTTTGGCGACCGTGGATTGCAGCCACTTGGCCGCGTTGCTCCGGTAAGGCCCAAAGGCCATGTCGTTCTCGCCGACATGATAGACGATGCCGGCCAGTTCCACCGGATGACCTTTGGCTTCGAGTTCCCTGATGGATTCCTGAATGAAGGCGATGAACTGCGGGTAGAGGTTCCGGTCTTTCGCGCTCGTTCCCGTTGGAGTCCAGTCGTTCAACTGCGAACCGCTGTGCGTGAATTTGGCGATTGCGATGTTGCCGGGAACTTTGCCTTGCAGCGTCCTGCCAAAGCTGAGTTCGGGACCGAAGGTGTCGTAGAATCCAGCGGGGCCGAGTGGCTCCCAGCCATGCGAGATTTTGTAGCCGCCACCGAGGCTGTATTTGAATGCGACTTTGCCATTGTCCTCCGCCAGCGCCTCTTGGCCCGGCAATGCTTTGAGTTCCTGAGTGAAGGCCCGCTCGCCTTCCATATTGCGATGGCCGGCGAGGATGAAGAGCTTGACCGGGCTTCCCTTCGCATACGGCCAAACCTTGAGCGGGCGGGCGGTGGCTGGCTGCTTTCCAATCGTTCGCAGATAGGCGTCCGCGTAGTTCACGCCGTGCTCCAGTTGCCCCAAAGTTCCGTAGTGATAATGCAATCCCTCACCGCCGCCGATTTCCACCCCGACGTGCGAGGTTGGGATGTATTCCGCCAGCGGATCGGAGTCAGTGACGGCTATCTGCCCTGCACGGATGGCATACATCGGCTCACGATTGTCCATGCCCCAAATCGTCTTGGTGCAAAGCTCGCCAAGGTAAAACTTCAGGCCGGGCGTCTTGAGGTCACGCCGCCAGCTGACCAGAAAGTTCTTCAGGTTCTTGCCGTAGGCCGGTTTGAACTCCTTGTTGAACATATCGTTCTCGCCCTGATGCCACATGAAGCCTTCGATCCGGTAAGGCACTTTCCTCCGGTCCAGTTCGGCGAGGGAGGATTGAATCAACTGCAAGGCCAGCGGGTAGAGTTTGAAACCACTGGGATCATCTGGATTCCAATCGCCTCCCAAAGTCGTCCCCCCGGCGGCGCACTTGATGATGGCGATGGGGGCTTCAATGTTCTGCGAGACTCGTCGGGCAAAGCTGAGTTCCGGCCCGACCATCGTGCCCACCGGTTGCAAAGCGACCCAACCCTTGGAAGTCGTCTTTTCCTCGCGCCCGATGTTGTAGGAAAACAGCACCTTGTCTTGACGGATGTCCAATCCGGCAAACGGCGGGAAGCGTTGGATGTCCTTCACTTTTGAATCCGCCCCCTCCATGTTCGACTGCCCCGCGAAGATGAAGATGCGCAAGGTCTTCGTGTCGGCATCGGCGCAGCGGGCTGCCACGGGTGCGAGCAGCAGGGCTGCGATGAGTAGGAGGATGTGTTTCATTTTACTTGAGCCGGATAAGTTCCGGCGAGTCCGTTGAGGATTCGATGGCCGCGATCGTCTCGCGCACGCACTTGGCCTTCATGAGCATGAGCTCCGCGGGAAAGTCCTTTTCGTCCTTCTCGAAGTAGTCGCCAATCTTTGTCAGTTCCGGGATGACCGACTTTGCGTGGGTGCCGTAGGTGAGCAGGATTTTCATCAGCTCGGGCGTGCGCTCCTGGCTGTCCCATGGATTTTGGTCGCGCGTGTATTTCACGCACGCACCGATTCCCTCCTCGATCCGGTGTTTGGCCAGGAGGCGCAGCCCCTCCACACGAATCGAGTCGGCGAACATCTCTCCGCTCGGAGCGGGTTCGATGATCGCCTGGTAGATGGCGGGCAACAACGGCTTGATCTCTTCGGCGGAGAGATTCCGATAGACCGAGCCGATGCTGCCTCGGGCGCGGCCGTCCTGGTTCTTCAGCCCGGCCCGCACGGCCTGGTAGAGCGCCTCGCGGTCCACGCCCTCGAGCGACCGGCTCAGCATCCCGCCGCTATCGAAGAGGGCGAAGGACAGATACCTCTGTTGCATGCCGCGCGGATCGCTCTGCGGGTTCACCTGAGCCAGCAATTCGAGGAGTTGCGGCACGGCTGGCATGGCCGGCTTACCGATGCTTGCGAGCGCCTCGGCTGCGTTGATGCGAAGCCACAGGTCGTTTTCGGCCAGCAATTTCCTCAGCGGCTCAATGGCGGGCGCTCCACGTCCGCGAAGGGCGACTATCGCCTGGCAGGCACCGTAGCGGGATTCGAGGCGCGAGGAGTCGAGCAGCTTGAGCAGCGGTGGAATCAGAACATCCTTGCGGCGTCCCAGCGCCATCGCAGTCCGCTCGCGGACGATGGGTGACCAACTGTTGAGACGCTCGAAGAGTTGGTCTTCGCTGAGTTTGTCATAGGTGCTATGGCGGTCTTTGTTGTCCCAGCCGCGCCCGTCGTTGATGAGTGTCTGCGCTGCGGCGGCGTCGAGTTGCGGGGTGATGGCCGGGCGTTTGCCGGTGAGGTAAATCTTCCTTAGCGGCATCGCGTATGCCAGCAGATAGGCGCCGGTGCTGTCCCAACCCTCGTAGCTATCGTGGTCCGGCTCGGGCGGCCCTTGGTGGGGGAACGTGCCGTCCCAGCGACGGGCGAGGTCGAAATACCAGCCACCAAACTCGTTCATCCACGCCCCGGTCGCGTTCGGACCGGATTGCGCGACGCCCGGCATCGCCCACAGGATGTTGAAGTAATTGCCAGTGTGTCCAGTGTCACGCTCGGGGCCGTGGGAGGCGATGCTCATGCGCGAGAAGAACTCCGCGCCATTCTTTTCATTGAGCAGGTTGAAGAGGACGGCAGCCATGCCGCACTTGCCGTTGTCGTCGTGGTTCTCAATCCACGGTTGATGGTCGCCATAGGGAATTGCTCCTTTGCCAATGTAGAAGCGCAACAAGCGGGCGCTGAGTTCGATGGCGCGGGCCACCTCCGGGTCTTTCACGCCGGCCTCTCGAGCCATCACCAACGAAATGGTCAGCGGCACTCCCGGAGAGTTCATCATCCCGTAGCCGCCGAGTCTGCCATCGGGAATCGCGAACCCGTGGCCCCAGGATCCAACCGCGCTTTGCCCCTTGGCGGCCTCCAGCGCGAGCCGCCGCAGGCCCGGCATGACCGACTGGTCGCCGGTCGCCATCACATACTCGGAGAGCAGCATCATGACGTAGCCATAATGCCAGGTCTGCATCGAACGGGACGTGTAGGCCGCGGCCCATTCCGCTTCGCGTTTCACCAGTGGGAGGTAGGCGGGATCGCCGCTGGCCAGCAAGGCGAGGGCGTTGAGCGAGCGCGGGATGGGGTCGTGCCTTTTTGCGTAAGCCGTTTGCTCCATCTGAGTGGCCAGAGCCTTGCACCCTTGCTCCAGAATGCGCTTCGACTTTGGGCAGGCGTAAGGCGCGGTGGCGCTGTAATTGCCGAGCACTGGAAGCTTCACCACGACCTCCTCCAATTTGCCCGCCCGCCAGCGTGTGAGGGCGAGCTTTCCGCCGCCCGCGTCCGACTCCGCAACCGTGAGCGCCTTGCCCAACTCCGTGCGCGGGTCGTAGGAAAACAGCTTGCCGCCCACGCCGAGCAGGACATCGCCGACTGCAAGAATGCCATCGGCGGGCGAGCCTTTTGCGACTTTGGTGATGGCAATCTGCCGCGCATCGCTCGTCACCATCTTATCGCAAAACATCCAGCCGCGCACGCCGATGGCACCGAGGTTCCAGTCATGCTTCGCACCTGCGGGAATCGTATCGCCTTTGGTGAAATCAGGGATTGTCAGCGGCTGGCCCTTGTCAGCGGCCAAAGCCGGAAACGGCACGGCGAGGATGCCGGCGAACGTGAGAGAAATGAGTGTGGTTTTCATCAGTGAGCCTTGGTGAGTTGTATAAGTTTCGCCATCGCTTCGGCCAGTCCATTGCCGACGCCGGCGAGGATTTGCGTCGCGCTGAAATTGTGGAATGCGAGGTTGGCGATGCCTGTCTCCGGCACCTGCCGTTCGCGCTGAATGTCGCAGCCCACCACGGCAAAGCCGTGTTGCCTCAACCACTCAGCGATCGCACTGCCCATGAGCCCACGCGGCCAACTGCCCGCCTTCCAGGCGTTCGAAGTGAGGTGGGGACCGTTTTGAATTGGTTCGCGCACGATTGGTCTCAGTTCGGCACCGCACGCCGGCCGGCGAGCGGCAGCCAGCGGGGATGGTCGGCGCCCTGGTCGTCGAAGCCGCGGGTGAGCAGGTGCGCGTTGCGACCGTCGGCGTCCATCACCCAGATCGCTGGCACACCGCCGGTTTCGGCGCGACAGAAAACAATGGATCTTCCATCGGGCGATTCGCTGGCGCGGAAATCCCACACGGGTTGTGGGCTGCTTGTCAGCGCTGTTGCTTCGCCCGTGGTCGGGTTGAGCCCGCAGATCTCCACGCCGCCGCGGACGAGTTCCGGTTTGAAGTCGCGATTGAAGTGGTCGGTGTCGGGTCGTTGTGGCTGAAACTCCCACGGAACTTTCGACCCCGGCAGTCGTCGGGGGAACAGGATTTCGCCGTCCCGCGTCCAGGCCGGGATGTTTGATCCGCCACCACGATTCTGTGGATTCCCATACGTGGCGCCGAACCACATGGCTTGTCCCTCGGTCAGCACGCGGAAATCTGTTCCATCGGGGCGCGCGATGCAGAGGTCGCTCCAATCGTGCCCGGGATCAGCCTTGAACTGGCAGTCTTGGAAGAGCAGCCACTGCCCATCCGGCGACCAGCTCGGGCCGAAGTAAAGATGGTCCCGGTGCGCGGCCACGCGGACGCGCTCGGAGCCATCGACGTTGCTGGTCCAGATCTGGTAACCCTGCGGGCTGGCCAGATGATACGCGACGCGACGGCCGTCGGGACTGAGACTCAGCCCATAGGGCAGACCCTCGCCCAGGCGCGTGAACTCGCGCGCGTCGCCGCCGTCGAGGTTCATGCTGAAAATCTGCCCGCCCGGATCGCGCACCACCTGCACCAGCAACCGCTCGTCAGACACGAGCAGGGCCGGTGTGTAGAATGGAGCCAGCCGATCGCGCGTGGCGATTTCGGTCAGCGTGTCGCGATCAAGATCGTGGAGCCAGAGATGCGTCGGCGTCTGGTGATAATACTTGTCGAACGGCCGGCCCGGACCATCGCGCCGCGCTTCCATGCTCAGGAAAATCACGCGACGTCCGTCCGAGAGAAACGGCCCCGGCTGCCAGGTGACTTGGTCGGGCACCTTGAAGTCGAAGTAACGCAGTCCGGTGCCGTCGGCGTCGATGACGGCAGTGCGACCTTGGGTGGTAAAGAACAGCCTGCCCGGTCGCTGCGCGGACGCTCGACCGGTCTTGGCACTCCGACAACCCGGCAGCGCGGCCAGCGCGGAAGCACCAAAGCCCTGTGCGAGAAAACGCCGGCGGTTGAGGAGTTGGGGATTCATGGATTTGGCAGGCAGGTTGGGGCGATGCTCCTTACATCAGCGTTAGCGGATGGTCCCGGGTTTCCAGCGGAACAGCGACGCGTGCTCCGCCACGACGACAGGATTCAAAGTTGGCGCAAATCATTTCAATTGAGATCCGCCCGACGGCGGCTTCATCGAGGGGGCGCGGTTTTGCTTAATGGCTTCGATCAAATCCTCCATGGATGATTTCCAGAGACATCACCGCATAGGCGGTGACCAGGTTGGAATCCTTTTCCCACCAGCGCCCGTTGGTGTTGGACCAGGAGCCATCGCGTTGTTGCAGATTAATCAGGCGCATGGCCACCTCGCGTCGCCAGTCGACCTTGCGGCCGTCGCGCAATTCGAGCGTATCGATGCCGGCGGTGTTCAACGCCTTGGTCAGGAGGTGCAGGTAGTAGTAAAGACCCTGCAGCTCCATGCCGGGATTTTCTTCAAGGGTGTAATTCGAACGCAGCCAGTCCAGCACGGCGACCACGCGGGGGTCTTCCCGGTTGAGGTCCGCGTAGAGGTAGCTGAGGAGCCCCGAGTAGCTGACGCTGCCATAGGAGCGCAAGGCCACCCGACCGGTGGCGGAATTGGTCTGGCCGCCCGCCATGCTGTGGCCGGGATAATAGACAAAGCCGCCTTTGTTTTGCGCATCATCCGCCACCCAGGCTTGCTGGTTGTGACTCGGCAGATTTTGGCAGTTTTGAACGAACTGGATCAGGGCGGCCCAGTTCAGGTCGCCCGTCACGGGGTTGTCCCTGTCGGCCACGAGATGGCGCGTGTAATAAATGGCCTCCACGGCGGTCAAGGTGTTGTTCATGTCGGAGTGGCCGTATTTGGCGCCATAGCCGACACCGCCATCGAACGGCGAGTCCGCCTGGCCAGGTTCGTCGAGATCGATCTGGGACTTGATGAGGAAAGCTCGTCCGCGTCGGAGCAGATGGTCGTAGGCCGGATTCCCTGCCGCCAGCAGCGCCATCATGGAAAGCGAAGTGTTATAGTTGATAAGTTCCGTGCGGAAGATGCTGCCGTCTGGTTTCACCGAGGCCGTGATGAATTCATAGCCCTTCGCAAGGGGTGCCAAGAGATTGGTCCGGTAACGCCCCGTTGGCTCGCCCATGAAGGCGGTGAGCACGAGTGCCGTGACCGCAGGATGATCCGGTGTGGACCACCAACCATTGGTATTCTGGCCAACCAATAGGGAGTCCAGGCCCCGGCCGAGGGCATGCTGGATTTCATTTCCGAACGAGACATCCTTGGGTGGCAACGCGACGATCGGCTTTACGCGGTCCGCTGCGGACACCAATTGAGTGGCGAGAGCGCAGGCCGTCGCAAAGAGCAGCGTGCGGGAACAAAGCGTGGTGATGGTTCTTTTGTTTCCGGGAGAAACGGTTTCGTGGCTGGTCTTCATGGTGGTGGTTACTTCTGGGGAATCGCCGGCAGGGCGATGTCCAGGTAGAGGTGAACGATCTTGCGGGTTAGCAATGCCGGTTCAAGGAACTTTGTCAGCTGCCCGTAGCCCAGGGTTGATGGAGCGAACACCATGATCACCGGCGGCGTGGCCCGGGTGTTTCTGGTCCGGGCCTGCTCATCCGCGGCCTCCAATTCCTTGCGGAGCTCCCGCGGGCCGGCGACCAGCAACTCGACCAGTTCCAATTCCGCGGCTACAGCGCCAGTCGGCCAGACCGAATCGATCCGGAGCAGTTTGCCCGACACCTGGCCAGCTGCTTCCGACAAAGCCAATTCCCACGGCTGGTAACTTCTCTCGGCGCGATTCAAGAGCTGATGGTCCGGGGTGAATGCACCGTAATGAAGCTGCCCGGGTGGCGGCGGTTCGATGCGTACTCCGTTCTCGCGGTCGATCGCGGAGAAGACGTTTGCCAACGCCTGCGCCTGCCCCAGCGCGACGGTCTCGCCAAGATAAATGGTGAGATAGTAGTCGTGATTCACCCGGTCCAATGCGGCGAGGGTTTCGAGCACGGACGTCAGAGTTGGTTGCGCATTGAGCACGGTCTCGGAGTCCTTGAGCTCCAGCCGCAGCCCGGTTAGTCGGGAAAAATCAGTCCCCGGCCGGTCGGTGCGATTGGGGTCCGCCGCGACGCGCAGGACCAGGTTTTTCACCCGCGTCGATCCAGCTTTGTCGACCGGCTCGATGACCAGAGACATGAGCGCGCCCGCCGGTAGTGGGTGCTCGGGATTGACGATGGTGTTTTGATAAACCGTTGCTTTCGACGCTGAGTACGGAACTTCGAAAACGGAGTGGGTCGAATTGAAGAGCGAAACAATTGCCATCGGCTGATGCTCGTCGGCCGCATACACCATTCGTTGGGGATCTTCTATGGCGGGCACCTTCC
This sequence comes from bacterium, assembly GCA_031362805.1. GTDB lineage: Bacteria > Verrucomicrobiota > Verrucomicrobiia > Limisphaerales > RI-55 > RI-55. The sequence continues at coordinate 8,071 of JANLTG010000083.1, forward strand.
TGGAACCGGCGAACATGAATCCCGCCTCGCGGAGCGGCTTGCCAGTGCGTCGATCAATTAACAACTTCTCAAGCCGGACCGGCGGCTCGTTGGTGCGAACGATACGCAACACGAACGTTTCGCCCTTGGCCCAGAACCGGAGCGAACCCGGATCGAATGCAGCGCCGGGTTCGGTGCCGATAAACTGCAACGCCTCGTGAACATCGCCCGCCCTGGCCAACGAAATCAGGAGTGCTTCGTATCCGTGATCGCTGTTTTCGGCAATGATCGCGAATTCGCAGGGCGCATTTGGACCGAGCCCCGTGCTCTCGACCGCTACTTCAACCCGCTTCTCCGTCCGGTGGGCCAGCAGTCCGGGCCGAACCAGGACATTGGTGTCGCCCGCGTATTTCTTCAGGTTGTCTTGATAGGCGCTGGCGGCCAGTTGCTTGTTCTGCTCGTGGCTCCTGGGTTTGCTTTTATACGGAGCCGGATCTTGCGCAGGCAGCGGCGCTGCGACCAGGAACAGCAATATGATTAGGGGGAGCCGCACAGTCTTTTTATGAGTTCTCGTCGCGGAACAACGGCGGATATCTTCCGGCGTCAACGTATCAATGTATGGGCAAAATGGGAACGTCGCAGAACGTCAGCGCCGCGAGTCCGTTCGCTCCGTGGAGCAGGGTGTCCTGACTCCACGCGATCTCTTTGAGATATGTGATCTGCTTCGCAGTCGCCGCTTTCTTCAATTTCAGCGTGAGCACATTTCCGGTGACGCTGCCGGACGCCACGCTGCCCTGCTCGCCGTCGAGGTAGAATTGTCCAGACAGCGCGTCGTTCCAGATGACTGGTTGATCGAACTCCAGGTTGATCGTGTCCTTCGCGCTATTCGCATACGCGGCTTGCCGGAGATTCGGCGGAGTGATGGAAGCGGCCGGCACTTTGCCGTAATTATCCCGCTCGATGACAGGTTGAATCAGGCGCGCAAATTCCGCCCAGCCAACCAGCGGAAAATGGCAGCCGCCAGGTGGGCGGATGCCGAGCGTGGACAGGATGCTCATGTTCGAGAACAGCTGCGGCAGGGTGCGCTGCTTTTCGCGCAGCATGTCGCCCGAACCTTCCCGTCCGCCCATTGCGCACGAGTCTGGCCAGATCTGGAAAACGTAGTAGTGCTGCACGTTCGGAAAGTCCTGCTTCCAGGCGGCGGACATCTCGATGAAGAGCGGGTGGTACGTCTCCCACCCGAAGCCGCCCGTCGGTCCGTCCGCGCCCTGATCGTTTTCGCCCTGATGCCAGAGGATGCCGCGAATGCCGTGGGTCAGCTTCGCCTGCTGCACGCGCCAGAGCATTCGTCCGTAAATGGTGGTGAGGTCGGTCGCGTTCGTCGCGCTGCGCTGGTGCTGGTCAATGCGCGTTCCGCCGACGGCGGCGTTGATGATGAAGATGGGCATCTTCTGACTGGCGAGCAGCCCCTTCGCGAGTTCCATGCCCCACCAGCCCAGCTCCGCCTTTTCGCCGTGCTCGGCCTTCCATACCGGGTTGCACCAGAGGTTGCCCGGCGGAG
>JANLTG010000084.1:0-2131 GCA_031362805.1 bacterium
CTCGCGGCCGGCATGCCGATCACCGGCGTAACTAGTCCCACGCATGCAGTGACGACTGCAGGCGAAGGTAACGCACGAACTGTGACGCTAGCCGCCGGCCGAACCATCGATAACCGCGACTTCGTACTGCGTTACGGCATCGCCGCCAAGGGTATTCAGACCGGCCTCTCACCACCCATCAGAATTTTCCGTCGTTTTTCGTTGACCGCTGGAATCTCGGTGTGATTCAGAGAGTCCTCCCGAATCAACGGGTGGAGATTCGTGACTATGGCTGGTGGGATCGAGGCAGTTGCCGCGTCGGTCTCGGCTGATCTCGTTCGGCGTTTACCGAGACAGAACAAGAAACAGCGCGAGGGGCTTTCTCTCCTCGTCGCGACCATGCTCGACGTGCGCAGCGCGAACCTGATGGACTTATCAGCGTCGTTGCCGCGCGCCTGCGAGCGCATCGACATGCGTTATCAATGGATCGCGCGGTTGCTCGGCAACGAGCACATCGACACCGATGCCGTCATGGCGCCGTTCGCGCGTGATGTTCTGCAACGGGCGTGCGCGGACGGTCAACGTCTCGTTCTGATCATGGATCAGACGCAAGCCAACGACACGCAGCAGGCTGTCGTTGTCGCCGTGAGGGTTGGCGGGCGCTCCCTCCCGATTGCTTGGCGCGTCAAGGAAACCGAAGGCGCCATTGGCTTTGCTGAGCAGAAGCTGGCGTTGGACGCGGTGCTGAAGTTGCTGCCGCTCAACGCAAAGATCGTGCTGATGGGCGATCGGTTCTACGGCAGCCCAGACTTGATTGCGTGGTCCCGCGCTCACGGATGGGACTGGCGTTTGCGCCTGAAGGCTGACCTGCTGGTGTTCGAAGACGGCGGCGAAAGCACGGTGGCTGAATGCTTCGCACGCGGTGAGCGTATGCTGACGGGCGTCGAACTGACGGGCAAGCGCGTAACCACAAACATCGGCATGGTGCACGAGGAGGGACACCCCGAGCCGTGGTTCATCGCCATGTCAGATGCGCCGACGACGGCTCGAACATTCGACTACGGATTGCGTTGGGGCATCGAGGCGATGTTCTCTGACTTCAAGAGCCGCGGCTTCGGCCTCGAAGACAGCCAACTGCAGCGCACCGACCGCATGGACCGTCTGATCCTGATCATGACGCTGGCCCTCTATTGGGCGGTCTCGACCGGCATGTGGGCTGCGCAAAACGCTGCACTTCCCGCCGAAAAAAAGCGCCCGGCACTGCTCCGAAGAAGGTGGCTCGTAGCCTGACCTCGTTCTTCAAACGAGGGCTGCGCCGAATCCAAACCTGCCTGCAGAACCTCTGCGGGCTGCCAGACCTCTGGTCGGTCTGGAGAAACTGATGGATGGTGAGGGCATTGCCATCCCGACAGTTGCCGTGGGCGTGGCCAGCAGGTAGCAATCGCCCGCAATATGCCATCGCATTCAATACGAGGACCGATACCCATGGCCACCACACAGAACCTCTTGCTTCTCCCCGGCGACGGCATCGGTCCGGAAGTGATTGCCGAGGTTGAGCGGTTCATCGCGTTCTTCAACAAGATGTCGAACGCGGTAAAATTCGAGACGAGCACGGATCTCGTCGGTGGTGCGGCCTATGACAAGTACGGCGTTGCCATCACCGAGGAGGCGATGAAGAAGGCGCAATCGTGCTCGGCCATCATGTTCGGCGCAGTCGGTGGACCCAAGTGGGACAAGGTGCCCTACGAGCATCGACCCGAGGCTGGCCTGCTGCGCATCCGCAAGGACCTCGACCTGTTCGCCAACCTGCGGCCGGCGATTTGCTACCCAGCACTCGCCGAAGCCTCGACGCTGCGCCGTGAAGTGGTCGAGGGTCTCGACATCCTGATCCTGCGCGAGCTGACCGGCGGCGTCTACTTCGGCGAGCCCAAGGAGATTGTGACGCTCGAGAATGGCGAGAAGCGCGCGGTGGACACGCAGGTCTACACCACCCACGAGATCGAGCGCATCGCCCGCGTCGCCTTCGACCTTGCGAAGGTGCGCCGCAACAAGGTGACCTCGACCGAGAAGCACAATGTCATGCGCTCGGGCGTGCTGTGGAAGAAGGTCGTCACCGCGCTGCATCAGCGCGAGTACAAGGACGTCGAGCTGG
>JANLTG010000107.1:0-2053 GCA_031362805.1 bacterium
AAATCAATCCGCCGTACTCAAAGAGGCGGGTCTGACGTTGGAGGACATCGTGTCGGGGCACGTGTATCTGGTGGACATGGAGGACTATCAGAAGATGAACGGCGTATATCGAGAATACTTTTCAAAAGGGCCTGGGGTGCGCACAACATTGATGCCCGCCACACGCCGCGAAACCCCGGCAGCGCTGGTGCGGGCCTCCTTCATCGCGGCAAAGACACAGCCAGCGAAGCCGTAGGCGAGTGCAGATTGCAGATTGCAGATTGCGGATTGCGGATTGCGGAATGCGGAGTTGGGCGAAATTGGCTGAGGTACTTAGTTCAAGTTTCGCACATTTTGAGTACGTTTTTCGGACCCACCGGGCAGTGGAGCGGTGCCGGGAATCGCGGAGTGGTTTGGTAGGGGCCGCGAGTTTCTCGACGCGGCGTGGGGCTCATCCGGCCAGCGCGAGAAACTCGGTGATTTGGAGAAGCGACTTTGTCACGACCCTGAGGTTTGGCAGTAGTCCGCGAAAATGTTCTTCCCAACTCAATCGCCGCAGCGTGGTGAGCATGTCGCCGAACGACGGCTCGCGCTTCTGCCGATACCACGGGCGGTCGGGAAACTTCACGCGGCGGTGGCCCACCTGATGGAACCAGGCCACGATCAGGCTGTAGAGCACCAGCGCCATCGGGGCCGTGCGGCGGACGGCCAGCTCGGTGCGATTGGCGGGGTCCTCCAGCCCCAACAACTGCTTGCTGTTCTCGAACGTGACCTCGATTGCCCAGCGATTGGCGTAGTGCGAGAGGATCGTCCGCGCGTTCCAGGCCAAGTTCGTGCAGTAGAACATCTGGTCGGGACGTTTGCCCTGCGCGTCGCGGGTGAGCACGATCGTCAGCAGCCGATCTTTGCCAGCCGTGTAGTACAACGCCTGCCGTGTCTTCACCAAGAGTGTGGTGTGCAGGCCGAACTGATCGAACTTCAGTTTCTGCCACGGCTGGCTGGCGTCGTTGGCCCAGGCCGCCATTCCCGGCAGGCGATTTCCCTTCTTGCGGCGGCGGCCCTTCTGACCGGGCACCAGCGGGGGCGCCGGTTCGTAGAGCGCCCCCTTGGGATGCACGTGACTGATCAAGTCCACGTTGGTCGGCAGCTTGGAAAGCACGCTCTGTCCGCCGTAGGCGCTGTCGCCGCTGATCACGAACTTTCGCTCGGGAAACCAGCCCGCCACCAGCGTCAGCAGTTCCACGAAGAGCTGCGGCCGCGTGCGATGGTTCGGATCGCGCCGCGGCTTCAACTTCTTCTTCTTCCCCTTGGTCAAGCCCTGCCGGTTGCGGTACAGCCGGAAGCCGATCGGCAGCGCCCAGACTTTGGTCGGCGCCCAAGGGCAGCGGACGAGCATGGTCAGCACGACCCAGTCGTGTCCCCAACTCACCAGCGGCTTGGCTCGGCTGGAGATCAGCGGGTCGTGGTGCATCCCCGTGCCATACACGGTCAGCCCCCGCTTGCGGCACAGCGTGTCGTCCCCCGCCAGTTCGATCAGGCCCGTCGGCGCGAAGATCGAGATCAGCAACCTGGCCAGCACCCACGAGAGCGTATCGAGGCTCCACGCCGCCTGGCTGAAGAAGCGATGATACCGGCTGTGGTGCCCCGCGCGCGTCGAGCCGCTCGACCAGATCAGGTCGGTGACGAACCGCCGCCGATGCGTGAGCACCCAGCCCGTCATCAGCCGCAGGAACGTCAGATAGCTCGGCGCGGTAAAGACACATTGAAACTCGGATAGCAGCGGGAGAAAGGTTCCGGTAACTTCCATGTCACGGCCTCCTTGCCGAACGGGTCTTGGTGAGCTTGAACACCCACCGGTGTACCCGATTCGTGCCCGGAGGCCGATTTCAATTCAGACCTGAAAAAGTGCGAAACTTGAACTTAGCTACACATCCAAATTCTTGACCTCCAGCGCGTGTTTTTCGATGAATTCGCGGCGGGGCTCGACTTTGTCGCCCATGAGGACGCGGAACATGTCGTCGGCGGCGCCGGCGTCTTGCATTTGGATTTGGACGAGGGTGCGGTTGGCGGGGTC
>JANLTG010000114.1:0-1614 GCA_031362805.1 bacterium
GGTTTCGTTGGCCAACTCCCCGCATGCCAGCGCCACCGGCGCCGTGGGACAGACCGCCGGGTCCGCCGCCGCCAGAGTTGGGTTCGCAGAGGTGCGGCGCATCGGACACCAACGCATCCACCCACTCTTCCAAAGTCATCGGGCTGAGCCCGTCCATGCCGACGCGGACGGTATTGCCGTCCGGCTCAAACGCCGCGGGCAAACCACCCACCAGCTTGAACACGCCACGGGCACGGGCGGTCAAGTCAGCCAACGCCGTCGGCCGCAGCCCGCGTTTGGTGGCGGCAGCCACCGCCGCTTGATCGATCTGCACGGCGGCGAGCCGGGAATTGAGCGCATCGCGTTCGGCCACGATCGTGGAATGCTGCTTGTCGAAGTCCGCCTTGAGCGCCTTGGACCGCGCCTCGATCACTTTCTCGACCTCGCCGGCCTTGAGCTGGCGCTCCTCTTCGAGCCGCTGCTTCTCGGCGGTGAGCTGACGAACAGCATCGGGATCGATGCCCTCGAAGCGTTGCTTGAGTTCATCGCGTTCCTTGAGCAGGGCCACGTTGGTCGTGCGAAACTCATCGAGCTTCGCCTTGTCCACCGCGCCCTCGACGTCGAGCACCCACGCGCCATCGCGCTCCGCGTACAGGGGCAGGTGATCAGCGGGAATCTCGTCCTTCGATTTGCATTTGAACTTGAGTGACATAGGTCTGGCGACTCCATGTCATAGCACGGGTTTTGGTGGACTGCCTCCGTCGCTCCCGCTCCTTGAATCGACTCATGCACCTCCGTGCAACTCCTCTCCCTCTTCACGCACCAACGCGCACAAGATTCTTTCACGAAGCGCTTGACGCTTTCGGCGAGCCCCTACTGAGCAGGTCTGCGTCGAGCGCCTCAGAAAAGCCAGCGGAGGCCAATGCAAAACAGCCCGCAGATCAGCGAGCCGAGGCCGAGGGCAACCACGCCGTAAAGTCGCTTCTGTGGAAGTTCCCACCACATATACAGGCTGCTCAGGACCATGAAGATCAAGCCGGCGGCCACGGCGTCCATGGAATAAGCCCACACCGTCGTGAGCGCCCAGTCACGGCTTTGGCGGGGATCATCCAGTGAAGCGCCGCTGAACACGTGCAGCACTTTCATCACGCCCCACACGTTCACCTCGCTGTGCCGGAGGGTGACGCGATTCTGCGCCAGATCGGCCTTGATGAAATAGTAGTGGCCCGGCCGTCGGACTTGAAAATCGAACTGATTGGCGTCTGCCCTGGTTGTCGTCCACAGAATCTCACCTTCGATCTCAAGTTGCCGCATGATCTCCCGCGCCTGCGCGAGGTCCCCCCGCAGCTCCGGTCCGGGCACCGTGATGGCGCGCTCAGAATTCGTCTCGGTGCGTTTGGTCCAGGATTCCGCAAAGCTCCAGGTCGGATGGTTCAGGACCAGGCCGGTGACGGCAAACAGCCACAGGAAGAAGAGCAGGAACAAGCCGGCGTAATAATGCAGCTTGCGGTTCCAGCGCTCCAGCCGGACCCGTAAGCGGGAGGCAGCCGGCGGGTTGGCGGCGGCGGGTTCAGTGGCTGAGCGCATACGCCAATCCAAAAAGCGACAACGCCCCGGCCAAGAGCAGCACAAAAC
>JANLTG010000117.1:0-14359 GCA_031362805.1 bacterium
ACCGGCATAGTGCTGGTCGCCGCCGTCGCCGGCAAGGGCGTCGCCTGCTGGCTGGCGGCGCGGGCCACCGGCGTGAGCAATCGCGAGGCGCTCGGCATCGGCACGTTGATGAACGCGCGTGGGTTGATGGAATTGATCATCATCAACATCGGCCTCCAGCGCGGCATCATCTCGCCGGCGTTGTTCGCGACCCTCGTGATCATGGCGGTGATCACCACGTTGATGGCGTCGCCGCTCTTCGAGTTGTTGGTAGGAAAAAACCGGCCGTCGCCGGAGCCGTCGCCGCCGAATGGGTAGCGATGCAAGGCAGCTGTTCAACTACTCCCGTTTCCACAGTCGTAACAGCGAACGTTGCGGGGAGACGATCAACAGATCACGCAGGAGCTGGTCGATGGTGGCGGACTTCGGCTCGACGAGCCGCAATGCCAGCGCGGCATTCACCACAAACGCGACGAGCACACCCACGAAATAGAAGCCGTAACGATCCCACGTCATCTGCTGCCATTGAAACGTCCGACCGCCAAAGACGTCGATCGCCAGGCCCCACAGCACGGGTGAAAGACCGAGGCTCACGTTGGACACCACGGAATAGAGCGCGAAGAAATGGCTGCGGCCCATTGCGGGCGTGAGGGTCATGGCGAGGCGCGTGTTGTTCACGTTGACGAGCGTGAAGACGAAACCCATCGCCAGGTTCAACGTCAGGACGAGGTTGAACGTCGGCGGGTAAAGCCCGGTCGCCAGCAGCAGCCAGCCGGCAATGATGAGCAGCCAGCCCAGCAGGCTGACGCCAATGACGGGCTTGCTGCCGAATTGGTCGATGCGCGCGCGAAAGAGCCACAGCGCGGCCAACCCGCCGAGGAACGCGAGCCCGGTCAAGAGCAGGATGGCGCCATCGGTCATGGTGGTCGCGGCCTTGAGGTACGAGACCGTGAAGGTACTTATGCCGCCGTAGGCCACCGACCAGCCGATGATGTAGATCAAAAGGCGGCGGAAGGGCGGATAAGCGGCGAGTTCGAGCCACGGCACGGGTTGATTTGACACCCGCTCGGCGGCGGGCACTTCCGCGTCCGGGATGCGTTTCAAATAGCGCAGGCTGAGCGCGCCCATGACCGCGCTGATGAAAAACAGCAGCGAGAACTGCCAGGGGCTGGGTGATGCGCCCAGGCAAAGCGCCGCGAGCGCGAGCGTGGTGAAGTTCGCCACGCTGACGAGCGTGGCCTCCGTGGCGAGGAACCGGCCGCGCAACGATTCCGGGATCAACGTGGTGATCCACGGCAGCCAGGCCGCGCTCGAAATGCCGCGCGAGAGGTTGAAGCAAAAGAGGAGCAGCAACAGCAGTGCGAGCTGCGTGGCTTGTGCGAGGAAGATTCCCGTGACGGGAATCAACGCCATCGCGAAGATGAACATGACGCGCAGGCCCCAGCCCGCGTAAACAAACCGTTGGTAGCCGACGCGCGCGATGTGACTCGCCGCCGGGATTTGGAAAATCACGAGCAGCGGCATCATGCCCGCGACGATGCCCAGCACGGTCGCGCTCGCGTTCAGGCTCTTCGCAAACAGGATCATCGGGCTGCTGAGAATGATCGGATAGCTGAGCGCGTTGAAGGTCGCGAACCAGAAGGCGTTCTCCAAGCCGGCGGGGAATTTCTCCCCGTGGATGAGGGGCGTCGAGCTGGGGACCGATGGCGTCATTTGCGGTGGCAAGTTGAGAGGGGCAAACCGCCAAGCGCGAGGAAAAATATCCGGGCCGCTCCGTTCAATCTGAGTCCCCGATGTGCGCCGCCACGAATTCCTTTTCCACCTGATGGGTCAGTCGCTGGATCGCTTCGAGCGGCGTCAGCCAGATGACCTGATCGATCTCGTGGGCGGTGGCGCGCTCGGAGTAGGTGCCCGGCAGGCGCACCATGTGCCACATGTCCACGATCTTGTTCCGGTCCTTCACGAGATAGCTGTAACGACCGGCAAAGACGCCGAGCCGCAGGTTGATGCCCGTCTCCTCCATCGCTTCACGCAGCGCCGTCTGTTCGGGCGTTTCATCGCCCTCGGGTTTGCCCTTCGGCAATGCCCAATCGTCGCGCTTCGGGCGATGCACAATCGCGATCCGCCGCTCCGGCCCGTGATCGCTGGACCAGACAATTCCGCCCGCCGCGCGCAGGTCTGCAAATTCGTTGGAAAGGTTGGCCATGGTGGGTGCGTCCGGAGGAACGGTCCTCGCGCGGCGCGGTTGGCGTAACAAAGCGCCTGCCGGAAGTCGAGCGCTTTGCCGGTGCGCCAGCGTTGTCACGGGGCGAACCGCCGCTATACTGAGCGCGCTTCACCATGAAACAAATCTTCACTCCGCTCCTCGCCGCCTTGCTCCTGAACCTGCCCGGCGACCTGGTTGGCGCTCAGCCAGAGGCGGCCGCCGCGCGTTACACGACCTTGGCGAAGCATCATCCCGACGGGACGGGCAAGGTGTTCATGGGCCGCGAGATCGCCCAGGTGATGGGCCACCTCGCCGCTGAATGGCTGGAGCGACCCGAGCGTGAATCGGAGGAGCAACCGCGCGCCGTGATGGAATTGCTCGCGCTCAAGCCCGGCGAAATCGCGGCCGACATCGGCGCCGGCTCGGGCTATTACACGCGGCGGATGGCCCAGGCCGTCGGCAAGACCGGCCGCGTCTATGCCGTCGACATTCAGCCGGAGATGCTGCAGATCCTGACCAACAAGCTGACGGCGGAAGGCATCACCAACGTCATCACCGCGCTCGGCACCGAGCAGGATCCCAAGCTGCCTGCAGCGCAGATCGACGTAGCGCTGATGGTCGATGTCTATCACGAGTTCTCGTATCCGTTCGAGATGGTCGAGGCGATGTGTCGCGCGCTGAAGCCGGGCGGCCGGTTGGTGTTTGTCGAGTATCGCGGCGAGGACAAGTCCGTGCCGATCAAGGAACATCACAAGATGACTGAGGCCCAAGTCCGCAAGGAGATGGAGCCACATCCGCTCAAGTGGGAGCAGACGGTCAGTGACAAATTGCCGTGGCAGCATTTCATGGTGTTTCGGAAAACTATGGATTCAGGCAGGTGAAATCGGGTCGTAATTTTAATCGGCTTCGCCAAAGCTTTCGCGGATGACGCCTGAAGCGACGGGAAAAATCGTGGACTGGAATGACAGCAAGGGCTACGGCTTTGTTGTGCATGAAAACAAGCGCGTCTTCCTGCATGTGAATGATTTTGCGGAGCGACACAAACGGCCCGCAGTGGGGGACGAGGTCCGGTTTACGATGGGAAAGGACGCCCAAGGACGTTCGTGTGCAACGCGCGCGGCGCACCTGCGTGACGGCGGACGTTTCACCATCGGGCAACTGCTGGTCCTCATCGGTTTGCTGGTTCTTCCCGGAGTGGCTGCGCAACGGTTGCCGTTACACCCCGCCTTATTTTGGAGTTACGCCATCGTCCTGTCGGCTTTCACCTACGGCATGTATGCCCATGACAAACGGTTGGCGCGCGTGAGGGAATGGCGGTTGCCCGAGGCGGCCCTGCATCTGTTTGAACTGCTGGGCGGCTGGCCCGGGGCGTTCATTGCCCAACGTCACATCCGGCACAAGTGCGCCAAGTCGTCCTTCCAGTTCACCTTCTGGTTGATCGTGCTGCTTTACCAGTTCGTTGCCTTGGATCTGCTCGTCGACTGGCAATTGTCCCGCGCAGCGTGGGAACGTCTTTCCGGTTTTGCCGCCGAAAGCGGCTGGCGCCGTTGAAGCCATCGGGCGTTCGGCCGGATTGAGGTTGCGACTTTTTATTCGCCCGCCCGCTCCGTTTCCCGTAGTTCCTTCCGCGTCATGCCGGTCATCGAAGCCAGCGCCCTCACCAAGCACTACCGCACCTACAAGAAGCAACCCGGCTTCCGAGGCGCGGTGCGCGGCCTCTGGCATCGCGAATACGAGACGACGGCCGCCGCCAAGGATGTCTCGTTCCAGATCGAAGAAGGCGAGCTCGTGGGCTTCCTCGGCCCCAACGGCGCCGGCAAGACCACCACGCTCAAGATGCTCGCCGGCCTGCTCTATCCCACGAGCGGCTCGGCCAAGGTGCTGGGCTACACGCCGTGGGAACGCGCCGATGCCTATCGCCGTCAGTTCGCGCTGTTGCTCGGCCAGAAGAATCAGCTTTGGTGGGATCTGCCCGCCCGCGAATCACTCGAACTCAACGCCCGCATCTATGGCATTGAGCAGGGCCAGTTCGCGAAGACCGTGGACGAACTCACGACCTTGCTCGATGTGAAGGACAAGCTGAACGTCAGCGTCCGCGAGCTTTCGCTGGGCGAACGGATGAAGATGGAATTGATCGCGGCGCTCCTGCACCGGCCCAAGGTGTTGTTCCTCGACGAGCCCACCATCGGCCTCGACGTCATCTCGCAGAAGACCGTCCGCGAGTTTCTCAAGGACTACAACACGCGCCAGAAGACGACCATCCTGCTGACGAGCCATTACATGGCGGACATCCAGGCGCTGTGCAAACGCGTGATCATCATCGACCACGGCACGTTGTTCTTCGACGGACAATTGAGCGAGGTGATCGATCGTTTCGCGGACTTCAAGCTCATCACCATTCAGTGCGAAGGCGCCTGGAACTGTTCAAAAGAGAGCCTCGCCAAGTACGGCGAAGTGGTGGAGCAAGCGCCCGGCACCGTGCAGCTCAAGGTGAAGCGTGATCGCGTGATCGCCACGTGCAAAGCGCTGCTCGACGAGCTGCCAGTGTCGGACATCGACATCCAGGAAGTCCCGATCGAGGAAGTCATCCGGCGGGTGTTTGCCGGCGCGCATCCAGCCGCAGCGTGAGGTTGGGACGCACGTAAGCATATCGGGGCTGGTCAGTAATCCCGATAGAGACTGCCGAACGCCTCCCGCGCATCCGTCGAGTCCGGTTCCGCCGCCGCCAGCACGACGGTCCAGCGGGTCGTTACGAAGGGGGAGGATAAACTTGCTGCCGGCCCCGCTGATTCTCCGGTGGTTTCGCTCATACCTGATTGCCCGGAACCCTACTTCCCCCCGAAGCCCAGACAAGCTGACAATCAAGCTAACTACGATCCATCCGGCAGGCGTGCGCGGATCTTCACCCCTTCGGCGACCATATCTGGCGGATGAACAACCACCCTGTCGCCGGCGCTCACACCGTCAGTGACTTCCGTGTAGTTACGGCGGTAGGAACCAAGTGAAAGTTTTGCGTCGAGTAGTGGATCATCGCGGGCGACACACATCAGCCAGCCATCACTCCACCGTTGCGGCTCAGAAAGTGTTTCCCCCTTTCACTGCGCTGCGGTCCATACGGATTTCGGGCTGGGAGGAGACGAATGTCGTTTTTGTAGCTCTCAAATTGGGCTCGCTCAGTGCGCACGCTTGACTTTCAGCACCCGGCGCCTATCGAGACTCATTGCTTGTTGAAGGATTTCCACGCACTCTATCACCATTCCGACAGCCCACGGTGAGGCCCATTTGACTGGCCTGACATGTGGCGTTGGGATGGTGGCTGAACCACCGACGGTGTCAGGAATGTTAGCCCAGTCCCTTGAAGCACGCTTTCTATGAAACCCTATTCAATTTGGCGTCGGCAAAGTTCCATGGCCCGGTGCCCAACGGCTCTGCTCGCTGCGTTCCTCCTGTTCTCCGCCCTCGTCGCGACCCCTGCCGCGACCGTCACCGCGGTCACTTCCGACAACGGACTGCCGGCGCGGTCGGTCCAGTGGACGGACGCCAACGGGCAGCTGCGTACTGCGATCATGGTGGACCAGCGGGCGCAGGGCGCGGGTTACTTGCGGCAGTTGACCTATCAGATGAATGGAGTCAACCGAACCAGCCGTGGAACCGGCGCCGACGGCCACCAGGGAGATGGTTATGTGCAAAACCACACCGCATCTGGCGGCGACAGTTCGTCGCATTTCACACCTGGAACGACGACCGTCGTGCTCGCGGGTACGCATCACGTCATTATCTCCTATGAGATGCCGACGTACAATCTCGCCGGTCAGACGGTGCCCACGACGGTTCAATGGTTCTTCGCCGACGGGCGTGCGCATCCGATTTTCGCAATCAGCCAGGACGCGCGGACGACCGCCGGGAATCTGGGAGCTGACTCTCGCTCGCCCTATGGCGATGTGGCCTACGACGGCGGAGCCGGAACCACGGTGGGTGGCGCCTCTTTCGGTGACACTTACAAGTTTGTCACGCTGGCGGCCAATCCCGAACAGGTGACTCGCGCGTCCGGTTGGCGCTACAACGAGGCCAATACGATTCCCTACGCGATGCAGTGGTCGGATCCCGCTCAGGCGGATGCCGAGATGGGCCACGTCGCTACGCTACCGATTGCCGTCAAGGATCAGGGCAGCGATCCGCGGACATTTCCCGTCGTAGATGTTCGAGGAATGCAGCAATTGAACGGACCGATGATAAATGACGAAAACTGGGCCTATCAAATCCTCAATTACGTGCTGCCTGCGAATGGTCCCACCGGCAGCAAGCGACTTACCTGGGGATCGAATTGGGGACTTCCCGGTGGCTTCGACAACTACGGAACTCCGGGATTGAACGTCCGCCAGTATTCCCAGCACGCCAGCAGCACGCTTGGCCACGCGTTCGACGGCACCCGGGCGGACGGCATGCTGATGGCCTATTCCGTCTTTGTCGTCCTGGGCACCCATTCCGGCGGATACCTCAACGGTACGGTCGGCCAGGCCGTGAAACAAATGGAGAACGCCGCCACCGCCAGTCTGGCGGCCGTCACCGGCAGCGTTAAGACGAGCGGCCCGACGGGGGTTGGCAACGCAGCCTCGGTGACGACCGCTTACAGTCCCGCTGGCTACAGCGGAACCTACTCGACCTGGGAGCTGACCGCGTCCGCGAACACCGTTGATGCGACCCTCACGCCTGCGAATGGCCGGCCGCTGGATCACCCAGTGGTGGTCGTCAACAACTACACCCTCGGCCAGTTGCCCGCCTCAATCTCTGTAGGAAATGGGCTCGCGACGCCCGACGTGGACTACTTCGCAACCCTCGACACCGCAAACCAGCGTTTATGGATCACCGTGAACCGGGTGGCGAGTTCCGTGGTGAATGTCAAGGTGACCCTCGCGGGCGGCCCACAGTTGCCGTCCATTACTTCCTTTCCGCCGAACGGCTACGTAGGAAGCACGATCATCATTACTGGCCTCAACTTCAACGGCGCCAACGCCGTGACGTTTAACGGGGTGCCCGCGTCCGCGTTCACCGTTGATTCGCCAACCCGGATTTCCGCCATCGTTCCAGCGGGGGCCACTGCCGGACCCATTGCGGTGACCACGCTCGGCGGCACCGCCACCAGCGCCACGAGCTTTACGCCGCTCATCGTCCAGTCTGGGACGATTGCCGGCACGTTTCGCCAGATGGACACGGACGGCGGTGGCTGGTTCACCGGTTTTGCCGTCCATTCTACGGGGCGCCTTTACGGACGCACGGATGTCGGCGGCTTGTATCGCTCGGACGATCACGGTGATACGTGGACCTATCTGAGCGGGGATTTTACCAGCTACACCGGGCACACCGCGCAGGGCGTTGCCGTCACTGCGGGAAACGCGAACGTCGTCTACCAGTGCGTCGGGTTCGCCTTCGGGGGAACGGAGCAGGGCATCTGGAAATCCTCGGACGCCGGCGCAACCTGGGCGCAGGTAAAACCGGGCATTCATTTCTCGGGTAACGACGCCGAGCGCTGGGGTGGCGAATGCCTTGCCATTCGCCCGGGTAACGACGCGGAAGTCTGGGCCGGTTCGCGCGGTGAAGGATTGTGGCGTAGTTCGAATTCGGGCGGCAGCTGGAGCCAACTCGGCCTTGCTACGTTCGCCGGCGCCCAATTCACGTCGGTCTCCCTCCCACCGCCCGGTCGGTCGGACATCTGGGTGGGTGCCTCCGGATTTTCGGGACCGGGCGGTGTGTGGGTCAGCGTCAACGAGGGTGCGTCTTGGATTCAGATCGCCGGGAATCAGGGCGGGGTGGACGCCCCGCAGGGTTGCTGGCGTATCACCCGCGAACCCAGCGGAAAAGTTCTCGTAGCCGGCGGCAACGGCGCGCTGGGATCGGTACTTTACGAATTCAACGCCGCCGATTGGAGCAATCCCGGCACTTATAGCTGGGCGGACATCTCGTGGCCGGGGATTGATCGTGCCCAGGATGCGCCTCTCGTCGCGGCGCTGGCCGACGGACGGATCGTCGCCGGCAGCATCTTCGGCGGCTACAATGGCGGTCCAAACAGTCTGCGAACCCAGGTTCGTTCCCTGGCCGGAACCTGGTCACCTACCGATGCGCTCGATGGCGCCATGCCCGCCTGGCAACGAAGTCCAGCTCCCGTGCTTGTCGAAGGCGGCCGCAATGCGCTGGTGCAGGATCCGACGGATGCCAACCGCTGGTTCATGGCCGGCGGCTATGGTCCGTTCCGCACCACCGATGGCGGCGCCTCGTGGCAGTACCTCGTCAACGGCGTTGACGAAGTGGTGAATTACAAAGTCAGCTTTCATCCGACGGATTCCAGCCGCGTTTATCTGCCCATGGCGGATCACGGTGGCGCGATCGTGCTCGATGGTGGCGCCAGTGGGGTGGTGTCACGCTATATTACCACGCGCACCTTGCCGTACCCGGATGACCTGGGGCTTTCCCACGCGATGCTCGCCGACGGTGATCGCCTGCTCGCGCTGGGCGCGGATGAGCGAAACAACTGGCGCCCGCGAATTTTTAGATCCACCGACAATGGCGTGACGTGGAGCGTGCTCGCGCAAGCCGGGCTGCCGAATCAGGACAACCGTTGCATCATCAGCGCCGGGGCGTCCCGGGATGTTCCGGATGACATCATGGTCGCGGTCGCGGGAATCGACGACGGCGTCAACGGCGGGGTTTATCGGAGTCTCAATGGCGGCGTTTCGTTTGTGCGTGCCACTGGTCTGCCCGCAGGCGCTGATTACGGCGATCAGTTCAATCCCAACGCTGACCTCGAGGTGGACGCCGCCGACAACAGTGCTCGCTTTCTGTTCCTTAAGGGCCACGGCCTCTACAAATCTACCAATCGCGGCGCCTCGTGGTCCTTCGTCAACTCGGGCCTGCCAAACTACGGAGTCATGGCGGCCGACGCATCGCTGGGCGGGCATTTGTGGGTGGGCACGTGTTGCGGGCAACCGATCGGTCTCAGCCGCAGTACCGACAGCGGCACTGGCTGGAATACGATTCCGAGCTTCATCAGCGTCACAGACGTGGATGCGGTCAACGACCGCGTGGCCGTTCTTGGTCAGCGAACCGGGGATACGTTCGACCGGATTTACTATTCGGCCGATGGGGGGGGAACGTGGGGAGAGATTACGCGGCCTGGGTTTCGTTTCGGAAATGCCAGCGCGGTGGCGGTCGATCCGTGGCGGCCGGGGACCGTCTGGATAAGTTCCAACGGACGAAGCGTCGCGGCGTTCACACCGGGTGCCGCTGCTGCTCCGCGCATCACGCTCGCGTCAGAATCCGGCTACGCGGGACTAAAGATGGTATCTGGGCCCAGCCAATATGACCGGCAAAACATTGCCACCGACACCACGTCGAATGATTACGGTTGGATCGGGGGCGGTGCCACACCCGTGACCTACACCATGCGGATCAGCGCCTTCCCGTCCCCGACCTACAGCGGATTCCAGGCGCATGTGTTCCTCGTGCCGAATGCGGCGGGTGCGATCGCCCCGGACTATGACAGCGCCAGCGTGGTCATGCTGGATATTCAGGGTCAGGCGGACGGCAGCGCGACGGCCTGGTTCCGTTACAAGATCAACGAGGCCGGTGGTAACAATTTCCTCTACGGTGCCGGTACGCTCGGTCATTTGGACTGTCCCGGCGGCGTGGTCGGCGCCTGGAGCATGAGTTTCTTGAACGACACCGCCATCACGCTTGCGGCTCCCAACGGCACTACGCTCCCGCTGTCGTTTCCCGGTGCCGCGAGCGCCATTCAAGCGGCCTTTGGCGGTACGGTGACCGCGTACTTTGGCAACCAGCCAAACACCGCCGCACAGATCGGGCAGTATTCGATCTTCAGCCGCATTCAGATTTTGGGAGCGCCCAGAGCCCAACCGGTTGACGAAACGTTTCCGGGGCCCGAGCTAAACCAGCATCCCGTGAGCGTTTCGTGGCTGTGGACGAGGCCCGCTGCCGCACCTGCCGGCATCACGATCCACGAGTCGACCGACCTGCTTGCGCTCAGCTGGAGTTTGCCTGATACCGGCTTCGTTCTGCAGTTCAATCCCGGCTTGACGGTCAATGGGTGGAGCGACCTGAGCCTCCCGAACGTCGTCACTCAACCCGCCTCCAAGATCGTGCGCATCGCGCGCGCTGCCCTGCCCAGCGCCGTGAGCGGGTTCTTTCGCATGATCAATTCGGAGCCCTGATTCGTCCGTCGCAAACTCTACGATCCATCCGCCTGGCGCGCCCGAATCTTCACGCCCTCGGCGACCATATCGGGCGGATGAACAACCACCCTGTCGCCGGCGCTCACGCCCGCGGTGACTTCCGCGTAAACACCGCTGTTGTGGCCAATGGTGACTTTCGCCAGGCGAGTCTTTTCATCGGCGACGATAAACGTCATCCATTCGCCGCCACGACGGAAGAGCGCGCCGGTCGGGATGCGCAGCACGTCGTTTGAGTACCACGTGATCACACGCGCCTCGATGCGGAACCGGTCGCCGAGCGGGCGATCGGCCGGCGGTTGATCGACGAAGTCGGCGCGCACTTTGACCCGTTGCTCCTCCACGCCGAGCGCCGAGATCTTGGTATAGGCGGCAGGTTCGATGACTGAAACGCGGCCTCGCAGCGGTTGCTCGCCGCCCCAGCGTTCGATGAACAAATTGGCACCGGGCTGCACGCTGACGGCGTCTTGCGAGAGCAATTCAATTTCGACCTCGAGATCGCGCGGATCACCGACCTCCATCAGGGGCGTGCCGGGCGGGACGATGCGCGAGCTTTCCTCAAAGACGTTGAGCACCACCCCATCAACCGGCGCGCGAACTTCGAAGAGATTGTTGGTCCCGCCCTCCGGTTGCTGCGATTGCACCAGCGCGGCGCGGGCCTGGTTCAGCTCGAACTCGGCGACGCGGTTGGCAAACTCGGTGGCGCGCAATTCGCGCTGGCGCACCGTCGTTTCGGCGTCCACCCGATCCCATTCCTGCACCGAGACCGTGCCGGCGGCTTGCAGCTCCTTCGCGCGTTGCCGCTCCTTGGTCATCAAATCAACGGTGGCGCGGGCGCGCTCCACTTCCGCCTGCCGCAAACTCACCACCGCATCGGCGGCCGCGACGGCTGCTTCGGCCTGAGCGCGGGCGCGTGGATCCAGAAAGCTTGAGGGCTGTGTTTCAAGCGTGGCGACGATGGTCTTGCCGGCTTCCAGTTTGTCACCCGCGCGCAGCGGCGTGCGGCGCAGCAACCCGGCGAGCGGCGGCGAGACGACGTAGCGATTGCGGATGCGCGTCTTGCCTTCTTCGAGCACGGAAACGGTCAGTTCGCCGCGCGCGACTGCGCCAATCTCGACGGAGATCGGCTTGGTGCGCAGGGCCCAACCCAGCCCGATGACGAGGGCTCCCAGGCCGATCCATACGAGGTAACCGCGACGCTGGCGTTTCGAGCCGTTGCCATTCTTGCGGATCGGCCGGGCTTTGACGGCGGTGGAGACGGAGGGATTGGTTTCAGGATTGTTCATGCGACATCAGCCGGGAAAGTTAACCACGAATGAACACAAATTGACACGAATCCTGACGGCGCAATCGAGCTGCGTCATGGCTTGCCGGTTTGCGACCGCGGACGGCGGGGTTGGCTTCGTGTTCATTGGTGTCAATTCGTGGTTTGCAGAGAGTCGTTGAGTCAAGGCCAGCTCAGAATCATTCGCGCGCTTTGAGCACGCCGATCAAATCAAGTTCACGGATGCGCCGGCTCACGACGGCGAAGGAAACCGTGGCCGCCGCCAGCACGATGAGCACCGCCTTCGCGTAGCTTTCCGGCGTCAGGCGCAGGGGCAGTCTAACGGACTCCGTGCTGGCGGTGGAAACAATTCCCGCGGCTAGCCCGCTGCCCAGCAGTAGCCCAAATGGAATCGCGATGATCGTAAGCAGTACCAATTCAGTCACCAGCACGCCGGCCACTTCGCGGTGACTGAAGCCAATCACGCGGAGCGTCGCCAGATCGCGGCTGCGCTCGGACAAGGCGATGCGCGCGCTGTTGTAAACAACGCCGAACGCGACGATGACCGAGAACGTGAAGTAGAGGCTTTGCACGAGGTTGATCGTCTCGGCGGTGGTCTTCCGGAAGCTTTCCCGCACGGCGGTCTTGATCATCATCGCCCCGATGCGCGGCGTGTTCTTTACCTCGGCCATGAATTCCGGCCAGCGGTTGTAATCGAGCGACAAGTACGCGCCGCTGACCGTCGGCCCCTCGCGCATCAGCTTGTGCAGGCTGCCAATTTCCATGTAGGCGAAGACGCCGGCGTAGTCGGTGATCAAGCCGTGGATCACCGCCTCCCGCTGCGGTCGGCTGCCTTCCTGGACTTCGAGCGTGACGACATCGCCGGCTTTCGCGCCAAGAATTTCCGCCAGCTTCGCGGACACGAGCAAGCCATCCGGGGGCAGGGGAATGGGCCGCTCGCGCGCGTCGAGCACGCGGTTCAAGCGGGCATCACGCGCCAGCCCGGTCACGGCGAGCTTGCGGGAGTGATTGCCAAAACGAATTCGCGCCGGCACCGAGCGAAACGTTTCGACGAGCATCACGCCCGGCAGATGTTTCAACTCCGCGACGGCCGAGGCCGAGGCCGGTTCGAACAACGCGACGGTGACGTTCTGCCGTTGCGCGACGTCCCACTGAAAGTTGAGCAAGTAGTCGATGCCTTCCTTGAAAGTAGAGGGCACCACCGGGATGCCGGTGGCGAGCGCAAGGCCAAACGCGGTGAACGCCGCCTGCCACGGACGACGCTCGATGTTGCGCAGCGCCATGCGAAAGGTGGGCGTCAGGTAGCGGCTCAGGCCGAGCCGTTCGGCGATCGAAGGCCGGTAGCTGACGGGCGGTTCGGGGCGCATCGCCTCGGCGGGCGGCAGCTTCATCGCCATCCGCACCGAACCCCACACGCCCAAAAATGCCGCACCGGAGCTGACCACGAACGCGACGGCGATGGCCGATACGTCCGGGTGAAACGTGAGCGACGGGAACTTGAAGAAGCGGTGGTAGATGTTGACCACATTGCCGCCGAGCCAGAAACCGCCGATCACGCCGACGACCGTGCCGAGCGCGACGATGGCCAGCGCGAACTGGAAATAGTGAAACCCGACGTCGCCTGCCGAGTAACCGAACGCCTTGAGCTGCGCGATCTGCTCGCGCTGCAACCGAACGAGCCGCGACAGCACCGCGCTCGACATGAAGGCGGCGATGCTCAGGAACACCAGCGGGAACGCGATCGCCAGCGTACGCAGGATCATGAGCTCGTCATTCAACCGCGTCGCCGACGGATGATCCTTGCGGCTGATGGCGCCGCGCGCACCGTAGTTGGCGAGCAATCGATCCAGCTCCGCGATCACCCCGAGAGTGTCGCCGCCGGGCGCGACGTCCACCACGACGTTGTTGAACGCGCCGTCGAGATCCAGCGCCGTGGCCAGCTCGCGTTCGTTCATCCAGAACACGCCGAAGCGCTTGTTGTCTGGCAACGTCTCGCCGGGGCGGGCTTCGAAGACGTACTCGGGCGACAGCGCAATGCCGACGATGGTCAGCGTCTCTCGTTGGCCGCGCATTAACACGGTCACGGTGTTGCCGGGGCCGAGGCCGTGAATAGTGGCGAAAGCTTCGCCGACGATCACTTCACCGCGCCGGCCCGGCTCGGGGTAGCGACCGCGCCGCAGGAACAACTTGTTCAATCGCTGCGGCCGGTCATCCGCCAGCGACAACACCACGCCATCCGCCGGTTCCAACTGGCCCGGCATGTCGAGGGTCAATCGCCCGACGACGCGCGTGTCCACCGCGGCCACGTCCGGAATCTCCGCCAGGCGCGGCCGCAGAAAATTGGGTGCGCGCTTCAAGTCGGCGAAGACATCGCCGAAGCTATTCTCCTCGTAGTAGGTGTCGCGCGTTGATTCGAGCGAGTAGGTCAGGCTGCGCGCCATGATCATCATCGCCAGGCCGCAGGCCATCACGAGGCTGACGGCGAACACCTGGCCTTTCATGCGGCCAATGTCGCGAAACAATTTCAAATGGAGCGGCGAGAAGCGCATCAGGTGAAATGCGGAGTGCGGAATGCGGAGTGCGGAACAGACAACGACTGCCGGCGGCGAGCGCAATTGAACTGGGTAGCAGCCGACGTAAGGAGGCTCA
>JANLTG010000139.1:0-2215 GCA_031362805.1 bacterium
TTGACGCGATCAAGGGCGGCGTGGAGCCACGCGAATTCATCCCGGCGGTAGAAAAGGGGCTCCTGGAGACCTTGCCCGCAGGTGTGCTGGCAGGTTACCCAATCGTGGACGTTAAGGTGACGTTGCACTTCGGGTCGTATCACGACGTCGACTCCAATGAGAACGCGTTCAAGATGGCCGCCTCGATGGGCTTTAAAGACGGCATGCGTAAGGCGAACCCAGTGCTGCTTGAGCCGATGATGGCGGTAGAGGTCGAAACCCCTGAAGACTATGCAGGAACCGTGATGGGCGATCTATCGTCGCGTCGCGGAATGGTTCAGGGAATGGAAGACATTTCCGGCGGTGGTGGCAAGATCATCAAGGCTGAGGTTCCGCTTTCCGAGATGTTTGGATACTCCACCTCGTTGCGTTCTGCGACGCAAGGTCGTGCTACCTACACCATGGAGTTCAAGCACTATTCTGAAGCGCCGCGCAATATCGCCGAAGCGATCATCGCGTCGAAGAAATAACAAATCTGTACTTAGAAACGAGGAATTGAAAAATGGCAAAAGGCAAGTTTGAGCGCACCAAACCTCACGTGAACGTGGGGACGATTGGTCACGTGGATCATGGTAAGACGACGCTGACGGCGGCGATTACCACGGTATTGTCGAAGAAGTTTGGTGGTGAAGCCAAGGCTTACGACCAGATTGACGCGGCGCCGGAAGAGAAAGCGCGCGGCATCACGATTAACACCGCCCACGTGGAATACGAAACTGCCAACCGCCACTACGCCCACGTTGACTGCCCAGGGCATGCTGACTATGTGAAGAACATGATCACTGGTGCTGCCCAGATGGACGGTGCGATTCTGGTCTGTTCCGCTGCTGACGGCCCGATGCCACAGACCCGCGAACACATTCTGCTGGCCCGCCAGGTTGGCGTACCTTACATCGTCGTGTTTTTGAACAAATGCGACATGGTTGACGATGCCGAACTGCTCGAACTGGTCGAAATGGAAGTCCGTGAACTTCTGAGCAAATACGACTTCCCCGGCGACGACATTCCAATCATCAAGGGCAGCGCACTCAAAGCCATGGAAGGCGATACCGGCGACATGGGCGAAGGCGCCATCATGAAGCTGGCCGAAGCCCTCGACAGCTATATCCCCATGCCCAAGCGCGCCCTCGACGGCGCCTTCCTGATGCCGGTTGAAGACGTCTTCTCGATTTCAGGTCGCGGCACCGTGGTAACGGGCCGTATTGAGCGTGGCATCGTCAAGGTTGGCGAAGAGATTGAAATCATCGGCCTTAAAGCGACGCAAAAGACCATTTGTACCGGCGTAGAGATGTTCCGCAAGCTGCTCGACCAAGGTCAAGCAGGCGACAACGTCGGCATCCTGCTGCGCGGCACCAAGCGCGAAGACGTCGAGCGCGGTCAAGTGCTGGCCAAGCCCGGATCGATCACCCCGCATACTGACTTTGAAGCAGAGATTTACGTTTTGAGCAAAGACGAGGGCGGGCGTCATACCCCCTTCTTCAACGGCTACCGTCCGCAGTTTTACTTCCGCACCACCGACGTTACTGGCGCGCTGCAATTGCCAGCCGGCACCGAGATGGTGATGCCTGGGGACAACGTCAAGATTGTGGTGCAGTTGATCGCGCCGATTGCAATGGAAGACGGGCTACGTTTCGCGATCCGCGAAGGTGGCCGTACCGTCGGCGCTGGTGTGGTTTCAAAGATCGTTAAGTAGTTTTCGTAAAGCGTTGTAAAGAGGGGTTCTAGCGCCGTAGGCGAAATAACCCCTCGAATAGGCCAGTAGCTCAATTGGCAGAGTAACGGTCTCCAAAACCGTAGGTTGGGGGTTCGAGGCCCTCCTGGCCTGCCAAATATCCAGTGCCGCCGCCAAATTGCGCGGCGGTGCTGAAAGTGAAAGTGATGAAAGACAAAATTCAGATTGCGTTTGCGGTTGCATTGGTAATTGCCGGTGTGGCGGCGTTCTATTTGCTTGGCGACAAGCCCATGATTGCGCGAGTTGGCGCGATGTTTGGTTGCTTCATCGCCGCGGGCGTGGTGGGCTGGTTGACGCTCCCTGGAAAAGAGTTTGTGCAGTTCGCAAAAGAGGCCATCGAAGAGACCAAAAAAGTGGTCTGGCCGACTCGTAAAGAAGCGATGCAATCAACGGGCATTATTTTTCTTTTTGTGTTTGTTATGGCGTTGTTTTTGTGGGTGGTCG
>JANLTG010000165.1:0-22424 GCA_031362805.1 bacterium
CACTTGCGCGCGATTCTCGGCACGATGACGGTCGAGGAGATTTACCAGAACCGCGACGCCTTCGCCTCGAAGGTGCAGGAGGTCGCCGCCGGCGACATGGCGAACATGGGCCTGGGCATTGTCAGCTTCACCATCCGCGACATCCGCGACACGCAGGGCTACCTCGACGCGCTCGGCAAGCCGCGCATCGCCCAGGTCAAGCGCGACGCGCAAATCGCGCAGGCCGAGGCCGACCGCGACGCGATGATCAAGTCGTCGCAGGCCACGCAAGCCGGACAGGAAGCCAAGTTCGCCGCCGACTCGAAGATCGCCGAGGCTCAGCGCGATTATCAATCGAACGTCGCCAGCTATCAGGCCACGGTGAACCAGAAGAAGGCCGAGGCCGATCTCGCCTACGACCTCCAGAAATACAAGACCGGCCAGTTGGTGAAGGCCGAGGAAGTGCAGGTCAACATCATCGAGAAGCAGAAGCAGATCGAATTGCAGGAACAGGAAATCAAACGCAAGCAGCGCGAGCTGGAGGCCACCGTGCAGAAGCCCGCCGACGCCGAGCGTTACCGGGTCGAGACCCTGGCCAACGCCACCAAGTTCCAGCTCGAAACGGAGGCCGCGGGTGCCGCATCTGCCGCGAAGGCCAAGGGTTTTGCGACCGCCGACGTGGCGAAGGCGACCGGTATCGCCGAAGCCGAAGCGAACAAGGCACGCGGTCTGGCCGAGGCGTCCGTCATCGAAGCACAGGGCAAGGCGACCGCTTCTGCGATGCAGGCCAAGGCCGAATCGTTCAAGCAATACAACGAAGCGGCCGTGATCGAGATGATCGTCCGCATCCTGCCGGAAGTTGCCGGCAAGATCAGCGAGCCGCTCGCCAAGATGGAAAAGATGGTCATCATCAACTCGGGCAGCGGCCCCGGCGGTGGCGCGAGCAAACTGACTGGCGACGTGACGCAGATCATCGCGCAATTGCCGCCCGTCCTCGAGAGCCTCACCGGCGTGAAGTTCGAGAAACTGCTCGAACAGGTGCCGGCTTTGAAGAAGGCGATGGCTAAGGGAAGCGATGAGAAGGGCGAAGCATGACCGAGCTGGTTGGAACGAAAGATTGCCCACTTTGTGCCGAGTCCATCAGAGCAGCTGCGAAGGTTTGTCCCCATTGCCGGCACTGGCAGAGCAAGTGGTCGCTGCAGAATCCACAGGTAGGAGCAACGATATGGTTGGCTGTGATGATGATCGCGATTGTTGGCGTTGGCATTTTCGCTGAACAACTACTTGGTCCGGGACGCAGTTTTGCCAGTTATCAAGATCAGATTGCTGTACGCGAATCGCAGTTAAGCCATCGGATGGGTAGCTCTAACCTACTTGTCACAGTAGTTGGTGTGGTTACGAACCGGAGTGAGTTCGGCTGGAAAGAGGTCACCTTGGAGGCGCAGATGTTTGATGACGATGGCGCTTTGATCGACGTAATTTCCCATTCGAGCGGGTATGCTGGCGTCACGGTTGGCCCCCATGGCCAATCAGGCTTCAAGATTGAGGGCAGGGCCGCGCATGAAGAATCAAGCTACGCGTCCCACAAAGTGTCGATTCGTTGGGCGAAAGATATCAATGACTGGCCATAGCTGGGGGGCATCATGAAACTTCTCGAAGCCATCATTGAAGCGAATCACCGCGCGCTGCACGGCGATAAGGCGGCGGGTTTGCGCCCGACCGAACACGCCGATGCGTTGCCGCTGGCCGCGCTGACGTGCATCGACGCGCGCCTCAATCCGCTCGTGCCCGAAGTGTTCGGCATCCCGGAGGACAAATTCATCTGGCTGCGCAATGCCGGCAACATCATCACCGGTCCGCTCTCGAGCACGATGCGATCGCTCGCGCTGGCGTGTGCGGTCAAAGGCGCGCGCGAGATCGCCATCGTCGGCCACACCGATTGCCTCGTCTCGAAGTCGAATGCGCTTGATCTGACGGATCGTTTTCAAAAGCTCGGCGTGCCCCGCCAGCAGTTGCCGGAGAACTTGAACGAGTTCTTTGGTCTATTCGCGAGTGAGCGGCAGAACGTGCTCAAGGCGGTCGAGTTCGTCCGGCAAAGCCCGTTGATCGGCCCGGCGATTCCCGTGCATGGGCTGATGATCGACATCCAGACCGGCCGGCTCGAATGGCTGGCCAATGGCTACGAGCAACCCGCGAAAGCCACCGCTACCCCGGCCGGGGCGACCGCTGAGGCGGGGCCGGCGGTCACGGCGGATTGGCAACCCATTGGGCACTTCGAGAATTTCAAGCAATCGGAATTTGCACCGCCGACCGATGACATTGGTGCCGTTCATTCCACGGATGCACTCCATTCCGCACGGCAGGTCGAACAGGATTTGCGAACAAGTGCTCCCGTCGGTGATTCGACCCGGGGTGCGACCGGGCAATTGATCGATAAGGCCAGGCGATGGATGTCCGAAGTCCAATTGGTCGAAGGGCAATCGCTGAAAGAAACCGTGTCGCAGGTGGGCCGCGCTTCGGTGACGACCGTTCGTGAACTGGCGGAGTTGATCGACCGCAATCACAAGTATCACGTGATCGGCAGCGATCTGAAGGAGTACGGGCCGATTGCCGGATTCAAGCTGGTGCAATGGCTCATGGAGGATCGCATCACCCCTGACTCCCCGGTGAAACCGGAGGGCAGTGGCGAGTGGCGTCCGTTGAAGAGCCTCGTCAGCGGCGCCGTGACGAAGCATCTCAAGGTGCCGCCGCCGCTGGAGAACTTCGCCGCCCGCGTGGCGGAAAATTTGCGCCGGCGCGAGTGAGTTAATGGTAGGTTTGACTTCGGTGTCGCCGGGCGCTTCGATGGGCACATAAGTCATGGCAACTCGGATTAACGTCATTCCCGCCAGCGAGTTCATCGTGGCGACCGGCCACGGTGAAGTGGACTTCGGCGAGACCCGCGCGCTCTTCATGAAGATCATGAAGGCGGCGGCGCTGGTGCCGAGTGCCCACGTCCTCGTGGATGTCCGGGAGGCCACCAGCCAGATGGCGCCGTTCGAGGTCTATTCGCTGGTGACGGTCTTCAGCGAAATGGAACCGCCGTTCAGTGGCCGGCTGGCGATTGTGAACCGGCCCAAGCATGACTTTGATCGCGCGGAATTTTTCTCGCTGGCTGCCCGCGTGCAGGGATTCCAGGTGGCCGCCTTTCAAGACTACGAAGAAGCCATTCACTGGCTTTACCCATCGCACCCGCTGGACACCGAGATCATCCGGTTGACGGACGTGAAGGCAAAGTAGGGCAAAGCGCCCACTCGACAGCGGGCGCGGTCTACCGAGTCCATTTTTCCCGACGGTCGAGACCCGATGGCTTACGCTTACACCCGGTTCAACGCGCTCAACACCGCCTTGATTGACGCCAGCTCGATGTTTGTGTCCACCGCGGCACCCCAGCGTGTTTTGCCATCTGCCAGCTTGATCTGAATGTAGGCTATGGCACTCGCTGCTTCGCCGGCGCTCAACGCGTGTTCCTTGTAGTAGCCGACCTCAAACTTCGGGGCGCCGGCCTGATTGAGCGCCTGCACGAACGCGGCGATTGGGCCGTTGCCCTCACCATTCAGCGCGAGCTCCGTGCCGTTACGGGTAAGACTGGCCCGGCAGCGGAACACGCCCCCCGTGCCGTCCGCGTGGAAATGAATCAACGACCACGGAGTCGCTCGCTCGACGTATTCCTTCCAGAACATGCCTTTCAATTCCGCGCCGCTGACTTCGCGGCCCAGCGCATCGACAAGATCGTTGGCGATCGGCCCGAACTCGCGCTGCATGTCCTTGGGCAGCTCGATGCCAAATTCCGCCTCCAGCAAAAACGCCACGCCACCTTTGCCGGACTGGCTGTTCACGCGGATGACCTCGTGGTATTCGCGGCCGATGTCAGAAGGATCGATCGCGAGATACGGCACGTCCCAGTTCTTCTGGGTGCCGTTGGCCCACTCGGCCAGCCCCTTCTTGATGGCGTCTTGATGGGAGCCGCTGAACGCTGTGAAGACCAGCTCACCCGCGTAGGGGTGGCGGGCCGGCACCGACATGCCGGTGCAGCGCTCATACACTGCGCGCAAGGCATTCAGATTCGAGAAGTCGAGGTGCGGATCGATGCCGTGCATGTAAAGATTCAACGCCACGGTGATGATGTCGAGGTTGCCGGTGCGCTCACCGTTGCCGAAGAGTGTGCCCTCGACGCGATCCGCACCCGCGAGCAGGCCCAGCTCCGTCGCGGCGGTGCCGGTGTTGCGATCGTTATGCGTGTGCAGGCTGATAATGAGCGATTCGCGATTGCGGATGTTACGGCAAATCCACTCGATCTGATCCGCATAGACGTTCGGCATCGCGACCTCGACCGTGTCCGGCAAATTCAGGATCATCTTTCGCTGCGGCGTCGGCTGCCACACTTCCATTACGGCTTCGGAGATTTCCTTCGCGAACTCGACCTCAGTTGCCGAGAAACTCTCGGGCGAATACTGAAGTGACACCTCCGTGCCCTTTAGCCAGTGCAACCGTTCCTGGATGAACTTTGCACCTTGCACCGCAATCGCCTTGATCTCGTCCTTCGATTTGCCGAACACCACGCGCCGTTGCGCCGGCGACGTCGAGTTGTAGAGGTGAATGACCGCTTTCCTGGCGCCGACGAGCGATTGGACCGTCTTCTCAATCAAATCCTCGCGCGCCTGCACCAGCACCTGAATGGTGACGTCGTCCGGGATGTGACCCTTCTCGATGAGCAAGCGGTTGAAGGCGAACTCGGTGTTCGATGCGGATGGAAAGCCGACCTCGATCTCCTTGAAGCCGCATTTCACCAGCGCCTCGAAGAGCTCGAGCTTCTGCGAGACGTTCATCGGCACGGCCAGCGCCTGGTTGCCGTCGCGGAGATCGACGCTGCACCATTTGGGCGCGTGCGTGAGCACGCGGTTCGGCCATTGCCGGTCAGGCAACTGGACCGGCGGGTAAGCGCGGTATTTCGTGGCAGGATTTTTCAACATGACTGGGTCCGTTATTGATCCGCCGACCTTGGCGCACAAGCGGGCGGTGGAGAAACAAAAAACCCCACCGCCGGATCGGGCAGTGGGGTTGACAGAAAGGTTAATCGTTCACACCCCGACCGCCGCGCTCGTAAGCAGCAGCTCGTTGCTCAGCAACAGTCGAAGGTTCGTGGCGTTCATCGGGAAAAGAAGTAGCCGAGGGCAGGGGAGGGGTCAATTCGTTTCTGCCCATGGCATCGCACGTTATTGGCCATTTGATGGCGTGCTGGCCGGAACTTGAAGTGCCCGTCAGTGAGGGCCACCGCTTCGGCCGTCGGATGCGAATGCGGCGCGCAACCCCCGCCGACGGATCAGATATAGTACATCTCAGCTTTCTTCGCGCCGGTCTCGAGGAGTTGCTGGAAACTCACACTCCCGGCGGCGGTCTCGACTTTATCCCGAAGGACCGTCCACGCATCGCGAAGTTCCTGCGCGCATTTGACATCGTCAATGGCCGGCGAATCGAACACCACGCCGTGGACAGCTTGAATCACATCGCCGAGTGAAATATCCGCCGGCGGACGGGCGAGGAGGTAGCCCCCCACTTTGCCGCGGACGCTTTGCACGATGCGCTGGGATTTTAGCTCGATCAGAATCTGAGTCAGGTAGTTCGCGGGGATGTTCTGCTCGCCGGCCAGATCCTCCACGCGCAACGCTTTGCCGGTGTGATAATGGCGGGCCAGCCCCAACACGGCGCGCGCGGCGTAGTCACTCTTTACGGAAAGCTTCACTGGGCGCGACGCTAGGGAAACTCTGAACGACGTGCAAACCTTTAGCCTGATTGCTCACGGCCAGCTCGGCGATGTTTAGGGCCGGAATTGAAAAACTAGTCTTGATGACGAACGTCGGCCGGAACATCCTCTGAGCGTTACCGAAAGTTCAATGCGCCCGCTACAGCACCACTCCAACTTCACCCAACATGGCTGAAATCAAACGCTCCACTCTCTTCGGCAAACTCAATCCGGTTGGCTACAAGGCGATCGAAGCCGCCACCGTCTTCTGCAAGATGCGCGGCAATCCCTACGTGGAAACGGTCCACTGGTTGCACCAGTTGCTGCAGCAACCGGACTCGGACGTGTTGCGGATCATCCGGCATTTTGCCCTGGATGCTTCGCGGCTCGCGGGGGATTTGATCGGTGCGCTGGATCGATTGCCCCGCGGCGCCACCGCGATATCGGATTTCTCGCCGCAGATCGAGACGGCGCTCCAACAGGCCTGGATCTACTCGACGCTCCTCTATGGTGAAGGCCAGGTGCGGACCGGCCACTTGATCGTGGCTTTCCTCAAAACGGCGGAGCTGCGCAACAACTTTCTCGCGCTGTCGAAGGAGTTCGCCAAGGTGAAGCCCGAAGCGTTGTCCGATGATTTTGACAAGATCGTGGCCGGCTCGGCGGAGGATGGCCAGCGCGCCAGCGATGGCAGCGGCATGAGTGGCGAAGCAGCGCCGGGTGAAACAAGCGGGGCGATCCCGCCGGCTGCGCTGGGCAAGCAGGAGGCGCTCAAGCGTTTCACCACCAATCTCACGGAACGCGTCCGCAAGGGGGAGATCGATCCGATCATCGGCCGCGACGAGGAGATCCGCCAATGTGTGGACATCCTGATGCGACGCCGCCAAAACAACCCGATTCTCACGGGCGAAGCGGGCGTGGGCAAAACCGCTGTCGTCGAGGGCTTCGCGCACCGCATCGTGGCGGGGGATGTTCCGCCGCAGCTCAAGGACGTGGACGTGCTCTCGCTCGACATTGGTTTGCTGCAAGCCGGCGCGAGCATGAAGGGAGAGTTTGAGCAACGGTTGCGCAGCGTCATCGACGAAGTGCAGGCTTCCACCAAACCGATCATCATCTTCATCGACGAGGTGCATACGCTGATTGGTGCGGGGGGCGCGGCCGGGACTGGTGATGCGGCGAATTTATTGAAGCCGGCGCTGGCCCGCGGCACGTTGCGCACCTTGGCGGCGACGACCTGGGATGAATACAAGAAGCACATCGAGAAGGACCCGGCGCTGACCCGGCGTTTTCAAGTGGTCAAGGTGGATGAGCCCAACGAGGAAAAATGCATCAAGATGATGCGGGCCGTGGTCGCCCCCTTCGAGAAACATCACCGCGTGCAGATCCTCGACGAAGCCATTGAATCAGCCGTGCGTCTCTCGCACCGGTACATTCCCGAACGGCAGTTGCCGGACAAGGCGGTCAGCCTGATTGATACCGCGAGTGCCCGCGTGGCCGTGAGCCAGCACGCGGTGCCCGCGCGGGTGGACGATTGCCGCCGCCGCATCCAGTCGCTCGAAACCGAGATCGGGATCATCGGCCGCGAGTCGACGGTTGGGGTGGAACATACGCAGCGGACGAAGGACATCCACGAGAAGCTGGCCGCCGAACAACAGAACCTGGCGACGCTTGAGAAGCACTGGAGCGACGAGCGGGAACTCGTCAACAAAGTGCTGGATCTGCGGGCAAAATTGCGGGGCGCGGGTGTCGCCGTCGATCATCCCGATCCCGCCGCCGCTGCCAAAGAAGCGGGTCCGGACGCGAAAAGCAAAACCGCGCTCTCCCCGGCGGATCGCGAAAAGCTCTTGATCGAGCTGAAGGAATTGCAGGCGAAGTTGAAGGAGTTTCAGGGCGAGTCGCCGTTGATTTTCCCGAGTGTTGATGCGAGCGCCATCGGCAGCGTGGTGGCCGATTGGACCGGCATTCCGGTTGGGCGCATGGTTAAGAACGAGATTGAGCAAGTGCTGAAGCTGGCGGACATCCTGGAGCGGCGCGTCATTGGACAGCGGCACGCCTTGGATGCGATTGCGCGCCGCGTGCAGACCAGCCGGGCGCAGCTCGACAACCCGAACCGGCCGATCGGCGTCTTTATGCTGGCCGGCCCCAGCGGCACCGGCAAAACCGAGACAGCACTCTCACTGGCGGAGGCGCTCTATGGCGGCGAGCAGAACTTGATTTCGATCAACATGAGCGAGTTTCAGGAAGCGCACACGGTTAGTACCCTCAAGGGCTCGCCGCCCGGTTACGTGGGTTACGGCGAGGGCGGCATTCTGACGGAGGCCGTGCGCCGAAAGCCGTACAGCGTGGTCTTGCTGGATGAGGTCGAGAAGGCTCACTCCGATGTGCATGAGATTTTCTTCCAAGTGTTTGACAAGGGCTGGATGGAAGACTCGGAAGGCCGGACGATCGACTTCAAGAACACGATCATCATTCTGACCAGCAATGCCGCGCAGGATGTGGTCATCAGCATGTGCAAGGATCCGGAATTGATGCCTAGCGCCGAGGGTTTGGAGAAGGCCATGCGCGGGCCGTTGACCAAGGTCTTCCCCGACGCGTTACTCAATCGATTGGTGGTGGTGCCTTACTTCCCGATCTCGCAGGAGATGCTGAAGATCATTATCAACCTGAACCTCAAGAAGGTTGAACGTCGGGTGAAGGAAAACCACAAGGTGCCATTCACGTACGACGCCGAGGTGCCCAATCTGATTGCCCAGCGTTGCACCGAACTGGAGCGCGGCGCGCGATTGGTTGACGCAATGATCACGAACACGCTGCTGCCGGAGATTGGCCGCGAATTCCTTGGTCGACTCGCCGCCGGCAGCGAGATCAAGCGCGTCCACATTGGAGCGAAGGACGGTGGATTTACCTATAGCTTTGAATGAGTTGATGGCCCAGACGTGAATTTGGGCGCACTCCAAAATTGAACTTGTCCGGCCGCGGAGATCAACCGATGATCGCGGCACATTTCCCAAAGGCATGCCGAGCAAAGCAACTCAAAAGAACCGCAGCCTGGCGATCGAAACGGCTCTGGGTGCTGATGCGTTGGTGTTGCGATCCATCGCCCTCCAAGAGCAACTGGGGCGCCCGTTCAATTTCGAGATCGAACTCTCGTCGGAAGATGGCGAAGTCAAGTTTGACGACCTCATTGGCACCAACGCCACGATCCGTCTGGAACTTCCCGAAAAGGCCACCCGCTACTTCAATGGCATCGTTAGCCGGCTTTCCCAGGGAGCGAACAAAGGCGGCCTGGCGCATTACCGGGCCACGCTCGTCCCGTGGTTATGGTTGCTCACTCGCACAGCCGACTGCCGGATTTTTCAAAACAAGTCAGTGCCGGACATTATTGAAGCCGTGTTCAAGGGACATGACTTGAACGATTACGAATTGAAGCTGAGCGAAACCCACGGGCCGCGGGAGTATTGCGTTCAGTACCGCGAGACCGATTTCAACTTCGTCAGCCGGTTGATGGAGCAGGAGGGCATCTACTATTACTTCAAGCACGAAAACGCCAAACACATCATGGTGTTGGCCGATGCCATCAGTGCGCATGCCCCGTTTACTGGGTACGAAGAGGTAACGTATTCCGAGCTGGAAAAAGGTGCCGACGGCCAGGAAGCCATCACCGATTGGCAGATCGAGAAACAGGTTCAACCTGGTGCCTACGTGCTCAATGACTTTGATTTTATCAAGCCCAAGGCTTCCCTGCTGGCGGTGGCTAATGTGACCCGGAATCACGCCGGGTCCGCCTTTGAGATTTTTGATTATCCTGGCGACTACGTGAAGCACAGCGACGGCGAATATTTGGCGAAAGTGCGCTTGGATGAGTATCAATCGAAGCATGAAGTCTGTCGCGGCCAGTCGTCGGCGAAAGGTCTCTCAGCGGGGTGTACGTTCAGCTTGAAGAAACATGGACGGGAAGACCAGAACCGCGAATACCTGATTACGGCGGTTTCGTTGCAGGCCGAAGCGGGGGAGTACGCTTCCGGCGGCAAAGACGAGGGCGACTATTTTAGTTGCGGCCTCGAAGCGATCGACAAAGTCCAACCATTCCGCGCACCCCAGACGACCCCCAAGCCGATTGTCCAGGGACCCCAGACCGCTATGGTGGTGGGCCCAAAAGGCGAAGAGATTCACGTCGATGAGCACGGGCGGGTCAAGGTCTCGTTTCCGTGGGATCGTTATTCCACGGTCGATGAAAACAGCTCCTGCTGGATCCGGGTTTCACAGAGTTGGGCGGGCAAGAAGTGGGGTTCCATCTACACGCCCCGGATCGGCCAAGAGGTCATCGTTGAATTCCTCGAAGGCGACCCTGACCGGCCAATTATAACCGGCCGCGTTTACAACGGTGAAGCCAAGCCGCCGTATGAGCTGCCGGCGGAGAAAACCAAGTCAACGTTGAAGTCCAACTCGAGCAAAGGCGGTGGTGGCTTTAACGAAATCCGGTTTGAGGACAAGAAGGACAGCGAACAGGTCTTTATTCACGCGCAGAAGGATATGGACGTTCGGGTAGCGAACGATCTGAAAGAGATTGTCGGCAGCAAGGGTGAGGGATGCCTGCACTTGATCGTCAAAAAGGATCAATTCGAGAAGATCGAGGGTGAGAAGCACCAGACGGTCAAAGGGAACCAGTTCTCTTCCAACGATGGCGACGTCAACCGGATGGTCAAAGGCGATCAAATGGTAAAGGTGGATGGCGGCGATCACCTGGAGGTCAAAGGCGACCAGTGCATCAAGATCACCGGCGATGCCAGTTTAGCGGCGACAGGTAAGACCAACCAAAAATCCACGGGCGACTACGCATTGGAGTCGGGTGGCAAGATTCACATCAAAGCCGGAATGACCTTGGTGATCGAAGCGGGGACACAGATTTCACTGAAGGTGGGCGGCAATTTCATCGATATCGGCCCAGCCGGAGTTTCCATCAAGGGCACGATGGTGAATATCAACAGTGGCGGCGCGGCCGGCTCTGGTGGCGGATGTTCCCCCACCGCGCCGGAAGCGCCGGAGGCCGCTAAAGAACCGAAGGAAGCCGCTAGTGACAAGGCCGGTGAAGTGGACGAAGCGCCGAAGGCGCCGAAACCGCCAAAGCCTGTAAAGTATAGCAGCCAAGCCAAGGTCATGAAACAGGCTGCTGAGGATGGCACCCCGTTTTGCGAGGAGTGTGAAAAAGCCAAACAGCAGCAGGCAGGAGCAATTTCATGAGCACTATGGAACCCATCGTGGCGCCCCTGCCGCCAGAAAAACTCAAGAAATCGCTGGAGGACTTGCTGTTTGCTGACGTGATATTGCCGAACGGCGATTTGGTTCCGCTCAAGACCTATGCGGTTATAGATGGAGCGTCCGCTAACGGTTTGTTGGATCAACTCTACACAGAAGGCAAGCGGCCGGAATTTGTCTGTCTATACCGCGGCGAATTGGAGGCGGACATCGCCGAGGTGGCACCCTATCTCGTTCGATTGGAGCCGGACACTCCGTTCACCGACTGGCTCCTGATGGAGGGCTGGGGAAAGAACTTCGGCGTGTTCGTTCGTAGCGTCGCGGGCATGGACGCCCTGCGCCGTCATTTCCGGCGGTTCTTGCGAGTTCAGGATCCCGAGGGCAAGATACTCTATTTCAGGTTTTACGATCCGCGGGTTTTGAAAGTTTTCCTACCGACGTGCAATGCGGAGGAATTGGAGGCGCTTTTCGGTCCGTTGATTTGCTACCTTTGTGAAGGGGATGCTCCGGACATCCTGCTTGAGCTGACAAAACGAGAGGCGCAATCGATGGTCAGAAACATCTCCATTTCAGAGATTTCCTTCAAGCCATAGGCTACTAACGCCCCCATGCTGACGATCCGAAAAGAACAGATGAATGTGTTGAGTTCCTACATGCTAAAGAGCTTCAAGGACCGTATGTTCAAACACATTGCTGCGGACTTTCCGAAACAATACAAAGAGTTGGAGGAAGCGGGTACCCGTGACCTCGTCCAGCAGGGTATCGAGAAGGCAAACAAGCATGGCATCGAAAGAGAGTGTGACGTGGCCACGTTGATCGAACTCATGGTAGAGTTCAGCCCCGCATTTGAGGCGCATCCCGGCCGGGCTTGGGCTCCGAGAATTTTGAAGCATCCCACCCTTTCCGGGCAGGCCAAAGTCGAGTCGCTTTGCCACCGGATGAAAGGTCGCAACCGGGAAGGCTGACCGGAACGGCTCGCAAAGAACTTACTATGCCAAAGATCACAGGTGACCGGAAGCTGGCCAGTCCGACGGGTGAATGCCCCCTGAAAGAATGTGCCATCACAGTTCACGTTGGCGAGGAGGATGCCAGCGGAAACTGGCGGGCCGATGTTGGAAGAATTAATGCATCCGTGGGAGGAGGAGCTCCCAAACCGACAGATATGGATGGCCATGCAGAGTTCAAGAGCCTTACCCCCCCTGACAAGGAATTTACAGTCAAAGTTGATCTCGGTGCCCAGATCGACAAATTTGCCTGGCCCACTTCCGACGCAGCAACACTCGAAACAAAGGCCGTTGTCCCCGGGGGCACGGACAAATTTTTCGCCTTTTCAGTCCGCCGCGTCGCTCCGCTCAAGGTGCTCGTCAAACGCTCGGATACCGGCGCGCTCATCAAGGGCGCAAAAATCGAGGTGGAAGGAGTTACGGGCACCAAAGATTCACTGGAGACTGGGCCCGTCCCGTTCGAAAAACTCAAGGAAGCAAAATACAAGGTGAAGCTTCTCAGTTTGGCCGATGCCGACAAACCGAAGTTTCAAGTGGATGACGTCGCCGAGAACGCCCTTCAGCATCGAACCCCCGATGCTGGAGGATACCAGGAGTATGATCTGGATCCAAAGAAGCCGGAGAACAAGGTGGAGTTTACGATCACCCCCGTCATCCGCGTCTACCTGAAACCGCAGTTCAAGGACCCCGAATCCACGGACGCCGACGAGAAAACAATGAGACCCTTCCCCGCCGGGTTCACGTGCCTGATGCACACCACGGGCGACGTTCCGAAAGATACAACGTCACGAAAGCTGATCGTGCGGAGCGATGGTCTGCTGGCCGCCGCGGACGCGGCGGACCTGCCCTATGTTGAACTCAAGAAAAGCGGCACGCTCAAAACCTTCAAACTCGATTTCAATCAGGCTGAGGTGATGCTCATTAAGTGTGAAAAGTTCGGCGACGCCACCAAGAAGCAGGAGTTGGTCAAAGGAGCAGATCTGATTCGTGATGACCTCACCGCCTATCGGGCTTTCATGGTCCCGACCGGACCGTGGACCCTTAAGAATTCCGATTGGAAGGTCACGGACGCAGCTGCATTTTACAAGGCGGACAAATGGGAATTCGCCGATTTGGAAAAGCCGGAAACCATCGCCGTTGGAAGCGGGAGCGCTCCGGTCAAACTGACCCTGGACCCGCACTGGCAGTTCCTCCGCTTTGAATTTATGGATCGCTTCTACGGGCACAAGGAGCACGCCGATAAAACGGTCAGCATCCCGCCAGTGGAGATCTCCGGATTCAGAGAGTTTCCTGGAAAAGCAAAAGTAGATACAGCCAGAACCAAGGAATCGTTGGCTGCGGCGGCCGAAGCGGTGATCTTCCAAAAACAGGCGGCGTTGTGGGAGGCGGAAGACGCCAATGACAAAGCCACGTCGGCTAAGGCTTTCGCCGATTACATTGCCGATTACTGGACAACGAGGGTGACCGATCTGACTGCCGCGAGGGCCGTCTTGACGTCTTGGTTCGCGACCAACAACGCCTATATCTTAGCTAACCCTGCCGATCCTGTTGTGGTAGCCGAAAACGCCAACCTAGCAAAAGCAAATGCTGACTTAGCCGCAGCGAATACCGAGAAAGCCAAAGCGGTCACCGAAAAAGCGGCGAAGGACGCAATCGCCACGCCGGCGGCAGCCGCGCTTGCGGCCGCGACAACCGCACTGGTTACCGCGACAACCGCCTTGGGTACCAAGCGAACCGACGCCGACGCCGCTCGGGGCGAGGCGGACGCAGCGGTCGCCGCAGCCAAACTGGACACGCAGAGCAACTGGATACTGGAACCTGGCAGCAAGTCCGAAAACCGGGTGCAATGTCTGCCGTGGATCATCAGCAAAAAGGATGACGGCACCGCCGCGCTCAAGCCCGATGAGTTATCGTTGATCGAGTTTACCGCTCCGGCGAATTCGTACGTCCATTCAAAATCAGCCACCGAGCGCGTCCTGGTGAAGCTTGATCCGGTGACGGACATCGCCAAGCTTAAACCCGGCGTGGACCGCCTTCAGTACTATGATCTGCCGGTGAAGTGGAAATCCCAGAAGTATTTTGCGCGGATTCCAGGTGCAGGAGCCGCCGCCGCAAAAAAGAACCGTTTTGAACAACTTGCCAAGGAGGCCACCAAGCCCGGCGAGCCTTTGACCTTCTGCTTGGATGATCTTGTGCTGACTGAGGAGGATGGCACTCCCCTGCCGGATTACGAATGGTCGCCGGACAAACGGGTGGCGCTTTTCTGCAACCGATTCTCGAAAAAGAAGCACGACGGCACGGCTGATGTAAAGCTGACGACGGAAGGTCTGTACGATCAAGACGACACGGCTCACCTTTCCTATCTTACGAAGAAGCCGGTGGGCGCTACCGCGGCCGGCGCCGCGGGAACAGACACGGTGGAAAAAAACCGCAATTACATTGCCGATTATCCGAAATGGACCCGACTTGCCATCGCAAATGGCACGCTCTTCGACGTTTTCGAACGGCGCACCAAGGACAGCGTGGTGGGAGTTGTCGGCGCGCGAGCCGCGGTTCGCTATGTGGATCCGACCCGGCCGATCCCGGGCGTGACGCTGGAATTGAATAAGTTCAACCCTGTCACCAAGGCTTGGGAGGATATTGCTCACACCAACCAGCGCCCTGTTCCAAACAAGACATTCAAAACGCGCCCTGGCATGGTAAAGAAATCCTATTTCGCCGTGCAGGCCTATTACGAGGCCAGATACGGGGTGCGATACACCGAACCATTTGACGAGGCGAAGGACGAAGGCACGGGACGTGTGGACATGGCTTTGATCCGTTGCTGTTCCGTGTCCGGCGCCGGTGCTACCGCCAAAGAGCGGGTCGTCAATCTGCATTTCATTCGCAACTATTTCGAGTTCATCGGGCCTGCGCTATCCGGCAAGAGCATCACGGACCAGGAGACCTGGAAGGACACTTGGACGAAAAACGTGATTGCCCGTTGGAACGGTTCGGAAGACGGAACCAGTCGAACGCCGAACAGCAGTGGCCGCGCGAAAATTCTGCCACGCGCCGTCGGCGCGGCCACTCCGCCGGCAATGGAGATCGAGGTGCTCTGGTTCGGCCAGTGCCTGCCCCAGCACCAGTCCCATTTCCATGTGCGGGTGGAGGACAAAGGCGCCAATTCGCGCGACAATCGCGGTGGCTCGAACGGAACGGGCGAATCCTCGCCGGAAGGCTATCGGGACTCCGACAGCACAAACGGCTTTGCTTCCGCCCACGAGAGCGGCCATGCCGACAGTCTCCCGGATGAGTACAACGAACGCTGGGACGGAGCTTCCTATGGCCAGATCAGCATGAAGAGCAATTTGCCGGGAGATCCTTACGAATTGGATGGACGATTCGTGGAGTACCAACAGTTGGATACCGGCATGATGAATGGCAATCGGCTTCTCCGAAACCGGTACTTTTGGAATTCCGCGGAATGGTCACGGGTCGTCCTGGGCGAGGATCCGTTCAAAGCAGCCGTCGACTTGAAGGTAGCCTACGGCACTTACACAGACTATTGGGTGCCGCCCCACGACGATGCGGTGCATGGCCGCACTTACACCTACTGGCCCACTAGATACTCGTTGGATCACACGAAACCTGCTACGCGCTGCGAGACTGACCTGTATCTGGTCACCTACGGCGAAGATCATTATTCCAAAGTCATACTCAAAACCTATCAAAGCGCCACGGCGACGGCGAAATATGATGGGGTGTTGGTGGTCGCGGTCAAAGTGAAGATCACGCTGCCGCCGCTCCCTAATGGACCTGGGGGTAACCTCCACCAAAACCGGAAGAAGCTGCTTCAGGCGATGACCGCCGCCACCGCTGAACTCAATAAGAAGTTCGTTCTCAAGGGCAAGGTGCGACCAGGCACCCCCCACGAATGGACCTTTCAACGCTGCCTGATTTTCTTCTCGCCCAGGTATGTGGTGATCGGAGCCATGGACAATGCCGGCAATGTGGTCACGGGCGCCAGTGGAGCGGATGAGATCGCGTCCATCTTCAAACCGCCTTTCGAAGTGGTCATCTCCGAGAACGCTACGGCGGTCACCACCTCCGAATGGGAAGCCGCCGATCCGAAACCAGAAATCATGAAGAAGACGGGTGCGGACAGTTGGGACACAGAAACGACAGGGTTAGCGATTCCCAAAAAGGCCGACGTAGGGACGGCCATCACAGACTACCATGCCCTCCCCTCTGCCGACCTCAAGGCGCGCATGGCCAAGCTCGAGG
Source organism: bacterium (assembly GCA_031362805.1). Taxonomy (GTDB): domain Bacteria; phylum Verrucomicrobiota; class Verrucomicrobiia; order Limisphaerales; family RI-55; genus RI-55. The sequence continues at coordinate 16,285 of JANLTG010000165.1, forward strand.
AGATTATCACTCTGGTAACTCCACTTCCGGTGGAGACCGTCAATTTGGACCACGCTCTTTGGATCACTTTGACAGATATCCCCGGCCGATCTCGGGGCACTAAAGGCGAATTGCAGGAAGTCGACAATGCGGTTACCAATTACGTCAGTATTTCTGCTGAAAAATATGGCGAACGCATTACACAGTTGGAGGAGATCCAAAGGCGTTGTGGGGTTTACGACACTGTGCATATGGCAATGAACCGCTTGGCTCACCCTCGAGCCCGCGACCGGATCGACAAGGTGAAGGCGTTCAACACTGAAGTGGGGAGGAAAATCGCTGATTTGAAGCTAATCAAACCGCCGGCGCTTTTGAAGATGCAGGCCGAGAATCGCAAAGGCTACCTAGAGCGGATGCACGACAGTAAAAAACTTCTGATCAAATACGCGCATGGGAGTGACCCGGCAACGACCGACGACGTCCACGATGAGTTCATCAAGCGTTTTCCGGAAATGCTCGGCATTCCCAAGAGCGTGAAAGATGTGGCCACCCCAGCCAATGTCGTGACCTTCGCGGAAATCGCGGAAATGCTGGGAAAGACTTCGGCCAACGCAATCCCCAACTTCGGAATGACCGATGCATCTGTTATCAACGCCTAACTCATTTAGCCGGAACCTTCTGCTTGTGCTCCTAGCAGGAGCGGCATTTACCGCTGCGCCTGCACGCAAAGCTTCCGGTGCCGATCAAAGTAAAAATCCTATGAAAATTGAACAGGGTTCACCTAAAGGTGAATATCAGGAAGTCCATGTTGCTCCGCAAGTCATCCGTACTCACAATACCTTTGAAATTCCTCCGAAGGCGCCCGTGTCTGGTTCGCCAGCTTCCTATTACTGCCCCTACGGCAACGAGCAGCGGAATTCGCGCCTTGCCACATCATTGCCCGATGGCACGTGGAAGGAAATCTGGAAAGCGGAAGTGCTTGCCGACGCTCCCCCTAGATTCGTTCTGCAAGGCGGCGATCGCGTTCTGATTCAAGCTGCCGTGTGGCAATTGTTTGATATGAATGGTAAAAGACTGGCTGCGGAACGGAGCGGTCCCGCTCCGATCCTCTTGGACGCGACTGATCAGTTTTTGTATTTCTTCAATACTGCAGGGCGACTGGTTGCGCACAAGCTCAGCGACGGCCAACTGGCGTATTCAACCTCCGCGAATCTGGGGGATGAAGGAAGCTATTCATTGATTGCCAGCCGCGGGCAACACCTCCTGACCGCCGGAAGCGAGCGGCAATTGGATCCCCATGGTCACCATCGTCCCAATAATTCCCTGATCGAGATAGTTGACCTGGGTAAGCCCTTGGAAATTTCAAGTGCCGGCTCGCTCCAATCCAAGAAGAAGGTCGGCAGCCTCAGTCTGTCGGCCAACCAAATGATATTGGCCATCATTGGCGAAACCGTAGTCGCTGTAGCTCCGGACAATATTGTAACGACCGATTGGAAATTTTCCCGGACGGCAGTGTTCAGCGGCACATTCACGCCTCTCACGATGAGTGTTGATGAAACCGGAGCAATCTACCTGGTTGTCCGGGACGATGGAGGGCACGCCCTTTGGCGGGTAAACACGCAAGGGGAACGCCTCTATTCGGTGAACCTGCCGAACGAAATGGAAGAGATACGCACGCCCCCCATCGTCAGCCATGATCACAAAGCCTATCTCTTTGCCACCAACCGACTGATGGCAATCGACGCCCAAGGAAGTGTCGTCTGGGAGAACAAATTCCGCTCGCCAATCGGCGGCGCTGTAGTGACCGGCAACGACTACTTACTTGTCAGCGCCGACAGTGACTTGCTGGCCTACGACCCCGATGGCCGCAGCCGAGTGCTGCAAAGTTTCCCAGGCGAAACGCTCTGCACTCCACCCGTGCTCTCCAACCGGGGCGAGATTTACGTCGCCACGGAAAAGGTGCTCTACTGCCTGCGAGTCCAGCCCTGATGCGTGCCTTTTGGAATTCATGGGTTCTAGCGATTTATTCAAACGCTTTCACCTTTGCCAATGGGTCGCTGTTTTTGCGAAAATCCCCAGATACCGATATGGGCTTCCTAAAGAACCTTTTCAAACTCGGGCCAAAGCCAGAAGCGGCTCCCGCTCCGACTCCGGCCCCTGCGGTGTCGCCGGTGCCGGCGCACCTTCCCAAAATTGCAGCTCCCTCAGCAGCCCAGATCGCCAAGGATTCGCAGCCCAGTCCAGCCGCTCAGGCGTTATTGACTCCCCAACAAACGCCTTCGCAGTATTTGAATGTTTTGCAGGAAAAGCAGATGGGCCCCGAGATGGTCAAGACCCTGGCTCACGGGATGCCCGACCGGGAAGGCGTCGGTTGGGCTGCCAAGAGCGCGGAGAAGGTCGCCGACAAACTTCCACCTGATGATCTTGGTGCGATGAAGGCGGCGCAGGCTTGGGTCAAGAGTCCGACTCCCGAGACCCAGGCGGAGGCCGGAGCGGCGGCTGCGAAGACAAATTTTAGCGGGCCGGGCGCCTGGGCTGCACAGGGTGCTGCCTGGGCGAATCCCGCTCCTTCAGCCGCGGCTCCCCGACTGACTCCGCATGCAGTTGCAGGTGCGGTGCAACTTGCTGCCGCGATTCAGGCGAACCCTGCGCTGGCGGCTCCCACGGTTGCCAGCGCGGCGATTCCAGCAGCGGCACCGGTTGTGCCTGCCTTGCAGGCTCCGGCGGCTCCTCAGGCTGCCCCGGTCGTTCCGCCCGCTGTTCAGGCGCAGGCTTTCCAGCAACAACATCCGTTCATCGCAATGGGGATTGATATCGCCAGTGGCAAGACTCCGGTCGCGTGATGCTGAAGCCAGGCACGGGAGCTTGACCTTCGTTACCGCTGTCCGTCGGAGGTGCGCGTGGCGACAACCAGGTGCGCGAGGTAAGTCATGACACTGCGGTCGTGCAGGCGGACATGCCACGGCAGATGTTCGCGCTCCGCCAGCAACTTCAAACTATTGAGGGAGCTGGGATGAGCGCCGGGCGTTAGCAATTGCCGGACTAATTCGGAGCTGGATCCCGCGAGCGGCGAGCGCTGTGAATGTCCGCCCAACCAAGTCTCGAGCGGAGTGGCGGTCGCTGACCAGTCGTAAGGACAGGTTAAAACCGCTTTGCCGCCTTCCTTCAATACCTTGGCAAGGGACACCAGCAATTCCCGTGGAGAATGTACGCAATCCAGAACGTTCATGCTGGTCGTCAGAGAAAAAGTAGCCGGTGGAAACGGTAGTGCGGCAACATCGCACGCCCAAAAGTCGACCAAGTTTCGATTGGAAAACGCCGCTGGAAATTCACGGACATCATAGACCAAGCCCACACGCCGCAGCGGGTAGCGCACGACTCCGTGTCGCAGGATCTCGCTGGCCAGGCGCAACATCGCAAAATTCAAATCGACTCCCAGCACGAGTTCATCGCCCTGGCTGGCTAATTCGAATGTGCTCCGACCAACCGAGCAACCGGCATCAATCAGCGGTCCTGGCGGTTTGGCACCGGCCAGCTGGTTTCCCAATTCCAAGGTGGCGATCATTGATCCCGGCCGGGGGGCCGCGTCGTTCATCTGAGGATCCAGATCCCCATAATGATCCCACGTGTAAGAGCTCAGGTGCTGCCTGGTTTGGTCAAACTGCGACGCTGGACCGCAGCAATCCCCCAACATGCTCTCGATGAATGGGCTTAGATCTCCGCGTCCGTAAATCGCCAGAAATTGGTCCGAGACGTATTGCCGGATATTGCCGACGATCAACGGAATCCCGTCCAAGATAGGATACTCGCGCAGACAGTCCTTATTGCTGCAATGGAGGGCACCTTCAATAATGTGGCCAGCCTCTTCACGGACCACTTCCGCGATGCCCAAGGTGCTTCCGGCAGCGACGGCGGGTCGGCAGACCGGACATACCGGTCGCAAGGTTTCAAAATGTTGGCGCCTCACTGGAGTCAACCTCCGATCATCACAGTGGGGCAACCGGGGGGCAAAATATTGCCAGTGGGGCTGGGGATGGGAGCGACACAAGAGGCGTGCATCGTCATATCGCCAACCCGGGCGGCTGGAAGGAATCCAATCAGGACGGTGGCGGAGCCTTTGGCAATCAAACCGGGACCGCCAGGCACGCAACTCGGAAGCGAGCATAGTGCAGTCATGTCGCTTACGCGAGCGGCTGGTTGATTGCCAATCATCACAGTGGGTTCACCTTTGATTATCGCCAGGGGCAGGGCGGGATGCGGGACGGGGGTCGGCACGGGTGCCGCAGGATGAATTGGCGCATGACAATGGGGAGCGCCTTGAAGTACCTTGTCTGTCATGCGGGCGGCGGGTGGCATCAGGTTTTCCTCCCACGAGTTTGATTGGAATGAATCGCTCTCACACCTGTGAGATAGATGATTCGAGCGAGGTAATCAAGTGGTTGATTCTTCGGCATCCTCGTACGGCGAGTTCGCCCAATGCCGGGAGAAACCGAAGGGCAAAAATTTACCGCCCCGTTTAGCGGCGATGCCTTCGCGCTAGAACGACGATGTCGAGCTGCAGCCGTTTCAGATGTACTGTTCGATGTCGGTTCGTCCGCTGATGAATTGAATCTATGCTGGCGTCTCCTGAGCAAATCCGCATCATCCGCCCATCATGAAATTCACTTCGCTCCTGATTCTTTCGCTTTGGTTGCTCGTGGCAAACGCTCCGGCCGCCGATTGGGTGGTCTACGAAGGCAAGGATGGACCGGGCAAGGGCAAGCATATCGTCCTGATCGCCGGCGACGAAGAGTATCGCTCGGAAGAATCGCTACCGATGCTTGGCAAGATTCTGTCCCAGCGGCACGGCTTCAAGTGCACGGTGCTATTCCCGATCGATAAGGCGACGGGTGAAATCAATCCCAACGAGCAGACCAACATCCCCGGCATGGAAGCCGTCGCGACGGCCGACTTGGTAGTGCTTGCCCTGCGCTTCCGCGAATTGCCCGATGACAAGATGAAGTATCTCGTGGATTACTTGGCAGCAGGCAAGCCAGTCATCGCCATCCGTACGGCGACCCATTCCTTCAATTACACGCGCAACAAGCAGAGCCCTTACGCCAAGTTTGACTTCGGGAGCAAAGAGTGGCCCGGCGGATTTGGGCAACAGCTTCTGGGTGAAACCTGGATCAGCCATCATGGGAACCACAAAAGCGAGAGCGCTCGTGGCGTGATCGAAGGCGTTAATTTGGACCACCCAATCCTGAAGGGTGTGAAAGACATTTGGGGGCCATCGGATGTGTATGGCATCAAGCATTTGCCCCGGGGAGCCACGGTGTTGGTGCAGGGACTGACGTTGAAGGGCATGCAGCCGGATTCTTTGCCCAATTACGACAAGAGCTTGATGCCGATTGTTTGGTTGAAAGATTATCAACTCGATGGTGGTCGGCAGGGAATGGGGCTGACCGCCACGATTGGCGCTGCCGTGGATTTGGAAAGTGAAGACCTGCGTCGGCTGTATGTGAACGCGTGCTATTGGCTTACCGGTCTTGATAAGAACATTCCCGCCCGCGCCGATGTGGCTTATGTCGGGGAGTTCAAGCCTACGTTCTTTGGATTTAATTCGTTCGTGAAAGGAAAACGCCCGGCCGATCATGAATTGAAGTGAGCGGAAGCGGGCAGGCGCAGGTTTTTGGAAAATACACTTGCACCCGGCTCGGGTGGGAACTACACAAGTGCCTCCTTGATCGCGGGGTGGAGCAGCCTGGTAGCTCGTCAGGCTCATAACCTGAAGGCCGTGGGTTCAAATCCCACCCCCGCAACCAATTTATCGGCCCTAAGAATCAAATCTTAGGGCCTTTTTATTGGGTTTTATTGAGATTTCTCTCCCCTCCCCTGATTTCTTTGGACCGGCTGCAACTTCCCGAACCTCGTGCAACTTCCCGAACAATTTACCACACATCCTACCACACATTTCTCACACACGGCTAAACTGGGTCATTGTCGAGTTTGTGGGAGGAAATGGAGGGGCTCGATTTCCTACCTCACATTCGCGTCCACCTCGAACCGGGTGCCGCCCGTGAGGAACGTCACGTTTCCGCCCTTGGCTTTGTTCGCCATGGTCGAACCGTAGAGGCGGACGTTGACCGGCGCGCTGCCATCGATCGACGTCGCGGCCGGGA
>JANLTG010000185.1:0-22636 GCA_031362805.1 bacterium
CCAAGATTGCCGCGTGCGCCGACTCGAGGACTCGGATGGTGACGGACGCTTCGAGAAAGTTACCGTCTTTCAGGATCACGTCACCTTCCCAATGGGCCTCGCGTGGCACGAAGGACGACTTTATCTGGCCGATCCTCCCGACCTGGTCGCGCTCACGGACACGGATGGCGACGGGCGCGCAGACAAGCGTGAGATCATCCTCAGTGGCTTCGGTCACACGGACAACGGCAGCCTGCACGGGCTCACCTTCGGCCCGGACGGTCTGCTCTACTTTACCATGGGCGAACCGGACGGGTGGAAGCTGCCGCGCGGGGATGGCTCGTTTCTGGAAGGCAACTCCGGGGCGCTCTTCCGCTGTCGCCCGGACGGTTCGCGTCCGGAGGTCGTCAGCCGTGGCTTCGTGAACCTGGTCGAGGTCGAGTTCATGCCGGGCGGGGAATTCATCGCCACGGACAACTGGTATCAGATGCCGGCCGGCGGATATCGCGATGCGCTGGTCGATTGCACGCCGGGCGGTCTCTACCCGTATCAACCGGATCGCGGCACACCGCTCCCGCGTACGGGTCTCACGCTGCCGCCCGCGATTCTGCTCCCGGCGGTGGCGCACAGCGGATTGACCCGGCTGAGAATGACCGGCTTTCCGCCTGATTGGCGTGACGATCTGTTTGTCGCCGAACACAACACGCGCAAAGTCGTGCGTCATGAACTGAGCCGCGAAGGCTCGACCTTCGTCGCGACGAACGCGGACTTCGCGGTGGGCGAGCATCCGGACTTTCATCCGTCCGACGTGCTGGAAGCGCCCGATGGATCGCTGCTCATTGTCGATACCGGTGGCTGGTATGTGGAGCATTGTCCGACGGGCCGCATCCGCGATTCGCGCGCGCCGGGCGGCATCTATCGTGTGCGTTGGAAGAAGGCGCGAGACGTGAAACCTTCGCCCGAAGAGGCGCGCTTCAAGGCGGTTTGGAAACTGAACGGGGAAGAGCTCCGCACCCGGCTGGCCGATGCGGACGTGACAGTGGTGTGTGCCGCAGTGCGCGCCCTGGCGATTCGCGAGGAGAAGTCGGCCGGGAACGCCCTGGTCGCGCTGCTGGATTCCACGAACGCGCCGGTGCGTCGCGCGGCCGCCGAGGCGTTGGCGAGATGCGGCTCGCGTGCGCACTCGCCCAAATTGGTGGCTGCGCTGACCCTCCCCGGTGACGACTTCGAACAACACGCCTGCATCGCCGCCCTGCTGGCGGTGGCCGATGAAGATTTTGTGCGCGGCTTGCTCGCAAACCCGTCGCCGCGAGTCCGCATCGCCGCGCTGTTCCTGCTCGACCAGCCGCCCTTCGGAACATTGCGGTTCACTGATCTGGTCGCGCCACTCGGTGACGCGGATGCGAGCGTGGGCACGGCCGCGCGCCGGTTGCTCGCACGACACCGCGACTGGGCCGGGGCTGCACTGCCCTGGTTGCGCGGGCAACTCGCGTCGCCGTCGCTGACGGGCACAAACGAGTCCGCCCTGGGCAGCCTGCTGGTCGCGTTCCAGACGGACGCCGCCGTTCGCGGCCTGATCACCGAACTGCTCGATCCGACGACGGCCGCGCCGGTCCCCGTCCGCGCGTTCCTGCTGAACCAACTCCCGGCGCTCGCGGCCCAGAAACCCGAACCGGCGTGGTTGAGCGGCATTCCATCCGCGCTCGCGGACCCTGCGCTGCGCGTCCCGGCGCTCCAGGTGGCGGCAGCCTTTCCCCAACCCGAGTGGGAGCCAACCCTGTTGAAACTGGCCGACGATCCCGCCGTGCCGGTCACGCAACGGTTGCGGGCGGCCCGGATCACGTCCCGGCAAACGGCCCTGAGCGAAGCGGTGTTCGCGTTGGCGTTGAATTCGCTCGCCGCGCAGACTGGACCGGCGGATCGGCTCGCCGCTGTGGACCTGCTGGCGAACGCCCGCCTGTCGTCCGGACAATTGCGACGCCTGTTGGAGGCATTGCCCCGCGGCGCGGCCGTCGCGCCGGACGCGCTGTTGCCCGCGCTGCTCCGTGCCGCCGACAACGAGACGAGGCCGATCCTGGCCAAATTTCTTCAGGCCCGGCTCGAGTCCGGCTGGTCGCCGGCACGCGTCACCTTGGACCAGGCGCTCGGCATTTTTCCGGCCGACTCGCCAGCCCGCACTTCCTTGCTGGCCTTGTGGGAACACAACAACGCCGCCATGCTGAGGCGTCTGGGCGAGTTCAAGCCGTTGCTCGCCGGCGGCGATGCGGCGCGCGGGCGCGAGTGGTTCGCCACCGCGACGTGCGCCGGCTGTCACCGCATTGGCGAGCGCGGCGGCACCGTAGGTCCCGACCTCACCCGAGTTGGTGCGATTCGTTCCGGCGGTGATCTGTTGGAGTCCATTCTTTATCCGAGCAGCTCGTTCGCGCAGGGCTACGAGCCTTACCTGCTCACGCGCCGCGACGGCGAGGAAGTTTCCGGAACGCTGGTCGCGCAAGGACCCGAGGGTGTGAGCTTGCGTGACGTGGCCGGAGTCATCCAACGGGTACGCGCCGGCGACATCGTCTCGCTCGAACGGCAGCAGCTCTCCGCCATGCCGGAGGGTTTGGAGCAACTGCTCACGCGCGACCAGTTCCGCGATCTGCTCGCGTATCTGCAAAGCCTCAAATGAAGTCACGCCACGCCCATCTTTTTGTGTCCGGACTGCTGCTCGGTGCATCTCTCGCGACGGCTTGTGCCGCCCAGCGTCCTCCCACCGTCCGCGTTATCGCGCCGTCCCCATCGGCCGAGTTGACCGTCGGGCAAAACTTCCAGGTCGCGGCCGAGGCGCAGGCGGACGCCGGACGCCGCGTTGTGAAGGTCGAGTTCTACGTCTGGTCGAGCAATCTGCGCGTGGGCGAAGCGACTGCCGCGCCGTGGACCGCCGAGGTCAAGCCGCGTGACATCTTTGCCCGGGCGCGCTTTTCCCTCATCGCTCGCGCCACGGACGACTCGGGTGCGGCGACCGATTCCGAGCCGGTCTGGCTGGCCATGCGGGATGACGCCACGTATCCGCCCCGGGCCCGGGCGCGCGAGGAGAGGTTGATATCGAAACACCGGCCGGGTAACGGCCACGAAGGCATACCGTGCCTCGCCGAGCTTCCCAACGGCGACCTGCTCTGCGTTTTCTATTCTGGCAAATATGAGTTATCCGATGACTCCGCCGTGTATCTTACCCGACTGCCTCGCGGCGCCAAGGAATGGGAACCGCCCCGTCGCATCATCGGCGGTGACGATGGCGTCTCGCGGGTGAACGCCGTGGTGCTGTCCGGCGGGCTAGGCGAGTTGACGTGCTTCTACTCGAACATCGAGGGGGGAAGGAACTTCGAATTCGCGCGCCCCTGCTTCCGCGTCTCGCGCGATGACGGAGTCACCTGGGGGCCAGAGCAGCGGATGCCCGAACCGAAGTATGAGCATCCCACCGGCACGCTCTTCGCGTTAAAGCCGATTCGCCTCTTGGACGGCACGATCGTCCTGCCCGCGAATCGCGAGTGCGAGCATCCCGATCCCAAGCGCGGCTGGACCTCGCTCTTCTACCGCAGCACCGATGCCGGCAAAACATGGACCGAATCGCCGGAAATTCTCTCCACGCCTGGCAACATCCAACCCACCATCCAGCAACTCAGCGACGGTTCGTTGCTCGGCTTCTTTCGCCCGCGCGGACGCAACGCAAAACTCTGGCGCTCCACCTCGCACGACGGCGGCGCAACGTGGGCGCCACTCGAACGCACCACGCTCGACAATCCCTCCACGCGCTCGGACTTCGTCGTGTTGCCCAGTGGCAAGCTGGTGCTGGCCTGCAATGTCTCGCTGGTGAATCGCACGCCCGTCAACCTGCTGCTCTCCGACGACCTCGGCAAAACCTGGCGCGTGAATCGCACCATCGAAACCGGCCCCGGCCCTTACGGTTATTGCGCCGTCCTGCGCACCCCCGACGGCAAAATCCATGTCGCCTACGACACCGACCGCCGCGTCATCAAACACGCCGTCGTGGACGAAGCGTGGTTCAACGAACCAGCGGTGATGGTGGATTATCAACGCCCATGACCAGCCGCCCGCAAAGATCTCAGCAAAACCCTATGAAGAAACCAAAAACGTTTTTATCCCACGGTGAGCTCCTGCGCCTGAAGCGCTGGAACACGCCCACGATTTACAACGGCTGGGAACAAGTAACGAAACACGACGCGGCGGCTGACGCCTTCAACCTCGAGGAAACCCGCGACTTCATGCCGCAGATGGGGCCAATGGTCGGCTATGCGGTAACGGTCATCGTTGAACCGAGCAATCCCAAGCACAAGAAGCATGCCGTGAAACGTTGGAGCGAATATCGCCGCTACATCGCGAGCATGCCCGGTCCAAAAATCGTGATCGTTCAGGACCTCGACAAGCCGCGCACGCTCGGTGCGTTCTGGGGTGAGGTGAACGCGAACAATCACCGCGCACTTGGCTGCGTCGGCACCATCACCGATGGTGCCATCCGCGACCTCGACGAGATGACCAATGCCGGCTTCAAGGCTCTGGCCCGCCGCCTCTGCGTCGGCCACGCGCACTCAACGCCGGTGCGCTGGAATTGCGAGGTCGAGGTCTTCGGCCGCAAGGTCCAGCCGGGACAGCTCATCCATGCGGACAAACACGGCTTTCTTGCCATTCCTTTCGGCGAAGAGCAGCGCCTCCTCGAAGCCGCCGCGTTCATGGACGCCAACGAATGCGACACGATGATTGCCGCCGCTCGCGGCGCCAGCGGTCAAAATACGAAACAGATTCTCGCCCGAATGGATGAAGCGACCCAGGAATTTTCGGCGAAGGCGCAGAAGAAGTTCGGGAAGCGAGGCGAGTGGTGACAACGAATCTTCGCCCCATCCTTCCTCGTTGCGGCGGTTGCGTCCGCCTCCACAGCCATCTCAAACCTCACTCATGAACCGACGACCATTTCTCACCGCCATTACACTCGCCAGCCATCGGTGTTGTCTGGCGTTGGCCGCAATGGCCATGTGCATTGTCGTCACGCCGCGACGGGAGCACATCGTCCGCGGGGTTCCGTGGACTCAAGTCCACGGCTACCATCGTCCGGTCGCTCCGCGACGGTAGGAAACTCGGACCCTCACGGGCAAGGCGGAGTCCAGAGGCGCTCCAGCGGCGTTCCACCTTGCCAAACGGAGGGGCGGATGATTTCGTTTCAAGCATGGACAGGCGAATAATCATGCGTTGTTGTAAAACTTGAGGGGCCAATTGTGCGTATCAGCTCACAAACCTGTTCTTACCGAGTTCCATTTTTTCTCGTTCCATTTCTAGGCTTGGCGGCCGTTGGCCTAGTCGTCTGGTATCTAAGTGCTCGGGTTTATTATGTGATAGAATTCCACGACTCGGGAAACAGCGCCATTTGGCAAGATGACGAGGCCTTTATTTTTCTGGGCAGAAGTACGAGTGCTAAAGTTGCGAGAAGGTATCAGGTCGCACTACAGGCAATCATTGGTGCGTTTTGGTACGATTTCAGGCCGGAGAAATTACAGCAGGACTTGATGGTTTTTCACATCAATGGAGATTCGTTGGAGCGATATTACCTGAAAGATTTTGGCTCTGGTGGAGGAGCTTTTCCATCAGGAGGAAAATTATACTTCAGCCGCGGTGGAGCCTCGAAAGATTGGCCTTATGTTTGGCAGTGGAGCGGAAGCAACTTTGTTCGCGTCGGTAAAAGCGAAGCTCTGGACCTCTTGAATCAGTTTCCGCCGCAAGGTTCGCTTCCTCATAGCGTGAGTGAACAAATCAAGCGTGAGGGCTGGAAAGAATTACCGTGGCTCAGTTTTTCCGATGGTAAGCCAACGCCACAACCGATCCTGCTGAATAGCCGCACGTTGACGGTTTTGCCCACCAGATCAGATGTGTTGCTTCAGGGGAGAAATGGAACGAATTCCATTGAAACACTATCGCGTATTGATGCGGACGCAGGTTACAGACAGGTCAGCAGACAGGAGTATCTCAAACTGAAAAACAGATGAGCGTCGTTGTCGCGGCCGAGCTTCGTTACGCAAACAACTCCTTGATCGCCTTCCCGTGCCCATCTCGCGTGACGTAGAAGGGGTGTTTCTCCACGTCGTAGGCCAGCTTCGGTGAGATGCCCATCGCGGTGTACATCGTGGCGTGCAGATCCTCGATCACCACGCGGTCCTTGATCGTCTTGCACGGACGTTCGTCCGCCGTGACACCGTGGACATGCCCGCGCTTCATCCCGCCGCCGAAGAGCAGCACGCACCCGGCATCCGTGAAGTGACGATGCATCCCGTAGTGTTTCACGTCCTGAATCATGTCCGGCACCTCCACCTGATTCTTGATGGGCTCACTCGGCTTGCCCTCCAGCATGGCGTCACGGCTGAACTCGCTGGCCAGCACGATGAGTGTGCGATTCAGCAGACCGCGCTCCTCCAGATCCAGTACGAGCTGCGCGATCGGCGCGTCGATGGCCTGCTTCATGTTCACCAGTTTCTCGTGGCCGTGCTCATGCGTGTCCCAGTTCAGGAACGGAATGTATTCCGTGGTCACCTCGATGTAGCGTGCACCGACTTCCGCCAGCCGCCGCGCGAGCAGGCAACCGAGGCCGAACCGCCCGATGGTGCTCTTCTCATACGAGCCATCGCGCGTTTGGCCGGCCTGGGAAACTTTGCTGAGGTCCGTGATGCCGCCGGTGTACTTCGCGAGTTTCTCCTTCGGCTCCAGCGAAAGGTCGAACGCCTTCGCCGCGGGCGAGCTGAGCAGGCGATGCGCGTTGTCCATCGAGCGCAGCAACGACTCGCGTTGATAATCGCTGCCGTGACGCATCACCGGGCTCTCGGCGAGCAGCTTGCGGTAGAACTTGTCGCGGTTCTCGAAGCGGCTGGGCGTCATGCCGCCAGGCGGGCGCACGCTGTTCGCGGCCTGGTCGGGCAGCGGGATGTTGAACGGACCGTATTCGCTGCCGAGGAAACCGGCGGTGGTGAAGGCTTTCAGCTCCTCGGCTTCACCATTGTCGAAGCGCTGGCCGATATTGATGAACGCGGGCACCGCCGGATTCAACGGGCCGAGCGTGCGCGCCATGAACGCGCCGATGTGCGGGCACGCGACGGTCTGCGGTGGCTGATAGCCGGTGTGCCAGTGGAATTGATGCCGCGAATGGAGGATGAAGCCAAGATCACCCGCCGTGTAGGAGCGGATGAGCGTGCCGCGATCCATCACGCCGGCGAGATGTTCCAGCCCTTTGGAGAACTTGATGTGGTCCACCTTCGTGTCGATCTGTGGGAAGGTGCTGAGCACGTCGTTCGACGCGATACCCTTCTCGAACGGCGTGTAGCGCTTCGGATCGAAGGTCTCGGTGTGCGCCATGCCGCCGCCCATCCAGAGCACGATGATGGTGTCGGCGGTGGACTTGATCTTCTCCTCGACGGCCTCGGCGCCGAAGAGCGGCCGCGCGTAGCCGGAAGCCAGCGCGGAGACGGTGGCAGCGCTGGCCGTCTTGAGAAAGTCGCGCCGGTTGAAGTTCGTGGTGTTCATGGTTTAAAGATGGTTGATCCGCCAAAGACGCGAAAGAACGCAGAATGGGATTTCACCTTTCGAGTCATTTGGCGTGTTTCGCGGAAAAGGTTCATGCTCAGTAAATCAACTGGAACTCCGGGTGCATTGCGAGCGCCCACAGCAAATCTTCCACCGCTTCCTTAACCACTTTCTTGCCGAGCAGTTCGTCGGCGAGCCTGAGCTCGGAACCGGTCGGCTTGCGGCTGAGGGCCTTGCCGTAGAGCCGCGTCACCAATTCGCGATTCGCTACCGGATAATCCGCCACGACTTTCTCCGCGCCCTGCTTGAGCAGCTTGCTCAGAGTGTCGCCGTTCGTCAGCTCCAGGGTCTGCAAGGTCGTCGCCGCCGAGGCGCGCGTGCTGATGACCTGTTCGCGGTTCGGCCGGCCGAGCGCGACCGCGAGCGGGTCCGCCGCGACGAGGCTCGAACGAACGTCTGTGTGCGCCTTCGACATGGCCAGTGCGGATGCAAGCTCCGTGGCGGAATTCCATGGTGCGGCATTCGGGCCACCAAGCTCGGCGACCGGCTGCGCGTCCGTCATGGTGGAGCCCGACTCCTCCCAGCCATCGGACTTTGTTCGCGTCCAGGTCCACGACTGGTCGCTGCCGATTTCGAGCGTCGGTCCCGCCGTCTTGATGCGCGCGAAGAAGATGAAGCCGGCGGGATTCGCGTCGCTGTCCTGCGAAGGCTGGTCGGCCACCGGCGGCTTGTCATCCGGCGTATGATTGACCGCGGCGACGGCGATGAAGTTCGTGCCCACTTTCAGGTGCGGACGCAGGTCAGCGAGGTTCGGCGAGTTCCATTCCTTGCCGGAAACGACCTTCGTTCCATTCACCCAAAGCGTGTAGCTGTTATCGCACGCGGCAACCGCCCAAGCTTCCTTCGGCGCATCGGCGAGCACGACGGTCTTGCCCAGATAAAGCGTCTCGGCCTTGCTTTTACCTGCCGCGGCCGCCTCGCTCCAGATCCATTTCACCGAGGACGGCAGCGCGTTCGACTCCACTTCGGGCGAGCCGGGCACGGCGAGGTTGATTCCTTTCGCCGGTTCCTTGTTCCAGACGCCGGTGAGCGCGCCCAGCGCATCGCGGAACTGTTCCGCGCTAAGACGGCGCACGGCGGGACCATTGAAGACAAAGCCCGTCTGCTTCTGTTCGTCCAGGCTGACGGCGGGGAGCTGATACGCGCGCGACGTGAGAATGATCTTCATCGTGCGCTTCAAGTCGTGGCCGTTCGCCGCGAAGTCGGAGGCGAGCCAGTCGAGCACATCCTGATTCCACGCGGGCTGCTCCATCTCATCCACCGGCTCGACGAGTCCGTAGCCAAAGAACTTCGCCCAGAGCCGGTTGACGACCGTGCGCGTGAGCCGGCCGTTCTTCGGCTGCGTGATGATTTCGGCGAGCCGCTTCGTGCGCTCGGCCTTCGGCAGCGTCGCGGAAATTTCGCCCAACTCGGGGAAGATGAAGCCCGTGCCCGCCTTCTTCCCCGTCGGTTTGTCGCACTCGAACATCTCCAGCGGCTGGTCGGCATAGACATTCGCCAGCGCGTAGGCGTCGGAGAGGGTCCAGTCGTTGATGAAACTGTCATGGCAGCTCGCGCACTTGAGGTTCACCCCCATGAAGACCTGCGAGATGTTCTGCGCCGCCTGCATCGGCGGAATCTGGCTGGCGTTCACCGTGCCGCGCCAGACGATGCCCTTCGCGAAACCGGCGGACTTCGGCGTGGGGTTGATCAGCTCGGCGACGAACTGATCGTAAGGCTTGTTCTGGTAGAGCGCGGCGTAGAGCCACGAGGAAATCTGCTCGCGCCCGCCGTCGATGTAGCCCGTGCCCTTGTAGTCGTTGCGCAGCAGATCATTCCAGAACGCCAGCCAATGCTCGGCGTAGCGCCTTTTGTCCGCGAGCAGACGCGTGACGAGTTGCTCGCGTTTGTCCCTGCGCTGGTCGCCGAGGAATTGCTCCATCTCCTTCGGCGACGGGAGCAGCCCGATGACATCGAGATAAACGCGGCGGGCGTAGGTACGGTCATCGACGGTCTTTCTGAGCTTCAGCCTATGCTCGGCGAAGTACGGCGCAAGCAGGCGGTCGATGGGATTCTCCACGCCACGCTTCGCGGGCGGCAGCTCAATCGTGCGGGGATACAAATTCACCGGCGGCTTCTTGCCGAAGTTGACTGCGTCGTCCCACTTCATCCCTTGATCAATCCACGCGCGCAGCAGCCCGACCTGCGTGGCGGTGAGCTTGGAACCTTTCGCGGGCATGACGTTGTCCGGGTCGAGGCCGGAAACGAGCTCGATGAGATAACTCTCCGCGCTCTTGCCCGCGAGAACGGCGGGGCCGCTGTCGCCGCTCTTCACGAGGAGTTCGCGCGTATCAATGCGGAAGCCGCCCTTGTCCTTGCCCTGGCCGTGGCACTTCAGGCAGCTCGTTTCGAGGATGGGCTTGATGTCGCGCGTGAAGTCGATTGCCTGCGCCGCCGCCGCCGGAAGGTTCTGGAGCTGCTCGGGCGTGAGCTTGGCCTGAACGGTGCCAGCGAATCCGGCGAGCACCATCGCAGCAATGATTGCGGGCTTCATGAAGCCATTATTTACGCCAAGGAGCTGTGCGCAATTCAAACCTGTTCTGAAGAAGACACGGGGCGTCGCGCCGGCGGAGTTACTGGCAGGGCATGAGTTGCTCGCCATCGCCCGTGAAGACGAGGTCCGACTGTGCCAACTTCACGGCACACTCCCCGTGGCGCAGGAAATCGGCGGATTCACCGGGAACAGACGCCGGGCCCATTCGATGCCAACGGAGACAAGGCACTCGACGTCATCGCCAGCTTCAAGGGGCGCGTCAGCCTGTTCCTGGCGCCGGACTGGCGGGAAATCGTCATTCACCGTTTCCCCGGCGAGGGTGCCGCTGCCATTCATAGCGAGGTGATCGATGCCGACGGGGACGGCGACACCGACGCCGCATCCTGCGGTTACGAGAGCAAGTGGGTTCGCTGGTATGAACACGACGGCAAAGGCAAATTCACCATTCATACCCTGGACGACAACCAGGAGAGCTATGACTTGCGCACCGTGGACATGGATGGCGACGGCGACGGCGATTTGCTGAACGCCGGCCGCGGCTCGGGCAATGTGGTTTGGTATGAGAACCTGCCGACCAAACGGTGAGGACAAGTCCGATGTCTGTTTCGTCCTTGAGATGGAGAATTGTGGCAGCTGTCGAAGTCCCGGCAGCGATGCGGCGCCGTGTCCGTGGTTCGAACCGATCCTCGCCGGCAACGCACGCCAGCTCTTCCCACCATGAAAACTGAAGTTCCCATTCGGATCTGCGCTTGGTTCACCCTCGTTGGCGCAGGCATCTCCGCTCTAGCCCAGCAAGGACCTGGCTGGCAATTCGATCGCGATGTGAACCGTGACGCGCTGCCCGCTGTGCCGGCCGGCTTCGAGGTGTCTTTCTTCGCGCGCGAACCGCTCGTGCGCCAGCCGTGCTCGATGGCCTTCGACGCCAAGGGCCGGCTCTGCGTCGGCATGGGCCCACAGTATCGCAATCCCAAGCCGAATACGCCGGGCGACAGCGTCGTGCTGGTGCTCGACACGGATGGCGATGGCAAAGCGGATCGCACGAAGACGTTCGCCACCGGCTTCAACGCCATCCAGGGACTCGCCTGGCACGGTCGGGATTTGTGGGTGGCGAACGCGCCTGATCTCACGGTGGTGCGCGACCTCGATGGCGACGACGAGGCGGATGAATACGTCCGCGTGTTCACCGATCTTGGCAATCTCGAGCACGGCCTGCACGGCCTGAACTGGGCCCCGGATGGGAAGCTCTACATGAGCAAGGGCAACTCGAAGGGCCTCACGCAGCCCGGCCGCATCGCGCCGAAACCGTTTCGCGAGTTGTGGGGCGTGACCGCACCGGCTGGCTCGCCTGACTTTCCGGCACCGCGCACGTTCAAGAAGGGCGAATACCAAAAAGCCTATCACGATCCCGACGACGACTGGGGCCGCGAGGGCGGCGTGCTGCGTTGCGACGACGGCGGGCGCAATCTCGAAATCGTCTCGCGCGGGATGCGCAATCCTTGGGGCATCAATTTCGACACCGGCTTCAACTGGCTCGGCACGGACAACGATCAGACGACTGGCGACCGCGTGTTCATGCCGTTCTTCGGCGCGCACTTCGGCTGGAATCACCCGTGGAGCGCGCATTGGGGCCCCGGCGCGCATCCGCCGTCCGCACCCGTCAGCGGTCCGCTCTTTGAAGGCTCCGGCACCGGCGTCATCTTCGGTGACTCGCCGCAGTTTCCGCCCACGCATCGCGGTGTGTTCTTCATCAACGACTGGTTGCGCAAGACGACCTTCGTGTGGCGGCCGCGCTGGGATGGCGCAATGCTGCGGCCCGAGGGCGGCAACTGGGAGCCGTTCGTGCAAGGCGGCAAGGCGCTCTTCCGTCCGACAGACCTCGAGGTCGGCCCCGACGGCGCGCTGTGGATTCTCGGCTGGAGCGCCGGCTACGGCGCGGAATACCAGGATGGCGCGATGACGAGCGAAGGCCGCGTGTTCCGCGTGGTCGCGAAGAACTCGCCGCCCGCGCGCTGGCAAACGCCCAAGCGCAGCCAGCCGCTCGCGCAATGGACCGTGGCCGAACTGATGGAAGACTTCGACGGCCCGCTGCCCGTCTGGCGCAGCGACGCGCAGGACGAACTCGTCCGCCGCGGCGTCAGCGTGAAAGCCGAACTCCTCTCGACGCTGGGAACTGGCGGGCTCGGTCAGGCGCGCGAAACCTGGACCGCCTGGACTTTGGGCAGGTTGACCCCGCAGGACCGGACGATTGACGAATGGTTCTCAGCGCGAGCCGGCGACTCAACCGCCTCGCTGAATCTTCGCGTGCAAGCGCTGCGTATTCTCGCGCATCGCGTTCGTCAGTCCGATGGAGGCCGGGAGTTGCCCGCCGCTGTCGTCAACGCGCTGCGCAGTGCGGAGGCGCGACTTCGTTTCGAGGCGGTGCAGGCGATTGGCCAGGCGCGGCAACGCTCCGCCGTTCCGGCGTTGCTGGACTTGCTCGCAGCCGAGAACGATCCGGCCACGTTTTACGCGGCATGGCAGACCTTGCGCGGCTTGCAGGACGCGACGGCGCTCAAACCGCTCCTCGCCGACGCGCGCGGCGGGGTGCGAAAGGCGGCGTTGCTCGCGCTGCTCGAAGATCACGCGCTCCAGGAATCTGAGGTCAAGCCACTCGCCAACGACTCCGTGCCAGCGGTGAGCGAGATCGCCGCGCTCTGGGCGCGCAAAGCATCAGGCGGCGGCGAGGCCGTCGTCATGCGGGGCCGTCCGCTCAACTCCGTCGCGCCGGAAGCTGCGGCGTTGGCTCCGCGAGTCGGTCTCGCCCGGAACATCAAGGCGCAGAGCGGCAAGCTCTATCAACTCTCGCCCGGCGGACTGCGCGCCGGGGCAAAGTCTTACACTGACCGTAGCTATGACTTGAAAGATGTTCCCGCCGCGCTCGTGGGCCTGGACTTCATCCAGACCGCCAACAACGACGACGGCTCGCGCGGCGAGGGCTGGCTGAGTTTCGAGGCGTTGATGCCGGTGCGAATCCACATCGCATTCGACACGCGCGCGGTCGCAGTGCCGGCTTGGATTCGCGAACACTACCGGCGGAGCGACCAGCGGATTCAGGCGGACCATTGGGCCTTCCAACTTTACTCGCGGGATTATCCAGCCGGGCGAATCGAGCTTGGCGGCAACACCGACGACGGCAAGCCCGGCGGCAAGGGCAACTACATCGTCGTGCTCGAACCGCTCCCGCTGACGCCGCCATCCAGCGCGACGGCCATTGAACCGGCGCTGGCACTGCTGCCCAAAGGCGATGGCGAACGCGGTGAGTGGCTCTTTCACCATCGTGGTGGCGCGGGCTGCTTCAACTGCCATCGCCTATGCGAGAACGGCAACAGCTTCGGCCCCGACCTCGCCACGTTGGGCGATCGCGCCACGGCCCGGCACATCGCGCAGTCCATGCTCGAGCCCAACGCCGTCATCACCGAGGGCTTCACCCTGCAACTCATCGAGACCGCGGACGCGGAGTTTTCCGGCGTCTTGCTCGAAGAAAGCGGGCTGAGTGTGACGCTCGGTCTCGCCACCGGTCAGCGCCAGGTGATCCCGAAATCGAAAATTACCTCGCGAAAAACCGCCGCCGGATCCGCCATGCCGGCCTACGACACGTTGCTCACACCGCACTACGTCGCGGATCTCACGACGTATCTGCTGGCGCAGAAGGCCGGAGCGCCGAGCATTGCTCGGCCGGAAGTTTCTGGTGTGCCAGCCGTGCCGAACGATGCTCGGCGCTCCGAGGCCACCGCTAAGTCAGCGACGCCGACTCAGTGGCCAAAGGGCGATGGCTTCCGTTTCGTCGAGAGCGCGGATCGGCTGGTCATCGCGCACTCCGGCCAGCCCGTCGCGGAGTTTGTCTTTCGCGATGAGAAGATCCTCCGGCCTTACTTCGCGAACGTACACGCGCCCGGCGGGCTGAAAGCCACGCGCAATCATCCGCCCATCGCGGGCGTGGATGCCACCGATCACGACACGATGCATCCCGGCCTCTGGCTCGCGTTCGGCAATATCGGCGGCGCGGACTTCTGGCGCAACAAGGGACGCATCGAACATGTGCGATTCACCGAAGCGCCCGCGGTCCGGGAAGGTCATCTCGCCTTTGCCACCGAATGCCGGTTGCGCACCGCCGAGGGCCGGAACCTTTGTTCGCTCACCAATCGCTTCACGCTCTCGGCGCAGACCAATGCGTGGCTGATCGTCTGGGATGCGGCATTTCTTTCCGATGACGGCGACTTCACGTTCGGCGACCAGGAGGAGATGGGCTTCGGAGCGCGCGTCGCGACGGCCATCACGGAGAAGAACGGCGGCGTCATCACCAGCAGCACCGGACTGACGACGGCGAAGAACACCTGGGGCCAGGCCGCCGAGTGGTGCGACTATTCCAGGACGGTGGACGGAACACGCTTCGGCATTACGCTGTTTGCGCATCCGGCGAACTTCCGCCCGAGTTGGTGGCACAACCGCGACTACGGCGTCTTCGTCGCGAATCCCTTTGGCCGCGATGCCATGAGGCAGGGAGACAAGAGCGCCGTGACGGTTAGACGCAGCGAGGATTTCCGTCTCCGCTTCGGTGCGGTGATTCATGCGGGCACTGAGTTCAATCCGGCGAACGCGATTCGGACCTATCTCGAATCGACTCAGGCCCGGTCTGACAGATAGGCTTGGCGGCATGTCCACGCGAAACATTTGTCTCCTGGTTATTCTGCTCGCAGGATTGATCCTCCCACCAACCGCGCCGGGAGCTGATGAACCGCCGAAGCGCGAACCTACGGGAACTGTTTCGCCAGCAGCTAGGCCGCTGATCCAAAAAGCGATCCAAGCTGCTGGTGGCAAAACAAACCTTCTGGGCTACTTCGCCTTCAAGGACAACGTGCGGTTGGGCGAGACGGACAAGGGGTTCGGCGCGAAGCGGGAAAGTGTCATGGACGCGCCGCGTCATTGGTGGCTCAAGGCGGCCGGTGGCTATTCGGAACGTGAAGATGAACCCGCGACGTTCCTCGTCTGGGCATGGACGCTCGGCGCGCTCACCAGTCCGACTTCGACCATCGAGATCGTGCCAGACGTGAAGGACGGCGACATGGAACTCTGGGGCCTGCGCGTGAGCGGCAGCGTGAAACCCGCGATGGAACTCTATTTCAGCAAGACCAACGATCTCCTCGCCCGCATTGACTGGCGCAGCGACATCCACCGCTTCTCGGCGTGGACCACGCTGCCGACCGGCACGAAGTATCCCGCCCGCGTGGTCGGCTACAAGAAGGCCACCGGCAAGTCCTGGTACTACGATGACGTGACCGAAGTCACGCCGCTGAAGGAACTGCCGGAGAAATTGCAACCAGCGCAACCTGGCGCTAAATAGTAATGCCAACAACCCCTCTACATGCCTTGTCCGCCAATCGATTCTGCTCGTGTTCTCCTGTGTTGCTCTTTGCGGCCAGAGTCTGACCGAGAAGGCGTGGTTTCAACGCTCCCTCGTCGGCCTGGAAGTCGGGCCGACAGGCGCGCAGTTCGGGCACAGTGACTCCAACGATGTTCGTTACGCCGCGCGGCTCGATGATCGCAAACTCGATTCAACGGACCACTGGGTGCGGTTTGGGAAGCAGGATTTTAGCACAGAGACTGGGAGGACACAGATAACGTCCCCCCCCTCTCTGTCCTCCAAAACTCTGCGCTCAGAACAGCAGTTCCCTTTATGTATTCAAGGCCCGGCCAAGCCTGCGCAAAACTCCGCCGAACGGAACTTGTAACTCGGCGAAAGCAGGCGGAAAATCGTCGTCAATGAACCTGATGGAAAAGAACTCTCCGTCACCCGCACCGGCTAGAGCAAACGAAGACAGCTTTTATTAAAAGAAAGGCTGGCTGACGGAAAACCTTTTCCCCGCTTGACCGCTTACGCTAGTGGGTGACCCCTTTACAAATTCTCAAAACTGAACCGATGAGCATTTCCCTCATGCCAGGAGGCTTGGACAAGGCGCTGACGTCCGAAGAATTGCGCGACCTGATGACCTATCTGCTCGTTGAATCACCCACCAAAACAGCTACTACAACCCCCACCAAATAATGCGTCACCTTCCCATTCTCGTGTGCCTGCTGTTCGCCTCGATCGGTCTGCAGGCCCGTGAACCGCTGCGCCTGTCCAAGGCCGAGTATCTCGACCGTGTCCAAGCTGTCTGGACCGGCCAGATCATCGCCGTGCTCGCCACTTTTCCTTACGAGCACAACACGGCTTCGACCTTGTGGATCGACAAGTTTCCGAAGGCCTACACGAACGCGATCGTGGATGACGATTGGTATTACGAGATGTGCGCCGTCCGGGGATTTGAGAAATACGGCATCGGGATGACGGCGGAACAGCTCGGCCAGCAATGGCTGGAAAACTCCTGCGGATCCTGGGGTTCGAGCGCGCAGGCCCTGGCCAATCTTAAACGCGGCATCAAGGCGCCCGACACCGGTCATCCGCGTTACAACCGTCTTTGGTTCACGCTCGGCCCGCAGTTCAGCGCCGATGTCTTTGGGGCACTGGCTCCGGGGCTCCCGAACGTCGCCGGGCGGATGGCCCGCGAATACGGCCACGTCAACGGTTACGCCGAGGGTGTCGATGGTGCGGTCTTCACCGCTGGCATGATCAGTCTCGCCTTTGTCGAGCGAGACGCGCGTCAGATCATCCGCGAGGCGGTCAAACTACTCGATCCAAGTTCCCCCTACCGACAATGCATCGAGATGGTCATCGCGCTGGCCGATGCCGGAAAGTCCTTCGAAGAAATCGTGGCCGCTGTCGAGGATCGCTGGCACATCGAATATCCGGCCACGAACAACGCGGTCGGCAATGGTGGGATTGTCGCGGCGGGACTTTGGTTTGGCACTGGCGATTTCTGGAAGACAGTCAATCTCATTGCCCGCGCGGCCGATTTTACCGATGCCGATTGCAATGCTGCAAATGCCGCGTCGGTCATCGGGGCCATGCTTGGCATGAAGGCGCTGCCGCAGGAACTCGTCACCCAGCTGGCCGACAGGATCACAGGCGGCGAAATGGGTGGCGTGAAGCTGACGCCGCCGGTTGATGAGTCGATCTCCAGCCTCGCACAACGGACCGCCGGTATTGGCGAGAAGATTCTTCTCGCCAATGGGGCCAAATTGGAGGGGAAGAATCTGGTCATCGCGCCACAAGAACCCATCCAGCAAGTCGCCGAGCGATTCACTTACAACGAGCTAATGCACTGGTGGAATCCCGACTGGACACTCGAACGCGCCGGACACGGCGGAGCCGGCGGCGGCATGGCGGGTATTCGCGGCATTACCCATCTCGATGGCGACACGCTGGCCACCTATCCACGGGACGAAACGCGCGGTGTTGTCCTGCGAAGGATTGTGAAACTCAGCGCGCAACCAGCACTTGATTTTCAGGTGGCGGCTGCGCCTAGACGGGCGTGGGAACTTAACGTCTATGCCAACAACACCCTGCTCCACAAACAGATCATTTCGAGTGATGGCGAACAGCAAAACTGGCAACCCGTCCACATTGATTTGAGCGCATTTGCCGGTAAGGAAGTGACATTGCGCCTCTACCAGCGCGTGCTCATGCCCGGCACTTTGAAGCTTTCCGGCAACGCTTATTGGAAGGATCTTAGACTGCAATGAATCTGAATTCCGCATAGAGAAAACATGAGGGCAGACACGGGGCGCACGAGCGTTCCACAATGTCTGCCCTCATGTTTTCTTTGTGTCTTCAAGGCTCGGCCAAGCCTGCTCAAAACTCCGCCGAACGGAACTTGCGATCCGACGAAAGCAGGCGAAAAATCGTCGCCAATGAACCCGATGGAAAAGAACTCTCCGTCACCCGCACCGGGTCAAACGCACGGCTTCCCGCGCAGCCGCAGGATCGCCGCGCGAGGCCCGCTGAGTAGCCACTATCAAGACCCCTTTATGACCCCTTTACGGCTGATTCCGCTGATGCTGGCAGGATTTGCGATCCTGACGATGACAGGGAACGCCTGCGCCGAAGACTGGCCGCAGTGGCTGGGACCCAAGCGGGATGGCGTTTGGCGTGAATCCGGGATCGTCGATCGGTTTCCGACCAACGGACTCAAGGTCACCTGGCGCACGCCCGTAGCCGGCGGTTACAGCGCGCCCGCAGTGGCTGGTGGGCGTGTCATCATCACGGACAGGCTCGCCACCACCAACCTTGTGGCGCCGCCCGGTGCGCTGGACCGCTCGAAGGTTCCTGGACGGGAGCGGGTGACCTGCCTGCAAGAAGACACCGGCAAAGTGCTTTGGACTCACGACTACGACTGTCCTTACGATCTCGCTTATCCATCGGGTCCCCGCGCGATGCCCCAGATCGACGACGACCGCGTCTACACCCTTGGTTCGGACGGCCATCTTTTGTGCCTGGAGCTCGCCACCGGCAAGGTGCTTTGGCAGCACCATTTTCCATCGGATTACGGGATTCCGACGCAAACATGGGGCGTGGCTTCGACGCCGCTCATCGATTCCCACCGCCTGATCTGCCAGGTCGGCGGCGCCGGGCAATCGGTCGTCGCCTTCGACAAGCACACCGGCCGTGAACTCTGGCGCGCGCTGGACGCCAAGGAGCCGGGCTACTCATCGCCGATCCTGATCCAATCGGCCGGGGTACCGCAGCTGATCGTCTGGGATACCGCAGCCATCAGTTCCCTAAATCCTGAAACGGGAAAGACGTACTGGTCGGAGCCGTTTCCCACGAAGTTGGGGCACGCCATCGCTACGCCGCGATTTGGGGACGGACGACTGTTCATCACCTCGTTCTTCGACGGCTCACTCATGCTCCAGCTGGATCAGCAGAAGCCCGCCGCGACCCAGCTCTGGCGGCGCAAGGGCAAGAATGAAAACCATCCCGACAGCCTGCACGGACTGATGAGCACACCCTTCGTGATGGACGGTTACATTTACGGAGTTTGCGGCCACGGAGAACTCCGCTGCCTCGAGGCTGACACCGGCGACCAAGTTTGGGAGACGCTGGCGGTGACAACCCGCGACGGCAAGCGGACCCGCTGGGCGACGGCATTTCTTACCCGTCACGCCGACCGCTTCTTCCTCTGGAACGACCAGGGAGAGTTGATTCTCGCGAAACTGACGCCGGCCGGTTTCGAAGAATTGTCGCGCGCGCAGCTGCTGGAGCCGACCAGCCAGGCGGGCAATCGGGCGGTGGTTTGGTCGAACCCGGCTTTCGCGAACGGCCATGTCGTTCTGCGCAACGACCGGGAATTGATCCGCGTCGACCTGCGGCGCGACCGATAACACGCATTGCCTGCAGGAAGCGTTTCCCACCAGATGAAAGCCGTTGTTCTTGACGCCCCGCAACTACCAATAAATCCGGGATGACTCGAAGGGATTTCATTGCCCAAGCTGCCTCGGCCGCGGCAGTGCTGGCCGCCGCGCCGTCTTTCGCCGTGGGCGCCACCCAGCCGCGCCGTGTCCCCGGCCCGCGCACGGAAGTCCGCCGGCACCGGGGCCAGCCCCAGTTCTTCCTCGACGGCGAGCCTTACACGAAGCCGGTCTTCGAGACCTACGTGCCGGAGACAAGATTCTTCCGCGAGTTCGCCGAGGCGGGCACGGACGTGTTCTGCTTCTCGACGAATCTGGGGACCGGCTTTGCCGCGCCCACCTGGATCGGGCTGGACACCTTTGACTTCAAGCAGCTCGACGAGCTTGCTCATCGCGTGCTCGAGGCGAACCCCCGAGGGCTGTTGCTCCCCCGCATCTTTCTGACTACGCCTGAGTGGTGGGTGAAAGCC
Organism: bacterium; assembly: GCA_031362805.1. Taxonomy (GTDB): domain Bacteria; phylum Verrucomicrobiota; class Verrucomicrobiia; order Limisphaerales; family RI-55; genus RI-55. The sequence continues at coordinate 19,924 of JANLTG010000185.1, forward strand.
AACCCGGACGAATGTCAGGTTTTGGCCAACGGTTCGCGCTTCTACTCGAAGGGCGTCGGGCATAGCCGCGACGGCAAGGCCTTCCCGTCGTTGGCCTCGGCGAAGTGGCGCTCCGACACCGCTGCCGCGCTGCAACGAATCATCCGGCACATGCAGGAGTCAGACTATGGCGCGCACATGTTCGGCTACATGGTCACCGGGTTGATGAGCGAGGAGTGGTATCACTGGAGCATTCACACCAATGAACTCAGCGACTACAGCCCGCCGGCAACACGAGCTTTTCGCGACTGGTTGCGCACGAGATATCGAACCGGCCCAGCGCTGCGGCGCGCTTGGAATGACCCGGGCGTGACCTTCGAAAGTGCCGCCGTGCCAACGCAGGAGGCTCGGCAGCGGGGCCGCGAGCAGACCTTTCGAGATCCTGCGGCCGAGATGCCGGTGGTCGATTGGTATCTGTTCTACAATGACCTGGTGCCGGACACGATGGAGGTATTCCTGCGCGCCGCGAAGGACGCGAGCGATTTCCGGAAGGTCGTGGGTGCGTTCTACTGCTACATGTTCGAGTTCGGCGGTGACCCGGAGTTCGGCCACAACGCACTCACGAAACTCCTGCGCTCGAAGCATCTCGACTTCGCCCTCGTGACGGCGAGCTACTTCGACCGCGAGTTGGGCCGTGGCGCCGACTATGCCCGCGCGCCCATCACGTCGGTCGGCCTGCACGGCAAGCTCTGGTATCACGACAACGACACCGTCTCGTTTCGCTACGACGAGATGAACAAGGCGAGCAAGGACCGCGCGACGGTGGCGCGTTATCGCAAGGAACTGGGCGTGACCGAGACCATCCAGGAAACGATCTGGCAATACCGGCGCGGAGTCGGGTTCGTGCTCGGCAACGGGATTTACCAGAGCTTCTTCGACCTGCACGGCGGCTATTTCGACGATCCGGCGCTGATGGCGGAAGTGAAGAGACTGAATGCCCTGCTCGCGGAGTCGAAGCAATACGATTGCTCGTCCGTGGCGGAGATCCTGGTCGTCTCGGACGAGCCGTCGTGCAGTTACGCGACGTTCGAGAGCGGATTCCTCCAACAGACCCTTCGTCCGCTTCAAGTTCAGCTGGCGAAGCTGGGCGCGCCGCACGATTCCATTCTGGTCGATGACCTCGCGCTCGCCGACGTGAAGCGCTACAAGCTCGTGCTCTTCCTGAACTGCTTTCACCTGACCGACGCCCAGCGCGAGCTCATCGGGTGCAAAGTGCTGAACCGGAATCGCACCGTGTTGTGGGGCTACGCGCCCGGACTGTTCAATGGAGCCAGCACTTCGGTCGAAGCAATGAGGGATCTCACCGGCCTCCAGTTGGTGCGCGCGGAGAAGCCTGACCGGGTGCGGACGCGCATCGCGCTGACACCGGAAGGAGCGCGGCTGTGGTCACAGGCCCAGCCGCTGCATTCAGACCCTACCATCGCTGCTGCGGTTGGTGTTTCACACACAGCCGCGCCCTCCACCGTCATCGGCCACGAACACGTCTGGGCTCAACTCTTCTCCGTCGAAGATCCCCAGGCCGTCGCGCTCGGCCGCTTGGAAGGGAGGAAGGAAATCGTGCTGGCGAAGAAGCGCATGAAGAGCTGGACGTCCGTTTACACGCTGAACCCCGTTCTCCCCGCCGCCTTCCTGCGCGCGCTGGCCCGTCAGGCCGGCGTCCACATCTACAACGATCGCGACGACACGCTCTACGCCAGTCGAAGCTACTTCACCTTGAACGCCGACGGCGCAGGCGAGCGCACGCTGCGCTTTCCCAAAGCCGTGGACCTCTTTGATCCGTTCACGGGAGACACGATTGCCCGCCGCGTGACCGGGCTTGTCCGCGACCTGCGGGACATGGAGACTTGGCTCATTCGACATTCAACCCCGTCTCACGCATGAAATTGAACCTGCCTCTCCTCCTCCCCGCTCTACTCGGTGCGACCATCGTCACGCAGGCTGCCGAACAGCCCTGGTTCCGCCGCTCCCTCGTCGGCCTGGAAGTCGGCCCCACCGGCTCGCAGTTCGGCGGTTCGACCAATGACACCGGCTTTGCCACCCGTTTCAACGGGCGCGACATCGCCCGGGCCACCAAAATCAGCGGCGGCGAGTATCTGGTGATCTGGACGCGCGAAGGGGACTGGGCGTTTTACGATTCGAGGTTGCAGCCCAAGCCGCCCGGCCTCGGCACACGTGACGTATTGCGCGAGGCGGTGGACGAGGGCCGCAAACTCGGCCTGCCGATCATCGCCTATTGCCAGATCCAATATCCCGGTCACGCGCTGCGCGAACATCCCGACTGGCGCGCCGTGGACAAAGACGGCCAGCCCATCGCCGGCCGCGTTTGCTATCGTTCCGGCTATCTCGATTACCTGAAGACGATGGTCGAGGAGCAACTGGCCTACGGCATCGCCGGCTTTCATCTCGACATGGTGGACCAGGGGTTTGGCCCGCCGTATGGCTGCTGGTGCGAGCCGTGCAAAAAGGAGTTCCAAGCGCAGCACGGCCAGCCGATGCCGAAGGGCGTGACGTGGGACGAGGATTGGGATCGGATGCTGGCATTCCGCTACGCCAGCAGCGAACGTTTCGAGAAGGAACTCACCGCGCACATCCGTCGGGTCAACCCGCGCGCGACGGTGGACTACAATTACCACGGCAACCCGCCGTTCTCCTGGGAGGTGGGCCAACGCCCCGC
>JANLTG010000016.1:0-2008 GCA_031362805.1 bacterium
GATCTCGGCAGCGTGTGCGATTTTGGCAGCGTCACGGTTCCGGAGTTGCTCAAACTTGAACGTCACGAACAGGTCTTTCACCTCGTCTCGACCGTTGAGGGGCGTCTGCGACACGGCGTGGATCACGCCATGGCATTCCGCTCGTGCTTCCCCGGCGGCAGTATCACCGGTGCGCCGAAAAAACGCGCGCGCGAAATCATCGCCGAACTCGAACCCGGTCCCCGAGGCCTCTACACCGGAGCGCTTGGTTGGTTCGGTTTCAATGGCGAGAGCCAGTTCTCCATCTCCATCCGCACTGTGGTCATCGAGCGCAATCATGGCGGCACAGGTGCCGAGGCGCACTTTCACGTCGGTTCGGGGATCGTCGCAGACAGTTCACCCGAGGCCGAATGGCAGGAGACGCTCGACAAGGCCGCCGGCATCCTGCTCGCCGCCGAACGGCTTGCATAGCCGCTGGGTTTTCGTTGAACGATTGCGGTGCCCGGGGAGTTTGCGCAGATTCCGAATCAGCTCGGTTGATTTGACTGGTTCGGTCGGGCAAACAGTCGAGCAATCCTTCCCAACCCAAACCCCATGAACTGCCTTCGATTTCGACTGACCGTCTTCACTGTCCTACTCGCCGTGATCCTCGTGTCTGGTGCCGCGGGAGCCGACGGGAGGACACTCGATATCTATTGGATCGATTCCGAAGGTGGCGGATCGACGCTCATCGTCACGCCGGAGGGTGAATCAGTGCTCGTCGATACGGGTAACCCCGGAGGCCGTGACGCAGCGCGGATACATAACGTCGCCGCAAATGTTGCCGGCTTGAAGCAGATTGATCACGTGATCATTACGCACTTCCACGTGGACCACTTCGGCGGAGCCGCAGAGCTGGCCGAACTTATTCCCGTCGGCGCGCTCTACGATAAGGGGTTGCCGGACACCGCTCCCGACGCAGGTGGAAATCCCAAGCTGTGGTCGGTTTTGAGCGGACCGTATCGCGATGCGAAGGTGGGCAGGCGCGTCACCATTGGCGCGGGCGACTCGGTGCCACTGCGGCAGCCGGGAGTGCTGGGCAGTCCGAAACTCACGCTTCGCTGCCTCGGTGCAAACCAGAAGTTCATCACTCCGGGATCGGAGCAAGGGCATGCCAACCCGCTCTGCGGCACCGTTGATGCGAAGCCGAAGGATCCGTCTGACAACGCAAACAGCGTGGTGTTGCTGTTGGAGTTCGGCGCGTTCCGTTTCTTTGATGGAGGAGACCTCACGTGGAATATGGAGGAGCGACTCGTATGTCCGAACAACCTCGTCGGCACTGTGGACATCTACCAAGTCAACCATCACGGCCTCGACGTGAGCAACAACCCGCTCCTCATCAAATCGATCGCTCCCACAGTCTCCGTGATGAACAACGGCCCGCGCAAGGGCACGAGCAAGACCGCCATGGACTCGCTCAAAGCCGCTCCCACTGTGGGTGCAATGTATCAGATTCATGAAAACGTGCGCGCCGACAGCGAGAATAATACGGCCAAGGAACTCATCGCGAACCATGGTGATTTGGGCGACAAATGTGAGGCGAACTACATCAAATGCTCCGTGGCCGCCTCTGGGGACTCCTACACGATGTTCGTCCCTGCGAGAAATCACATCCGCACCTTCAAGACGCGATCCAAGTAATGCCGGAAGCCGCGTCTTGCGGGCATCAGCGATCGCTAGGGATGAATCGCACCCACACGAAAAAAGAAAAACGCCCCGGCTGTTACACCGGGGCGTCTTGAATTTGGAATGCGGTAAACCGCGCTTGCCTGACCCTAATCGGGCCGGGGCTTAGTAGCGCTGGTAATCGCGACGGCCACCGCCGCCGCCGCCACCGCCGCCGCCGCCGCCGCCGCCGAAGGAGCGGCGCTGTCCGCCACCACCACCACCGCCGCCGCCGCCTGCTTCACGCGGGCGGGCTTCGTTGACTGTGAGGGCGCGACCGCCGACCTGCTTGCCATTGAACATCTCGATGGCCTTCTTGGCTTCA
>JANLTG010000221.1:0-24279 GCA_031362805.1 bacterium
CGTATCGATGTCCAGCCCGCTCATCTCCGCCTGCTCCGGGCTCATGTAAGCCGGCGTACCGATGAACTGATGCAACTGCGTGTAAACTGTCGCGTCGGTCAACCGCCCTTCCGTCGCCTTGGCGATGCCGAAGTCGATCACCTTGGGCACCGGCACGCCATCGTGCAGCGTGACCATGATGTTCGAAGGCTTGATGTCGCGATGGATGATGCCCTTCTGGTGCGCGTGCTGAATGGCCTGGCAAACCTTGATGAACAGGTCGAGCCGTTCCTTGGTGCTTAGATTGGCCTGGTCGCAGTAGTCGGTGATGCGGATGCCGCGCACCAGTTCCATCACGAAGTAGGGCCGGCCCACGTCGGTGGTGCCCGCATCGAGCACCTTGGCGATGTTCGGATGATCCATCATCGCGAGCGCCTGCCGCTCCGCTTCGAACCGGGCGACCACCTGCTTGGTGTCCATCCCCAGCTTGATCACCTTGAGCGCCACGCGACGGCGGACTGGCTGGGTCTGTTCGGCGACATAGACCACGCCGCACCCGCCTTCGCCCACGCGCTCGAGTAGCTTGTAGCGTCCGAGCGTCTGGCCCACCGCCTCGTCGGGCGCGTCGGCAAGGTCGAGCTTGATGACCTTGAGGGCCACGCGCCGACGCACGGGCTGTGTCTGTTCCGCGACATAGACAACGCCACAACCGCCCTCGCCGACGCGTTCCAAAAGCTTGTAGCGCCCGAGCGTCTGACCCACGGCTTCGTCCAATTCCTGCGGAGGGCCGAGCTCTGTGAGGCCCTGACTGGGAGATGGGGATGCTTGGGACTCGTGTAACTCGTCCCTCCGAACTGCCTGTGTGGCCAGCAGCGTCGCCGGTTGCTCATGCGCGGCGAGCAGGGCTTCGAGGCGTTGGCGCAGGGCTTTGTCATCGCCGCATTCACGTTCAAGGAAGAGAGACCGCTCAGTAGCTGGTTTGGTCAGTGCGAGCTGAAACAAAAGTTCTTCGCGGTTTGGATTCATGGCTATTCGGAGTCCACTCGCCAAAGTTTGATGACCTGGTCCTGACCGCCGGAAGCGAGGATGCGGCTGTCCGGGCTGAATGCCACCGAGTTGATGACGCCGCTGTGACCAAAATAGGTGCGCAGAAGTTTGCCGCTGCGCGCGTCCCAAAGCCGCACGGTGTTGTCAGCTCCGGCGGAAGCGAGGAACTTTTCATTGGGGCTGAACGCGACGCAGATGACCATGTCTCCGTGGCCCTGCAATCTGGGCAGCGCCAGCGCCCCCGTTTCAACATCGAGAACCACCACATCTTTGAAGCCGTCTCCGGAGGTGAGTCGCTTGCTGTTCGGGCTGAAAGCGATCTTCGGCAATTCCCGCATCACGCTCTTGGGCCAAAGCGTGCGCCCTTTCTGCGCCTCGGAAAGCCGGGTCGCGTCCCAGACTTGCACCATCCCGTCTTCGCTGGCCGAGGCCATATGCCGGCCATCCGGACTGAACTGAATATCCATGATCATCGAATCGTGGCGGCCCATGATCACCGGTTGGGTGCTGTTACGCCAGTCCCAGACAAGCAACTGTTTCCTAGCCTCTTCATTACCGATGGAGCCTCCCGCCACGAGGTGTTTCCCGTCAATGGAAAGGGCCGCGCACACGAGCTCGCGAGGGATGTCCACGCTGAAGAGCGCCTTCAGAGAAAACGCGTCCAAAAGCTGAAGGTAAAAGCCCGACTCCCGACGTGCGGGGAACGCCGACACCACCTGGCGTCCGTCGGCGCTCACCGAGACGTCAAAGAAGCTCTCAAACCTCCGGGGAGCCTGTTTTTTGGTCGGATCCCAAACAATCCCGGCCCAGTCTTCGGAACAGGAGAACAACCGCCCATCCGGTGCGAACGCTAGCGCCCAAATGCGGTTCGTATGCCCCTTCAGAGTGTCCACTTCGTGTCCCGTTCCCACCTCCACGCGTGATGCGTCCCAAACCCGCACCGTGCCGTCGAAACCGCCGGAGATCAGTTGGGCGCCAGGGGTGAAGGCGACCGCGGAGACATTGTTGTTGTGCCCCCCCAAGGAAAGGACTTCCCGCTTGTTCTTCCAATCCCAGATTTTTACCTCCCGATCCACACCGCTCGAGACCAAACGCCTTCCATTCGGACTGAAAACAACGTCGCACAGAAACGCCTTGTGACCCTCCAACACACCCAGCGCGTTGCCGGTGGACATTTCCCACACCCTGACTGTCACATCGCCGATGCTCGCGAGCAGTCGGCTGTCGGGACTGAAGGCGACCCCGAAGACGGGTGTCAAATGTCCTCGGAGTTCAAACCGTTCTTTGTCGGTCCCGGCCTCCCAAACCTTCACCACGTTCGCATCAGTGGCTGCGGCCAGCCAGTGGCCATCTGGACTGTAGGCCAGCGCGGAGACAAAGAAGTTTCCAGCGCTCAACGAGCGAACCTCTTTTCCAGTCGTCGTATCCCAGACACGCACGGAACGATCGTAGCTGCCGGAGGCGATTTCCTTGCCATTGGGATGGAACGCCACCGAGCTGATGTAGTTCGTATGGCCGATAAAAGTCTGCAATTCACTCTTTCGCGCGACATCCCACAGCTTGACCGAATAATTCGTGCTCACGGCGGCGAGTTGCGTTCCATCCGGACTGAACGCCACCCAGTGTGTAGGCTCCGAAGTGACCTCCGGGAGAGATCCGAGCACCGCATTCGTTAGGAGCACCCCGGTCGGAGAGAGTTCCCAGAGCTCCAAACTTCCGTCTACTGCCACTGCCACATCGCGGCCATTCGGGCTGACGGCCAGCGAAAGCACCCGGCCTTGGAACTGCACGCTCTGTTGCGAAGCCAGGTGGCAGCGATTCCGGAGGTAGTCCCATTCCCAGTCCCTGAGCGGCTCCGGGCAGTCGTCCAAAAGCTTGAGTGCATGGGCCGGTTTGTTCGCTTCGACCTCGCGATAGGCCAGCGCCACGCGGTTGAAGTAGAGAGTCTCGGCCAATTGGCGCGCCTGGGCATCCGCGCGCTGCTGCTCGGTCTCGGCAACTTTCTGGGCCGACTGCGCCTCCAGCCGCTGCTGCTGCTCACCGTTGCGCGCCACTTCGGTTTCCCGCTGTGCTTTCCGGGCCGCGATCATCTGCCAGGTGCTGACGCCAATTCCTGCCACGAGCGCCACCGCCACCGCTGTCGCGGCGGTGAACACCAGCTTGTTCCGTCGGAACGCTTTTTGGAACCGGTAGCCCGCGCTCGGCGGCCGGGCCGTGACCGGCTCGTTGTCGAGATGCCGCTTTAAGTCGGCGGCCAGCCCGTTGGCCGTGTCGTAGCGACGCTGGCGGTCCTTCTCCAGGCACTTCATCACGATCCAATCGAGATCGCCCTTGAGCTGATGCATCAACTTCGACGTGTCGGCGGAACGGCGCTTGGCTGTGGTCGTGAGTTGATCGGCGCCGAGCGTCGCGAGGCGCGTGCTCGGGCGCTGGGGTTCTTTCTCCCGGATCGTCTTGCGCATCGCGTCGATGCCCGAGGCCATCAGTTCCTTCGCATCGAACGGCGTGCTGCCGGCCAGCAGTTCGTAGAGCAACACGCCCAGGCTGTAGATGTCGCTGCGCGTATCAATGTCCAACCCGCTCATCTCCGCCTGCTCCGGACTCATGTAGGCCGGGGTGCCGATGAACTGGTGCAACTGCGTGTAAACCGTGTTGTCCGTCAGCCGCCCTTCCGTCGCCTTGGCGATGCCGAAATCAATCACCTTGGGCACCGGCACACCGTCATGCAGCGTGACCAAGATGTTCGACGGCTTGATGTCGCGATGAATGATCCCCTTCTGGTGCGCGTGTTGAATCGCCTGGCAGACCTTGATGAAGAGATCCAGCCGCTCCTTGGTGCTGAGGTTGGCCTGGTCGCAGTAGTCGGTGATCTTGATCCCGCGCACCAGTTCCATGACGAAGTAAGGCCGGCCCACGTCGGTCGTGCCGGCATCGAGCACCTTGGCGATGTTCGGATGATCCATCATGGCCAGCGCCTGCCGCTCGGCTTCGAACCGGGCGACGACCTGCTTGGTGTCCATCCCCAGCTTGATGACCTTCAACGCCACGCGCCGCCGCACCGGCTCGGTCTGCTCGGCGACATAGACCACGCCGCAACCGCCTTCGCCGACGCGTTCGAGCAGCTTGTAGCGCCCGAGCGTCTGGCCCACGGCTTCGTCCAATTCCTCCGGAGGGTCGAGCTCCGTGAGGCCCTGACCGGGAGCAGAAGATGTTTGGGACTCGTGTAACTCGTCCCTCCGGGGTTCGGCCCGCGGATTGGCCTGCGCATCCAACTCGGTGGCTGGCTGTTCGTGCGCAGTGAGGAGCGCGTCGAGGCGCGCGCGCAAGTTGGGATCACCGTGACAGGCGCCATCGAGAAAGGTGGCGCGTTCGGACGCCGGCCGTTCCAAAGCGGCGGCGAACAGGGCTTGCTCCCGTTGATGGGCGGCGGCGGCGGTCGAAGAGTTTTTGTCCATACAGTTCTACATGCGCAATTGGCGGCCGAAAAGTATGTGGCAAATTTCAGCGAACGGCTGAATCGTCACCGAGTTCCACGGACAGCCACGCCCGGGCGTAGGCCCACCATTGCTTGGCGGTGGGCACGGCGATGCCCAGCGCCGTGGCGACTTCTTCAAAGCTAAGGCCGACGAAGTAACGCAGTTTCACCAGTTCGGCCTTGCGCGGATCGAGGGCTGCCAGCTTTTCAAGAGCATCGTTGACGCGCAGCAAGCCGTTGTCGTCGGCGGTGGGCGAGGGGATGTCCAGCTCAGCGATGTCTACGGCTTCGCAGCCACCCCCGCGCTTGGCCGCGAGCCGGCGTCGCGCGCGCTCGACCAGGATGCGCCGCATGGCCTCGGCGGCCGCGCCAAAGAAGTGGGCGCGGTTCTGCCACTGCGGCTGCGCGTCGGCCCCAAGCCGGAGCCAGGCCTCGTGAACCAGAGCGGTGGGTTGCAAGGTGTGGCCCGCGGGTTCATGCGCCATGCGGGCAGCGGCGAGCCGGCGAAGTTCGGTGTAAACCAACGGTAGAAGTTCGGCGGCGGCCGGGGAATCGCCCGCGTCAATGGACCTTAACAGCTGAGTGACTTCCGCGGGCATGGCCACATTCTATCCGGTGTGGCCGGTGGGAGACGAGGCCGAAAATTCGGCGAAGTACTCGGGAAGATTCCCTGTCCGTTGCGGCTGCAAAAGGAAGCCCAACGACCGCCGTGATCCGGCAGTGGCTCACGAGGTACAGGAAAACGCGATCACGTTCGAGGCGGCTCTTGTGATCGCGGTAGGCAGACAGACCAAAGGGCGAAGGGTGAAAGATATCCCGCCCCGTCGCGCTGGCTCGCCCGGTCGGCTTTGCGCCGCCCGGACCGGAGGATCAGATGTCAGCGTAGCGCTGGCGAAGCATCGCGTTGAACGCGGCGGCTTTCGATTTCTCGCGGCGCACTTTGCTCGGCTTCTGGTAATGCCGGCGCTTGCGAAGTTCGTCGAAGACCTTTTCGCGCACGAGGACCTTTTTCAACCGGCGCAAGCCTCGCTGGAGGTCTTCGCCTTTGCGAATGCGAATCTCAATCATGGTAATTCCTTTTGAAACCAGACCACTACCGTGCCGCTCCCGCTGTCGGAAGAGTGGGAAATGTTGATAAGTTGGCGGCGATCAAGGGTGGAGGCAAACTCCGACGCCAGATCAAAAAGCTTGTCCCATGAGGACACGCCCGACGCGCGGAACACGCGGTAAGCGATGGCATTGCTTTTTGCAGCTGACATAAACAGTTTTGTCCGGACGCATAAACCGTTGCGAAAGTGAACGAGGGCCAAGCCTCGCACGCCGCAGGAAGGTTTGCGCACAATTGCCGAACGAGTTGGGAAGCGGGTGGTGACAAATGACGGACAACCTGACCGCAGCTCAACTACCGGACGAGCAATTCTCCGGAGCGGGCGCGACATTTAAGGTGAAAACCCCGCAGTGCAAGCAAACTTTCGGATTTGTTTAAGAGGGTAAGAGCCCGTATCCAGTGGCTGAACAGGCAGTCTGGGTGGCCAACCTTGGGGTAAACCGCGCGGATCGCGAACCGGATCATTCCTGGGCGATGCAGTAAAGAAACCCTTCGCCGCGCAGATACAACTCCTTGTCGGCCAGTGCGGGAGAAGCGCTGAACGAGTCGTCCAGGTGGTTGACCGCCAGCGAGGAGTTGTCGCCCACCCGCCGCAGGACCGCCGTCGCGCCGTCCCGGCCGGTGATGTAGAGGCGCCCGGCCGCGCCGACGGGGGATGAGAATATGTAGTCCTTGATGCCGTCGATCCGGAGCGGGTCACCCCGCAATTCCCCGGTCGCCGGGTTGAGCCGCACGAGGACGTTCTGGTTGTGGCGCAGGTGGTAAAGCGTGTCCCCGTAGAGCAGCGGCGAGGAGACGTAAGGCGTGAGGCGGTTCATCTTCCACACAACATTCGGGGAGTCCGTGACATCGCCCTTCGCGCCGGCGAGGCGGATGGCGAGCATCGCCTGCCGGTAATAGCTGTTGCCGGCGATGAGGATGCCTTCGTGAAAAACGGGCGAGGAGACGACGTTATCCGTCAGGCCGCCGCATTCCCAAAGCTGCGCGCCGGTGGCGAGATCGTAGCCGCGCACGCGCTTCGTGGCGCTGACGATGACTTGTTGCTTGCCCTCGACCTCGATCACGAGCGGCGTGGACCAGGACGTGATCTCATCGCGAGCGACTTTCCAGCGCTGTTCGCCCGTAAGCTTGTCGAAAGCGTAAAGGAACGAGCCGCCTTCGTGGTCCCAATTGACGATGAGCGTGTCGCCCTGCAGCACCGGCGAGCTGCCTTCGCCGTGCGCGTGGAGCGTCTGCATCTTGCCCAGGTCCTTCTGCCATTTCACTTTGCCGTCCAAGTCGAGGCAGTAGAGACCGCGCGAGCCGAAGAACGCGTAGATAAGATGTCCGTCCGTGACCGGTGAGTTGGAAACTGGGCTGCCGGTTGTGTGCCCGCCCTCGTGGGGCCATTCCTCGCGCACCAGCGTTTTCCATAGGATGCGTCCGTCCTTCCGGCTCAGAGCGAGGACGAAGTATTGATGCCGGTGCGTCACGGGCACGCTGTCATGCACGCCGGGCGCGGAATCATGCACCGCTTTCTGCGCCTCGCCGACCGGTGCCGCCGCCATCACGATCACGCGATCACCGAACACGATGGGCGACGAATGCCCTTTGCCCGGCAGTTCGACCTTCCAGCGAATGTTTTTCGTCTCGCTCCACTCGATCGGCGGATCAGCGTGGGGCCCGACACCATTGGCCAGTGGCCCCCGCCATTGCATCCAGGAGTGAAGCGGATCGGGGATCGACGAAGCCGGGTCGGCGGCCGCCAGCGGAAGCGCCAGGGCGGCGATGGAAAAGGCAATCGCTGCCAAGCGGGAAAATGTGGGACGTTGCGGAGGCATGGAGTAGTGGACTAGAGGAACGAGCCGCCGTTCGATTCCAAGTCAACGGTGGTGACTCAAGTCTCGAGCTGGCTCACCGCCCGGATGCCAGGGATTCTCTGGAAATGCTCGTCAAACGTCAGGACAACCGCTCCAATCCGTTTGGCGCAGGCGGCGATCACCAGGTCCGGCAGGGGAAGAATCATCCCGGAACGATCGAGTTGCCAGAGCATGGCCTCGGCTTCCTCCCAAATCCGGTTGTCGGTGGGAACGTTGAGCATCACGTCCCAGGCGCTGTGGAAACGCTGGAGCAACTTAAGTTGCCGGATACCCCGCCCTACTTCACAGCGCACGACCCCGCAAATGGCCACATCGCGCGTCGCGGCCGTCAAGGCCAGCGACTTCAAGGGATCGCGATCCTCGCGCAGCAGCCGGATATAGTAGCTGCTATCGGCGAGCACGGGGCTTACGGCCATAATGAACAGGGGTTTCCTTCAGGCGCATCGCTTCCAGGTCATAGGCCGGATCAATCACTTCCTTCAACTCGCCGGGCTTCAGCCCCAGACCTTCCCGGGTGAGGCGGATCAACTCCGACTTGCGGTCCACTTCGCGAAGCGCGATATCGACCGCATGGGTCTTGTTGGCGGCGCCGGTGGCGGCCATCACCCTTTCGAGCAGGGCGTCATCAATGTGCATCGTCATCTTCATGGCGGACAAAGTATGGCACAGAAGCCATACAATCAATGCCTTTGTGGCTGGATCACTAGATTGGTATCAATACTCGTACCGTCGCGTAAGCCCTAGCTCGATCAGGTGAGCACGCATTACCAACTCCTCGTCATCGTAAACGTCCTGAGCGGAGAGGTTGTCATAGTAAAAATTGATCGGGTGTTTGCGTGGGAGATTGATCAAAAACTTGAAAGCCCAAGCCCCGTCATGGCGTGTCGCCCAGCAAAGCACCGTTTCACCATTGCATGTCTTCGGTTCCAGGGCGGCGCCTTTTTCGATCAGCCATTTGATCAACTCGCGGTGGTCGAGCATCACGGCGTGAATGAGGGGAGTCGCTCCATATTCATCGGCTTTGTCGATGTCGGAGCCGGCGGCCAACAGGAACTCCGCCAGGTCCAGCCGGTTCTCAACCACGACATAACTGAAAGCCGTTTCCCCGAGAGCATTCTGATAGTGGACGCAACCCGGATCGCTCCCCATCAGATTGCGAGCCTCGTCAAGACTCCGAAAACAAGCAGAAATCAGCGTCCCAGCAACAACCTGCCTCCGATTTTCTTCGCGTAACTTCAGCCGTTCTTCGCGACTTTGCATATTCTTTTCACACCTTCACCCATACTTTGCTCCGGCTGCTCTTGAGGATCGCTTCACACAGCTTCACTTCGTGATGGCCGTCTTCAGCGGTCGCGAAGAGCACCGGTGTTTTGCGACCGCTGGCGATGTGCTCATATACCGCTCGGTAGTGCATCTTGTGGCTGTCGGGAAAACCCTCGGGATGACCGCCGGGATAATCCGTGAAACCCGCCACGTCCTCGCTGAAGCCGGCGGTTGCCCGCTGGAGAATCTGATTCGGCTCGTCGCGGCGGCCGACAATGATCTCGTTCGGGTCCTGAAGATTCCACTGCACGCTGCCCTTGGTGCCGTAGATACCGGCGTAGAGATCGCACTTCCAGCCGGCGGCCACTTGCGAGATCGACGCGTTGGCGTGCGCGCCGTTCACAAAGCCGTGCTTCGCCTTGCCGAACTTGAGCAGCACACTGCCGAAGTCCTCGGTGTCCACCTTGTACGGCAGCATCGTCTTGGGATCGATCTTCGCGAACGTCTGCACCTCGCCCTTGGGCCGGTAACGCGTCTTGTGAAACGTCTCAAGGTGGGCGAACACGCTCTGCGCCTTCGCGCCCAGGATGAACGAGACCGCATCGATCCAGTGCGTACCGATGTCGCCGACGGCGCGGAGCTTGCCGCCTTCGCTGGCGAGCAGGCGCCAGTTGTAATCGGTGGGTTGCAGCAGCCAGTCCTGAAAGAAGTGCCCCTGCACGTGCATGATCTGCCCGAGATCACCGCGCGCAACCAGCGCGCGCATCTGGAGCACGGCGGGGAAGAAGCGGCACATGTAGTTCACGGCGAAGACGGGGCCGCGTTTGCCAGCCTTCTTCACGGCGTCCGCAACCCTGGCGGTTTCCGACGACGTCATGCCGAGCGGTTTTTCGCAGACGACATGTTTGCCAGCGGCGAGCGCGGCCAGCGATTGCTCGACGTGAACCTTGTTCGGCGACGTGATATGGACGACATCAACATTCGGCGAGCGAAACATCGCCTGATAGTCGTAGTCGCCATAAACCTCGGGGATGCCCCACCTCTCAGCGGTGGCTTTGGCGTTCTTGGTGGAGCCACAAATCGCGGTGACCTGCACGCCGAGGCGTTTGAGGCCTTCGATGTGAACGGGGCCGATGAAGCCAGTGCCGATGATGCCAGCGCGGAGGTAATGGAGAGGTTTCATTTGGAGTCAAAAATGGGGAATTAAAAATTGGCAATGGGCTGGCGTCAGAAACTACTTTTTTGAGTCGCTGCGGTGAATCTCAAACCACTTGAGGATGTGCGCGATCTTGCTGACGAGATGGCTGGGCCGACCTTCCATGCCGTGCGACGCGTCGGGAATACGCACGAGGGCGGTGTCGATCTTCCGCAACTTGAGCGCTTCGTAGTATTGCTCGGACTCGGAGATCGGCGTCCGGAAATCGGCCTCGCCGGTCAGCAGCATGGTGGGAGTCTTCACGTTGCCGACCAGCGACAGCGGTGAGCGTTTGAGGTAGTGCTCGGCATGTTCCCAGGGGAAACCGGGGAACCAATAGCGGTAGAAAAATCCCGGCCCATCCGAGGTCAGCACAAAGCTGTACCAGTTGATCACCGGCTTGGCGGAGACGGCCGCGCGGAAGCGATCGGTCTTGCCGACGATCCACGCCGTCAACACGCCGCCACCGCTTCCTCCGGTGACGAAGAGATTGGTCGTGTCCACATAACCCTTGGCGATCACGGCATCGACGGCCGACATGAGGTCGTCGTAATCCTGACCAGGGTAGTTGTGGTGGATCAAGTTGCCGAAGTCCTCACCGTAGCTGGTGCTGCCGCGCGGATTGACATACAGCACGACGTAGCCGGCGGCGGCGTACAGCTGAATCTCCGAGGTGAAGCGGTCGCCGTAGTTTTCAAACGGCCCGCCGTGAATCTCCAGGATGAACGGATACTTCTTCTGCGGATCAAAGCCCGGCGGTTTCACGATCCAGCCTTGCACCTTGCGTTTGTCGAACGACGACTCGTACCAAAACCCCTCGGTGTCGCCGAGTTCCTTGAAGGCGAACAAGTCGTTGTTGACGCGGGTGACACGACGAATCTCGGCCGAACCTTTCTCGCCGGTGGCGATGTCGGCCGGGTACTCGGGCCGCGTTTGGGTGAAGGCAAAACGGCCATTCGTCGCGACGGAAAAGCTGCCGCCACCGTACGGCCGGCTGTGCGAAACACCGCCCAAGTTCGCGGCCAAGTCTTGCACTTTGCCGTCGAGTGCGATGAAGGCGATCTTCGTGTTCCCTTGCTCGTCGTAGTGGAAGAACAGGCCGCTGCCATCGTTGCTCCAGACGGGCTCCGTGACGTCACGGTCGAGATTAGTACTCAGCACGCGGCTGCCGGAGCCGTCGCGATTCATCATGTGGAGACGCGCGACTTGATAGCCTTGCTCGCGATCGTCAAAGCCGAGGTAGGCGATCGTCTTGCCATCCGGCGAAAGGGCCGGACTTTGATCGGGCCCGTTGCGATCCGTCAGTTGCTTGACGGTGCCGTCCGCGACGGTGAGTTCATAGATTTCGGAATTTAACGGCTGGTAGTCCGCATCCTCACGGCGGTTGGCGGAGAAGATGATCGCCTTGCCATCCGGCGACCACGCGAGCGGAGCGCCGTTGTCAAAGGCACCCTGCGTGAGTTGGCGCGGCGTCCCACCCTCCGCCGGTACGATGAACAATTGCGCATGCACCTCTTCGAGATAGCCCTCGCCGTCGGCGCGGTAGTTCATTTTGCGAATCACCTTGGCCGGCTTGGCCCACTCGGCGCCCTCGGGTTTCGCGGGCAGCTCGACGAAGGGCTTAGTCTCGTCGGGCACAGCCATCGAGAAAGCGATCCATTGGCCGTCCGGCGACCACTCCATGCCGGCGGGCGATTTCTGAACGCGGGTCACGCGTGCGGTTTGGCCGCTGTCCATCCAGCGCAGGTGGATTTGCACCGAGCCCTCGCTCGTCGAGGCGTAGAGCAGGCGTTTGCCGTCGGGCGACCAGCGTGGAGAAAACTCGTTATCCGGACCCGAGGTCAACGGCCGCAGGTCCGAGCCGTCGAAGTTCACGATCCAGAGATTCGACCGCTTCTTGTCCTTCATGATGTCGCTGAAGTTGCGGACGAAGACGACCTTCGTGCCGTCGGGCGAGATCTGTGGATCGGACGCCGTCTCCAGCTCGAACAAATCGCGGAGTTGAAAGCGTTTGTCGGTATTGGCGTCCGCAGCGTGGGTGGAGTTGGCGACCAACGACAGTCCGAGGAAGCGGCCGAACACAAGGAGGAGGCGCAGGCGGTCGAGTTGCATAGGAATGGCGAAAGGATTTGGTGCGACTGATCCGATGGCAAGCTAACAAAGGCGTCAGGTGAGGTGCTGCGTGATCAAGTCATACGCCTGCTCCCGGATGGCCGGCGGGAAGTCATGCTCGCAGTCCGGGTGTTCGACGATGAGGCGGTCGGCTTTGTCAAACAGTTCGTAGACCGGTCGCGCGGCGGTGGCGATGCGGTCCACGCTCTCCCACTTGAAGTTCGAGTCCTGCAACGGCGCGCTGAGGAAACACGCGCGCGGTGCGAGGGCGCCGATGAGTTCGGCGAAGTCGAACGGGATCTCGTCGAGCCGGCCAGCGTAATCGAGCAGGCGGGGCATGTAGCGCAATTGACACCACCCGCGCTCGGGCTGCCACACGTCGGGCTTGCCGCCGTAGTAGTCGGTGAAGAGATCCAGTCCGCAGCTCGAGACAATGACTTTGAGCCGCTCGTCGAACCCGGCGGTGAACACCGCGTTGTGGCCGCCGAGCGAATGGCCGATCGCGCCAAAGCCGCCGCCCTTCACGAACGGCAATGATTCGAGCAGGTCGAGTCCACGAAGGTTGTCCCAGATGGCCTTCATGGTGCCGCTGGCGTAACCGAGCGCCCGAATGTCCGGCTGGTAGTTCGCCAGCTGCGGATACGCCGGCGCGAGTGCGACGTAACCGCGTTCGGCGAGCTCCGTCGCGTAAGCCGGGTAGCGAGTGTTGCCGAGACCGACCACAACTCCGTGGCCGACTTTGAAATCCGTCGGGTGCAGGCAAAGGATTGCGCGCGCCATGCCGCCGTGCTTTGCCAGGAGCGGCTTGGGGATCAGCAGATAAGCCGGCGTCCTTGAGCCGGGCTCGGACGCATACGTGATGAGTCGTCGCAGGTACGTGCCGCAATCCACTTCCGTCACCATCTTCAATTCGAGCGGCACGCGCTTCTCGCGACCGGGCAGCGGTCCCATGATCGACTGCATGCCGTGCAGAATCTCGGCGCGGCGTTTGGCCCAGTGCGAGCGAGATTCAACGGGCTGCGCGTTGCCGCGACGATCGCGATAGATCAACAGGTTGGTTCGCGGGAGTCGGGCAGCCTTGGCGGCCAGCACCGGCATCGCGTTTGCGGGACACGGACCGGGCACGAGCCCGGCTGCCATCAAGGCGGCGCCGGTGGCGAGAAAATCGCGCCGGGTAAGACGGGTGGGCACGGCGGGAACTTCCCCGCAACTGATGCGATCCGTCAAGCGAGCGCCGCAGCCGTCCTCGCCCTTGCTGCCGTTCGGACGAAATCGAAAACGACCACGAGCGCTTGACCCAATCGCTGCTCGCGCCGGGACTTGCCAATCCCCGCCTGCGGGTCGGCGCCGCCGCGGCGACTGGCCGCCGGATAAATCCCTTTACAAAGGATGCCTGCTTCCGCAAAACAGCCCGCATCTTGAGCGGACATACTCCAGCCGGCGCACGTTTGATCGCGCCCATTGCCCAAAGGGAATTTGGCTTTCGCGGCGAGGTGGATCCCGCGATCGCTCTCAAGCGGTCGCAACATTATCTGCTCAGCCTCCAGCAGCCCGCCGGCTATTGGGTCGGTGAGCTGATGGTCGATGCCACCCTCGTGGCGGACATGGTCGTGTTCTACCACTGGGACGGCAGCGCGGACCCGGTCTGGGAGAAGAAGGCGATCAAGCACATGTTCGACCGGCAGTTGCCCGATGGCGGCTGGAACATTTATCCCGGCGGCCCGGCCGAGGTGAACGCCACGATCAAGTGCTACCTCGCGTTGAAACTCTGCGGCGTGCCGATCAATGATCCGCGCATGCTCAAGGCCCGGACGATTGCCCGCAGCCTCGGCGGCGTGCCGCGGATGAACACCTTCTCCAAGCTCTACCTCGCGTTGATCGGGCTGTATCCGTGGAAGTACGTGCCCACGATCCCGTGTGAAGTGCTGCTCATCGGCAAGTGGTTCCACGTGAACTTCTGGGACATGAGCAACTGGTCGCGGGCCATGCTCGTGCCGCTGGCGATCATCAATCACTTCAAGCCGACCCGGCCGGTGGGCATCGACCTCAATGAACTTTTTCCGGACGGTTTTCACGAACGTGATCTGGCTCTGGCCCGCGACCCGAAGTGGTTCACCTGGCGAAACTTTTTCCTCAAGCTGGACCGGCTGCATCGGGTTGCCGAAAGGGTGCAACGTCTGGGCCTGCATCCCTTCCGCAAGCGCGCCCTGAAACGCTGCGAGGAATGGATGCTGGAGCGGTTCGAACACTCCGACGGACTGGCCGCCATCTTCCCGGCGATGTTGAATGCGCTGATTGCGCTCAAGGCGCTGGGCTATCCGCGCGAACATCCGCAGGTCGTGCGCGCTTTGCACGAGCTGAAAAAGCTTGAACACGACGAGCCGGGCCACCTGCGTATCGAGCCGTGCTTCTCGCCGGTTTGGGACACGGCGATCGTCGCGGTTTGCCTGCGCGAAGCCGGTGTGCCGGCCGATCATCCGGCGATTCGCAAGGCGGCGGACTGGCTGATGGATCGCGAGATTCGGCTTAAGGGCGACTGGGGTCACAAGAACTCCGCCAACGTCGAGCCCAGCGGCTGGGTCTTCGAATTCCTCAACGATTGGAATCCGGACGTGGACGATACCGCGATGGTGCTGCTCGCACTGCGCCTCGTGGAAGCGAATGACCCGCAGCGCCTCAACGAGTGCCTCCAACGCGCGACGACCTGGATGTTGAGCTTCCAATGCCGGGACGGCGGCTGGGCGGCGTTCGACAAGGATTGCACCAAGAGCATTCTTGAGAAGGTGCCCTTCGCCGACCACAACGCGATGCTCGATCCCGAGTGCGCCGACATCACTGCGCGCATCATCGAACTGCTCGGCAAGCTGGGCTATGCGAAAGAGCACCCGCAGATTGTTCGCGGCATCGATTATCTGAAGATCCAGCAGGAGAAGGACGGCTCGTGGTTTGGGCGCTGGGGCGTGAATTACATTTACGGCACCTGGCAGGTTTTGCGCGGCATGGAGGCCATCGGCTGGGACATGACCGAGTCGTGGCTGGTGCGCGGTCGCGACTGGCTCGAGAGCGTGCAACTGCCCGACGGCGGCTGGGGTGAGTCGTGCGCCACGTACGATGATCCTGATTTCAAAGGCCAGGGGCCGGCATCCGCCTCGCAAACGGCCTGGGCCTTGATGGGTATTCTCGCCTGCGGCGATCCGCATCGCGAGAGCGTGCAACGCGGCCTCGAGTATCTCTGTCACACGCAGAATGCCGACGGTTCGTGGACCGAGGACGTGATCACGGGCACCGGCTTTCCGAAAGTTTTCTACCTCAAGTACGACATGTATCGGAATGCCTGGCCGTTGCTGGCGCTGGCAACCCATGCGGCGCTGCTCACGAAAACTGGCAATGGACACGCCGTTGCGCGCGGCCAGACGTTGATCACCAAGACGCCGACGAACGGGAACGGCAAGAACGGCGGGCATTGAAAATCGCCTGACACGCCGTTGATCTCAAATCAACCTGCCATCCCGCGAAGCTCCAGTTTTGCATTTCGGTGCACGGCGAACGATGCTGAACCACATACATGGACCAACCGCCTCAGTTCAACGAACCTGCCGACACGCAGACCCAGCGCGCCCTCTGGCGGTCCGCCCTCCTGCTAGTCCTCGTCGTGGCGGCCGTGCTCGGCGTCTTTTTCTGGCAGGGCGAAAAACAGGGCGAGCCGTCCACCGGCAACCAAGCCGGCGCGGGAGATCAGGCCGCGGTGCCGGCCGTGCGCTTCACCGACATCACCCGGGAGGCCGGTATCACGTTTGTTCACGAGAACGGCGCCGCGGGCGAAAAGTTGCTGCCGGAAACGATGGGCAGCGGGGTGGCGTTCTTCGATTGCGACGGCGATGGCGATCAGGATCTGCTGTTCGCGAATGGCACCCCCTGGCCTTGGGATTCCTCCCCTGAGCAGGATCGGAAGACGTCCACCGCGGCATTGTACCGCAACGACACGCCCGCAGGCGGCGCGGCGAAGTTTACCGACATCACCGCTGGGTCCGGCCTGGACGTGCCGAGCTACGGAATGGGGATCGCGATCGGCGACTATGATGGCGATGGCTTGGGCGATGTTTATCTGACGGCCGTGGGAGTGAATCGCCTGTTTCGCAATCTAGGCACCGGCAAATTCACAGACGTGACCGCGGCCTCGGGCACTGGCGGGTCGCCCGACGATTGGAGCACCAGCGCCGCCTTCCTGGATTACGATCGCGATGGCGACCTGGACTTGTTCGTTTGCAATTACGTCCGCTGGAATCGCGAGCTGGATCAAAAGCTGAATTACCTGCTGCCCGGTGTGGGCCGTGCCTACGGGCCGCCGTTGAAATTTACAGGCGAGCATCCGCTGCTCTTTCGCAACGAAGGCAGCGGCCGTTTCAAGGAAGTGGCGGAAGCGGCCGGCTTGCATGTCATCAATCGCGCCAACGGCGAACCCGCCGGCAAATCACTCGGCGCCGCCGTGGTGGATCTGGATCAAGACGGCTGGCTCGATCTCGTCGTCGCCAACGACACCGTGCCCAACTTCGGATTCCTCAACAAGCGCGACGGCACTTTCAAGGAAGACGGGGCGCGCCTGGGGCTGGCACTCGACGCCTTCGGGGGGACGCGTGGGGCCATGGGCATTGATGCGGCACCGCTTGATGAGAACGATGAACTGACCATCGCCATTGGCAATTTCGCCAACGAGATGACCGCCCTTTACGTATCGCAGCCCGGACCGTTGTTATTCTCGGATCAAGCCATGATCCGGGGCGTCGGTACGGCCAGCCGGATGTCGCTGACGTTCGGGGTGTTCTTCTTCGACTACGATCTGGATGGCTGGCTTGATCTCCTCACCGTCAATGGCCACATCGAGCCGGACATCGAAAAGCTGGCCAACGGTCAGACTTACCGGCAACCGGCCCAGTTATTTTGGAATGGGGCGGGCACCTTGCGACGGCCGGCGTTCGTCCCGGTGCCGGCCAGCAAGTCGGGCGAAGCGATTTACCAACCGATTGTCGGCCGCGGCTCCGCCTATGCGGACATCGACGGCGACGGCGACCTCGACCTCGTCCTCACGCAATTGGGCGGCGCGCCGGTCCTGTTGCGCAATGAATTGAACCCGGCCAGTTGGGTCCGGCTCGAGTTGCTGGGCAACGGCGCCAACCGGCAGGCGATCGGCGCGAGCGTTCGTTTCCAACATGGCGATCGCAATCACGTGAGAATGATCGGCCCCACCCATGGCTATCTTTCGCAATCTGAACTGCCGATTACCCTTCCGTTGGAGAGTGGCCGGGAGCTGTCCGTCGAAGTCGTCTGGCCGGATCAATCACGGCAGACGATCAGCGTGCCGGGCGGTGGCAAGCGGCAACGGATTGAGCAGCCGGGACGGCCGTGATGCACCGTTCCGTCCGGCTTGAATTCCAACTCAGGGTCGTACGTGCGCTTGCGGTTTCGCGCGTGACTTCCCAGCCGCCGCGCAGCACAGTCGGCACTTCCAAAGTATCATGAAGAATCACCAGCCCGTTTCGCGCAGTGGTCGCTTTGCGAGCGGCCCGGCGGAAGACGTCGCGCAGTTCACGGAATCCATTTCTTTTGATCGCCGGCTGTGGCGGCAGGATATCGCCGGCTCACAGGCCCATGCCCGGATGCTGGCCGCGATCGGCGTGCTGACGCGCGACGAGGGCCGGGAAATCTCCCAAGGGCTTGAAGCCATCGGCCTGGAAATCGCCGCCGGGAAATTCCAATGGAAACCCGAGCTGGAGGACGTTCACATGAACATCGAGGCGGAGCTGACGCGCCGGGTGCCGGCCGGGGCCAAGCTCCACACCTCGCGTTCGCGCAACGACCAGGTCGCCCTCGACATGCGGTTGTGGTTGCGCGACGAAATCGATGGGCTGGTGCCGGAGTTGCGGAATCTTCAGCTCGCGTTGGTGGAACTGGGTGCCGGCAACGCCAGCGTGATCATCCCCGGCTACACCCATCTGCAGCGGGCCCAACCGGTGTACTTTGCCCATCACCTCCTGGCCTATGTGGAGATGCTGGAACGCGACGCCGGGCGCCTGGTCGATGGCCGCGAGCGACTCAATGTCTGTCCGCTCGGCAGCGGTGCGATCGCCGGCAGCACGCTTCCGCTCAAGCGCGAACTGGTGGCCAAGGAACTGGGTTTCGTGGACGCCGCAGGCCGCGCCCGGTTGACGCAAAATTCCATGGACGGAGTGAGCGATCGCGACTTCATGGTCGAGTTCTGCGCGTCCGCCGCCCTGCTTGCAGTGCATATCTCCCGGCTCGCCGAAGACATCATCCTGTGGGTTTCCACGGAGTTTTCGTTCATCAAGATCGCCGACGCCTACACGACCGGCTCCTCGCTGATGCCGCAAAAAAAGAACCCGGACATCGCCGAGTTGGCGCGCGGCAAGTGCGGTCGCGTCGTGGGCAACCTCATGGCGCTACTGACACTCCTCAAGGGATTGCCGATGACTTACAATCGCGATCTGCAGGAGGACAAAGAGCGGGTGTTCGACACCACGGACACCGTGCGGCTGACCGTGCGCATCCTCGCCGCGATGCTGCGCCACACGTCCGTCAACGGCGCGAAATGCGCCCAGGCGGCCGCCGATCCGTTGTTGCTCGCCACGGACCTGGCCGATTACCTCGTGCTGAAAGGCATGCCCTTCCGCCAGGCGCACCACGTCGTCGGCGAGGTGGTGGCGTTGTCGGAACGTACCGGCAAACCACTCAACGAATTGACGCTGGCCGAGCTGCGGTCGGTCTATCCGCGCTTTGGTCCGGACGCGCCGGCCACGTTCGACTTGATAAAGGCGATGGAACGCCGCACGATGACCGGCGCTCCCAGCAGTAAGGAAGTGGGCAAGCAATTGAGGTATTGGAAGAAACGTCTGCAATGATCCATGGCTGATGGGCCTGCCAGCTCCGCGCCGAAGAAATACCACCTGAAAGGGAAAGGGCCGGCGGAAACGGCGCCCGAATCTCCCAAGGGCAGCGCGAAATTGATTAAAGCGGTCTTCAAAAAACAGCCGGCCGCCGCTGCCAAACTGAGCCCATTGCTGAATCGCGTATCCCGATCATTCAGCCTCACGCTGCGGGTGTTGCCGGAAGTTATTCGCACGCAGATCGGGCTCGCCTACCTGCTTGCTCGCGCGACCGACACCGTCGCCGACACGGAACTGATTCCATGGCAGGAACGGCTGATCACGCTGCGCATGTTGCGCGATCGAATTCTGGGGACGCACGGAATTCCGCTGGATTTCAGCGAACTGGCGCAACAGCAAGGCAACGAAGCGGAGCGCGAGCTCCTGTTGCGGATCGAGGAAGCGGTGGAAGTTCTTGGCCTGCTGTCCGCGAAGGACCAGGAGCGCGTCCGCGAGGTCATCACCACGATCACCAGCGGCCAGGAGCTGGACCTCGAGCGCTTCGGTCCCGCATCGCCCGACAAAGTGATCGCGCTCCAGACCCATTCCGGACTCGAAGATTACACCTATCGGGTGGCCGGCTGCGTCGGTGTTTTCTGGACGCGCATGATCCAGGCGCACTTGTTTCATCTCGCGCCGATGTACGAATCGCTGTTGCTGAAGAATGGCGTGTGGTTCGGTCAGGGACTGCAATTGATCAACATCCTGCGCGATCTGCCGCGCGATTTGCGTCGGGGCCGATGTTACTTCCCCAAGGACAAGCTTGAGGAAGTCGGGCTGACTCCGGAGCATTTGCTCGATCCCGCCAACGAGGAGCGGTTTCGATTGATCTACAACGCCTATCTGGATTTTGCCGAGGCGCGGCTGGCAGCGGGCTGGGAATACACCAACGCGTTGCCGCGCCAGTTCGCGCGGCTGCGGCTGGCCTGCGCCTGGCCAATCCTGATCGGCCGCCGCACGTTGGACCTGTTGCGGGCGCATCCGATTTTGGACCCGGCGCTGGAGATCAAGATTCCCCGCAGTGAGGTCTATCAGATCGTCTTGCTTTCGGTCGTCAGCCATCCCTTTTCCGCCGCTTGGAAACGGCTTTACAAACCAACGGAACGATCCGCCTGAGTGTGCTTCAATTCTGTTGCCTCCGGTCCTTGATTCGTTTATCAAACTGCCCATGCGATTCCCTAAGACTTTGACGGTTGCCTGCCTGTTGGCGGTCGGGACCTCCGTGGGCCATTCCCAATCTGCCGAGCAGCAGGAAAAAGCGCTGCGCTCGCTGCGCCAAATGATTGCTGAAAAGGAAGGCCGCAGCACCACGGCGCCGAAGGCTGCCGCACCGGCTGCCGCACCGGCCGCTGCCCCCGCCCAAGCCGCTCCGGCGGCAGCCAAGCCAGCAGCTCAGCCCGCTCCCGCGAAAGCCGCCCCCACGACCAGCGCCAGCGACAAAGACAAGGCAGCCCAGCAGGCGATTGAAAAACAGCGCACGGCTCCGCAGGTGGCGCAAACCGCTCCCGCTCCCGCTGCCACGCCTTCGAATCTCTCCGACGAAAAGGAACGCAAAGCGCGCGCCGCCCTTGATGAACTGCGGCGCTCGAACAGTCAGCCGGCCGCGTTGACCACCACTCCCGCCGCAGCTCCTGCGAAAGCGGCCTCACCAGCGGCTGCCTCGGCGCCCGCCCAAGCGGCCGCTCCTGCCAAGGCGGCGGTTGCGGTTCAGGCTGCGCCCAAGGCGGCTGCGCCCGTCGTAGTTCAAACTGCCCCGGCCGCCCAAGTTGCCCCGGAAGCCACCGCCTCACCGCTCTCTTCGGACGCTGAAGCCAAGGCGCGCGCGGCCCTCGAGCAAATGCTTGCCGCCCAGGCGGAAGCTGCGGCCGCTCCCAAGTCGACAGAAAAGGAACCCGCTCCCGCCGCCAAGCAGGCAGCAAAACCTGCCGCCACCGTATCGAAGCAACAGGCGAAAACAGCGCCTGCTTCGACCCCCAAACCCGCAGCTTCAGCTTCGGCTCCGTCCGCGCAAGCCGCTCCGCTGGCCATCACGGGCGCTGCGGCGACCAAGAAGGACAAGCTGCAGGAGATTCTCGAACTTTACATCGCCGACCAGATCACCGCGCGCGAGTATCACGACCGTCGGGCCACCATCGTGGCGGGCAACTAACCAGCCTTTCGTTATTCAGACCCGCCGCCGGCAGCCACTGCCGGCGGTTTGGTTTTTACGGCTGACTTTCCCCTTTGACCGCCCTCAACCCTCTGGCATAACCACCGCCCATGCATGATTTCAAGTATGTCGGTCGCGCACTCCAATGCGAGGACGTGACCGTCGAATCGCTCGCAAAGCAGTTCGGCACGCCGCTCTACGTCTATTCGGAGCACACGCTGACGGATCATTTCCAGAAGCTCGATCGCGCGCTGGCACCGGTAGATCACCTGATCTGCTACGCCATCAAGGCCAACTCGAATCTGGCCGTCCTCCGTACGCTCGGCCGGCAGGGCAGCGGCTTCGATGTGGTCAGCGAAGGTGAACTCCGACGCGTCATCGCGGCCGGTGGCGATCCCGGCAAATGCGTGTTCGCCGGCGTCGGCAAATCAGAGGACGAGATTCGTTACGCGCTGAAGCAAGGGATCTATTCCTTCAACGTCGAGAGCGAAGCCGAGCTCCGTCGTATCGACGGCGTCGCCGGCAAGCTCAAGAAGAAAGCGCCCATTGCCGTGCGCGTAAATCCGAACATCGACGCCGGTACGCACGCGAAGATCACGACCGGCACCTACGCGAACAAGTTCGGCATCGCCTTCGAGGAGATTGAGGGCGTCTATGCGCGCGCCGCGAAGCTGAAGAACATCCGGCTGCGCGGCTTCCAGACGCACATCGGCTCGCAGCTGACGGACGTCAAGCCGTTCGAACTCGCGGTGGCCAAGCTCGTGCCGCTGGTCGCGCGGCTGGCCGAACGACACAACCTGGAATTCTTCAGCATCGGCGGTGGTTTGGGCATTGTTTACAACCCCGCCCTGGCGAGTGGCGCGAAGAACTGGTGGGAACAGTCGGCCGCCCAGAAAATTCTGAATCCCGCGCTTTATGCCGAGCGACTCCTGCCCTTGCTCCAGCCCGTTTCGCACCTGCGCCTGTTGCTCGAGCCGGGCCGCTTCATCGCGGGCAATGCGGGCATCCTCGTGACGCGCGTCGAGTACGTGAAACGCACCGGCAAGAAAAATTTTGTCATCGTCGATGCCGCGATGAACGACCTGATCCGTCCGGCATTTTACGACTCGTATCACGAGATCGTCCCACTCACGAAACGCGGCGGCCAGTTGATCTCGTCTGATGTCGTCGGCCCGATTTGTGAGTCCGGCGATTTCTTTGCCAAGGACCGCCCGCTGCCGAAGGTCGCGGAAGGCGATTACCTGGCGCTGCTGAGCGCGGGCGCCTACGGCTTTGTCATGGCGTCGAACTACAACACGCGCGCGACCGCCGCCGAAGTGTTGGTCAGTGGCAAGCGCGCCGCACTCGTGCGCAAGCGGCAGAAGCTCGAAGAGCTCTGGGCCGGGGAAGCCATTCCGGGGTGGTTGAAATGAACGGCCACGGTCAACCCATGCATGCATCGAAGGCGTCTTTCCCCTTTGCCGTGAACCGACTCGCACTATGAAAGCCGTCATCCTCGCCGCTGGCAAAGGCACCCGCATG
The DNA here is from genome assembly GCA_031362805.1 of bacterium. Taxonomy (GTDB): domain Bacteria; phylum Verrucomicrobiota; class Verrucomicrobiia; order Limisphaerales; family RI-55; genus RI-55. Next base: position 22,647 of record JANLTG010000221.1, read on the forward strand.
CGGGAGCTCACGCAAGAGGTGCCCAAGCCGATGCTCCGCGTCCACGGCCGGCCGATCCTCGAGCACATCATCGAGGGCGTGAAGAGCGCGGGCATCACCGAGTTTTTCATCGTCACCGGCTGGAAGGCGGAGGTGGTCGAGGAATACTTCGGCGACGGCCGGCGGCTGGGTGTTTCCATTCAATATGGCCGGCAACTCGTGCAAGACGGCACCGGCAAGGCGCCCGAGCTGGCGAAGGAATTCGTGGGAAATGACGACTTCCTGCTGACCTACGGTGATATCTTGGTGAAGCCCGAAACCTACGCGGCGATGTTGCAACGCTTCCGCGAGGGATCGTTCGCGGGCGTGCTCACCGTGACCGGCAGCTTCGATGTGACCACGGGCGGGCTGTTCTTCTTCGACGAGCAATTTTGCCTGACTCGCCTGGTGGAGAAACCGGGTCGCGACCAGGTCGAAGCACTGACGCGCGAAGGTTGGATCAAGCCGGGCCAGCCCGTCTGGTACAACGCCGGCATCTACCTCTTTCAGCCGCAGGTTTTCGAATTCACGGCTCGCCTGGAGAAATCGCCGCGCGGCGAATACGAGCTGACCGATGCGCTCACCGCGATGCTCGCGGCGGGGCACCAAATAGCGGGGCAGCAGATTGCGGGTCGCTGGGTGGATGTGCGCGACCCGGAAGTGCTAGCGGCGTTGCAGGAGTAGCGCGAAGGGCGCTTCCTCGCGCGCCAAATCCGTTTCTTTACCTCGGTGGCTACCAAAGCAAAAGCGGCGGTCAATGACCGCCGCTTTACTTTTCAAGTTGGGGTGCTTCCCTGGCTTCAGGTCACCGGTGCGCTGGCAGGGACTTCCTCGACTTGGGCGTGGAGCTGGAGAAAGTCCAGCACCTTGCCGACGAGGATTTGCTCGTGGATCTCGCTGACGCCGTTTCGCTCTTCAAGCTGCTTGATGAGCTTCTGGATGGGCATTTGGTATTGCTGCGCCATCGCCTGCACGCGTTCGAGGATTTCCTGCTGCTCGACTTTCACGCCTTCCTTTTCGGCGATGCGATTGAGGAGGAACATCGCCTTCACGCGGTCCTTCGCGCTGGCGTTGGCGTTGGCGAAGATGGCGTCCTTCTGCTGCTCGATGGCTTCCTTGGGGATGCCGCGCTGCTGGTTTTCCTGCACGATGTTGTAGACCACGCTGCGGGTCTCCTTGAGGACGATGGACTCGGGGAGGTCGAAGCTCACCTTGCCGAGCAAGGACTGGATGATTTGGTCGCGGACGGCGCGGGAGGCCTTGGTGTTGCGGTCGGCTCCGAGGTCTGTCTGGATGCCAGTGCGGAGTTTCTCAAGGCTTTCGGCCCCAAAGCCTTTGGCGAACTCTTCGTTCACTTCGGGGAGGAGGCGTTCCTTGACCTGCACCAGTTCGACTTCGTAGACACCGCGCTTGCCAACCAGCTCGGCGGAGATGAAGTCGGGGGGGAAATCCACGTTCACGGTGCGCTTCTCGCCGGCGCTCATACCGTGGAGCTGTTCAGTGAAGCCGGGAATGAACTGGCCAGCCTCACAGCGAATCCAGAAGGCCTTCTGCTCGGTGAGGCCGCGCGCGGTGGGCGCGGTGTCGGTGATGGGCTTGCCGTCGCAGGTGCCGG
>JANLTG010000003.1:0-22635 GCA_031362805.1 bacterium
CTGGCGCATCAGGCACTGCAACAGGCCCGAATCCCGGAGATAAATCTTGGGCGCCTTCACCTGGCGCTTGGCCAGATTTTCATGCCACGGCGCCAGTTGCCGCATCCAGCCCCACCAGCCCCTCCAATCGTTCCAACGCCACTTTCGGCGCGGCCAACCGGGTCAGCGCATCCACGTCCTCCAGATCGAAGAAATGGCTGGGCTGTTCGCCGGCAATTTCCTGCGCCAGCGTGGTCTTGCCCACCTGTCTTGGCCCCAGCACGGACACCACCGGAAAGCTCTTGAGCCGCTCCCGGATCGTTTCCAGATAATGTTTGCGTGTAATCATGCTCAATCGACGTCCTTGAAAACTAAAACACCCCGCTTAGGATTTCAAGAGCGCCAGTCATTCCATTCTGTTTCAACCAGTTCCGCGCCTGGAAAAGGGCGGTTCAACGCTCAAATCCCGCTCTTTTCACCCCAACCCCTGTTCCACCGGTTGCTTCCCCTCGTCCTCGAAAGGTGGGGCGGTCCACTCCGTGACCGCCTTTCGGTTCCGCTTCCCGTCTTCTCCTTTTCCCCTTTGCTCCTTTTCCCATTCTTCCCCTTGGGCGTTGAACGTTGGATGTTGAATGTTCGATGTTCACGGTCCTCGGTTCGTGTCCATTGGTGTCCATTCGTGGTTCGTTTGCTCGTCTGCGGTGAGTACAACGAAAATCCGGCGGCCACGCCTATGCGGGAATGACCGCCGGATGATTTTTCTACTTCGTATGTTCGGACCGGTAACCAGCCGATCCGGTTAACCCTAACTTCCGTACTTCTAACACCGTATCAGACCCTCCAGTTTCAAAAGTATTCATTCGTCTCCCCATTCCGCATCCGAATCACGCCTCACCGCGCGTCGACTTCACCAAATTGCGGAGATACCCTTGTTCGAGCGGATCTAGTCGGGTCACGTGCTCCTTCGCCCAGATCAACCAACTACTCGCACGAGATTCTGCCGGTATCGCTCCGGCCTCCTTTAGAATTCGCTCCTCACATGCTGCTACAAACTTTCCCAGTTGCTGTGCCCGCTGCCAATGCTCACTCATCTGCAACAATGTCTTTCGCTTTTCCTCCTCTTCAGCCTGTTTGCGCCACTCGATATCTCGCAATCGTTGCAACTCAGCCTCCCGCATTTTGCGCTCCACCGCCTGCGCCCGCGATTCTTCCGCCTCCTTCTCCACCCGGGCCAGCACGTCCAGGATCTCAGGCACGGCATCCTCCAGGCGTCTGTTCTTGGTGTCTTCCCAATCTCGCTCGCACACGTGATCCTCGCCGATGATGCGAAATCGCAACCGGCCACTTCCTTTCCAGTCATACTTCTCCCAGCGCGAAACACCGATCGCCTTCCGCTCGTTTTCGTCGAGATCAAGTTCTGACCGTTTCCTCGCTTCAGTCAGGGTGAACCAGACCGGTTGCTTGCCCAGGAACAGGCGCCACCTCCACGACTCCTCTCCCTGTTTGAAACGCCCACCCAGTTTGACGGCACCTTTGACGATTGCATCCATGATGCGCAGAGCCCGCCTGACTTGCTCCGGCGAAACCGCCACCAGCAGGGGCCTATTCGCCCGAACGACCGCAGACTAGCCCCCGATCAAGGTAGGTATCGACGGTAAGGGCCTTAAGGGTGCGCTTTACCAGGGGATGGGCGTGGTTGAGGTTTTCGGGGATTGCAATCGGGCACCTCTTTTCAGCATCGGGCTGCGCTGTGGTCGCTTGGGTGGACGCAGACTTTCTTCGCGGGATGGACGCCTCGATTACTGCCGAAGCGGGGATGGCGGCGCTCGCTACTGGCAGCGGTTCTGGTTCGAACTGCCAGCCACTCTTGATCAGCTGCCAATGACCGGGGGCGGGGCGGGGCACGTTCATCAATTGCGCCGCCTTTACGATACTGGCGATTGGCACCTTCCAATTTGCTGCCAGTTTGCTCATGGGCACCTGCCACAGCGCCGCGTGGAGGTCCTCACGACTAATCGACTGCGACTCGTCATTCATAACCGGATTTTCTGGCGGTCTCCAATTTCTTCAAGTCTGTTCATGCCCATCTCAAGAAGCAGCGTGGAATGGAGGCGAGGGTTGGGAGCCGACCTTTTCGGGTGCAAAATCGGTCCTAAAAACGGTCCTAAAAACGGACACCAAAACGGACACCAAAACGGACACCAAATGAGTGGAAACCAGTAGCGTCAAATAGTGCCGGAGTAGGCTTGATTCCTCAATGAAAGTGGGTATCTTCGGGCCGCGATTGCGACATAAACCGGCCAATCCCGACCATTGGCTCCAGTTTCTTCTGCAAGAGCCGCGACGGATCGCAGGCCACCAGCTCTCCAGACACCCGGCCGCCGTATGATAAAGGTTCTTCGTTGCATCGGTCGCTGCGCGGGTCTCCTCGTGATTGCGGTGGTGCTGCCGTGCGACTGGTGCTTCTCGATTCTCCTGTCCGGTCGCCGTCGGGACCAGGCGGCGCACGCGCAGTTGCTCCATCGCTGGGCTCGCTTCACAACCAGGCTGGCGGGTTGCCGGGTTACGATTCGCGGCCGGCCCCCGAGGCACGGGCTGTGTGTCAGCAATCACCTGAGCTACCTCGATGTTCCCGTCTACGGGTCCGTGGCTCCCATGACGTTCGTCTCCAAGCAAGAGGTGCGCGCGTGGCCGTTGTTCGGGCAATGGGCCGCGATGTGCGGGACGCTGTTTATCAAGCGCGAACGCAAAGGCGACGTGGCGGACGTTGGCGAACAGATGGCGGTCATCTTGCGGGCTAACGTGCCGCTGGTCGTTTTCCCGGAGGGCACCAGCAGCGGCGGCCACACGGTGCTGCCCTTCAAGTCGTCGTTATTCCAGCCAGCGATTGAGCACCAGTGGTCGGTGACCCCAATGCGCATCCGCTACGAGTTGGCCGACGGTTCGGTGCCGGACGAAGTGGCCTACTGGCGGGACATGACACTGCTTCCGCACTTGTTGAATCTCTTTCAGAAAAAGTCGTTGCAAGCCGTGGTAACGTTCGGGGAGCCCCTCGTTCCAGGACACGACCGCAAAGATCTCTGTTGGCGCGCCCACGAGGCGGTCATGAGTCTTGCGGAAACCACCGCTGCCCCATAGCCGAATCACCGAGGGTTGGTGCGGCCACTAACGTTTTCGTTACGGGCGGCGTCGATCGAGGCGATAGTTATTTTCTCCCGCACGTCGGGGCGGGTGAACTGGTCGGCCTTGAGCTCCAACGGAACCTGCTGACCGAGAAATTCCATGAGCACGGCGATGCGGCGTTGGGCGCTGGACACGCGGACGACCTGGGCGAGCAACCCCTTGAAGGCGCCCGTGGTGATGAGCACTTCCTCGCCGGGCTCCGGCAATTCCTCGCAGAGCGCGAGCTCCTCTTCGCCCAGGGCCGCCTGCCAGTCGGTGATCACGACATCGTCGATGATCGGCCATTGCTCGCCAAAGTGGACGACGCCCGTGACGCCGTTTGTGTAATGCACCGCCTTGAGGAGATCGCGCCAATTGAACTTCGCGAAGACGTAGCCGGGGAACAACGCTTCGGTCACCCACATTTTGTGGTTGCCGCGGGGGCGTTTGAAGCGAATGCGCGGGTTGAACACCTCGACATTCTCCAATTCTCGCAGATGGCCGGCCGCAATGTGCTCGCTCTTCTGGCGCGTCCGCACGCAGAACCAGGCCCGCTCGCGGACGGTCGGGTTCAACAACCCAGATTGCTGGCTGTCGCCATCGCTGATTCCGTTCCCGCTTGATGCGCTCATTTGATTGCAGCTCTTTAAGGGTCTTTCCCAAGCCGAAAGCATTCCGCCAGCTTCAGGAAAAACGCCACGCCTGAACGCCAGCTCCCAACGGCCGACGCGGTCAGTAGCACAGGCGGCTCGCACCAAGAAAGCAAAAAACCTTCGGCGCCTCCGGTATTTCAGGGGGACCTGCCCGCGTCAAAGCCCGCCATCGGAACCGTGATCCCCGGATGAAGGAAATGAAGCCAGACACCGGTGACTGGCCGTTGGTAGATGCGTTCCAGCGCCCGCCGGTAGAGCTCGACCTGGGGCTGGTATTTGCGCGCACGTTCGACCACGGCGGCGCCCGCCACTTGATCCGTCTTGTAATCGATGATCCAGATTTCCCGCTGACTGATTACCGCCAGGTCGACGATGCCCTGCACGATCACCCGGTCCGTTGCTGAAGAAAGGTCCGTGCTGACCGGTTCCAGGCGGTCGGTAAACTCGTCCAGCTCGCCCGCCGGGAGTGCGATCGTAAACGCGAGCTCGCGGTGAACTTCCGTCGGTCGCTCGCGGATTGATCGGCCGACCTCGCCATTCCAAAATTGAAGGACTTGCTCGAGCTCGAGGGAGCAACGTTCTGCTTTGGTGAGCAGGCCCGTCGCAACGAGGCGCTCCGCCTCGCGGGCGAGCTCCGCAACCGAGGTCGTCAAGCCGAGGTTCAGCTTTTGAAAATAGGTGTGATGGGCGACGCCGATCTCGGCTGCGGAGAGGCCACTCAAGTTGCTCCGCTTCGCTGGGTGGTGATCAAATTCAAAGAGCCGGTTCGATTCGGCGGCGGCGGCGGCGGCGAGCTGCCGACGGATCCGGGTCACGGTGGTCTTGCCGGATTGCCGGGTGGCTTGAAGAAACGGATAGCGAAATCCCATCCGCTTGTTCAGGCCCGTCAGCTCGGTTGTTGAAATTGCCGGGGCTGTCGCGCGAGTGGGCCCGGCGGCTGCGGCGGCGGACTCGATCCGCTCCTCGCGGCCGATGATTCTCCAGGTGATCAGGTTGGCCATGCCTTCGCCGACTTGATGCCAGTCCTCGCGTTCGCAAATCCCGGGCAGCAGCGGTCCAAGCAGGTCCAACGGGCTGCGCGCGTCGCTGATCTGGAGGCGGCTCAACGGAGCGACGAGTTTGACGGACCAATCTTTTTCCGGGCGCTTTTCTCCAACGGTGCCCAGCAGGATGAGCCGGTCACATGCCCGGGTCATGGCGACATAGAGCAGACGCAGCTCTTCGGCCAGCAGCCGCAGCCGTTGGCGGCGCCGGACAGCGAGCAGCTTAAGCGATGGATATTCTTTGGCCCGAGCCGGGTCGACGACCGCCGGACAAAGCCCCAGCTCGTCGTCCACGACAAACCCGGCCGCAGGTGAGTCGTCGCGGAAAGGTTTGTTCAGATCTGCCAGCACGACGACGGGAAATTCGAGACCCTTGCTCGCGTGAATGGTCATCAACCGAACCGCATCGTTGGCGGGGGGCGCCGAAGGTTCCGGCCCGTCGCCGTCCGCATCGATCAGGCGGACGTATTCGAGAAAGCGATGCAGGCCGCGACCCTGCCACGAATCGTAGCGACGGGTCAGTTCGAGCAGCCGTTGAACATTCTCCGTTTGCTGGCGGCCGCGGGGTTGGGCGGTCAACCAGTCCAGGTAATGTGTCGCATCGAGAATGTCCTCCAGGCATTGCGAGAGCGATCCACGGCGGGCCTGGACGCGCCAATGGTGGAAGGCGTCGAGGAACTTCTGCACCTTCGGAAACCCGGCGTCGAGTGCCTGGGTTCGCAGCTCCTGATGGCGATTGAGTGCGATCCAGTATGATCGCTCGGCGGGCGCGGCGACCCGGATGGCAACCATTTCTTCCGGTGTTAAACCAACCAAAGGGGAGCGCAAGACGGCGAGCAGGGGAATGTCCTGCTGCGGGTTGTCGATGAGCATGAAGAGGCTGACGAGATCGCTGATCTCCAGCGCATCGAAGAACCCCCGGCGATTGGCGGCGAGCGGGATGCCGGCGCGTGCGAACGCGCGAGCGTAGATCTCCGCCTTGCCCGAGGTTGCCCGTAACAGGATCGCCATGTCACGCCAATGGACGGCCCGCAGCGCCTTTGTCTCGCGGTCGTAGATCTGGAAGCCGGACTCTTTGAGTTGCCGGAGGCGCGCGGCGGCGATGAGCGCCTCGTTCTCGGCATTCGTGTTCTCTTCACCTGCCGCGGCACCTTCGGGCTCGTCAGGATCGCTCGTGTTTCTGCCCGAGGCTGTGAGACGGAGGCAGAATTCAACTCGTGGTTGCGCGTCGTTCGCCCGCGAGAGGAGGGCACGGCCGACGGGGTTACCGAACTGGAGCTGGGCCTCGGGCGGGTAGCCGATGCCGCCAATGTCCTCGCGCATAAGCGCCGCGAAACAGTGATTGACGAAGGCCAGGATCGCTTCGTGGCTGCGAAAATTGTCGGAAAGCGGCAGCACCTGCCCGCCCGCGCCCGCCGCGCGCCAAATGCGGGCGTAGCGCAGGAAGATGTCGGGGCGGGCCAACCGGAAGCCATAGATGCTTTGCTTGACGTCGCCAACGAGGAACCGATTGGCCGCCACTCCGTCGCGACTGATCGCGGCAATGATGCGGTCCTGCGCTTCATTGATGTCCTGATACTCGTCCACGAACACGGCCTTGAATCGCTCGCGCCAGTGGCCGGCAGTCGCCGTCGGCGTTTGGGTCGCTGAATCCCAGAGCAGGCGCAGCGAAAACTGTTCAAGGTCGCTGAAATCGAGGCCGGCGCGTTGCCGCTTGCGGGCGGCGAATTCAGTTCCAAACGCTCGCACCAATCCGAGCAAGGCGAGGGCGTGCGATTGCATCAACGCGAAATCGTCCGCGAGCGGATCATTGCCCGAGTCGGTCACCGTGGCCAGGGAAGCCAGTGTCGCAGCTTCAACGAGCACCGTGAAAATTGGGTCGCGATGCTTGCCTTTGTTTCTTTTCCAATGCTCGTCCGCTCGAAAGGCTGCGAGCTGTCGAGTGATCTCGCTGACCTGGGTTCGCGCAAGCGGTTCGCTGGCCTCGACCAGCAGGCGGGCGCAACGGTGGGCGATCTCGTTTTCGGTGGGCTGGCTCGACAATTGTTCCCGCCAGCTGGGTGTGGCGGCCCGAAACTCGGCCACCAGGGCGTGCTCCCAGGCGGAGCGATCAAACTGCGCCCAGGCCCGCTCCTCCCGCTCCAGCCACGCGCCAGGCTCCGGCAATGTCTGTAGCTGATGATGAAGTGAAACAAGTAACGCTTCAATTCGTTGGGCATCGCCGTCGCCATGCAGGCGGATAAGTTCGAGCGCCGGCTTGCCGCTCGAACTTTCGGATTGGAAATGTTGATCGATCACCTCCCGGGCGGTTTCCTTCGCCAGCAGTTTGGCTTCGCCTTCGTCCAACACCTGCGATCGCGGATCAAGCCCCAGCTCGTGGAAGTGATCGCGCACCAGTCGAAAACAGAAGCCATGCAAGGTTCCAATTCGCGCCTGGTCCAGCAGCGCAAGTTGTTCGGCAATTCGCAGATTGGCGGGTTCCTGGTCGGACCGGCGGTTCAACGCCTCCCGAATACGCCGGCGCATTTCAGTCGCCGCGGCCTCCGTAAACGTCACCATGAGGAGCTCGTCGACGGCGATCGGATCGGTGTCCGCAAATATCTGAGCCAGGCAACGGGCCACCATCGTGCTGGTCTTGCCCGCGCCCGCGCCGGCTTCGAGCAGGATGTTGCCGCGGGCGGCGATGGCGGCTGCTTGGGATGGGGTAAGCGAGTTCACGTGGGCGAAGATGTGGCCGCTTCATCCGGTGGCGGCGACTGGCTGCGGCCGGTGGCTTGTTCGATCAGCCGGCGCCATTCGGCCGGCGAGACATCCCTTGGAACCGCGCGACAGTGTTGTTCGAATCCCGGAAAGTTCCACAGATTCGGAAAATCGCGGCATTGCTGCGGCTTGACCGGCTGCACGCGGCAGGCTTCGCCGTCGAGGAAGACACATTCGCCGTTGGGCTTGTCGAGCAAAGCCAAGCCCCGCCGGTCGGCGGTCAGGCGGGTGAAACGCTGAATGAAATCATGCTCGGTGGAGTTCAGAAAGCGGGCGAGGCGCGTGATCTCGCCGTCGGCCAGCCGGACTTGCCCCGGCCAGCGACAGCAGGCGGTGCAGCGTTGGCATTCGTGGAAGACGGGCATGGCCCGCTCATTTAAGGGGGCAGATTTGACCACACAAGCCTTTAGCCTTCGTGACGGCGGGAGGCGGCAAAAACGGCCGGAAAAGTTGGTCGAAATCGTCCATTTCGCAGCTTGACGGGTGGTGGGATGGCTCACATATTCCTCGGCTATTTTTAACGGTTCACCTACCACGTTCATACTGACTCAGCACTATGGCAAAATCCAAGGCGCACGCGCCTAAAGCCAGCAAGAAACCCGCTCCCAAACACCCCGCTCCGTCACCTAGTAAGGACAAGGCCACGAAGGGTCATGCACCCCACAAGCCAGAAGCTGCCAAGCCAGTTACCGCGCCCGTCAAAAAGACCAGTCTCAAAACAGCGTCAACCGCGGCCCCCAAAGCAGCGCCCGGTGGTCCGCCCGCCCCCGCCCAGACGCCCGAGGAAGCCCTCGCCAGCCTCGGCAGCATTACCAATCAGTCTGGCGTCGACCTGACGGAAAAGATCAAGGAGCTGGTCCGGCTCGCCCAGGAGCAGGGTTATCTGACTTACGGCGACATCAACGACGCCCTGCCCGAGAACATCGTTTCGCCCGAAGATCTCGAAGACATTTACACCAAGCTCCGCAACCTCGAGATCGAGATTGTCGATCAGGCGGAAGTGGACCGCGTCAAACAGCCCGAGCCCGAGGAAGAGGACGAGAAGACCAAGCTCGATATTCTCGATGACCCGGTCCGGATGTATCTCAAGCAGATGGGCCAGGTGCCGCTGCTGACCCGCGAGCAGGAGGTGGAAATCTCCAAGCGCATCGAGGATGCCGAAAACGAGGTGAAGCGGATCATTTACGGCTTTGGCTTCGCCGGTAAGGAGCACATCGCGCTGGCCGAGAAGTTGATCTCCGAACCGCCCAAGGAACGCTTCGACCGCGTCATCGTGGACAAGAAGATCGAGGGCCGCGAGAACCACCTCAAGGATTTGCGCAAGCTGGTCAAAGTGGTGCGCGACATCGATTCGCAGGTGGACGGCAAGTACGCCCAAATCCGCAAATCAGCTGACCGCAAACGGCCGGTGGTGCTGAAGGAGTTTCAAAAGCTGGATCACAAGTTGCAGAACTCCTTCCCGAAATTCTTCTACAAGCAAAAGGTCATCGAAGAAATGGCGCTCGTGGCCGAGAACATCCACGACAAGATCTTTGCGAGTCGCAACGTGATCAACGAATGGGAAAAGCACCGCAAGTCCACCCAGGCGCAGCAGGTCATCGACGGTGAGAAGAGCAAGCTGAGCGCGCTCGAAGAGTTCGTCCGCATGGAATGTGATGAGTATCTCCATGCCTACGACCAGTTGAAGCACTTCGCCGCCAAGGCGCTGCAGGCCAAGACCGAGATGGTCGAGGCCAACCTGCGCCTCGTCATTTCCATCGCCAAGAAATACACCAACCGCGGCCTGTCGTTCCTGGACCTGATTCAGGAAGGCAACATGGGCCTGATGAAGGCCGTCGAGAAGTTCGAGTATCGCCGCGGCTACAAATTTTCCACCTACGCGACGTGGTGGATTCGGCAGGCGATCACGCGCTCGATCGCCGATCAGGCGCGCACAATCCGGATTCCGGTCCACATGATCGAGACGATCAACAAGCTGATGCGCGTGCAGAAGCAGTTGGTCCAGGACTTCGGCCGCGAGCCCACGCCGGAGGAAATCGCCGACGAGATGCAGATGCCGGTGGATCGCGTGCGCGCCGTCCTCAAGATGGCGCAGCAGCCGATCTCGTTGCAAAGCCCGGTCGGCGACAGCGACGACACCAACTTCGGTGACTTCATCGAATACAAGTCGGCGGAAAATCCGTCCGACATGACCAGTTACGCGCTGCTCAAGGAAAAGCTGGGCGACGTCCTGACGAGCCTGACCGAGCGCGAACGCAAGGTGCTCGAACTCCGTTTCGGCCTCGGCGACGGCTACAGCCGGACGCTCGAAGAAGTCGGCAAGCAGTTCAAGGTCACCCGCGAACGCATCCGGCAGATCGAAGCGAAGGCGCTGCGCAAGATGCGGCATCCGACCCGTATCCGCCAGTTGCAGGGCTTCCTCGAAAGCGAAGACCTTCTGTAATCGGTCACATCTTCAAAAGCCGGCGGCCGCAATCGTGGCCGCCGGTTTTTTTGTTGGCACTGCCGGCGGAATTTTCTCGGTTGGCGCAACTCTGGGTATTCACAATCAATGGTGCCGGGTTTGCGCTCCGGTCTTCAATCAACTAGAAAACATGGCCGTGGCCGCTCAACAACCCATTCGCAATCGACCAGTTTGGCTTCGCTGGTTGCTTTTGCTTGCGGCCCTTGCCCTGGGTGGCTGGGCATTTCGTCACTTCCAGATCCAGTCCGTTCTGGCGACCCTGCTGGATCGCATCGCGAGTTTCGGCATTTGGGGCCCAGTGGTGTTCGTCGCGGTTTATATTCTCGCCACAGTGCTGTTGATCCCCGGCTCGGTGCTGACCCTTGGCGCCGGCGCCGTCTTCGGTCTCGGTCCGGGTCTCCTCTGGGTGACACTGGGCGCCAATCTCGGTGCCCAAGCCGCCTTTCTGGTCGGCCGCTACTTTGCCGGCGATTGGGTGGCGCGGAAGATCGCAGGCAACGCTGCCTTCACCGCCATCGACAAGGCCGTTGCCAAAGAGGGCTGGAAGATCGTCGGCCTCACTCGTCTTTCACCCGCGTTTCCGTTCACGTTCCTAAACTACGCGTTCGGCCTGACACGGGTTTCGTTTCGGCATTATGCGCTCGCCACCTTTTTCGGCATGATGCCCGGCACGGTGCTCTACGTTTACCTCGGCGCGCTCGCCAAAGCGGGCGTCAGGCATGAGGGCCGCACGCCGGGCCAATGGGCATTGTTGATCGTCGGACTCCTGGCCACCTTGACGGTGACGGTCTATGTCACGCGTCTCGCCAAACGCGCGCTGGCCAGGAAAGTCGGGCCGGCCGCCAGCAACTGAACCAGCATGGAACCTATCCGCGAAGCCCTCGCCCCGTGGGACGACCACAATCAGCGACTCGCCGCCAACGTGCATCCCCCTGACTGGGTGAATCCCCCGCCCGCCCGCCGCTATAATTTGGTCGTCATCGGTGCGGGCACGGCTGGCCTCGTAACCGCCGCTGGTGCCGCGGGCCTGGGCGCAAAAGTCGCGTTGATCGAGCGCCATCTCATGGGCGGTGATTGCCTGAATGTCGGCTGTGTTCCGTCCAAGGCGCTCATTCGTTCCGCCCGCGCCGCGAAGGACGCCCGGGACGGCGAACGCTTTGGCGTGAAGATCAACGGCTCCGTGGAGGTGAACTTCGCCGCCGTGATGAATCGCTTGCGTGAGATCCGCGTCCGCATCAGTCCGGCCGATTCGGCGCAGCGCTTTCGCGACCTCGGTGTCGATGTGTTCATCGGCGAGGGACGGTTCATTGACTCGCAGACGATCGCCGTGGGCGACGCAACGTTATCCTTCGCCAAAGCCGTCATCGCCACCGGCGCGCGCGCGATCGCTCCGGCTATTCCGGGGTTGGCCGAAGCGGGTTTCCTGACCAACGAAAACGCCTTCAACCTCACCGAACTGCCGCGGCGGCTGGCTGTGATCGGCGGCGGTCCGATCGGCTGCGAGCTGGCGCAGGCGTTCGCGTTGCTCGGCTCGCAGGTCACTCTCCTGCACAACAAGGCGCACATCCTCGATCGCGAAGATCCGGAGGCCGCGGCAATTGTTCAGTCGGAGATGCGGCGCGACGGCGTGAACCTTCTGCTCAACGCAAAGTTGAATGAGGTCAATCGCACCGGCCCGGGCAAGGTTCTGTTGTTCGAGGCCGAAGGGAAGCTAGCCTCGCTCGAGGTGGACGAGATTCTGGTCGGTGCCGGACGCGCGCCCAATGTGAAGGGATTGAATTTGGAAGGCGTCGACGTGCGGTTCGACGAACGGCAGGGCGTTGAAGTGGATGACTTCCTCCAAACCGCGAGCCCAAACATCTTCGCGTGCGGCGACGTGTGCCTGCGCTGGAAATTCACGCACGCCGCCGACTTCGCCGCACGCATCGTCATCCAGGACGCGCTGTTCTCGGTGGGCGGTTTCGGCCGCAAGCGGCTGAGTTCACTCACCATGCCGTGGTGTACTTTCACGGATCCCGAAGTCGCGCACGTCGGTCTTTACGAGCATGAAGCTGCCGGGCGCGGCATCGCCGTCGACGTCTGGAAGCAATCATTCGCGCACGTGGACCGCGCGATCACGGATGGCGAAGAGCCGGGGATGGTGAAGATACTCACGGAACGCAGCAAAGGCCGGATCGTGGGCGCCACGATCGTCGCGCGGCACGCGGGCGAGATGATCAGCGAGATCAGCACCGCGATGACTGGTGGCATCAGTCTCGGCAAGCTCGCCAGCGTGATTCATCCGTATCCGACGCAAGCCGAGGCGATCCGCAAGTGCGGGGATCAATTCAACAAGGCGCGATTGACACCAACGGTGAAACAGCTCCTCGCAAAATGGCTGACGTGGCGGCGGTAACCGCCGGATGGAAACTGAGCTCAACCAGCGTACGCGTTTCAACCGCCTGTTTTCGATGGGCGGTTTCGCGCTGCGCAGGCACTTTAGGCGTGCCATCACGAACGCGTGCCCGCTAAACTGAAACATACTTATGGCAGCGCTTATGAAATTCCGACGTGGGATCGCACTGGCCGTGATGCTGGCCGCCGCATTCAAGGCATCGCCCGCGCCCGCGCCAACCAGCGGGGCGCGTTCGGAAATGATCGTGACAGATGCGGATCGCCAGCATTGGTCCTTTCTGCCGCTTGCCAATCGGTCGCTGCCTGCGGTCAAGAACACCGCACCAGTTCGCACGCCGGTTGATCGCTTCGTCCTGGCCGCGCTGGAGCAGAAGCAACTGACGCCCTCACCGCCAGCGAACGCGCGGACGCTGGTGCGTCGAATCTATTTCGATCTGATCGGCCTGCCACCCACGCCGGAGCAGGTCGCTGCCTTCGTGCAGGCATCCGCGCTCAATTCGCGGGCAGCCGTGGCAGCGCTGGTCGATGAGCTGCTGGCCAGTCCACATTACGGCGAACGCTGGGCGCGACACTGGCTCGACGTGGTGCGCTACGCCGACAGCAACGGCGCGGAAGGCGATGCCGACCGGCCCACCGCTTATCACTATCGCGACTTCGTCATCCGCAGCCTCAATGACGATCGCGCATTCGACACGTTCGCGCGCTGGCAGATCGCTGGCGACGAACTGGAGCCGGATAATTCGCAGGCCATCGCCGCCACCGGTTTCATCGTGGCCGGGACGCACGCGGCGCTGCCGGCCAACTTGATGGCGGAAGAACGCACGCGCGAGCGCTTCAACGAGCTGGATGACATGATCGTCACGACTGGTTCGGCGATGCTCGGCCTGACGCTGGGTTGTGCGCGCTGTCACGATCACAAGTACGATCCCATTCCCCGCCGGGATTACTACCGGCTCATGAGCGCGTTCAACGGTGGCGACCGGGCGGAAGTGCCGCTCGCGCCGCTCGAAGAAGTCCGCCGTCAGCGCGCGGTGGAAGCAGAATGGAAGGGTGACTTCGCCACCGCGCTGAAGCATTTGGATGACTGGTTGATGGCAGCGAAGAAACCGCACGAGACGGCCGCGCGCCATGCGAAGATTGACGCGCTGACGGCCAGCGCTGAGGAGAAGGCGCTGCTGAAAGGTGATCCCGAGACAAAGGAAGCCAAAGACCTCGCAACGAAGTTCTCCAAGGAACTGAAGATCGCGGACAAGGATTACCGACCGCTCCTCTCCGTTGAAGAACGTGGGGAATGGGACGAGCGAGAGCAGGCACTCAAGGCGGTGGAGGCGCGCAAACCGAAAGCGCTGCCTACGACGCTGGCTTTTGCCGACTTCGGCGCGAAACCACGTGAAACTTTTCTGCTCGCTCGCGGTGATTTCCGCGCCAAGAGCGAACCGGTGGCGTTGGGGTTTCTCACTGCCCTCACCCGAGGCAAGCCGCCCGAGGACTATTGGGCAGCCGCCCTCGCCGAAAGCCGCCGGTCTGATTCGACTCAACAGCGGCGCGCCTTGGCGGAATGGATGACGGACGCCGACCACGGGGCCGGCGCACTCGTCGCGCGGGTGATGGTCAATCGCGTTTGGCAGCATCACTTTGGGCAGGGGCTCGTGCGCACCGTCAACGATTTCGGCGCGCGGTCCGACCCGCCCACACACCCGGAATTGTTGGAGTGGCTGACCAGTGAGTTCGTGAGGAGCGGCTGGAAGTTGAAACCGCTGCACCGCCTGATCATGACCAGTTCCGTTTATCTCCAGGACACCACGTTCGACGCCGCACAGGCCAAGGTCGATCCGGACAACCGACTGCTCTGGCGACGCCGTCCGCAGCGGATTGAGTCGGAGATTCTGCGCGACTCGATGCTCGCCGTGAGCGGTACGCTGAATCCGGAAATGTTCGGCCCCGCTTTCAAGGCACCCGTCGCGCCCGAGGCCATCCAGGCCCGCAACATGAAGGACCCGTATCCCAAGGACCTGAAGGACACGCCCGCCACGCGCCGCCGCAGCGTTTACATGTTCCACAAACGTGTCGTGCAACAACCGTTCATGCAGGCGTTCGACGGGCCGGATGCGCAGGCCAGTTGCGGTCGCCGCGAAAACACCACCGTCGCGCCGCAGGCCCTCGCGCTCTTGAACGACAAGTTCGTCCGCGCCCGGGCCATGGACTTCGCGCAAAGGGTGCAGACCGAGGCCGCTGCGGAACCTGAAGCGCAAGTTCGCTTCGCCTGGCGCCTGGCCTTGGGCCGTGAACCATCCGCCGCCGAGGTGAGTTCGGGAACGGCTTATCTCAACGCGCAGATTCAAAAGCGTTCGGCCCGCGAGCCCGGCAAACCAATCACCGCCGCGCAGAGCCTCGCCCTCGCGGATTTCTGCCAGGCCATCTTCGCCCTGAACGAATTCATTTACGTGGATTGAAGTGTCGGCCGACATGGCTGGGCGCGCCATTGCGGCAACCAATGCCGGCAGGGCGCCGGCTCAGGCGAGCGGGTCAATGACCGCCACGCCGGCCGGCTCGAAATGCCGCTTGTTGTGCGTGGCGACCGTGTGGCCGTGGAAAAGCGCCGTGGCCGCGACGAGCGAATCCTCGCAAGTCATCGTGCGGTTCTTCGCCTTCAGTTCGGAGAGCAACTCTTTCCAGCGCACCAACACCTGTTCGGTCAACGGCTCCGTGGCGGGCGCGAACCTCCGCCGCGTCTCCTCCAGCCAGGCGGCCAGATTCGGCCGGTGCGTCTCCGGCGCTTGATTCAGTCCGTGTTGAAGTTCGGCGAAGGAAACCACGCTGACGAAAAGCGCATCGTCGTTTTCTTCCAGCCACGCCGCGAGCTTGGCGGGCACCCGCTTTCGTTCCAGGAGCGAGAGCAGGTCCGTGTCGAGCAGCACACTCATTTGAAGGGCAACTCGTGGCGGTCCGGAGCGGGCATCGGGTGAGGACAACGGGAGAACTGCTTGAGCAGTTCTTTGCCGGAGAGGCCGCGGCGTTTGGCCGGCTTGGGCGTCAGGACGATGCTGTTGCGGCCATCGCCCACCGGCCGGACTTCGACCACACCGCCTTGCGACAAGCCGGAAGCCTCGCGCCACCACTTGGGTAACGTGCCCTGCCCCACTTTGGTCACGGTCATGGTGTCGAGATCTTTCACGGATTAAGGATTCATTAAACGGCAACCGCCGTCAACGCTCGGCAACTCGGTGAAACAAATTCAAACTGGCGTTCAAGGTTCAAAGGGCTGAAGGCCCGACAGACAATAGCCCAGGGCAAAGCGAGTCTGCGAGCGACGCCCTGGGTTTGCGTTCCCAAAAGTCTCCAAGCCCTGTAGGGGCGGCAGAAATGTGGCTGCGGGCGGCGGTGTGCAGCAGCAGTTCACGGAACGCGGCGTGAAATCGTTCGTCCAGCCAGCCGCGCCGACGGTGCGAAATGGGAAGCGTCCAGTG
The DNA here is from genome assembly GCA_031362805.1 of bacterium. GTDB lineage: Bacteria > Verrucomicrobiota > Verrucomicrobiia > Limisphaerales > RI-55 > RI-55. Next base: position 15,923 of record JANLTG010000003.1, read on the forward strand.
AACCACTGCGTCGCCCTGGTAATATTCGCGCGGTAGGCGCGGAAGGTAGAAAGCGCGGTTGAGGCGTGATTCATTCATGGCGACGGCGAAATGGTAGCAGCCGATGTCAGGAGGCTCAAATGAAGAACGGGGAATTGAAATGAGCTTCGTCACCTCGTCTGCTACGAAGACGTGAATGCCCCCCGCCCCGTATCAGCCGACGTGAGGAGGCTCTGATCATCTGGTTTCGAGTCACGCATCGATGTGAGAGGAGGGAGAAGTTTGAGCCTCCTGACGTCGGCTGCTACGGGCTCAGAACTGGCCGCCGCTGTCCGGGGTTGCGTCCTCCGGCAAATCGGGCGGCGGGCTGGATTGCGTCCGTCGCCTGCGACTGCGCCGGCTTTCCGCGAAGGCGTGAATGTCCTTCTCGCCCGAACGGAGGAAATCCAGAAAGTCCACGCCCATGTATTTACAGGTTTGGCACACGCTGAGGAGGATCAGGTATTCTTTGATTCCCTTCTCCGTCGAGAGTCCGTCGAAATCCCGGCGCAGCAGCGCGAACGCTTTGACCGCGTGCTCCGCATTGTTGTTGTTCCACGGAATGTCATCGTGGTCGAGAAACGTAAACAGAGTTTCACGGTTCTTCTTCAAGCGCTGCTTGCATTTCAGAGCAGTCTCACTCCGGTATTCTCGGCGGGTCAGCCACTTGAAGAACTGATCCACCTCGGACTTGTGCTTGCGGAGAAACCGCGTCTTCAACCCGAATCGGTCAATTGTCTCGATCATCGGCTTGAGCAAGGCCGCAACTTCGCCAACCAACTCTTTGAACTCGGTGTTAAATGGTTCTTTGAACACGTCATCGTTCAAGTCACGAATGAGGTGAATCAGGCACTTTTGTTGAGCGCAATTTAGGGAGTCGTAGGCTGCGTAAAAGTCCGAAACGAGCACGCCATCGAAATCTTTCAGGACGCGTTGCACCAGTTCTCCCTCTCTCGACGGAGAATACAGATAAACAGCTTTTTCAAGATTGGTGAAGACCCAAACGTAGCCATCCTGCCCACCCAGATTCACTTTGGTCTCATCCGCGTGAACTAAAGGCCCACGAACGATCGATTGCAGCATCGCCTCGTGGGTTGCTTGATAAAGACCGGCGGCACTTTCTTTGAACTTGTTGACCATTGTGGGTGACAGTTGAAAGCCAAGAACAAGATTGAGGAATGCGACGACTTGGCGCTGAGGCAGCCTCAATTCAATATTTTGATAAACACAAAATGCCCGGAGGTTCGGCCCAAACTTCTGACCACCCCAAGCGCGCTCAGAATTGTGGAAGACTGCCCGACAGGTCGGACATCTGAAATAGTGAAACCGATACTTTGTCACCCACTTCCTGACGCTGGCAGAACCGAATCGCACATCAATCACCGTCTTGCTCGCGGTCTGGTTCTTGTAAATTTTGAGCGCGCCGCACTTCGGGCACGTTGCTGGCCCGGGCCAATCCACGGTTTTGTTGGCGCGGGGTTTCAGCCTGTTCTTCGTGCGAGCTGTCCGAGCGATTCTCTTCAGGCGCTCGCTGGATTTTACCAAAACCTTCTCGCGCTGATAATCCCAATAGGCGGCTTGGTTGATTTGGTCAAACTCTGCGAACTGAAATTTATTCACCTTGAACGTGCAGGGGAAATTGCGTGGCAGAGAATCCGCATGAACAACTTCTGTAGAACCGTTGGCTTTGCCGTCATTAGCCGAAAGGTCGTCGAGATGCCCGTTCAGTCGGGCGAGTGCCATGCAATCCTCAGTGTTATAGGTGATCAGCCTCTGCATCAAACGAGCTGGGCGTGATCTCTCCCAATTCTGACGCCAAGCAATCGAACCCGTTCCCGACGCATTCACTTCCGACCATTCAAAGTTCAGATGTCGAGCGATCTCTTTGAGGCTGTTGGAAAAGGTGGGGAAGTAGATTTTGGCAAACATCACCGAGACGAGATTGAGAGCCGAGGCGATTGCTTTGGCCGCGACCGATTCGGCCTGTGGGCTGCCGTAACGCTCCGCCATCCGTTTTGAGAAACTTGTTTCGTAGCTGCCGTAGTGAATCAGCATCGGCTTCTCGACGGCTTCGAGAATGCCCAGGAATTCCCGCCAAATCTTCCCCTCGTCCGCGACGGTGTCCGCCCACAGGCTGTGCTGAACTGCGGAATCGCCGTGGCCGATGCGCACGCCGATGAGGTAGTAGAAATCGCGGTCGGGCAGGGCCTCGACATCCAGATATACGGGCGTGCCTTCGAGCTTGAGTTCCGGGCTGCCGACGATGTGGATTTTCTTCTCCCGAATCGCCAGAGCCTTGAGCGAGTGGTGATATTTCTCACGTTTGTCGCGCTGCCGTTTGGGCCGGCGGCGCGGACGGAACGTGTAGGAGAGTTGCATGACGGTGAAGATGCCTTTGCTGCGGAGTTTCTGGCGCTCCTTCGCGCTCATGTTGGCGAGCAAGCTCAGGTCGTCCTTCTCAACCGCGATCTTCCGGCAGCGGGCCTGGAATTCGCACTCAGCGCAGTGCCGGTTCAGGACGAGATCGGGCGGCGCAGGGCTGGCGAGCAGCGCGGTGATTTTCCCAAGGCGTTTCCGCACTTCGCCGGCCAGGGCCGAGGTCTTCACCTTGAGCGCGGCATGGTCGTCGCCGTGGATGATTTTGCCGAGGCTGACCGGACGTCCGAGTACTTCGGAGAGGACGAGCGCGTCGAACGCCAGCAGCAGCTTGTCAACGGGAGTGAGCTTGTTGCGGAAGATGAAACGGATGGGAACGAACTGAGCGGCCTTGCCCCGGCCCTCGGAAGGCACGCGCTCGACGGCATGGAGGCGGGATTCAACCATCGTAGCAGCCGACGCGAGGAGGCTCTGATCAATTGCCTTCGATTCAGGAATAGCCGACGGCGGGGAGGAGGTTTGAACCTCGTTACCTCGGCTGCTACGAAGTTCGGATGCCACGGTCACATCCACCGCGAGTTGCCACTGGGCGGTCTGCAGGTTCTCTGATGAATAATGAGCCTCCTCACGTCGGCTGCTACCAGTGAGCGGGGCGAAATCGTTCGCGGGCGTGCTGGCGGTCAACCGGCTGACGGCAGCGGCGCGATACGATTCGTTCTGGCTTTGAGCCCATGCGGCGTAGTCGTTGCCGGCATTGGGTTCGCCGCCGAACCTGAGCCAGCATTTCGTCGGGCACTTGATAAAGGCTTCGAAGAAGGAGGGGGTGATGATCATTTGGAAGTGTTACTTCGTTCACGCGGTTTCCGTCAGCATCCTTTGTTGGCGGGTTTGTAAGGCAGGCGAGATCAGAGCCTCGTTACCTCGGCTGCTACGGACTCGACAGCGCAAGGCAGTTATCAGACGCTTCACGCACGCTTGAAGATTGCTATGAATCACCATTGCGGACGCTACGAGTCCTTCACCAATCGTCGGGACTTTCTGAAGAAAGCCGGCGCGGGCTTCGGTGCGCTGGCGTTGGCTGATCTCTTGCGGGGCGAAGGTTTGCTGGCGGCGGCCGGACCGGCCAAAGCCGGGGCTCCAAACGACCCGATGGCGCCGCTGCACGCGCATTACGCGGCCAAGGCCAAGTCGATCATCTGGCTGTTCATGGAAGGTGCGCCGAGCTCGGTGGATCTCTTTGATCCCAAGCCGGAACTCACCAAGCGCGATGGCCAGCACATCACCATCGATACTTTCAACGGCAGTCCGGGGCCGCTGATGAAGTCGCCGTTCAGCTTCAAGCAATACGGCCAGTCGGGCGCATGGGTTTGTGAAAAGTATCCGAACGTGGCGAAGCACGTGGACGATTTCGCGTTCATCAAATCGCTCTACAGTGAGTCGAATGATCACGTGCCGGCGCTTTATCAGATCAACACGGGCATTGCGCGTCCCGGTTTTCCGAGCGCGGGCGCGTGGATCACTTACGGGCTGGGCAGCGAAAGCCAGAACCTTCCCGGCTACGTGGTGCTGGGCAACAACCAGGGCGTGAAGGGCGGTCCGCTCAACTGGAGCGCGGGCTTTCTGCCGACCAGCTACCAGGGCACGCTATTTCGTTCGTCGGGCGCGCCCATTCTCAATCTCACCCGGCCCGAGCACGTCACGCGCGATGACCAGCGGGCGCAGTTGGACTTCCTCAAGAAGATCAACACCGGCCATCTTCAGGAGCACGAAGGCGAACCGGATTTGCTCGCACGCATTCAAAGCTTCGAGCTGGCGTACCGGATGCAGATGGAGGCGAGCGACCTGACGGATTTCTCAACCGAATCGCAGGCGACGCGGGAGCTTTATGGACTCGATCAGGACGTCTCGAAGAACATCGGGACGAAATGCCTGATGGCCCGGCGCCTGGTCGAGCGCGGCGTGCGGTTCGTCCAAGTTTACAGCGATGGCGAGTGGGACGCGCACAGCGATCTCAAAGGAAATCACTCGCAGCATTGCGCCTCCACCGACATGCCGATTCATGGCTTGCTCACGGACTTGAAACGGCGCGGTCTGATGGACAGCACGCTCGTGATCTGGGGCGGTGAGTTTGGCCGCATGCCGGTCTCGCAAGGCAATGGCGGCCGTGACCACAACCCGAATGGATTCATGGCGTGGATGGCGGGCGCGGGCATCAAGGGCGGCGTGAGCTATGGCGAGACGGACGAGATCGGCTACAAGGCAGTGACGGATCGCGTGAGCGTCCACGATCTGCACGCGACGATGCTTCACCTCCTCGGCATGAATCACGAAAAGCTCACCTATTTCCACAACGGCCGGCAATATCGTCTGACCGATGTGGCGGGTGATGTGATCAGTAAGATACTGGCTTAGCCGAGTTTGACTCCCGCACCGACCCGCGCCGTTTGGTTTGCCAAAACGCGGCCGCCAGAAGGCGTCGCCGGGACGGCTCCGCGGCACGCGAGACGCGTGCGCTCGCCAATCCGACTGCATGGTTCCGGCTTTCTAGGCGGAGACCATTTCAAGATCTAAGAAGATCCACGTTGGGAGTTTAACTTTGCATTGGCCGGCGGTCGTCCGACGATGGGCCTCGCTTGGTGTCACGTGCGTGCGTTCCATTCGATTCGAGTTGAGCCTTCTCAGTCGCGCCGGCCGAAACTAGGGTTTCCCCATCTTGGCGACACTTTACGATTTGATTCCGAAGGGCGACCGGCCGGGCAACGATGTGTTGCTGGGATGCTTCCTTGAATACATCGAAGGCCGGCGGCTCCAGCTTTATCCTGCGCAAGAGGCCGCCATCCTGGAATTGTTCGAAGAGAAGAACGTCATCCTCAACACGCCAACAGGCTCCGGCAAATCGCTGGTGGCGGCTGCGCTGCATTTTAAATCGATCGCGCAGGGTCGACGCTCGATTTACACCTGTCCGATCAAGGCGCTGGTGAATGAGAAATGGCTGTCGCTCTGTCGCGAGTTCGGGCCGGACAACGTCGGCTTGAGCACGGGCGACGCCTCGGTGAATCGCGACGCACCCATCCTCTGCTGCACCGCCGAGATCCTCGCCAACATCGCCCTGCGCGAAGGCGCCGCCGCGAACGTGCAGGATGTCGTGATGGACGAGTTTCATTACTACGCCGATCGGGACCGGGGCGTGGCGTGGCAGGTGCCGCTGCTGGCGTTGCCCAGAACGCGCTTCCTCCTGATGTCCGCCACGCTGGGCGAGACGACGTTCTTCGAAGAGGAACTGACGAAGCTCAACGGGCGGCCGACGGTCACCATCGCGTCCACGGATCGACCGGTGCCGCTGGAGCACGCCTATTCGGAGTTGCCACTCGCCAAGACCATCGAAAGCCTCGCCGCCGAGGGCAAAAGCCCCATCTACGTCGTCCATTTCACGCAGCTTGATGCGGCTCAAAGCGCGCAGGATTTCACGAGCATCAACCTCTGCACGCGCGAGGAGAAGGCGGCCATCGCCAACGCGATTGAATCCGTCAAGTTCGCCAGCCCGTATGGTCCCGAGATCAAAAAATGGCTGCGGCACGGCATCGGGTTGCATCACGCAGGGTTGCTGCCGAAGTACCGCGTGCTCGTCGAGCAACTCGCGCAGAAGGGCTTGCTCAAGATCATCTGCGGCACCGACACGCTCGGGGTCGGCATCAACGTGCCCATCCGCACCGTGCTCTTCACGCGGCTGTGCAAGTTCGACGGGCAGAAGACGGGCATCCTTAGCGCGCGCGACTTTCATCAGATCGGCGGGCGCGCCGGACGAAAAGGTTTCGATGACAAGGGCTGGGTCGTCGCGCAGGCACCAGAACACGTCATCGAGAATCTCAAGCTGGCCGAGAAGTCCGCGCGCGACGGCAAGAAGACGGTGAAACGTCAGCCACCGGAAAAGAACTTCGTCAACTGGGACAAGAACACGTTTCTCCGCCTGATCTCCGCGCCGCCGGAACGGTTGTCCTCCCGTTTTCAAGTGACGCACGGCATGTTGCTCAATGTGCTCAGCCGCCAAGGTGACGGCTGCGCCGCAATGCGCGCACTGATCAAATGCTGCCATGAAACGCCGCGGCACAAACAGGCGCATATGAAGCGCGGCTGGCAGTTGTTCCGCGCGCTCGTGGAGCGGAAGATCGTGGAGTTCATCGAACCTGTCGGAAGATCGTCTCTCTCGCCCCGCGAGGAACGAGTGGGGAGAGAGTCGGAGAGGGGGGGTTCGGACCACCCTTTTTCAGAGTCCCCCACCTCCTCTCCCCAGCCCTCTCCTCCGCCTGGGGCGGAAGAGA
>JANLTG010000017.1:0-61677 GCA_031362805.1 bacterium
CCAGCGTCGTGGACTTGCCGCTGCCGGTGGCTCCCGAGACGAGCACGATACCCCGCGGCGCTTCCGCGATCTGGCGCAACGAAGGCAGCAGACCCAGTTGTTCAAAGGACGGCACGTTGGCCTTCACATGGCGCATGGCGAGGCAGTAGGTGCCCCGCTGCTGGAACAGGTTCGTCCGGAAACGGCCGACGCCTTCCATGTGATACGAGAAGTCCACCTCCCGATCCTCCTCCATGCGTGTGCGGCCATGCTTGGGCACGATGGTGTCGATCACTCGGCTCATCCACTCTGCCGTGGGAATGGGGCACTCAATGGCCACCAGATCACGATTGATGCGGAAGATCACGGGCGTGCCGATCTTGAGGTGGACGTCGGAGGCGCCGCCCTCAACGGCGGTTTTCAGAATGCGATGAAATAGCTCCATGCGGTCGGGAACCGAGTTAAACGAAAGGAGGTCAGCGGGCGGCTTGCGTCGAGGCAACGGCGAATGCGTCCATCTGGCGCTGGTGAGCCGGGCTCATGTCCGCAAACACCATCGCAATGAGGTAGCCAGTATGCCGGTTGCCCGAGCACGCCACCACCACCCCGGTGCAGGCCACGTGTTGCCCCTGCGCGGTGTGCAAATCGACGGTCATCTCAGTCCAGACCGGAATGGACGCGCCCGCGCGAAACTCGATGCCGTTCTTACGGAAGTAAACTTCGTTGTCGCCTAGGTCCAGCGAAGTATGTTTGGCAAGTTCGGTGTGGGAAGAAGGGGGAGCGGGAGAGGTAATCTTGCTGGCACTCATAGTAGTGGGAAGAGACTAGCACATGGAATCGGGCGGTCAATCGGTCGTTACCATTCGATCACGGCGGCACCCCAGGTGAGGCCGGCACCAAAGACCACGAGCAGGATCAGGTCGCCGCGCTGGACGATGCCCTGTTCCACCGCCTCGTCGAGGGCGATGGCCACGGAGGCCGCTGAAGTGTTGCCGTAACGATCGAGGTTTACAAAGACCTGCTCGGGTTTGACCCCCAGGCGCTCCCCCACCGCGTCAATAATCCGCCGGTTTGCCTGATGGGGGATGACACACTTGATCTGCGAAATATCAAGATTGCACCGGGCCAGCGCCTCTTGCGCCGCCGAATTCATCGCGGTCACGGCATTCTTGAATGTTTCCTTGCCCTCCATCCGGAGGAAATGCAGCCCCGCATTGACGGAGTCCACCGTTGCCGGGCAGCGACTGCCTCCGCCGGGCATGCTCAGCAAATCCGCCTTCGAGCCGTCCGCTCCCATGCAGGCGGTCAACAGGCCATGCGAGCCGGGGCGATACTGGAGGATTGCGGCCCCGGCACCGTCCCCAAAAAGGACGCACGTATTGCGATCCTTCCAATCGATGATCGAGGAAAGCTTCTCCGCGCCAATAACGAGCACCGTCTCATAGGTTCGCGTCATGATGAACTGCTGGCCGATTTCCAGGGCGTAGATGAAGCCAGAACAGGCGGCTTCAATGTCGAAGGCGGCCGACTTGAAGGCGCCGATCTTCTGCTGGATCAGCGCCGCTGTGGAGGGAAACGTCATGTCCGGCGTGATGGTCGCGACGATGATCAACTGAATCTGCTCGCCCGTAACGCCGGCCTTGGCCATGGCCCGCAACGCCGCCTTGGCGCCGAGGTCGGAGGTAAACTCATCGGCTGCGGCGATGCGTCGCTCGCGTATGCCGGTGCGGCTGGTGATCCATTCGTCCGTAGTATCCACCGACTTCTCGAGGTCGGCGTTGGTGACCACCCTTTCGGGTACGTAGGAGCCGACGGCGGCGATGGAACAAGGGCGCCCCACAAACCCATGTTGAGCGCGCGGGTTGGTAAATTCCTTTTCGGGCAACGTATTCATGCGGCTTGAGCTGACCCGGTTCGTTTCTGCGCGGCGGCTATCTCGCGGACAATGGATTCGTTGACGCGCAGTCGGAGTGCCTGCACAACTTGGGCGACTGCGTTCTGAACCGCCCGCGCCTGGGCGGAACCGTGGACTTTGAACACCACGCCATTCAAGCCAAGCATGGGGGCGCCGCCGTAAGTTTGGGGGTCCATGCGCCGCTTCAACGCCCTAAGTCCGGCCGCGGATAGGAGCGCTCCCAGCCGGCGCAAAGGGTTCGCCGTCAACTCGTCTTTCAAAATGGTGATCACCGCCATCCCGAGTGCCTCGGAACTTTTGAGGACGATGTTGCCGACGAAACCATCGGTTACCACCACATCCACGTGGTCGGCAAACAAGTCGTGACCTTCGATGAATTCGAGAAAATTAAGGTCCAATTGACGGCAAAGTTTCAAGGCTTCGCGGGTCAAGTCAGTGCCCTTGATCTCCTCCGCGCCGTTGCTCAGGAGTCCGACTCGGGGCCGGCTGATGCCCAGCATTTCGCGGGCGTATACGGAACCCATGACGGCGTTCTGCATCAGCTGAACCGGCGTGGATTCGGGATTGGCCCCGGCATCAATCAGGACCCAGCTGCCTTTGCGCGAGGGCATCAGGGCGCTGATCGCCGGCCGCTCGACTCCTTCGAGGGTGCGAAGGCGAATACTGGCCGCCGCCAGAATGCCGCCGGTGTTACCGGAAGATATCACCGCCTCGGCACGCCCGTCCTTCACCAAGTCCACGGCCCGCAAAATTGAACAATCCTTCTTTCGACGCAGCCCCACCACGGGCTTGTCCTCCATGGTCAGAACTTCGCTGGCGTGATGTACGCTCACGCGGGCGTCCTTCAGACCCGAGGCCTGAAGGGCGGGATTGATTTCCGCTTCGTTGCCAACGAGGTGAAGTTCCCGGATGGCCGACTCGGCTGCGAGGGCACCCTTGATCCCATCGATGACGACGCGGCACCCACGGTCGCCACCCATGACATCGACCGCAATTCGCATGGCTTGCGCGCGCGTCGCTAACTGGGCGACGCATCAAGAATCAACCGAGCGATTCGACCATTACCACCTGGCGGCTCTTGTAGAAACCGCAAGCGGGGCAGACCCGGTGAGGGTAATAGGGTGCCGCGCATTGAGGGCAGGTGTGCAGCTGCGGGAGCTTGAGAACACTGTTATAGGCCCGCCGCATCCGTTGACGGCTTTTCGATGGTTTGCGCTTGGGGACACCCATATGCTTACGATTTCAGCTTCAGTTTGTTTAGTTCATCCCAAGGTGACGAAACACCCGCCGTCGTGCTGGCAGCACTGCGGAGGGTGGTAATGGTCTTTCCCGTCAGCCCAGGGCAATCTTCCCGACACACCGGGTGGGTCGGAAGGGCGAGGACCATATCTTCGCGAATATAAGGCGTCAAGTCCACCGAGTCCCTGACAATGGTTGGCTGATCCTCGCCCTCCAACGGGATGTGGCAGGCCCAGTTGCGAAGTCGGATGACGTCCAAAACAGGCTGCAAGCAGCGCACGCACGCACACTCGACCGGCAGTTCAAGGTCGCCAGTGATCAGGAGCGCGTCATCCAGGTGTTGAACTTCAAGCCGGTACACCAGCGGTTTCGTAAAACTCACCACTTCGTCCTGGAAATCGAATTGCATCTCTTCCACCTGCAATTCGCCAACCAGCCGGTCGTTGCGATCTTCCAATTGTTTGATGTTAACGAGCAGGGGCATGGGGAGCCTTTCATTTCTTGGGGTGACGGCACCGGAGGGCCGCCTCGACACATTCCGGAACAAACTGCCGGACATCACCGCCCAGCCGGGAAATTTCCTTCACGATTCGCGAGCTGAGGAAGGTATAGGTATCCTTGGGCATCATGAAGATGGTCTCCACGCGTTCGTCCAGCTTTCGGTTCATCAGGGCAAGTTGAAACTCGAACTCAAAATCCGACACCGCCCGCAAGCCCCGGATGACCGCGTGGCCATTTCGCTGCGCGACGTACTCGATCAACAAGCCATCGAACGAATCAACTTCAACGTTCGGCATCGCCGACACGGTTGATCTCGCCTGCGCGACTCGTTCTTCCAACGTAAAGAGCGGATGTTTGGACTCATTGCCCGCGACCGCGACAATGACGCGATCAAACAGCCGGGCCGCCCGTTGAATGATGTCCAAATGGCCATTGGTCAAAGGGTCGAAACTGCCGGGATAGATCACGGTCCGCATTGGGGGTGAAGCTAGCAGGAGACGCCACGGCTGCCCATCGGAAATCACGAACTGGCTGCCGCGCCTTCTTTCCACGGCACTTCGTAGGTTACGATCGCTTCGCGAAAACCCTTGAAGCTATAGGCTTCTTGCACCACGCAGGTCGCTGCCAGCTCGGGCGCATAGCGCTGCAAATCGGCGTAGGTGTTGCCGCCGATGATAATTCGACCGCGCCCAGAAAAACCCTCCAAGCGGCTGGCCAGATTCACTTCCCGGCCAAAGATCGTGTAGCTGAAAGTGTGCTCCTCGGAACCCATCAGGCCAACCGTGGCAATCCCCGAGTTGATGCCGGTGCCGAGAGATAGCAGCGGGAGCAGCTCGATTTCGGCCCCCGGACCAGCGGCCGTCTTGCGTCGCTCATTCTCCGCTGCCCGCTCGATGTTTAATTGGAAGATGGCCCGCTGCGCTTCGATTGCCGCGCGGACGCAGGGGACCGCATGCTGCTCATTAACTATGGGCGCCCCCCAAAAGGCCATGACGCAATCGCCGATGTACTTGTCCAATGTCCCGTCGTGTTTCTTGATGATATCGGCAATGGTTCCGAGGTAGAGGTTGACGGTCGCCAGCACTTCGCGGGCGCTCTGATCGAAGTAGGCTTCAGCCGCATCCCCGGCAAGGTGGTGCTCGCGGACATATAGCTCGGCGCGGGCGTGGGTCGAATCGGTCATTTCCGTGAAGCCCCGGACATCGGCGAAAAAGACCGTGATGTTTCGGCGAGCGCCGCCGAGCGACAAATGCTCCGCCGCCAGGAGTTCGTTCACGACATTGGGCGAGACGACGCGCTTGAACACTTGCTTGATTCTCCGCTGCTCACGCTCTTCGAAAATGACCCGATAAGATACCAGGGACACGTACGGGATGAGCAGACCGCCCACGATTGGATTGATAACCGGAATCCAGACCCGCAGATGCGTAAAAGCCATCAAAGCGGCGAGCAACATCACAGCACCCAGGACGGTCATCCAGATGGCGCCCTGGGTCACCTTGGTCCGCCAGGTGATCAAAGCGGAGAGGATACCAAGTCCCGCCAGCATGAGAATTTCCGCGACCAGTCCAATCGGTTTGATAAACCGGTTCATGATGACGGTGTTGGCAACGTTTTGATAAGTTGCGACCAACGGAGCGTGGCGGGAGAGCGGGGTGGCGCCAAAGTCCGTGACATTGTTACCTTCAGCAACCGAGCCAATGATGCAAAGCTTGCCGGCGAGTGGTTTCTCACTCGGGAAAGTCATCCCTGCTTCGGTGCGGTACAACTCCAGAAGTTCACGATAGCCTTCGTCGCCGCCGATTTCCCGGGCCCGATCAAACTGCACCAGCATGCCGTTATTTATCTTTAGAACCCGCGGATCATCCGCGGTCAAATTCCAGTCAATCAGCATGCGACCATCGCGATCCAAGGGGATGAATCGCACCGCGCCATGTCGATCGGGCAAGGTAATGCCGGCTTTCGAAATCGTGGCCGCATCCAGATCAAGTTCGAGATCGGCCGCGGCAAGGAGCAACCCCAAATGCCAGCGGCGACGGCCCTTTTCGTCGGTTGCCACGGGTTGAATCCGGCGCAAGACTCCATCAAAGTCCCGGGGTGCCACCAAGCTTCCCACACCTTTTGCCGCCATCGCGAAGACCGGCGACGGCACAGCTTGCTCGCCTTCGGCGATGAACACATTGCCAGCTTCCATCATTTGGCGGGCAAAGAAATCATCCGACTCTTCGAGAGATTTATCATCCCGCTCGACCGGCGCATCCATTGGGCGCAGCCCGACGAAGAGGACGTCGAACGCCACCGCCTTGGCGCCTTGGCGGACCAACTCACGCACGATGCGTCCATGCACCTGACGCGGGTAAGGCCAGTTGACCTTGAGCGACGCAGCCAAATCCTCAATGGAAGCTTCATCAAGGTAACTAGCAGCCAGATTCGGGGCGGCCGCCGCCGGGGTTTTGGCCGCCTGTCGCATTCGCCAGTCGTACGTATCCAGCTCCAAGGCATTCAAGAAGTTGCCCGGGAAATGAATCGAGACGAGAGGGAGGACGCTCGCGAGCCCGAGGGCCCCCAAGGCAATCAACGCCGGAATGTTTCTCGCGTTGTATTTCATCTCGACCGCAATAAAAGCAAAAACCCGGAGCAACTCAAGGTTACTCCGGGTTTAAAGAATTACGCTGCTTCAGCAACCTGTGTTCTCACTGTCGGTGTCAACCGGGCTCGTATCAACTCCGGTGCGCGGCTCAACAAAGATCACATTCCTTTTCAGGTCTGGATCGTAGGCCTCCCTGGTCGTGACCAACTTACCGATAATCGGCTGCCAGCGGTCGTACTCTTCTTTGGTGATGACCCGTTTCTTACCCGGCGGAATGAACGCTTCACCCGTGGAAACGGATTCGGAGAGAATGTTGCCATCTGGCAAGATGAAGGCGACATGGCCGAGCCCCTTCAGGATGAAGAGCATCAAGGTGTGGGTAATGACGTAATCCGTACCCCGGATGCCAGCGACACCGGCCGGCGTCTTGATTTCATAACGCGAAGCAGCCGCCAGTTTTCGAACGGAGCCGATCAAGGTGCCCTTGGTCAGATTCAACTGGGTTTCGATCACTGCGTCGGCACCGGTGTCGGTGTAGGTGAGCTTGTCGATACCCATCTGGGTGTCTTCAGAGACGCGAACCACCGGACCATTCATCCCCAGATAGAGGTCAACGTGCGATCCGGCAGCGGTTGAAACAATGGCACCGGAATTGAGAACGGCGCCGGTCTTAAGCTCCATCCAAGCACCCCCACCGGTGGAATAGCGGGCGGAACCACTGACGGCGCGCACCTGCGCCTTGCCCTGCTTGGTGGATTGTGCTTGCCCCGTGCTTGCCGACAGCACCGCTATCAGCGCGATCCCTAACACGGCCGTTTTATTGAACAGGCGTCCAGTATATTTCATAGTCACTCCCGATTTGTAAGATGGCTTAAATCTAAGTCCGGTCAGGTTAGTCGGCTGACATCATGTGTCAAATGAAAATTTCCGCCACGACACGCGCAACCATCGCCGCGACACCAATTTGTGACAGTTACTGGATGCTTCGGCTTGAATCATTACTTGTTGTCAAATGTACGCCTCACTTCAGCGCCGAAAGCGCAAAGTCACGATTCAGGCGAGCGATAAAGTCGAGGCTGATTTCTTTGGGGCAAACCGCCTCGCAGGAACCGGTTACCGTACAGGCACCGAACCCCTCTATATCCATCTGCCACACCATCCTTTCGGCTCGGCGGAATTTCTCTGGCTGGCCTTGGGGCAACAGATTCAGGTGGCTGACTTTCGCTGCCACAAACAGCATGGCCGAAGCGTTTTTGCAGGCCGCGACACACGCGCCACAGCCAATGCATTGTGCGGCGTCCATCGCTTTGTCGGAAACTTCTTTCGGAATCGGGGTCGCATTGGCGTCCGGGGTCCCGCCGGTGCGAATCGAGATAAATCCCCCCGCCTGGACAATCCGGTCAAACGCGCTCCGATCGACCACCAAATCGCGCACCACGGGAAACGCGGCGGCGCGCCAGGGCTCGACCGTGATCGTCTGGCCGTCGTGGAAATTCCGCATGTGAAGCTGACAAGCAGTCGTGCCTTTGCGCCCACCGTGCGGAATGCCATTGATCACCAACGAGCACGTACCGCAAATACCCTCGCGGCAATCGCTGTCGAAGGCAATGGGCTCGCGGCTGTCGCCGCTCAGTTGATCGTTCACCACGTCGAGCATCTCGAGGAAGCTCATGTCCTCGTCGATGCCCTGCGCCGCGTAGGTTTCAAAACGTCCGCCGTCGGCAGCGTTGTTCTGGCGCCAGACCCTCAAAGTCAGATTCAGCTTCTTGGCCATGGCAAATCCCTATTTGTAGCTCCGGGTGGACATGTGAACTTCCTCGTATACCAGCGGCTCTTTGTTGAGCTGCGGCGGGGTGCCGACGCCTTTGAACTCCCATGCGGCGACGTAGGCAAAATTTTGGTCATTCCGTTTGGCTTCACCTTCATCGGTGTAACCGCTCACTACTTCCGGATCAGCCTTGGTGTATTGGTGCTCGACGCGGAAGTGCCCGCCACAACTCTCCTCGCGATTCAGCGCGTCGGTACAAAGCAACTCGGCGAACTCCATGAAATCAGCAACGCGCCCGGCATGCTCCAGCGCTTGATTCAAGTTCTCACCAGAACCCGGGACGTTGAGGTTGCTCCAGAATTCTTCGCGCAATTCGGGAATGCGCTTCAAGGCGGCAGACAGACTCTCGCGGCTGCGCGCCATGCCACACTTGTCCCAGACCAACAAGCCCAACTCGCGATGGAAGGATCGAGCGGTCCGTTTACCCTTGATGGCGAGCAGCCGGCTGGTGATGCCGCCGACGTTCTCCTCCGCCTGCTTGAAGGACGGGTGGTCCGTCGAAGGCCGCTTCTGTTTCGAAGTCGCGAAATAATTGGCAATCGTGTACGGCACCACGAAATAACCATCGGCCAGTCCCTGCATCAGCGCGCTTGCGCCCAAGCGGTTCGCACCGTGATCGGAGAAGTTCGCTTCACCCAGCACGAACAGGCCGGGCACGTTGCTCATCAAGTTGTAATCCACCCACAGCCCGCCCATCGTGTAATGCACCGCCGGGAAGATGCGCATCGGCTGCTGGTAGCCATTCTCGCCCGTTATGCATTCATACATGTCAAAGAGATTGCCGTAGCGTTCCTTGATCTTGTCCGCACCGAGCCGCTTGATGGAGTCTGCGAAATCGAGATAGACTCCAAGGCCGCCCGGGCCAACACCCCGGCCTTCGTCGCACACTTCCTTCGCTGCGCGGCTCGAAACATCGCGCGGCGCGAGATTGCCGAAGCTCGGATATTTGCGTTCGAGGATGTAATCGCGATCCGCCTCGGCGATCTGGGAGGCTGACTTGCCGCAATCTTCCTTCTTCTTCGGCACCCAAACGCGGCCGTCATTGCGCAGCGACTCGGACATCAGCGTGAGTTTCGACTGATGATCGCCGCTGACCGGAATGCACGTCGGATGAATCTGCGTGTAACACGGGTTGGCAAAATACGCGCCGCGCTTATGGGCGCGATACGTGGCCGTGACGTTGCAGCCGACCGCGTTGGTCGAGAGGTAAAAGACCGGACCATAGCCGCCAGTCGCGAGGATGACCGCGTCGGCCGCGTGGCGCTCGATCTTTCCAGTGGCCAGGTCGCGCGTGATGATGCCCTTCGCATGGCCATCGACCATGACCAGGTCAAGCATCTCGGTACGGGAATACATTTTCACGGTCCCAAGCCCGATCTGCCGGCTCAACGACGAATAGGCGCCGAGCAGCAACTGTTGGCCGGTCTGCCCACGCGCATAAAACGTGCGGCTCACCTGCGAGCCGCCGAATGAGCGGTTGTCGAGCAGACCACCGTACTCGCGCGCGAACGGCACGCCTTGCGCCACGCACTGGTCGATGATGTTCACGCTGACCTGCGCGAGCCGGTGGACGTTGGCCTCGCGCGCGCGGAAATCGCCACCCTTGAGGGTGTCGTAAAAAAGCCGGTGAACCGAGTCGCCGTCGTTCTGGTAATTCTTCGCGGCATTGATGCCGCCCTGGGCCGCGATCGAGTGGGCGCGCCGCGGGCTGTCCTGGTAGCAGAAGCTCTTCACGCTGTAGCCCAGCTCGGCGAGCGTCGCGGCGGCGGAGGCGCCGGCGAGGCCGGTGCCCACGACGATGACTTCGAATTTGCGCTTGTTCGCCGGGTTGATCAGCTTGAGATCGAACTTGTGCTTGTCCCACTTCTGCGCGAGCGGACCGGAGGGGATGTTGGAGTTGAGGGCCATGTTACTTCACCAGCTCCTTTCCGAGCCCCAGCAACACCGCCGCCGGGATTGAGGCATAACCGAGAAAGATCACCATCGCGAAACCCTTGGAAGCCTTGTCGATGATCGGCCCCACGGATTTGTTCTTGAGGCCCAGCGATTGAAACGCCGCACTGATGCCGTGGCTCAGGTGCAGACAAAGCAAGCCCACGGCAACTATGTAGAACACCGCCACCAACGGCTGTCGAAAGCCCGTGATCATCATCCGGTAAACATCGGCGTGACCTTCGGCGTCCTTGAAAGTCGTGAAGTCCTGCCCCGTGAAATTGATGGCCGGCACCTGCGCGGTGTAGTGCAAAAGGTGATAGACGATGAACGTCGCGATGATCAACCCGCTCATTAACATCGTGCGCGAGGCATACGTGGCGACCGTCGGATTCCAGTTCGCATAGGCGACCGGCCGCGCGGCCTTGTTGGCGTGGCTCAAAGAAACCGCCGACCAGATGTGTACGCCAATGATTCCCAGCAAGCCCAGTCGCACGCACCAGAGCATCGCGGGCTTGCTGTGCAGGAAGGCACCGTATTGGTTGATCATCTCCGGCGGGCCAAAGATCTGAAGATTGCCGACCAGGTGACCGATCACGAAGAGCACCAGCGCAGCGCCCGAGAGCGCCATCAGGAACTTGCGCCCGAGCGTGGATTTAATTAGTCCGTCGAGTAGCTTCATTTAACGGGGCGAACAGTTGGGTGCCGGGGCTGGAAACGACGATTGGGCAGCGTTCGTTAGGGGTTATCTAAGGGTCGGGCCGCCAGAAGGTCAATGAAGCGGTCAAAGTATAAGCCGTGCTACACCCCGTCATAAAATTGAGGCTAATTCGCAGGCCCTGCCCGCTTCACCAGCGCTCAGGCACCAGCGCCAACAGCTCGGTGAGTGACTGAATCCGCCCCGCGCCGGGCGTTCCCGAGCGATCCAGTAGCAGCCCCTTCATGCCGGCGGATTTCGCCCCTTCGACATCTTCCAGCGGGCTGTCGCCCACATGCAACGCCTCGGCGGGAGCGACGCCGAGCTTGCGGAGCGCGTGTTCAAAAATGACGTTCGAAGGCTTGGCAAAATAGAGCTCGCAGGACACCAGCACCGCCTCGAAGTAGCCGTCGAGATTCAGTGCCGCCAGCAAGGGCCGCAGGCGTTCATCCCAGTTCGACACGGCGGCCAGGGCAAACCCGCGACTGGCCAGTTCATCGAGGGTGGGCAGGACGTCGTCGTAGATCCGCCAGGCCGCCGGATCAGCAAAGCGCTCGTAAAGCTTCGGAAAAAAGCTCGCGCTCGGTTTGCGGTCAACCAGACCCGCAAACGTGGCGTCCACGAGCCCAGCCCAGCCCTGATGTGAATGCTCAAACTCGCCACGTGTACTCCACGCCGCGGCGAACCGGCGATTCAAGGTCGTGGGGTCAACCTCCGTGAGGCCGTGATCCGCGGCGACCTCCGCGTACACGTGACCAACGGACGGCCACGGCTGGATCAGCGTGCCGCCGACATCAAATGTGATTGCCCGAATGTGGCGCATTTACAATCGCGTTCTGCCTGCTGGCAGGGGGAGCGCGAAAAGGTTCCCGAAACGCGGCCGGCGGGCAACATCGATTTGTGCACAGATGCGTTACTTGCCAATGAGTAACTTGGCAGCCGCCACCAGCAGCAGGCAGCCAAAGGCGCGCTTCAACGCCAGACCAGAGATTGCCTCGGCGATCTGCGGCCCGATCCAGACGCCGATCAACGCCGTCGGCACGAGCATCATCACGATGCGCCAGTCGATGTTGTCGAATGTGGCGTGACGGAACGATCCGACGAGGGCCGTCGGCACGATCACCGCGAGCGAAGTACCCACGGCCACCTTGGGATCCTGCGCGAGAAGAAAAATCATGGCCGGCACCATCACGATGCCGCCACCGACACCGAAGAGGCCGCTCGCCACACCGCCCCCCAACCCGATCAAAGCTGCGAGCAAGTATTGCATGACGCACTTATGCCGGGAGCCCGCAGCCTTGGCGACGCGAAAGTGCCGGGCGCCAACCGGGGCAAGATTTTTGGCTCGCGTTCCGCGTTCCTTTAGCTAGCAATGGCGCGTCTACCAACCCGGAAACTTTTCGAACAATAACGCACCGAAACATGAATCTGCTTATCCAAGACGAAACGATGAAGGTGGAGGGGTTGACCCGGATCAGCGCCGAAAACTACCGCGAGTTGATTGACTCGGTCCGCGCGCGACTGCCCGCCAAGGCCAAGGTCATCGAGGTTTATCTCTCGAATGTTTCGTTCATCGATTCCCAGGGTTTGAGCGCGTTGATCGCCCTCAAGAAAACGATCAGTGCGAACAACGGCCGGATCATCTTGGTGGAGCCAACCCGGGTGGTGGAACAGATCCTCGAGATCACGCAGCTCAACCGGATCTTCGAGATCCGGAAGTAAGCTGCCGCCCGCAATCCGGCGGGTTTACCGGGGCAGATAAAGGTTGGTCCGCACTTTCTGCGAGCGCTTGAATTTGGCTCGTTCCATCCCTTGTTTCACGTGGCGGTTCTTCATGAAGGTATCCCACACCAGGCCGCTGCGGACGTTTTCTGACATCAATGCCGTGATGCCGAGATCAATGCCGATCACATCGCGCGCGACCCAGCCGGTCTGCGGATTGAAGGCATCGGCGAAGCCATAGCGCTTCCAGAGCTTGTCCCCGTGACGAGTCTTCATCGTGTGCAGCACCTTCAGGCATTCGCGCGGCAGAAACGGCAGTGAACCCGCCGTCGCACACGGAACGACAGTGCCATCAATCGGCCCCATCGCTGGCGGACCGCCCCAGACCACGTAGCCGTTTACAGAATCCGAGGCGGTAATCCCCCACAGGTCTTCCGCATAGCCGGGAAACTTGGCCGCCAACCCTAGGCAGAATCGGCGATGTGCCTCGGTGGCTAGCACCGAGTTGTCGAAGTAGTTCGCATAACGGTCGTGCTGACCGTGAAAATCAAACCACGCGTGGGCGTATTGATGCACGAAGAGCGGCGCCGGTGAACCGATGTAACGAAGCTGTTCGTGCTCATACACCGGTCGCCGCCAGGCCTCCCAACTGGAAATCGGAATGCGGTTGGCGTCCGCCCCCATGGCCAGCAGGTAGACCAGCATCAATTCACTGTAGTGGTCCCACTGATTCTTGAGGAAGCCGGACTCCGGCAGCCAGCCGTGCGCGAGCAGGTTGCCGCCATTGAGCATCCAGTTCCAATCGACGCGTTGGTACAAGATGGCGGCCAGATCGCGAATCTCCGGGTCGACGAAGTATTCACCACAGGTGATGACGCCGCACAAGAGCAGCGCGGTATCAATGGAGGACAACTCGCAGCCCCACATGCGGCGGCCGTTGGACCAATCGACAAAATGGAAGTAAAAGCCGTGCTCGTGCGGCATCCATTCACAGAGCCAGCGGAGAGTCTTGCGGACGCGATCGCGGATCTCCTTGCCATCACCCCAGCCGCGATTGGCCGCGATGCAGTACGCGGTGAGACCAAAGCCCGTTGAAGCAATGCTGGCGACCGGCCGTTCATCCACACCGTTTGCGGAACTGCGGTCTTTCATCAGCCCGGTCTTGGGATGGCTGTTTTCCCAGAAGAACCGAAACGCGGCCTCGGTCAGGGCGTCGAGGAGCAACTCGTCCTTCTGTTCCAGCGGGAACACGCGCTTCGCTGGATACACCGGCGCCGTTTGATTGTAGGCTGGAGCGGTGGCCCCGAATCCGGTGGCAGGCGGCAGCATCGAAAGCGAAGCCGCGCCCAGCGCAACCCGGCGCAGGGCTTGACGGCGGTTCAGCAAATCAGCAGGCAAGTGTGTGTTCATCAAGAATAGGACGCTTCACGTGGAGCGCCGCGAACGCGAACTCTGACGGAAGCGATCTCGTTTTACAATTCGTATGGGTGCGGCCATGTTCTCGGCCATTCGACCGCCGTCGGGCGGATAGATTCATTTCACACTCGAACCCCTATCATGAACAAGAAGAAGATCATCATTGGAATCGTCGGCGGCTTGCTCGCCGTGCTCATCATCGCCGTGCTCATCGTCGCCACCAAACTGGACGCGATCGTCGAGACAGGGATTGAGACGGTCGGCCCCAAGTTGACGAAGACCACCATCCAGCTCGAAAAAGTCAGCATCCGCCCCCTGTCAGGCTCGGGTGCCATCTCCGGGCTCGTCGTGGGCAGCCCGGATGGCTACAAGGCGGAGTACACGATGAAGATGGGTCATGCCCACCTCGCCATCAAACCCACTTCGTTGTTGTCCGACAAGATCGTGATCGACGAGATCATCGTCGACGGCCCCGAGATCATCCTCGAAGGCGGTTTGAAGGATAACAACCTGACCGCCATCCAAAAGAATGTAGCCGACACGGTGGGTGCCGGCACCGCCACCGCACCGGCCACCCCGGCTGCATCCGAGCCAGCGGGCGCCTCCAAGAAATTGCAGTTAAACCATCTCAAACTCACCGGTATCAAAGTGCATCTGCGCCTCTCCATGCTGGCGGGCAAGAACATAACCATCGCGGCTCCGGATTTCGAAATCAAGGACCTAGGCACCGGCCCGGAGGGAATCACCGTGGGTGAAATCGTCAAACGCGCCTTGAATGAGTTGACCGCCGACGTCCTGGCCGCCGCCGCCAAATCGGTGGCGGACGCTGGCAAGGATGCAGCCAACGCAGCCGTCGGAGCTGCAACCAAGGAATCCACGGAAGCCGTGGGCAAGGCGACCGAAGGCCTCAAGAGTCTCTTTAAGAAGAAGGAATAAGCGCAGTTGCTGCCGATTGGCAGCGACCAGCCACGTTGCGATTCGTCGCTTGGTTTGCGGAAGGGTCGCGCAATGAAGCGCGCCAAGCCGAAGTTGCGAAGGGCGCCGACGTAGCGATCCCTCAATTCCAGGTCCGGCGAAACTCCTCAAACTTACCGCCCGGCTGGCGCGCCAGGGGTTCGCCCTGCCATTCAAAGTGAATGGTGAAGGGATGGCCGAGGCCTTCCTGCATGATCTCCACAAGTCTTGCCTCCTGAACCGCCGACGGACGTCCGTGAGCGTACAGCCGCGCCGTGATATTGTGGTGATCGCGCTGAATAAATTGAAACTGGCGCACCGGAAACACCTCGATCCAACGATGGAAGCCGAACTTCGGCCAGTGCCGCGTGCCGTCGGGGAGCATGACGAGATTGCGTTCCCTGCCCACGATTCGACGCAAGGGCGGCATTGTCCGGCCACAGCTGCACGGGGTGCCCGCTTCCGCGTAGTCGCCAATTTCATAGCGGATCAACGGGGTGGCGTAGTTGCCGAGATGCGTGAACAAAATCCGGCCCACCTGCCCGGGCGCGCAGAGCCGGCCGGCCGGGTCCACCACTTCCAAGATCAACTGCTCGGAAACATGATAGGTGCCGGCCTCCGGACACTGGGTGGCGATGATGCCGCCTTCCATTGAGCTGTAGCCATCCTGCAAATGAAGCCCGAGCACGCGCCACACATATTCGCGCAAGCCGTCCGACACGGTCTCGCTGAGCGTGCGGACACTGCGCAAACCGGGCAGGCGCCGGCCAGTCCGCTCCAGTTCGGCCACGATCTCCGACAAACAACTGGGCAACACCAGAAGTTGTTGTGGCTGGAAAATGGAGAACCACGACAACAGCTCTTCAACGGAATGCCTGACCTCGCGGGCCGAGAGTGGGCCGGTGCGAAACAACAAACCACACGGCGGCCCCCAACTCGCCTGCTCAAAGTCCTTGTTGAGGCTGGCCCGCAACACCGCCAGGCGATCGCCAAAATCGCGCTGGTGCCAGAGATGCACCCGCAGCACGTGGGCCTGCCAATGGAGCTGCGAATAGTCCGTGCTCCGGATCACGATCGGCTGGCCGGTGGAGCCCGTCGTCGACCCACTTTGTACTCGGCCATGTTTGGGCGGCACCTCCCGACAGAAGAGCGCTTCGCCGGCGGCAAAGATTTGCTCGCGAGTGAGCGGCGGCAAGGCCTGCAAACCGCCGGGCTCGGCCAGATCGTTGGGCGTCAGTCGGGCGTCCTTAAGGCGTCGGGCAAAGTGCGGGGACTTTTTGACGGCGTGCCGGGCGAGATTTCCAAGGCGGACGCGCTGCCGCGATTCCATTTCCCCAATCGGCAACCGCTCGGTCAGGGCGTACTCAGTGAGCAAGGCAAACAATCGATCGCTACCATTCCGCGCCCGCACTTCGGGCGGGAGCAGTCGGGGATGGTTTCGGGCACGTTCCAACCAGTCGGCACTCATGGCTTGGGGGTAAGTGAAAACACCGGGCAACATTCCGCGAGCGGATACGTGGCGTCCGGGCCGGTCTTTAAAGTAAAACCGCTGAATTGCTGGGCTAGTTCGGCAAGCGTCGGAAACGCATAGCTGCCATCCCGTTCCCGATACGCATCGATCGTCGCAATAATCTCCAGCGAGCAACCGAGTTGTTCCGCCAGTCGGGCGCGATCAGGAAAGTGCTGCTCAAACTTTTCCCATGCATCGCCCAGGCGAACGGCCGGCAAAGTAGCCGCCAACGCGAGCAGAAGTCTCAGCTTCAACTCGTGAAATTTTCGCAGCTTTCCAGACTCCACCAGTTGAACCAGTTGGGCCATCGGCAGCGGGTTTGCCGATTGCGCGAAATGCCGCATGACGACCCGCCCATCCCGCCGGATTAGTCGGCGGAGCTCCTGTCCAAGGGCGGCCACCTGTTCGGGTAACGCCAGCGGCGTGAGCCCACAATCACTCACGATAAGATCGAAAGCGGCGTCGGCGAACGGCGTATTCGTCCAACTGCCGCAATATGCCCGACGCTGCTCCGTGTCACCCGGCCAGACTCCTTGGATCATGGCTTCGCTGGCGTCGACCGCCGAAAGCTGGAACTCGTGCGCCCATCGGTGATCAGCGAGCTCCGGCGTGACCCCCAACATCAAGATCTCGATCTTTCGGGACGGAAAGATCGGAGAATCAGCGGACGACGCCCACGCCGAGTGCAGCCGCTGCACATCTTCGGCGACGGGTCGCAATGGCGGCCCCAGCCGGTTCCAGTGCCGCGCATGGGCCGCCCACGGTTCGTCCTGCGTCAACACGGGAGGTTTTTGAAAATGGGCGCCACTCACGGGATTCGTTGTCGGTCCAGGCACCGCGAAGCCGCCTGTTCTTCAAAGGCGGCCGCCGGCAGGCCGAAGGATGCCCACGTGGAAGAGCGGATTCCAAACAAATGTTGACCGGCCGGATCGGACATATCGGCAGGTCGGCAGCAGTCCTGAAGGTTAAAAAACTGTTGTCAAAGCGGGAGCTTTCCTTTAAACCGCCCCTTCAATGACACCGTTCTGGTGGGCGGACGAACCGTTTTCAGTCCGCTAAATCGTAAGTTACAAACAAGCAACAACCTAATTCGACGGAGGAACATGCGAATGAAAGTAAACAAATGGACCGCAGCCCTGGCCTCAGCCGGCGTGTTGAGCGGTGTCTCGGCAGTTCAAGCGGAAGAAAGCCCGGTAATGACGGCGCTGGCTTCCACCACCATCAGTGGCTATGTCGACGTAGCCGGTCACTGGAACCTGGGTGAACAAGGCAATCAGGACGACGGCGAAGGCTTTGGCTATCCCGCCAGCGTTCCCAACTACGGCAAAGGTGAACCGGGCAAGTCCGACGGCTTCAACCTGAACGTCGTCAACCTGACGATCGCCAAGCCGCTGGATGAGAGCCAATGGGCCGCCGGCTACAAGGCCGAACTCCTGTTTGGACCGGATGCCGTGGGTTACAACACCTCCGTCACTTCGGCCGACAATAACAACAGCGACTTCGGCATCAAGCAGGCCTATGTGGAGCTGCGCACGCCGGTCGGCAACGGCCTTGATTTCAAGGTTGGCGTGTTCGACACCGTGATCGGTTACGAATCCTTCAACAACGGCTCCAACCCGAACTACACCCGTTCCTGGGCCTGGGGAATTGAACCGACGCAGCACACCGGTGTGCTCGCCAGCTACGCGTTCAACGAAACGGTCAGCGCCACGGCGGGCATCGCCAACACGTGGTCAGCCGGCGTCAACAACCGCGCCCATTACACCAAATCCGAAGCCGATAAGACGGCGATGGGCTCGATCGCCATCACCGCTCCTGAGAGCGGCGGCTTCCTCCAGGGCTCCACGCTCTACGGCGGCTCCATCTATGGTTTCAACTCCTCGAATGGAGACAACCAGGCGAATTACTACGCTGGTGCGACGATCGCCACCCCGGTTGAAGGCCTGAGCGTTGGTTTGGCGTATGACTACGTCAACCAGAACGGCGGCGGCAACACCTCCGGCGACACCTACCAGAACGTCTATGGTCTCTACGCCTCGTTCAAAGCCACCGAGAAGGTCAGCCTGCACTTGCGCGGTGAGTACGCCGACGGCGAAGTCATTTACCGTAATTTCTCAGATAACGAGAACGGTAAGATTTGGTCGATCACCGGCACCGTCGAGTACGACCTCTGGGCGAATGTCCTGACCCGTCTCGAAGTCCGCTATGACAACGCCGAAGACGGCCAGAACTCCCTCGGTTGGGCCGAAGACGATCAATGGCTCGTCGCGGTCAACATGATCTACAACTTCTAATCCGGCCTCCTGGAAACACAAACCCCTTCCCAACCGGGAAGGGGTTTTTTGTTGTACACAGAGAACGGCGAAACCAAGCTCAGATCAAATGGCAGAACATCGCGTCGCGCAGCTTGGGTTCAAACCAGGTGCTTTTCGGCGGCATGATCCCACCCGCATCCGCAATCGCCATCAAGTCTTCGATGCTGGTGGGGAACATCGAGAAAGCGCAGGCGTAATCACCGGAGTTCACGAGCTTTTCCAACTCGGCCGCGCCCCGGATGCCACCCACGAAGCTGATCCGTTTGCTCGTGCGCGGATCGTCGATGCCGAACAACGGCGCCAGAACCCGCTGTTGCAAGATGGATACGTCGAGTTGGTCGATGGGGCTGGCGGCGTGGGAGAACTCAGGACGGACCTGCAATTGATGCCACGTGCCGGCGAGATAAAGACCCAGCGCGTGCTTCCGCCCCGGCGACTCGGCGGTGCCCGGCAGGATTACAAAAATGCTTTCCAGAGCTTTCAAAAGGTCTGCCCTGGAGCGGCCGTTCAAATCCTTCAAGACGCGGTTGTAAGCCAGGATCTGCATCTGGTTGTGCGGAAAGATCACGGCCAGAAACCGCGCGCTCTGGCCCGCTCCCTGTCGCGCTTGATAGACCCGTCCAGCCGCCGCGCTCCGGTGGTGGCCGTCCGCAATGTAGAGACACGGCACCTTGGCAAACCCCGCTTCAACCTGCTGAATCGTCGCCGCATCACGAATCACCCAGGCCGTGTGGCGCACGCCGTCTTTGCCGGTGAAATCCACGTCCGCCGTGCCGCTCGCGATCTCGCTGAACAATTGGTCGAGCGACGGCGCCGCACGGTAAGCGAGAAAGACGGGCCCCGTCTGGGAGTTCAACGCCTCGATATGGCGCACGCGATCATCCTCTTTGTCCGGGCGCGTGAACTCGTGCTTTTTGATGATTCCGTCGAGGTATTCCTGGCAGCCGGCAGCCGCCACGAGTCCCACCTGCGCATGCTTCCCCATGACCTGGCGGTAGAGATAGAAGCAGGGTTGCGCATCCTGCCGAAGCGAGCCTTGAGCAAGCAACCGGTTGAAGTTCTCGCGCCCTTTGGCATAGACGGCCTCGGAGTAAATGTCCGTGTCCGGGGGCAGGTCGATCTCGGGCTTGGAAACGTGGAGAAAGCTCAGCGGATTGCCGGCCGCCATGGCGCGGGCTTCCTCGGAAGACATCACGTCATAGGGCAGTTCGCAAATCTGGCTGGCCAGCTCGGGGTTCGGTCGGAGGGCTGCAAAGGGTTTGATCGTCGCCATAAAAACGGGCGCGATGATGGGAAGTGAAACGGTGCCTGTCGATGGCGAATCAAACGCTACGGCGAGGCCGTCTTGGCAGCATCTTCCGCGCGTACCCAGTCCCCACGCAACCAGTCGGTCAGCAGACCGATCGCCTGCCCGTCGAGCGTCTTCTCCTCAGCAAAGGCCGGCATGCGATCATTGCGCTCGCCGTAGAATCGCTCGTGCGCGGGATTGCCGATGAAGGCGGCGAGCCAGTCGCGCGACCCGTAGCCCGTCAGATTCGGAGCGTCAGCGTCTTCGTCCGTATTATGGAATTTATGGCACTCGGTGCAACGCATGTCTTCGTGCGCCAGCAAGGCCTTGCCGGCGGTGATGACTGCTGCGTCGGCGGTGTCAGCCACCACCTGGACGGGCAACGCAGCTTCAGCGGAAAGCGCTTTCAAGACTTTCACGAGCATCGCCTTTTGATCCGCACCGTAGCCAGCGACGTCTTTCTGGACGAAGCGCACCATCTTGCTGCTCTTGGCGAACTTGGTGCCGCCGTAGTAATGCGCTGAAATGATTTTCTCTGGATCAAGGAACCCAGTCAGCCATTCGCGGGTGGCAAAGCCTTTGAGATCCGGGGCCGAGGCGGGATCTTTCACGGGATTGCCCAGTCCATCATGGCCATCAAAGCGGTGGCAGCTCGCGCAGTGTTGAGCGAAGAGCTTTGGACCCTGCGTGAGCGGATCTTCGCGCAGCAGTGTGAGCGCACCCGTCGCGGGAATACCCTTGAGGCGCGCGAGCTCCACGACCCGCTCGGCCTGACGGTCGGCGGCGACTTTGGCCACCTGGAATGAGGCGTTGGCACCATCCTTCGCGTAGGCCAGCCAGGTGAAGACGCCGAAGAATCCCAGGCCCAGCGCGAGGACGCCGAGATTGAAGCGATGGCCGAGCTTCCAATTGCCCACCAGCGGCATCGCCACGATCAACCCCACCATCAAGCCGGGGAGAATCATGGCGCCCCACACTTCGAGGTTGAGGCCGAGGAAGGTCTTGCTCGCCGGGAAATATTTCAGCAACTCGAAGAGGAACATGAAATACCACTCGGGCCGCGCCGCCTCATACTGCTCGGCGGGATCGGCCGGCGAGCCGAGCTCCGCGCCGTGTGTCCAAAAGGTCAGGAAGACGACCGCTGCGAGAACAGCCAGGCAGGCGACGACGTCGCAGAACACCTGGTCCGGCCAGAAGGGGACGTCGCGGTTGCGCCGGGGTTGCTTTGCCGTCAGGCCATGTCGCCGGAACAAGTAAACGTGACCCACGATCAACAGGATGATCAGGCCGGGCAACACGCCGGCATGCAACGCGAAGAAGCGGCTCAACGTGTGATGCCCGTACTCCGTGCCGCCAATGATCAGTTTTTGCAGGTCGGCACCGATGACGGGCGTCACCGCGGAAATGCTCGTGGCAACCTTTGAAGCCCAAAAGCCCTTTTGATCCCAGGGCAGCAGATATCCGGTCAGCGAGAGCGCCATCACCAGCATCAAGAGCGCGATGCCCGTCCAGAAATTCACTTCGCGCGGCGCCTTGTAAGCGCCATCGATGACCACTTGCATCAGGTGCAGCACCAGCAACAGCGTCATGAACTGGGCTGTGTAATGATGAATCCCGCGCAGCAACCAGCCACCCCACATCTCGTGCTGGATGTAGTAAACACTTTCCCACGCCGTCTGATTGCTGGGGTTGTAGGCCATCCACAGCACGCACCCCGTGATGACCTGCATGACGAACGCGAACGTCAGGGTGCTGCCCCACACATAGCGCCAACGGGCACCCCCGGGGACATTTTCGTTGAGCGCCTCATGAACGAGGCGACGGTATCCGGTGCGATTGTCGAGCCAGTCGAAGAGCGCTTTCATACGACGGGCAACTTCTCCTTGTGGCCAGGTTGGAAGTTGCGGAATTTGACCCACACTTCGTTTTCGTTGCGCACCTCGACTTCCAGGGCGTCCAACGCGCGCGGGCTCGGGCTCGAGGTGTTCGCTATCGTGCCATCAAGTGAGAAGAGGCTGTCGTGGCAGGGGCAGAGATAATGGCCTTTCTCCCCGGAGTAACTCACCGAACAGCCCGCGTGGGGACAGGAGGCGTTGAGCGCCGTGACGTGGTTGTCCTGGCCGCGGCGGAGATAAACTGCGCCGACCGCGATGTTCTTGTAGGTGTTCCACGCATCCACGCGATCCGCGAAAACCTGGAACCGCCGGGGCACCCCGTCAGCGGGCAGACCTGCGAAGCGGGTGACGAGCAGCGCCCCACCCGGCGCCGCTGACTTGCGCTTGATCGGATCGAAGATCACGAGGAGTCCGGCCAATCCGGGAACGATACCAACGACCGCGCTCAGGATGGCGGTGATGGTTTGCTTGAGGAAGTTTCGTCGCGGTGGATTGGTGGCCTCAGTGGGGGATGGATCGTGCATGCGAAATTGGCGGCGCCTATATGAATGACTTGCGGAAAGAAAACCCCATTCAAAGGGATGACGGCAAGCTTTCGGCGCAAGTTCCCACGGCGGCCGGGGTGCCCGCATTTTCTGCGTGCCTTGCCGCTTACCGGAAGCTACGTTTTGCGCCCATGACGATCTGGATAATGGCGCTGCTTTGCGTCGGCCTGGCAGGTTACGCTGGCTACGCACGAGGAATCATCCGGGTGGCCATGTCCCTTTTCGGTATTCTGCTCGGACTCTGGCTGGCTCCCAAGCTGGGGCCGGTGCTGGCGCCGGTCATGCGAATGATGATCAGCAACGTGCTGCTGGCGGACGTGTTGGCACCATTGGCGGTGTTCCTCATCGTCTCGATTGGCATGAAGGCGGTCGCCGCCGCCGTCCACAACAAGGTGGAGGTTCATTTTCGTTACAAGGCCACCGATACGAAGCTGCTGCATTACGAGCGCGTGATTTCCCGCCTGGGTGGGAGTCTGGGTCTGCTAAACGGGACGCTCTACTTCTACGTGCTTTGCACGGCTCTCTATGTCGCCGGCTACCTGACCACACAGGTTACCACCGAGGAGAATGCCACCGGGGCCACCAAGTTCATCAACCGCGTCAGTGCCGACCTGAACGCGTCGGGGATGCAACGGGCGATTGTCGCGATCAATCCAATGCCGCCAGCCTACTACGATCTTGCCGATATCGCCGGCCACATTTTTCACAATCGCCTCCTGATGAGCCGGACCGGTCGATATCCCTACTTTTTGGGCCTGGCGGAACGGCCGGAGATTCAAGATATCGCCGCCGACCCCCAGGCAAACGAGTTGATTCAGACCGAAGCGACCTTGGGAAAAATCCTCGCCCACCCCAAAATCAAAGCTCTGCTCAACAACGCCGCGATCATCGATGAGTTAAAGCAACTGGATGCGGCCGATTTGAAGATCTTCGTGGAAACAGGAAAGTCGCCCAAGTATGAGCCGACTCGGATTCTTGGCCGGTGGGACTTCGACAGCTCCGCCACACTGGAACAAACCCGCTTGGCGCAGCCGAACATCACTCCCAAGCGCATGCTTGAACTCACTCGCGAATTCGGGGCGGCGTTCCTTGAGGCCAGCCTGGTGGCGACGACGGATGGCCGCATCTTTATCAAAGCATCCCCGCCAGCCCCGCCGTTGCAGCCTGGCCAGCCCGTGCCAGCGGTGGTCACCGCCCCCGAGCAAAATGTCGGCACCGGCACATGGACCGAAGCGGGCGGGGTCTACACCGTCACGATTGCCACGACGGATGCGCATCCTCTCTATCAGTTTCTCAAGAGCACCGCCAAAGTCCGATTCGGCGAAAATTTGGCCTTCCTGGAGTTTGGTGACAAGGTCCTCGGATTCAGTCTGGCCCCGTGAACGCCAACCGCCCTCCCGGACCCTCAAAAAGCAACGCCCAGATTTGACTCCGGGCGTTTTGCCGTTCTGAGTCGCACTTCAGCGACTGAAGCTCGCGGGCTCAACCCGCAAATTGAAGAGGGGCGTACTAAAGAGTGAATCGCCTGGCCCCAGATTGGTCCGCGCGGGCGCCATTTCCAAAGCAAAGCCTGCCGATTGGAGGTTGGTTTCGAAAACCACACCGGCGCCAGAAGCAGGAACAACTGGGTCGGGCATTGAGGCAAAGGTCGGCTCGACTGACGGCATGGCAGCGGCCGGGCCGCCCGGGTTGCCTTCAAAAACAGTCGTGGCCGCCACGAGCACCAAACCGGTTGCCATGCAAAACGACCAAGAGATCGCCGGGCGCGCCTGAAACAAGGCCACCAGCCGCAGGAACCAGCTCTCGCTGGCGCGCGCATCGTCGCGCTCGAGCTGGTTCAAGACGTAGCTTGAAAAATCGCGAAAGTATCCGGGCGGCGGATTCTCATGACGCTTCAACGCCAGGAGCTGGCGCAACTTTTCGAATTCTTGCGGCGAGTCTTGCATGGTTACGACTTGAGGTAATCGGACAGGAGGGCCTGCAATTGCTGCCGGGCATAAAACAGCCGCGACCGGACCGTGCCTACGTTGCAATTCATCAGTTTCCCAATTTCTTCGTGGGGCACGCCTTGCACATCATGCAGGACTACAACCATACGATGAACTTCCGACAGCTTCAGCAAGGCGGCGTTCAAACTCGCCGATAACTCTGAAAGTTTGGCCGCCCGGTGCGGGGTGTTATGTGAAACCAGCGCCAGCATGTCCGGGTCGTGCTCCACATTGAAGTCCACATCGTTGAGACTCATGTGGGTGCGGTTGCGCCGCTGCTTGAGGAAGTTGATCGTCTTGTTGACGGCAATCCGGTAGATCCAGGTGTAGAAACTGGAATCCCCCTTGAAGGAGTGCAGCGCTTTGTAGGCCTTGATGAACGTCTCCTGCGCCAGGTCATTGGCGTCTTCGTGGTTCGCCGTCATGTGGTAGACGGTCGCATAAATCCGCTCCTGATAACGCTGGATCAATTCGTCATAAGCAGTGAGCTCGCCGTCTTTGGCTCGCCGCACCAGAACCTGTTCTTCGGTCGGCAGGATGGCCGGTTCAATGACCTGGGGTACAACTGCCGCAAGGGTGCCGTCGTCAATCCGCATGCTCGCCAAGTTTGCCATCCGCTGGGTTGTTAGGTCTGGTTGATAACCCCAAGCCCACCGGATTGTTGCGCCAGATAGTCCAGCAGGGTTGCCAGCTCTTCCAGACGCCCGGATGCCCCGATTCGTTCAAGACTTTGCCGGGCCGTCGTCAAAAATCGATGCAACTCGGCCTGCGTACCTTCAAACGTTGCGTAGTGTTCGAGCAATTCCTGAAGGCGCGGCAAGCGATCATGACCCCAGTGCAACAGCAGGTGCTCGATCTCGCCCCGGTCGGCCCCGGTCGCCCGCGCCAAGCCGAGAATGACCGGCAAAGTCAGCTTGCCCTTGGCAAGGTCCGTACCCAGAGATTTTCCGGCGGAGCGCTCGGATCCGAACAAATCCACGCAATCATCGTAGAGTTGGTAGGCGGTGCCCAGTGCCATCCCGTAGTCGCGCAAGGCCTCTCGCTGTTCGCCGGAAATTCCACTGAGGAAAGCCCCCAATTCACAGGACAACGCGAACAACTCACCAGTTTTCATGGCCAACATCTGCAAGTAGTCCCGTTGGGTCAGATTGACCTGGAATCGGCGTTGCGTCTGAAGGATCTCACCCGAGCAGACGTTTTTGGTCGCACCCGCGACGGCGCGGCAGACGTCCGTGGTCGGGAACCCCGCCGCCAGCTTCAAGGCCTGCGCGAACAGGCAGTCCCCCAGCAACACGGCCTGCTCGTTGCCCCAACGCTGGGCGACCGTGGGTCGGCTGCGGCGAACTTCCGCCTCGTCCATGATGTCGTCATGCACCAGCGTTGCGAGGTGTACCATTTCGACGATCACCGCCGCCTTCACATGGTCGCGATTCAACCGGCCGAACGACCGGCCGGCGAGTGCGACGAGCGCGGGGCGCAATTGCTTTCCCTGGCTGGTCAATGCGTAGCGGGCATGCTCCCGCAGGTCGGGGTGGAAAGTGACGATTTGCTCCTCCAGCTCTTCCGCCACCTCTTTCAAGAATTGACCCACCGGCTCCACAATCCGCCGCCAATCGAGAGAGGCAGAGGACTTGGGGGAGGCAGAAGTCGCCTCGGGGGCAACTCCCTTGATTTGTGCGGCCAGCATCGGCGCGAAGGTAGTTGTGGGCACTGGGCAAGTCAAACCGTTATCCCGGCGCAAATGCGTTGAAAAGGCCTTGTTTACAGTGCCTTCCCCGCCTCTAGTGATTCAGCTCAGATATCGATCTGGCTCGACCAAAGTTAGATCGATGCCAGGCGTTTCACCGGACAACACCTCGGCGATCAACAGCCCCGTGATCGGGCCGAGGCTGAGCCCCATCATGGCGTGGCCGGTGCCGACGGCCAGATTTTGAACGGCCCGGGTGCGCCCGATGTACGGCAATCCGTCCGGCGAACAAGGCCTTAAGCCACGCCATGGCTGAATGCCGTCAAATGTCTCCGGCGGAAACGCAGGAAAATAGCGCCCCACCGACTTGGCAATGCCCCGAACTCGCGCCGGATTGATGTCCAAGTTCAGGCCCGCAATCTCCATCGTCCCGCCGAATCTCAGCGTGCCGCACATGGGTGTCACCGCCAGTCGAGCTTCTGTGAAGATGTAGCTCAGCTTGGGCAATTGTTTGGGACGCTCAACCGTCAGGCTGTAACCCTTGCCCGCTTGCATTGGAATGCGAACACCCAGTTGCTTTGCCAGCCCGGGCGACCACGATCCGCCGGCCAGGACAAATTCATCTCCTTCGACATCGCCTCTGGCGGTGCGGGCCCCTTGAATTCGATCACCACTGCGGGTCCAACCAATCACCTCGGAGCCCCATCGAATCTCGATGCCCGCCTTCACCGCCAACTCCGCTAACTGCGCCATGAACCGGTTCGGCGAAAGATGCGCGTCCTCGGGAAAATAAACCGAGCCCAGGATGTCCATGTCGACGCCGGGATCGAGCCGGCGCGTTTCATCCGCCGTCAACACTTCGGCCGGCATCCCGAGACTGCGCGAATATGCCGCCAATTCAGCTTCTTCATGCAGGCGTGCCTCCGTCTTGCAAAGGTTCAAGCAGCCTTTCTTCACCAACCCGAAATCCATTCCCGGCAGCAGCGCGAATTCCTCGAACAGCTTCTTGCTCGCGAAGTTGATGTCGCGCAGCAGCGGCGCCGAGCGTTTTACGTGCTCGGGGTTGCAGGCACGGATAAATTTGAGGCCCCAGTCGAACAGCTCGGCGCTGATGCGTGGCTTGATGTAGAACGGGCTCTCCGCGTTCCACATCATCTTGAACCCCATCGACACCATGCCCGGCGCCGCGAGTGGAATAATGTGACTCGGCACAATCAGACCGGCGTTGCCCAGCGAGCAGCAATCGCGTTGCGGTGACCCGCGCTCCAGCACGATGACCTGATGGCCCTTTTGCCGGCAATACCACGCCGTACACAGCCCGATCACGCCGCCGCCGATGATGATGATTCGTTTCATGCCAACATGGTAGGAGCCGCTGTGAGGAGGCTCTAGCCTCGCCTGATCCCGCAGCAATATGGATCAAGCTCATCGAGCAGCAGCGTCGCCTCGGCATTCACACGCGCCGTGCCGGTGATGTTCGGTGCGATGATACCCTTGGCGCGATCGACCCACTTGAATTTTCCGACAAAGCGGCTGCCGATGATGGACTCGACGATGTGCTCGCTGTTCTCCGCGAGCTTCCCGTCAGCCGCGAGGCAGGCAAGCTTCGCGCTCGTGCCCGTGCCACACGGCGAGCGGTCGTAAGCCTTGCCCGGGCAGAGCACAAAATTGCGGGAGTGCGCACCGGTCCCTTTCGCTGGTCCGAGCAATTCCACATGATCCACCTCGGGGAAGCCCTGCGCATTCGCCGCCTGCCGGATCTGCCACGCTAGGTTTGTGAGCCGCTCGACGTTGGCCAGCTCAAGCACCTGCCCATGATCGGCCACCAGAAAAAACCAGTTGCCGCCCCACGCGACGTCGCCCCGCACGAGACCTGTCCCCGGCACGTCGATGACGACGTTCTTTGCTTTGCGATAACTGTCCACATTGGCAACCGACACCGAACCATCTGGATTCAGCACTGCCGTTACCACGCCCACCGAAGTCTCCAGACGATGTTCGCCGGGGCCGATCCTCCCCATGTGCGCCAACGTCACCATCAAGCCGATGGTGCCGTGCCCGCACATGCCGAGGTAGCCGACGTTGTTGAAGAAGATCACGCCGGCTGCGCAACTCTTGTCCACCGGCTCCACGAGCAGCGCCCCCACCAGCACATCCGAACCGCGCGGCTCGTTCACGACCGCAGAGCGAAACGAGTCGTGCTGTTCGCGAAACAATTTCAAGCGATCCGCCACGCTGCCGCCGCCGAGATCGGGTCCGCCGCTGATCACAACGCGGGTGGGTTCGCCGCCGGTGTGGGAATCGATGACTTGAACCCGGCGCGATGTGTTATTGCTTGGCTGCATGTTCACGGATGAATTCGATAATCGGAGTTGAATCATCGAGCCCGTGGGGGTGATGCCCCACCCCAGGCTTTCGGATGAGGGTGATCTTCCCTCCGAGTTGCTGGTATCGCTCGGCTACCAGGCCGGTATTTTCCTCCCACGGCACCACGTCGTCGGCATCGCCAAACACATGGAGCAACGGCACCGCGGCGTCAGCCAGCGGCCCGAGTTTGTCCACCGGGTTGGCTCGATAGGCCAGGGCTTCCGCTTCGTCCTTGAAATGATACGCCTTGAGCACGAGCTCCCAGTCGCGAGGGCTGCCTTTGCCCTTGCCACGTCCGCCAGGCCAGCTCTTGAAATCACAGACCGGAGCATCCGCATAGATGCACGCCACTTTGTCCGGGTTGGCAATGGCCCAGTTGTAGCAATAGAGACCGCCACGGCTCAATCCCACCAGCGCGGCCTTCTTTGCGAAGCCGTGCTTGGTGGTTAGTTCCTGGTAAAAAGCATTCCAACAACTGACCGCATCCGGAGCGCCGAGCATGTCCGGGACACTCATGTAAACGATGTGAAAGCCCTGACCGAGCAGCGCAATGTCGGGAGCGGGTTTGTGGCCAAAAAATTCTCCGTGCCAGACCCACGGCTTCCCTGGAGCCACCTCGCGCGGCACCACCACGAGCACGGGCCGGCCAGCGACTTCGAAGTCGTAACGATTGTAGCCGTTCCATGCCGACTGTTTTCCGGGATAAGGGGTCGCGAGAGCGCGCAGCTGGCGATCGAGTTCGGCCGCTTTCGTCTGCGCGTCCGCCAACGGCAGGCCCTTGCTCATGCCCGGACGTTTGTGACCAATCGCCGTCAACCATGAGTCTTTCATCATCCGTTGGCGCTGCTGGATCAACTTGAGCAGCGCCTCGCCATTGGGATGTTGGGCCAGCATCGCCTTCGGGTCTTCCATGACAGCAACCGCGTTTGCCCCGAGGTGCAGCAGAATCTGACGGGCGATGATCCAATGCCCAACGTCGCCGCAATGCACGCCATCGCCGGCCAGGAAAAAGCTCGGATCCTTCGCGCGTTGCTCGGCGAGGTAACGATTCATCGGACCGTGCAAATCCACCACGTCCCAGCCGTCGGCGCGTTTTGTCAGCAGCCAGTCGGAATATCGATCCAGCGTGTTGCCATAACCGGGATGGCCTCCCTTCACTTCATCAAACGTCGGTGGCGTCACGTGCAAAATCTTCGCACCCGCGGCAACGCACTTATCGCGCAACCGCTGAATGCCTTCGCGGTATTTCGCGAACCGGCCTTCGTCGAAAGGGAGATAGATGCCGTCGTTCATCCCGTAGCAGGCGACAACTTGATCAGGCTTCAACTGCGCGAGCACGCGATCCAATCGCTCGTGCAGGTCCGGCCGCGGAAACTGCCCTCCCGCATGTCCATCTTCCGACAAGCCGCTCACCGTCTCACTGGGAAGTCCGACATTGATGAACTCAACTTCGCGTTCCGGAAACCGCGTCACGAAGTAGGCCTCGATGGTCTCCACGTAGGCGCCGCTGTAAGTGATGCTGTCGCACAGGAAAACCACGCGTTTGACTCCCGCAAACATCGTTGCGGAGTCAGCCGCCCGCAGCGCCGGAGTAAACTGGCTGGCCAGGAGGCAAAGCCATGCCACAACTGCGTTGAGTTTCTTCATGAGTGGTCGCTCCAGGATTGGCTACTTCTTCCTGCTCGCCTTCGGAAGCTTGGGTCGCTTCGCAATTCCGTCGTGAATGATTTTCAGCACACGCGTGCGCTCGGCACCGGTCAACGTCAGGCGCGGCGCGCGCACCCACTCGCTACCCAGGCCGCACTCCTGCACGGCCAGCTTGATATACTGGACGAACTTGGTGCTCACATCGAGGTGCAGCAACGGCGTGAACCAGCGGTAAATCTCCCGCGCCTTGTCCCATTCGCCCGCCCGCGTCAGTTCCCAGAAGTACTGATTCTCGAACGGGAACGCGACCCCAGTGCCGGCCACCCAGCCGTCAATTCCGAGGATGCTCGCCTCGAGCGCCAGATTGTCCACGCCGGTGAAGATGGCAAATCGATCGCCGCAGACGTTGTGCAGGTCGGTGATGCGCCGCACGTCGCCGGAGCTTTCCTTGAGCGCGACGAAGTTCTTAATCTTGCCCAGTTCAGCAAACATCTCGGGCGTGATGTCGTTCGCGTAGCTGATCGGGTTGTTGTAGATCATGATCGGCAGGTCGGTGGACTTCGCGACGGTTTTGAAGTACGTCAACGTCTCGCGCGGATCGCCCTTGTAAAGCATCGCGGGCATCAACATCACGCCATCGACACCGAGCATGCCGACGTCATGGACGTAGCGCATCGCTTCCTCCGTGCTCGACTCCGCGACGCCGCTCAACACGGGCACGCGGCCGAACACGACCTTCACCGCCATGTCGATGACCGTCCGCTTCTCGTCGGGCGTCATCGCCTGGTTTTCGCCGAGCGAGCCGAGGAAGATCATCCCGCTCACGCCCGAGTCGAGCAGCGTTTCGACATGTTTGGCGGTGGCCTCGAAGTCAATCGAGCCGTCGCGTTTCATCTGGGTCGTGATCGCCGGGAACACGCCCTGCCAGTAGGGTTTTTTGCTCATAGATTCTTAACCACGAATGGACACCAATACACACCAATCTGAGGGAACGAGGCTTTGACGCGAATTCCACGAATTAGCGCCAATTCGCGGAATTCGCGTAGATGGCGTTCGTGTCGATTCGTGTTCATTGGTGGTTCTTTAACAAGTGCCGCTCGAAAAACTCCGCGCGCAGTTTGCGGCCATAGTCACTTTCGGCCGATCCGTGGCCCGCGCCGATCATCGGCATGAACTCGAAGGCTTTGCCAGCTTTCTGGAGCGCGCTGACGACCTGATACGTGCTGGACGGATCAACGTTCTTGTCGAGTTCACCGACGGTCAACAGCAGCGCGCCGCCGAGCTTGTGAGCGTCCTCGACGTTGGAGCTGAGCCGGTAGCTGTCGTCATTGGGCAAACCCATCCACGCCTCGTTCCACCAGATCTTGTCCATCCGGTTGTCGTGGCAGCCGCAGTCCGCTGCCGCCGCCTTGTAGAAGTCCGCGTAGTCCAACACCGCGCGCATCGCGTTCTGGCCGCCAGCCGAGCCGCCATAGACACCGACGCGGGAGAGGTCCAGCCAGGGCCGCGTCGCCGCGGCGGCCTTCAGCCACGCAATGCGATCGGGATAACCGGCGTCCTTGATGTTCTTCCATGCCACGTCGTGAAATTTCTTCCCGCGCCAGTTCGTCCCCAGGCCGTCGATCTGCACCACGATGAATCCGCGATCGGCCAGTTCCTGTTGGGTGCGGTAGCGCGCACGAAACGACTTCGGCACAAACGCACCGTGCGGACCGGCGTAGATGTTCTCAATCACGGGATATTTCCTAGTGGCGTCAAATTCCTTGGGCCGATGAATCACGCCGAAGATATCGGTCACGCCATCGCGCGCCTTGGCGACGAAGCGCTCCGGCAATTGGTAACCCGCTTTCGCGATCTCGCTGGCGTCCGCCGTCTCCAGCTGGCAGAGCAGCGAACCGGTCGTGGCATCGCGCAATTCGTGCACGGGTGGCTGATCCACGCGCGACCACGTGGCGATGAAAAACCGGTTGTCCGGCGACCATTGAAGCGAGTGGTCGCCATCGGCGGAGGTCAATGGCAGGACAAGCGCGTTGCCGGTCCCAGGAGCGCCGGTTTCCAAACCGGCACCGGCCGAACCGGAGTTCGGCGCTCCCAGCTCCAACCGGCAAAGTTGCCGATAGTAAGGATCACGTCCCGATTGCCGCCCCATGGCCCAGAACCAGATCACGCCCTGGTCTTCATCGACGCGCTCGACGTTTCGTACCATCCACTCACCCCTCGTCAACTGACGCTTCAATCCTCCCGTCTTCGCGTCGAAGAGATACAAATGATTCCACCCGTCGCGCTCGGACATCCATAGGATTTCGCCGCGCTTCTCGAGGAAGTTCAGATAGTTCTTCTGCGAGTAATCAACAAAGGTCGCCGACCGTTCTTCGATCAGCGTCTTCACCTCAACCTGGTAAGGCGAGGCTCCCGCCGAGCCCCCATCAATCTCCTGCTTTAGATCAATGGCCATCACCCTGAGCACCTGATGCCCGCGCTGGTTGAACAGGAATGTGAATCGACTCGAATCTTGCTCCCACCGAAAGCTCCCGAGATCCCACTGGTTGGTAAACCGAGTTTGATCGACCGCGATCTCCCGCCCGCCTCCGACCTCGAACAAATGCACCTCCTGCTGCGGAACTTCACCGCCCGGCTTGATGTAGGGATAGGACTGTTGCTTCGGCTGAGTCTGCTCTTTCGGCGATGAATCAACCAGCTGAACGCGCGGCTCCGGGACCACTGTGGTTTTGAGGGCGATCAGCCACTTCGAGTCCGGCGACCAATACGCCTCGGGCAATGTCGCCGGATAGTCTGTGCGCTCGAAGTTCATTCCAATCGCCCGCTCGCGGATGGCGTCGCGGTGGTAGGAGTTCATTTTAATCCCGTCCGTGGACAGCTTCGTTTCCTTCTGCGAACCGCGTTCGCGGACCCAAAGATTGTGATCACGAACAAATGCCTCGAACCGGTCATCCGGTGATTTCAACTCCGTCGCGTCGGGTCCGGGAGCCCGGCCCCGCCGCCGCTCGCGCGGCTTCGGCGTCTTGCCATCGACCACGGCAAGTGAATTTCCGCGCTCAGCGGAAAATGCCGCGACGACATCGCCGCCATCCATTTCCGTGAGCAACCACGTG
Organism: bacterium; assembly: GCA_031362805.1. Classification (GTDB taxonomy): domain Bacteria; phylum Verrucomicrobiota; class Verrucomicrobiia; order Limisphaerales; family RI-55; genus RI-55. The sequence goes on from JANLTG010000017.1 coordinate 33,129, forward strand.
TGTCCGGCAAAAGTGTGTAGCTCGCGCTTCTGGCCGGGCGTCAGCGTTCCATAGGCGACGCGATCGCCGCCGGTCGCGACCCAAAACAATGCCAGCTCGCGGTCGAGCCGGTTCTCGAAGGTCACCCGGGTCTCCTCGCCGCCGTCGCGCGAAGGCCGGATCACTTCGAGTGGCGCAAGACCGGTCGTCGAAGGATCAGCGGCGCCCAGGGCTCTCAACTCGCCCGTCGCGCGATTCAATTCCCAGGACTGGCCGGTGCCCCGCAATTGGAGCGTCGCCGCATCATCGCTGAACTTGAGCGAATCAACCGGCAGTTTAACAGGCGTCGCTTCACCACCAATCTGCCGGGCAACCACCGCGTGATCGAAGGCCGGTGTCCGCAGGCCCTTCTCCGCATCGACAAACACAAACTCCCGCGTGTCGCCGGGGTTGTCGTTGCGATACCAGAACTGCGTCTTGTTCTTCAACCAGTGCGGCTCGATGCGTTCGCGATAGACCTTGGGCGCAGGTTGGGCGTGCGCCGCGACTACGCTCGCGATTGCGAGGAGCAGCGTGACGATGATCGCCCGCGCCACGCTCGAATGTCGCGCCAGCGTCTTGGAGTGCGGCCGAGAGCGCAGCGATCTGCCGCTCTGTGAGGGGTGTCCCGACCGCAAACATCGCTGTGCTCGTTTGCGGGAAGAATCGGCAGACCGGCAGGTCCGCCCTACCATTGGTGGGTTGGGCGGTGCTGCTGCGCCGCCGCGTTTTCCTTCGAACGCCAGCGAGAAGCTCGGGACAGCATGGAGTCCCCTCGCATCACAATTGTAGATGGACGGTTGCAGAAGCCATCCGAGCTCGGATGCACAAGGAGACTGCTTCAAGATTGAGCAATTCATTGCGTGCCTCAGCGTCTTCGTTTGGAAAGAAACACCCAGATCGTGACCGCAAATGCCGCGACCACCGGACCAGCAAACGCTCCCGTAGTTGCCGCCTTGGCTATTAACCCGCCGGCAAGTAAACTTAACAGCACTCCGATAGTCGCACCGACAATTGCAGTCACAGACAGGAAGATTAGAAGTTCAAAAAAGTTCATAAAACCTCCAGCTCGTCTTGAAATCCGGCGTTAGCGTTTGCCCGGTCAGGCTGGCGCGGATCATTTCAATCGGGATCGAGTTCTCGCGCAGGATCGCGTCGTGGAATTCGCGATTAGTCAGCTTGCCACTGGCGACCAGTTCCTGGTGCAGCGCCCTGATTTGCAGACCGCCCAGCATGTAGGCCGCTTGATACGTCGGGCTGTAATCGCCGGCCACCGAGCGGCGCACCTCGGCCGTCGCGTTGCGCGGTTCGTGGCCGACGCGCTGGATCAGGTAATCGATGCACTCCTGCGCCGTCATCTGGCCGAGGTGATACTTCAGCGAGAACACGATCCGCGCGCAGCGATGCGACCGCCAGAAGAGCATGCCCACGCGGTCTTCGGCAGACTGCGGGAAGTTCAGATCCCACAGCAGCATCTCCCAGTAGAGTGCCCAGCCCTCGACCAGGAACGGCGTGCGAAAGAGCGCACGATGCGCGTTGTAGCGCAGCGCCATGAAGCCCTGGAGGTGATGACCCGGAATAAGTTCGTGCTGCACCGTGGCGCGACTGAAGTGCCGGTTGTTGCCGCGCATGCTCATCAGCTTCTCCTCGTGACTCATGTGGTCGGTCGGGTAACTCACCTGGATCACCTCGCCGCCGAGGAAGTAGGGGTTCACCTTCTGGCGTTCCGGCGGCATCATTTCCATGCGCCACGTCTCCTTCGCGAGTGCCGGGATCGTCACCAGCTCGCGCGCTTCAAGAAACGCGATCGCCTCGTCGGCGAGTTCCTTGATCATCTTCGGCTGCTCGCCCGGTTCAACGTGCAACTGGCTGACATGCGCCATGGCCTTCGACCAGTCGCCTTTGAAGCCGAGGTCATCAGCAGCACGTTTCATCTCACGCTCGCACCAGGCAAATTCCTTTTCGGCCAGTTCGATCAACTCCTCCGGCGTGTAGGGAATCAGCTCCGCGCGAAGGTAATCGAGCAGTGCCTCGCGCCCGATGGGATCGCCGATCACGGGATCGTCCTCGCCCTTCTTGAAACCGGCCAGCTTCTCGCGGAGGAACCACGCGTAATCCTCCAATGCTTTGTCAGCCGCGGTGTATGGCTCTTTCACCCACCAAGTGAACGACGGATGGTAGTCCGCGTAGAAGCGGTTCCAGTCGCGGAGTGCCCCGCGCAATTCATCTACGGCCATGGCCGCGCGCCGGCCCAGGACCGCGCCGGGAGCCGCCTTGTCCTTGAGCTGCTGCTCAATCTTCTCGCGCACAGTCTTGATCAACGTTGGCAGCCCGGCGACAAGTTCGGCGCTCGCTCGCGGTTCCTGCGGTTGGAGGCGGCGACGACTTTCTTCCAACTCGATGATCGTGGGCGCAAACGGAATCAGGTCGGCAATCTCGGTCGCCTTCTTCGCGGAGTAGGTGAGTTCGCGTTGTTCGAACTGAAGCTGATTGCGGAACAGCAGCCAGTCGATGCGACCCGGTTGGTCGAGCGACTGGAAGTCCATCCGCTCGAGCGCCGTTAGATGGTCGTCGAACAAGCGGTGAAGCCGCGCGGTGCGGTTGGTCGAGAGCTCGACGTTGTAAAGCCGTTCCAGCGCGGCGCGGTCGCTGCGAAAGTTCTCGATGAGACTCCGTGTAGGGCTGACCGACAGATCTGCTGGGGCGGAGTGACCCGCGCAACGGAGGACCACGACGGTTAGGACGAGCGAAAGGAGACGGGTTTTCATGGTGCGCGCCGAGATGATTAGGGACGACCGCTCGGTTTGCCAACGCTTGTGTCGAACAAGTCGGCACAGCCTAAACGACCGCCCGAAGGCCGTTGATGGCTCGTCCCAATTGCGGGACGGGTTAATCCCAGCGCCGAAACTTGCGACCTGGGTTTTGAGTCGAGCGGGTGCGTCGGGCGGTTTGAGTTTGATGGCCGGTAGAGTTTTTGTTGCCGCCATAACTCGTTGAAGAGAAATGATCTGCTTCGGTTTGCGCTGGCGATGGTTGACTCATTTGTTTCACTCGAATCGCCGTGGCATCCGGCCTGCAAAGGGTCAGCCCATGCGCTTCGTTCAAACCCTTCCGGTGAATGAACCTTTGCGCCTTAAATCCGAAATCGAAAACTGTGGTGACCAGGTCCGTGCGAGTGGTCGCCACTACTGAAACCAAAGTTATGCCTGTCATCTCCAAATTCTACGGAATCATCGTCCGCTTGATGAAACTCCCCAATCGCCGAACGGCGATCTACGCGAACTACGGCGAGCACGAAGTCGTTATGGACGCCTCGACCTTGAAGGTCATTTCCGGCAACGCGCCGGCCCGGGTCGTCGACATGGTCTGCGAATGGGCCCGCCAGCATCACGATGAAGTGGTGGCCGCACTGGAACGGGTGTCGAGCAACGGCACGCCGGTTTCCATCGCGCCGCTCCAGTAAGCCAGTCGCTCCTCCGCCCAAACCAAGTTGTATGGATATCGCCCGCCCCGACCTGAAACGCAGTCGCAACCGCCGTCGCTTGTTCCTGAGTCTCGCCGGGCTTGTGGTGCTCGCGGCCATCACGCTCGGGCTGGCCAGATTGGAACCCGCCGCACCCCGCGTGGAGCGCACCCAAGTTTGGACGGATACCGTGAAGCGCGGCGAGATGCTTCGTCAGGTGCGCGGCAACGGCACGCTCGTGCCTGAGCAGATTCAATATGTGCAGGTCGCCACCGACGGCCGGGTGGAGCGCATCTTCGTGCTGGCCGGCGCCGCGGTACAACCGGACACGCTGATCCTGGAACTCAGCAATCCCGAACTGGAACAGCAGGCCTTCGATCTCGAGTGGCAGCTCAAAGGCGCGGAAGCGCAGATGCGCAAGCTCAAGGTCCAACTCGAGAGCGATCGTTTGACCCAGGAATCCACCATCGCGTCGTTGCGCGCGGACTACACCCAGGCGTCGCTCGAAGCCCAGGCCGATGAGATTCTCGCCAAAGACGGCCTGGTACCCGATCTCACGATGAAACGTTCCCGGGCGAAAGGCGATGAACTCAAGCAACGCCTCGAAGTCGAACAGCGTCGCCTCACGATCAAGGAAGAATCCGATGCGGCGCAATTGGCCGTTCAAAATGCCGAGTTCGAAAAGATCCGGGCATCGCTCGCGTTGAAACGCGAGAAGGTGGCCGCGCTCAAAGTGCGCGCCGGGATCGAGGGAGTCCTGCAATCCGTTGGCGACGGCACGGTGAATTTACAAGTCGGCCAGCGGCTCGCCCCCGGCGCCACGCTCGCCAAGATCGTGCAGCCCACCAAGCTCAAGGCGGAGATCAAGATCGCCGAAACGCAGGCGCGCGATGTGATGATCGGCCAGAAGGCGTCCATCGACACGCGCAACGGCGTGATCGGCGGGCACGTGACCCGCGTGGACCCGGCGGTCCACAACGGCACCGTGACCGTGGATGTCGCCCTCGACGACGCCTTGCCGCGCGGCGCGCGTCCGGACTTGAGCGTGGATGGCACCATCGAGCTTGAGCGGCTGGAAAACGTCCTCTACGTCGGCCGGCCGGTGAACGGGCAACCCGACGCGACCGTGGGCCTGTTCAAGGTCAACGGCAACGGTGAGGCCAACCGCATCAGCGTCAAATTAGGCCGCTCCTCGGTCAGCACCATCGAGATCGTCGAAGGCCTCGAAGTGGGCGATCTGGTTGTGCTCTCCGACATGTCGCAGTGGGATGCATTTAGTCGCATCAAACTGCGGTGACCCGGTGTTCTGACAATCAACAACTGACAACTGACCAACCACCCATGACCGACAAAGAACAACTCATCCGCCTGGACGGCATCAAAAAGGTCTTCTTCACCGAAGAGGTCGAAACCCACGCTTTGAGCGAAGTGCATCTCACCATTCACCGGGGCGAATACGTCTCCATCGCCGGACCCAGCGGGTGCGGCAAGTCCACGCTGCTCTCCATCCTCGGCTTGCTGGATACCGCCTCGCACGGCACGTACGTGCTGAACGGCAACGACGTGTCGTCGTTGGATTTCGCGCAACGCGCCCGCATCCGCAACCGCGAGATTGGGTTCATCTTCCAGAGCTTCAATTTGATCGGGGATCTCACCGTCTTCGAAAACGTCGAACTGCCGTTGACCTATCGCGGCACGAGCACCGCCGAGCGCAAAGTGGCCGCCACCGCCGCGTTGGAAAAGGTCGGCATGTCGCATCGCGTGAACCATTACCCGTCGCAACTTTCCGGCGGTCAGCAGCAACGCGTCGCCGTCGCGCGGGCGCTGGCGGGCAAGCCCTCGATCCTGCTCGCGGACGAACCGACCGGCAACCTGGACTCGAAGAACGGCGACGCCGTGATGGCCCTGCTGCGTGATTTGCATCGCGAAGGCGCAACCATCTGCATGGTCACGCACGACACCCGCTTCGCCCGGCACGCCGACCGCCAGATCCACCTCTTCGACGGTCGCGTGGTCGAAGAGACCTCGAACGAGCCAACGGTCAGCAGTCCGCAGTCAATTGGCCCAGCAACGCCCGCGCCGCACGAACCACTGACCACTCACTCATCCCAATGATCCATCTGCGAAACCTCGAAAAGAGCTACCAGACTAAGGCCGGCTTCAGCTACGTGCTGCGCCAGATCAACCTTGACGTGAACGAAGGCGACTTCATCACGTTCATGGGGCCGAGCGGCGCCGGCAAATCGACACTCCTCAGCATCATCGGGATGTTCGACGGCGAGTACGAGGGCGAATACCAGTTCCACGAACAGGCCGTTCAGAAGCTCAAACCCAAGGAACGCGCTGCGCTGAACAAGCAACACATCGGCTTTGTTTTCCAGCAGTTTCACCTGCTCGACGACCTGACCGTCGCCGAGAATCTCGATCTGCCGCTCTCGTATCGCGATCTCAAGAAGGCCGAGCGCGAATCACTGGTCGCGGACACGCTCGACCGCTTCGGCATCGTCGCGAAGAAGGACTTGTTTCCGTCGCAGCTCAGCGGCGGCCAGCAGCAACTCGTGGCCATCGCCCGCGCGATCATCGCGAAACCGTCGCTCATCCTCGCCGACGAACCGACCGGCAATCTGCACACCGATCAGGGGCGCGAGATCATGGATCTCTTCAAGAAGCTCAACGACGCCGGCACCACCATCATCCAGGTCACGCACAACGCCGAATGGGCGAAGTACAGCCATCGCATCGTGACGCTGAAAGATGGGTGGCTGGAGAAATAGCTGAAGTGAACTCCCAACATTCAACGCCCGACTTCCAACACTCAAGTGCTGCCTTCGCCGGATCGCCTTGGGCGTTCAGCGTTGAATGTTGAACGTTCGATGTTTCCCCGATTTGAATTATGAACGACCTGAAATTCGCCTTCCGCCAATTGCTGCGTCAGCCCGCGTTTTCCCTGCTCGCCGCGTTCTCGCTCGCGCTGGGCATCGGGCTGGTGGCCGTGCAGTTCAGTCTCATCGACGCCATGCTGCTGCGCGGGTTGCCGGTGCCCGATGCGCAACGGCTGTTGCACGTGGCCCGGCTGCAGCCGACCCGCGCCCAGGGCATCTCCTGGGATACCCTGCCCCGGCGCGACTATCTCGTCTTCCGCGAGCAGCAGACGGTCATGGAATCACTGGCCGCAGTGAATCAGACCGGGTTCAACCTGAGCGGGCGCGAGCGCGTGCCGACGCACGAGAACGGTGCGCGCGCCACGGCCAATCTGGTCGCGATGCTCGGCGTGACGCCGCAGTTGGGCCGCTGGTTTGACGCGGCGGAGGATGTTCCCGGCCAGCCGCTGTTCGTCGTGCTTTCACATGGCCTGTGGCAGGAGGAGTTCGGTGGCGACCCCGCGGTCCTCGGCCGTTCCCTCACTGCGAACGGCGAAGCCGGCACGATCATCGGCGTGATGCCGCCACGGTTCAGCTTTCCCAACCAGCAGCGGCTCTGGACGAACCTGCGCGCCGCGACAGGTGACTCGCGCGAACTGCTGGCGGATCAGGTGGAAATGATCGGCCGGCTGCGGGCGGGCGTCTCGATCAAACAGGCGGCGGCGGAATTTAAAACCATCGCCACGCGCCTGGCCCAGCTTTACCCCGAGACCAATCGCGGAATCGAACAGATGAACGTCGAGAAATTCACCTACGCCTATGCGGGTGGCGGCACGGAACCGATCCTCTACCTCATGCTGGCCATGACCGGGTTCATCCTGGCGCTGGCTTGCGTGAACGTCGCCAACATGCTGCTGGGCCGGGCCTCGCGCCGCGCCCGCGAACTCGCCGTGCGCGCGGCGATCGGCGCCAGTCGCTGGCGGTTGATCCGGCAGCTGCTGCTCGAGTCCTTCGTGCTCGCGCTGGTCGGCGCAGCGGGCGGTCTCGCGATCGCGCAACTGGGCGTCGCGCAGATGCAGCAGCAATTCGTCGAACGCATGAATGTGCCCGGGTGGTTCGATTTTCGGCTCGATTATCGCGTGGTCGGAGTCGCCGCCTTGGTGACTCTGGCGGCGGGTGTGCTGGCCGGCATCATGCCCGCCTGGCAGGCCGCGCGCGTCGATGTCAACGCCGCGCTCAAGGACGAATCACGGGGCGCCTCGAGCCTCACCCTCGGCCGGTTCTCGCACTGGCTGGTCACCGCGCAAATCGGCTTTTCCTCGATGCTGCTTGTGGCCGCCTGCCTCCTGGCCTCGACGGTGTACCTCACCCGCCAGGCCAACGTCCGCTATGAACCGGAGCAGTTGCTCAGCGGCCGGATCGAACTGCAGGATGCCACGCATCCCACGCCGGCGGATCGCGCGCGCTTCTACCAGAACCTCATTGACCGGTTGACGGCCGAACCGGGCGTGGAGTCCGTCGCGGTCACAAGCCGCGACTTGGTTCTCGCCGGTGTGCAGACGCGCGTTGGTCCGGAAGGCGTTGCTTACCTTCACGAGAACGAACAGCCGCAGGTCTGGCTCGAAGTAATCAGCTCAGATTACTTCAAGCTTCTCGGCATCGGTCCGCTGACCGGCCGCCTGTTTGACTCGCGCGACCAGGCCGACCTGACCCGGACGGCCGTGGTCAACGAATCATTCGCCCGGCAGTTCTGGCCCGACCGCGATCCGCTGGGCCAGCGCTTCCGCACCAGCCAGACTCAGGACCACTGGATCACGGTCGTGGGCGTCGTCCCGGACTTGCGGATGCAGGGGTTGTTTTCCCCGCCCAACGCAAATTCCGCCGGCGTCTATCTTTCCCAGAACCAGCTAGGTTGGGGCTGGCTCAATCTGTTCGTACGCACCAAGGGCGATCCGCAACGACTCGTGGCCCCGTTGCGCGCCGCGGTCGCCGGTCTCGACCCCGATCAGCCGGTGCATTCCATCGGCACGCTGGCCGAGCATACCGCCCGGCTGATTCACGGCTTCAGCATGGTCGGCATCATGGCTGGGCTGTTCGCGTTGATCACCCTGTTCCTCGGCGCGGTCGGCGTTTACGGCGTGACCTCCTTCGCGGTCGGTCAACGGACGCGTGAATTCGGCGTGCGCATGGCCCTTGGGGCCACGATGGGTGGGGTGTTGCAGCTCGTGCTTCGCCGGGGCGCGCGGCAGATCGCGTTGGGCTTGGGCGGCGGACTGCTCGCGGCGTTCCTCATCACCCGGCCGTTGCAAAGCGTGTTTGGCGAGGAGCTCGTGAACAGCCCGCTCATCTACGGCTTGGTCGCCGCAGTGATTGCGGGGGTTGGCCTCCTGGCCCTCTGGGTGCCCGCGCGTCGCGCCACGAAAATTGACCCCATGATCGCGCTGCGGGCGGAGTGACGACCATGAACATCGAAAAGCCAACATTGAACACGGAACATCGAACGAGCTGCCGGTCGCCGGCCTTTAGCTTCGGCGTTGGTTGTTCGCTGTTCAGTGTTCGCTGTTTGGCCGCTTAACCAATTACGAACGACCTCAAATCCGCTTTCCACCGATCGCCAATGAATCATTGCGTCCTCAGCCTCCTTTGTTGCCTGCCTCTGCTGACGTCGTGTGGGCCCCGAGCCACCTCGAGTTCCGCGCCCACACCCCTTCCCCCTGCCGAACGCATCGAGCTGATTGACATCGGCGGAAGGAAGCTGCAACTCCTCGCGCGGGGCGCTGGCTCGCCCACCATCGTGATCGAGGCCGGCATGGGCGAACCGCCCATCGCAAGCGGCTCATGGCGCGCCGTGGTCGACGAACTCTCCCGGTCGAACCGCGTCGTGCTCTACGATCGCGCCGGCCTCGGCCAGAGCGATCCCGCCCCGAAGCTTCCGCGCACCAGCCTCGATGTCGCCAACGATCTCAACGCCCTGCTGACCCAGGCCGCCGTCCCCGGACCCTACCTGCTCGTCGGACATTCTTATGGCGGCCTCCACATTCGGATGTTCGCCAGCCAGTTTCCCGAGCAAGTCGCCGGAATGGTCCTCGTCGACGCCACGCATCCCGATCAGGACCAGCGCTGGCTCGCGTCGTTCGGGCCGGCGTCAGCCAAAGATTCACCGATGATCCGTAAAGTCCGGGAGTTCCTCGGCTCACGTACGACTCCCTCATCGAATCCCGAACAGATCGATCCCCAGGCCAGCTCCGCCCAGGTCCGCGCGGCCCGGGGGTTGGGAGCAAAACCGTTGGTCATCCTCCAACACAGCTCGCAGTTCCGCCTCGACCCGAGCCTGCCCGAAGACGTCTCGCTGAAGCTGGAAAAGGTTGCCCACGAACTTCAGGCCGAGTTCAAGCGCCTGTCCACGAACAGCACGCTGCGCCAGTCCGCGAACGGCGGCCACAACCTCCACGTCGAGGATCCCGACCTCGTCATCTCCGGCATCCGCCAGGCACTCACCCAGATCAAAACATCGAACAATCCCACTCTCTGAAAAAATGAAACCTCTACACATCATGAACCGTTCATATCCATTCGGCCGCGCCTCCCTTGGTTTGCTGGCAGCACTAGTTTGCTCCTCAACCACGGCCTTCGCCCAATGCGGCAAAGATATCGTCCTTACCTCATCCAAGACGGAATATTTGAACGCCGCCGGCGAAGTTCAGCGAACGGTGGAAGAGGGCTGCGTCATCACCATCGACAAAGCCAAGGTCACCATCGCTCCGGCTGACAAGGAGGTCATGACTGCATCCGTCGTCTCCACCACATGCGAGTGGAAGGAGGTATTCAAGACCGGCAAGACCACCGTGCTGGCGAAGTTCAAGGACGACGACGGCACTGAAAAGGACGCCACGATAACCGTCGAAGGAAAGGACGGGAAGATCACTTGCCTGATGACACAGAAGGAGAAGCCCGACCGCGTGATCAGAGTATTCGCCGACAAGTTCGAGGAACAGAAGACCGCTTCAAAAAAGTGACCATGAACGATCCTCAGCCACGCAGCCGCTCGTTTCGTTTGGCCGCTCGGTTCATCGCGCTGGCTTTGCTGGCGACGGGGATCGTGGGCTGCACCAAGACCAACCGCATCACGACCAACGTCGCAGGACATCCGATCTCGGCGCGAATCCAGGGAAGCCACTCGATCGATACGGAGGGCGACTGGGGCGTCATCGCCAGCGAGTTCGGCAAGGTCACCATCGAACGCAACCGTATGCAGGTGAACGACTCGACGTGGACGAAGATTCCCGAAGGCGCCTCCATCGAACTGACGCTTTCAAAAGGACACCTGTCCGTCACGACCGGCTCCATCACGGTCTCCCACTCCACGCGATGAACGAACTCCGCCACGCCTTCCGCCTTTTGATGAAATCTCCCGGCTTCACCGTTGTCGCTGTCTTGACTCTCGCCCTCGGCATCGGCGTGAACACGTCGATGTTCACGGCTTTCCAGGCGGTGTTGATGCGGACGCTGCCCTATCCAGAAGGCGATGAATTGGTCCAGGTCTTCGGCACATCGCCCCGCTCGACGCGCGAATCCCAGTCCGTTCCCAACTTCCTCGACCAACGAGCGCGCAACGGAGCGCTCAAGTTCATGGCGGCGTTCACCGGAAAGCCCTTCAATCTCGCCGAAGCGGGCCAGCCCGCCGAGCGGGTTGAGGGCCTGCAAGTCTCCGCCGACTTCTTCCCATTGCTGGGGGTGCCGCCGCTTCTAGGCCGCCATTTTACGGCCGAAGAAGATCAGCCGGGCCGCAACAACGTCGTCATCCTCGACCACGATTTCTGGCTCCGCCACTTCGCTGCCGATTCGAACATCGTCGGCCGCACGCTCCGTCTCGACGGAGAAACCGTCACGGTCGTGGGCGTGATGCCGGAACGGTTCCGCGACATCATGCTGGCCGGACCGGTGTCGCTCTGGCGCCCCATCGCCTTCACAGACGAACAGAAGACACAACGCGGCCATCAGTTCCTCAAAGCCATCGCCCGCATCAAACCGGGAACGACGCTGGCCGAAGCGCAGGCGTCGACGGACGTGGTTGCCGCCGCCTTGAGCCAGGACTTTCCGGACACCAACACCACCCTCGGCCAGAGACTGGTGCCGTTGTCGGGATCGAGCCTCCCAACCGAAGGCCGCATCGTGGTGTGGTCGTTGATGGCACTGGCGGGATTCGTCCTGCTGATCGCCTGCGCGAACCTGGCCAACCTTCAATTCGCCCGCACCGCCAACCGCGTGCGTGAGTTCGCGATCCGCTCGGCGCTGGGTGCGAGTCGCACGGTCCTGATCCGGCAGTTGCTGACGGAGAACCTTCTCGTCGCGGCGTTCGGCGGAATCCTTGGAGTGCTGCTGGCCGGATGGGGAAACGAGATCCTGAGCCGCCAGTTTGTATTCAGCGGACAGAGGCTTCTGATGCTCCCGCTGGATCTGAAGGTCCTCGGATTCGCCGTGGTCGTTTCGACATTGGCGGGCGTCGCCTTCGGACTTCTCCCCGCGCTGCTTGCGTCCCGCACCGACATCAATGAGGCGCTCAAGCAGGGTTCGCGCGGAACGACCGCCGACCGTTCGCATCATCGCTGGCAGCATTCGCTCATCGTCGCCGAAGTGGCCATGGCGCTGGTGCTGTTGACGGGCGCGGGCCTGGTTGGAAACGGACTGAGCGGCTTTTCCAATATCGATCCGGGCTGGCGCGTGGACGGCATGAGCCTCGGCTATGTGACACTGCCGGAAAGCCGCTATGGCACCAGTGACGCGCAACGGACTTTCGCCGACCGGGTGCTGGAGAAACTGGCCGCGCTTCCCGGAGCCGAGAACGTCTCGGTCGGTTGGACCTTCCCGGTCCGTCAGTTCAACGTCACCTCCGGCTTCAACATCGAGAGCCAGGCCGAACCTCCGAAAGGTCACGCCCCCATCCGCTTTGTGAACGGGATCTCCCCCGGATATTTCGCCACCCTGGGGATGCGGCTTATCTCCGGCCGCGATTTCACCTCCAACGACACCGCCAATCAGCCGCCGGTCGTCATCATCAATGACACGATGGCTCGCACCTTTTGGCCCGGTGAGTCGCCGCTCGGAAAACGCATCGACGGCGAGGAGATCGTCGGCGTGGTCAACGACGTTCGCTTCCCGGCAAACCCAGGCGAATGGAAGTCGCCCTACCAGACCTACCGGCCATTCGCCCAAGCGCCGCGAAACTGGCTGGCCATCGCCGTGCGCGGAAACGTCTCCGGCGAGACGCTGCGGAAGACCGTCGCCTCCATCGATCCCGATCAACCCGTCGGCGAAGCCGGAACCGCACGGATGGCCGTCGCGTCCTCGATGGAGAACTGGCAGTTCGGCGGCCACATCCTCAATTGCTTTGCCGCCTTGGGCATTTCCCTGGCCGCACTCGGAATCTACGGCGTCATCTCGGGCTTCGTCGCGCGACGAACCGGCGAGATCGGCCTGCGAATGGCCTTGGGTGCGCAGATCCAGGATGTCCTGAGGCTCGTCTTCGGCATGGGTCTGCGCCTTTCCCTGATCGGCACGTTGATCGGACTCCTCGGCGCCTTCGGCTTGGCGAAGCTGCTCGCCTCCGTCTTGCCCGGACTTCCTGTGAGCAATCCCCTCGTAGTGCTCGCGCTGGCTGCAGTGCTGATCGGAATCACCCTGCTCGCCTGCTGGATTCCAGCCCGCCGCGCCGCACGCATTGATCCTTTGGTTGCGCTGCGCAGCGAATGAATCCAACGCGGGACCCGGAACACGGACTGCGGAACAACAGGCAACTGACAACGAACAACCAACCATGACCGACCTAAAATTCGCCTTCCGCCAACTTCTGAAGCACCCCGGCTTCACCGCCGTGGCCGTGCTCACGCTCGCCCTCGGCATCGGCGCGAACACCGCCATCTTCAGCGTCGTGGATCAACTCCTCGCCCGCCCGTTGCCGGTGCCCAATCCTGAGCGCCTGGCTCTGCTTGGGCAGGCGCGACGCGATGGTCCGCCGGACTTCGAGTTCAACTATCCGCTCTTCCGCGACTATCAGCGACAGAACACCGTGTTCAGTCAACTGTCGGCGACCGCCACGACCGCGGTCGGCCTGGGTGCCGGCGGCACCACGGAACGCCAGCAGGCCTTGCTCGTCTCCGGAAATTATTTTGCGATGCTGGGGATGAACGCGGCCCTCGGTCGAACCTTTGCCCCGAATGAAGGCGTTGAAATCGACGATGCGGCGGTCGTCGTGCTCAGTCATGGGCTCTGGCAACGAAGCTTCGGCGCTGACCCGCAGATCATCGGCCGCAGTGTCAACGTCAACGGCCGCTCTTTCACGGTGATCGGTGTCGCCCCCCGGGAGTTCGCGGGTACCACCCGCGTCAGCGTCCCTGATTTGTATCTGCCCATCGCGGCGTACGGCCAGTTGACCAGCGACCGCCCCGGCGGCGAGCATCCGTTGAGCACGCGTTTTTTTACGTGGCACACCGTCATGGGTCGTCTGAAGGACGGCGTAAGCCATGAGCAGGCGCAAGCAGCGATGAACCTGCTTGCCGGGCAGGTTCACGCCGCCACACCGGCCAACACATCCACGAACCTCGCCGTCGTATCGGGCGCACAGGGATTCACCGGTGAACTGCGTGCGACGCGACTGCCGTTGAACCTGCTGCTCGGGACCGCGGGCCTCGTCCTGCTGATCGCGTGCGCCAACCTTGCCAATCTTCAACTTGCCCGCGCCAGCAGCCGCCTGCGCGAATTCGCCATCCGCCTGGCCCTAGGGGCCACGCGCGCACGGGTGGTTCGGGAGCTTCTCACTGAGAGTGTGCTGCTGGCGCTGGGGGGCGGGGTCGCCGGAATCGCAGTGGCCGTCTGGCTTGTCCAAGTGCTGGAACGTTTTCGACCGCCGAATGCCAGTGTCGCACTCTCAAACGGACTCGATCTGCGGGTGCTGCTGTTTGCCTTTGGCGCCTCGGTGGCCACCGGTGTTCTCTTCGGCCTCGCTCCGGCCTGGCGGGCCAGCCGCCCGCAAGTCGTTCCCGAACTCAAAGGCAGCACCGGCACAACCGAGCCTCGCGCGGGCCGGTGGAATCTTCGCCAGGTGCTCGTCGTCACGCAGGTTGCGCTGTCGTTACTGGTGCTGGTCAGTGCCGGCCTGTGCGTCCGGAGCTTGCAAAAACTTCAGGCAGTCAATCCCGCCTTCGAACCGTCGCAACTGGCCCTGATGTCGTTTGATCTCGGCTTGAACAACTATGGACGGCCGCAGGCGAAGGATTTTTACGACCGCCTGCTGGAGCGGGTCCGCACGCTGCCAGGCGTGGAAGCGGCGGGCATGTCTGCCAACACCCCGCTTAGCGGCCGGGCCTGGAGCATGAGTGTGGAACGCGTCGAGGGTTTTCAATCCGACAATGGGTTTCCGCCCGTCGGCGAAGTAAACATCGTATCCCCGGAGTACTTCCGCACGCTCGGCATCCCGGTCTTGCAGGGGCGTGAATTCACAACGGCGGATGGCGCCAACGACGCGCCCATCGTGGTTGTGAACCAGGCGTTCGCAATCCGCTACTGGCCGAACCAGGACGTGATCGGCAAGCGCATCTTCCAACATGGCCCCGACGGCGGCATCTCAACCGAAGTTGTCGGCGTGGTGGAAACCAGCCGCAGCAGCCAGCTCACGGACGCGCCGCGCCCCGCGATGTTCTTTCCCGTCGCCCAGAAGTCAGAACTCGCGCTCACCCTGTCCGTGCGCACCGGCCTGGATCCTTCCGCCACCATCACGCAGCTGCGCGGGTTGGTGAGATCGCTGGATGCGACCGTGCCGGTCTTTGATGTCCGCACGCTGGCCCAACAAAAAGATGGCTCGCTCGCCCTCCAAAGAATGGCGGCCTCGCTGCTGAGCGGCTTCGGCGTCGTGGGCCTGTTGCTCGCCGCGCTCGGCATCTACGGTGTGCTGGCCTACTCGGTCAGCCGGCGCACCCGCGAGATCGGGGTTCGCATGGCGCTGGGCGCGCAACTCACGGATGTGCTCGCGATGATCATGCGTCAGGGCTTGGGCATGGTCGTCGTTGGGATGGTGCTTGGACTCGCCGTTGCCGCCGGGGTGTGCCAGTTGCTGCGCAGCTTTCTCTTTGAGATCAAGCCCCTCGACCCGCTCACTTTTGGGGTCGTCATCGCCTTGCTGGCAGGCGTGGCTTTGCTCGCCAGCTGGCTGCCCGCCCGCCGGGCCGCCCGGGTGGATCCCATGGTGGCGCTGAGAGCTGAATGATAATGAACGCCCAACTTTCAACGCTCAACACTGAATATCGAAGGTTGGCTGCGCACTGGCCTGCTGCTTCGAAGTTGAGCGTTCAATGTTGGTTGTTCGATGTTTTCACTACTTGATTTATGACCGACCTCAAATTCGCCTGCCGCCAGTTGTTCAAGCACCCCGGTTTCACCGCCGTGGCCGTCCTCACCCTCGCGCTCGGCATCGGCGCGAACACGGCCATGTTCAGCGTTCTGGACGTGCTCTTTCTAAGGGCGCCGGCGCACGTAGCGGAGGCCGAAAGTTTGATCCGGGTCTATCCGAAGGGCTGGTGGTCGAGCGAGAATCGCTCTTTCCCAGACTACGTTGATCTAAGGGACGGCACCCGTACGCTGGCGGCGGTCGCGGCCTACCAACCCGGCGTGGACACGACGCTCGGCACGGGGGCGGAGGCGCAGAAACTTACCGGAGCGCGGGCCACGGCCAGCTTCTTTGGCCTGCTCGGCGTGGCACCGGCCCAGGGCAGGTTCTTCACGGCGGCCGAGGACGGCGAGCCCGACGCCCAGCCCGTGGTCGTCATCAGTCACGAGTTTTGGCAACGGCATTTTGCCGGAGCCGACGACGCGCTCGGGCGCCCGCTCGCTCTCGGCAGCGAGCACTACGAAGTGATTGGCATAGCGCCGCCCGGCTTCACCGGCGTGGAGCTGAGCCGCGCGGATTTCTGGCTGCCGCTCGGCACCGTTACCCGGCGTGACAACTGGCGGAGCTGGCCCACCGACCGCGGCGCCTACTGGGTAAAGGTCATCGCCCGACTCAAGCCCGGCGTGAGCCGCGAAGCCGCGGATCGCGAGGCCAACGCCGCCAACCAGCGGGGCTGGGTGGCCAGCGGCATCCAGCCCGACGGCGAGGTCATGCGCCTCGGCCCGTTGCTGCGCGCCCGGGATCAACAACGCTCGCTCGAAGTGCAAGTTACCTTGTGGCTCGCGTTGGTGGCGGGCGGCGTCCTGGTGATCGCCGCCACAAATGTTGCGGGCCTGCTGCTGGTGCGGGCGTGGGAACGCCGGTCTGAACTGGCGCTTCGCCAGGCGTTGGGTGCCAGTCGTGGCCGCCTGCTCGCGCAGTTGCTCAGTGAAAGCCTGGTTCTCGGCGCCGCCAGCGCGGGCGCGGCGCTGTTCGTGGGCCACTGGGTCGCCGCGTTGCTGCGGGCGTTTGTCCTGCCTTCGCTCGCGACCGGCGCCCTGCCCGATTCGCGCGTGTGGCTGTTCACGGCGGGCGTGGCGGCCGTGGTGAGCCTGGTCTGCGGCCTGTTGCCGGCCGTGCAGGTGTTGCGCTCCGGGAACGCGGCCGAAACATTGAGGCCCGGCGGCCGGGAAGGCCGCCGACCGCGGTTCCGGCTTCGTTCCAGCCTGCTGGTCGCGCAAGTGGCGGTGACGGTGGTGCTGCTGGTTGTGGCGGGTTTGTTCCTACGCAGCCTGCACCGCGCCGTGACCACCGACCTGGGTCTCGACGCGGACCGCCTGATCACTCTCACCGCCGACATTGAGGGCGATGAAGTCCAGCTCGACCAAAAATACGGCCTGCTCCGTGAGCGGCTCCAGTCGCTGCCCGGCATCGAGCACGTCAGCCTCAGCGTCACCGCGCCGTTCCGCAATGGCTGGTTCCAGCGGCTGATCCCCGCAGGGCATGCAGGCGTTGCCGAGCCGGTCTTCGCGCGGGATTTCTTCAATGAACAGATCAACTGCGTGACCCCGGATTACTTTGCCGCCACCGGCCTCCGGGTGCTTCGCGGTCGCGGACTCACGACCGCGGATCGCGCCGGCGCGCCACCCGTGCTGGTGGTGAACGAGTCGATGGCCCGGATGCTCGCGCCCGCCGGCGACGTGCTGGGCCGCCGTTTCCATATTCAGAACGACCGCGCGCCACTGGCTGAAGTCGTGGGTGTGATCTCCGATTCCAAGCAAAGCCAGGTGCTGGGCCCGGCCACACCGCAGTACTACGTGCCCTTCGATCAGCCGCTGGTGAACGGCAAAAATCTGATGCGCGCCCTGCTCATCCGCACTGCGGGCCAGCCGCAGCGCCAGCTTGAAGTCATCCGGCGCGAGCTGACCGCAGCCGTGCCTGGGCTGCCCTACCTGAACCTCCAGGCGATGCGCCAGGAACTTGAACCCCAAGTGCTGCCGTGGCGCCTCGGGGCCACGCTCCTGAGTCTCTTCAGTGGTCTCGCCCTCGTGATTGCCACGGTGGGTCTCTACGGCGCATTCGGCCACGCCGTGGCTAGTCGCCACCGCGAAATCGGCATCCGCACGGCGCTTGGTGCCGGGTCATCGGAGATCGTCCGCCTGGTGGTCGGCCAGGGTCTGCGGCTGGCCTTGCTGGGTGTGGTGTTAGGTCTGGTAACAGCAGCGGGGCTAGTTCGGCTGCTGGCCAGTGTGCTGTACGGCGTGCGCCCCCTCGACCCGGTGGCGTTTGCCGGCGTGTTGCTCCTGCTGACGACGGCCACCCTGCTCGCCTGCTGGCTGCCGGCGCGGCGCGCGGCGAAGGTCGATCCGATGGTGGCGCTGCGGGCTGAATGAAAATGAACGCCCAACTTTCAACGCTCAACAGTGAACATCGAAGGTTGGCTGCGCACTGGCCTGCTGCTTCGCAGTTGAGCGTTCAATGTTGGTGGTTCGATGTTGGCCCCCTTTAATTTATGAACGAACTCAAATTCGCCTTCCGCTCTCTTCTTCGTGATCCGGGGTTCTCGTTGATCGCGGTCGTGACCCTCACGCTCGGCATTGGCCTGAACACCGCGATGTTCAGCTTCATGAACGGATTGCTCCTGCGCCCCCTGCAATTTCCGGAGGCCGGACAGCTTTCGAAATTATCCCGCGCCACGCCGCAGATTCAGCACGGAGGATTTTCTCCGGCCGACTTCAGCGACCTCAAGCGCGATGAAGCCAGCTTCGGGCGCTTTGCGGGCTATCGACAGCTGGGAATGACCCTGGCCGATCCTGGCCGTCCCACTGAATGGCAGAATGCCTTGTTGGTTACCGCCGACTTCTTTGAGGTGTTGGGGGTGCAACCGCAACTGGGTCGCGTGTTCCGCCCCGACGAGGAGATCTCGGGCAACCATCGATTCGTCCTCCTGAGCGAAGCACTGTGGCAGGATCGCTTTGGGGGCGCGACCGATGTCATCGGCAAGACCGTCCGCGCGAATGGCGAGACGTACGAAATCATCGGCGTGCTGCCGGCGACGGCGAGTGACTTCCGGATTTTTGGTCCGGTCGGTTTGTTCCGGCCCCTCGCTCTGACCGGTAGCGAGCGCACGGATCGCCGGGCCCAGTGGCTCAACATACTCGGGCGCCGGGATCGCAGCATCTCCGCGCAGCAGGGCGAGGCATTCGTCACCGCCTTCGGTGCCCGGTTGGCGGTGGATTTTCCAAGCGAACACGGCGGAAGTTCGTGGCGGAGCGAAGGTTTGGGCTTGGCCGGCATGAGCCCAACGGGCAAAGCGATGATCGCCATGATCCTCGGGCTGTCCGGTTTCGTGCTGCTGATCGCCTGCTCCAATCTGGCAAATATCTTTCTCGCCCGCGCCCTCGAGCGGAATCGCGAAATGGCGTTGCGGGCCGCACTGGGAGCGTCCCGCCGGCAACTGCTCCGACCGCTCGCCTGGGAGTCACTCCTTTTGGTGACCCTTGGCGGGGTCGGCGCCCTGCTCGTCTCGGCGGGGACCTCGCGCTGGCTGCATTCGATGATCGTGATCAGCGGCGGGCCGGCGGCGGAGTTTCCGCTGGATTGGCGCGTGCTTGGTTTCGCCCTCGCGATTTCCGCCCTGACGCTGGGGTTCTTCGTGGTCGCGCCGGCGGTGGTAACCCTGCGGGTCAACACGAATGACGCGCTCAAGAGTGGCGCGCGCGGCACCACGTCAGGACGGGGATCGCAGCGGCTGCGACACTCGCTCATCGTCGGACAATTTGCGCTCGCCATGATTCTGCTGACGGGTGCCGGCTTTTTCGCCCGCGGGTTTGCCGCCGCGTTGAAGCAGGAGCATGGCTGGCAGTCTGAAGGGGTCGTGCAAGGTTTCGTCTTGCTGCCGGACGCGCGCTATCCGGGCGGCGGCGAGATCACGTCCTTTCATCAGCAGGCGATTGAACGTCTGACTCAATTGCCCGGGGTGGTCGCCGCGAGCTTCAGCTATTCACTACCCTTTCTTGGCCTGCGCGATTCGTGCCCGTACGTCGTGGAAGGCCGGGAAACTTCGCCGCTCGGGCGGGAAGTGGCCGCCAAACTCAACGCCATCACCCCCGGTTACTTCAGCGTGACGGGCACACGCTTGCTCGACGGTCGGGCGTTCACCGACGCGGACGCGGCCGGCTCGGTCCGGATCGTGATCATCAACCAGACGATGGCGCGCACGCTCTTTCCCAACGACAACCCGGTCGGCCGACGCGTCGCGCGGTTCGGGGCGAACCCACCTGATTGGGCCGAGATCGTGGGCGTGGTCGCCGATGCGCGTTCCTTCGATGTGGCGCAAAGTCCGGCCCAGATGCAGATCTATCATCCGCTGGCGCAGGAGCCCCGGCATGGCGGCCATTTCGCGGTGCGCACGGCCGGCGTGGCCCCCACCACCGTCATCGAACCCATCCGGTCTGTCCTGGCGGCCATGGATTCCGAACTGCAACTGCGCGACCTAATGACCACCGACGTGTACATGGAAAGTCTCACCTCGCAGATGCGGCTCTTTGGCACGCTGCTCGTGGCGTTCGCCGCCCTGGGCGTGCTGCTCGCCGCCGTGGGCATTTACGGCGTCATGGCGCATTCCACTGCCCAGCGCACCGGTGAGTTCGGCGTGCGCATGGCACTGGGTGCACAGGCCGCCGACGTGACTCGTCTGGTGCTTCGTGGTGGGTTGCGAGTTGCACTGCTCGGCACGGCCATTGGACTGGCGGGAGGCGTGGGTTTTTCCCGGTTGCTGGCCGCCGTCCTCCCCAGCATGGATGCCAGCGGTGGTCTGGTCATGGCGAGCGCGACCACGCTGATGGCGCTCGTTGCCCTCGCCGCCTGCTGGCTGCCCGCCCGCCGCGCCGCAAAGGTGGATCCCATGGTGGCGCTGCGAACTGAGTAAAATGAACGCCCAACATTCAACGCTGAACGCCCAAGGACCGCCTTGCCGCATCCTTGGGCGTTCAGCGTTGAATGTTGAACGTTCGATGTTTGCCCGATTTGAATTATGAACGACCTCAAATTCGCCTTCCGCCAACTGCTGAAGAACCCCGGATTCACCGCCCTGGCCGGTTTCGAGTCGGGAGCGAGGGTTTCAGCCGCGGCGGGTTTGCAGCCAGTAGTCGCGGAAGCTGCGCAGACGGTCGAGGGATTCGCGATCCTTGGCCCGGTTCGCCGCCTCCTTGCTGGCGATGATGTCGTCCAGGTGGCAGACGGGAAAACCCTCGACCACCACACGCCGCTGCCAAGCATCCGAAAACCGCTCGATCCCGTCCGGCGCGAAGATCAGATCCAGATCGAAGGGGCCGTTCTTCAATTGGACGAAGTCCTTTCCCCGCTCGATCTCCCCGGCCTCAGGGTCGGTGAGATCGAAGCCCAACTCGCGCAAGCCGGCAACCAAGGCCCGTCCATTGTCCGGACTACGTTCGGGAAAAATATCAGCATCCTGCGTTGTGTCAGGATAGCCGAGGATGATGGCCCCCGACTTTCCGATGAAGAGGTAACGCACGCCGCGGCGGGCGAAGACGTCGCGGATTTCCTCCGCCTGCCGGTATTCAAACGCGCCCATAGCCGAGCCAATCGGGGAGGTTTTCTGCGCACCACTTCCGGTAATCTTCCGTGCTGGCGAACGACCGGTAGCGTGCGTCATCGAGGACGGGCTTGTAGGTGCGGACGAACGCGTAACGAAACCGCTGGGCCAGAGGCCGCCGTGCCGCCGCCTCGAACTCGGCGAGCCGGTCGGGGGAGATTTCATTCAATCGCTGCACCGTCGAAGGCTAGGACGCTGGCCGGATTCCCGCAAGACCGGTTTCCCGCCCTGCCGCGTCAGGAATGCCCGTGGTCACAACATCGGATGGAAACAATCCCTCACGAAACACTGATTACTTGAAACTGAAGACTCGATCATGAACGACCTCCGCTTCGCCCTCCGCCAGTTGTTGAAGAACCCCGGCTTCACCGCCGTGGCCGTGCTCACGCTGGCGCTCGGCATCGGCGCGAACACGGTGGTGTTCAGCGTTGCCAAGGCGGTGCTGTTTCGACCACTGGGTTTCGAGGAGGTGGATCAGCTCATGTGGGTTCGACTGGCGAATACACAAACTGGCAATTTCGAGGACCGGCTTTCGTGGCGGGAGATGGAAGATGTCCGTGAGTCCGCGCAGAGTTTTGAGTCGATCGCCACGTTTGGTTCACCGGGGGCCATGTTGGAAGAGAACGGACTGGTCGAGGAGGTTTCCGCTTTGCGCGTGACGCCCAATCTCGGCGACATCCTCCGCGTGCGCCCAGCGTTGGGCCGGTTGTTCCGCCCGTCCGACGCCGTCGCGTCCGCCGAACCGGTGGTGCTGATCAGCCAGGAGTTTTGGCATTCACGGTTCGGCGGCTCTTTGGACGTGCTGGGAAAACTTCTCCGCGTCGACCGCCAGCTGCATTCGATTGTCGGAGTGTTGCCGGAAGGGTTTCAGTTTCCAATGGAACGCACGCCGGCGGTGGGCACCGGCGGCATCTTGAAAGCCGGCGTCCAAAGCCTCTGGCTGCCCATGACGGAACCGCAAGGTGATGACCGCACCTCCCGCAACGCGCGAATGTTTCTGTTCGTCGGCCGCTTGAAACCCGGCGTGGACGAAGCGGCCGCCCGCACTGAGTTGGCAGCGTTGGGTCAACGACTCGCCGCCGATCACCCGGAGACCAATCGCTTCTGGACGTTTGATCTGCTCAGTCTGCGGGATCAAGTTCTCGGACGGACGCGTCAAGCCATCCCGCTGCTCGGCGTGGCGGTGGCGGCGGTGCTGCTGATCTGCTGTGTCAATCTCGCCAACCTCCTCCTCGCCCGTGGTGTGGCCCGGCAGCGGGAAATGGCCGTTCGCCTGGCGCTCGGCGCTGGACGGCGGCGTCTTGCACAGGCGCTCCTGCTGGAGAGCATGCTCCTAGCACTGCTGGGCGGCGGGCTCGGCAGCGCGCTGGCCGCGGGCGCACTTCAAGCCATTCGCGGACTGGCCTCGGGGAGCGTGCCGTTCATCCACGAAGCGGCGATGGACGGAAAAGTTTTCGCCTTCACGGCGGGTCTGTCGCTATTGACGGCACTCGTGTTCGGATTATTGCCGGCGTTGCTCCAATCACGCATTGGGGCGGCGGAATCATTGCGCTCCGGCACGCGCGCGACCGGTGGCCCGCAGATTCGCGCCTGGCAGCAAGGGTTGCTGGTGGGTCAGATCGCGGTCGTGCTGGTGTTGCTCGCCTCCGCCGGTTTGTTGCTGGAAAGTTTTCGCCGATTGATGGCTCAAGACCTCGGCTATCAGCCGCGATCCGTCATCGCGCTCGATCTGAGCACTGCCGGCTTCGACACAAATGGCGACGTCTGCCGCATGTACCGCTCGTTGCGCGAACGTCTGGCAACGCTGCCGGGCGTCGAGGCAGTCGGCACGATTTCCTCAACGCCGTTGACCGGCAAATGGACCTTTGACGAGAAACCGCAAGTCGTCGGCCAGCCCGTGCCGGAAGCGGACCGCCCATCCGTCGCCGCCACATTCGTCGCGTTCGATTACTTCCAAGCGATGGGAGTTCCGCTCAAGGATGGGCGCTTCTTCCGCGACGCCGAACTGAATGACGACGGCTACGGACAGCTCGTGATGCTCAACGAAGCGGCGGCCGCGTTGCTGTTCCCGGGGCGCTCGGCGGTCGGCGGTCGCTTCACCGTCGGTTCCAATCCGGATCGCATACTCGAAGTGATCGGCGTGGTGAAAGACACCCGTGACGTCCGGCTCGAGGAGCAGCCGCAGCCGCGCTTCTACTGGCAGTATGCCTTCGGCGGCGCGCAAGTCGTGGTGCGCGGCAGCATGTCGCCCCAGGCGCTGATGCCGATGTTGCAAGACGCCGTCGAAGCAACCGACTCCCGCGTGCGACTCAACAGCATGACCCCGATGACCGAAATCGTCTCCGCGACCGTGGCCGAGCGGCGCTTCCTGATGATCATGCTGGCGACCTATGCGGCGGTCGCGCTGGTCATCGCGGCCGTTGGCATCTTCGGAGTCGTCGGCTATCAAGTCGCCCAACGGACCAACGAGTTCGGCGTTCGCCTGGCGCTGGGCGCAAGTCCGGGTGGCTTGCTGCGGCTCGTGCTCTGGCAAGCCGGACGGCTGGTGCTCGCCGGCCTGCTCGCCGGACTTGCCATCTCCTTCGCGACAAATCGATTGCTCGCGAGCCAGCTCTTCGGCCTCTCGCCGCACGATCCACTGCTGCTGGCGAGTGTCAGCGGGCTGCTGCTGTTGGTGGCACTGGCGG
This sequence comes from bacterium, assembly GCA_031362805.1. GTDB lineage: Bacteria > Verrucomicrobiota > Verrucomicrobiia > Limisphaerales > RI-55 > RI-55. The sequence goes on from JANLTG010000017.1 coordinate 57,193, forward strand.
CCAGCCTGTTTCCCGCGCGGCGCGCCGCGCGGGTTGATCCCATGGTGGCGCTGCGAATGGAGTAGCCAATTTCAAGTAGGAACCGAGGTGACGAGGCTCTGATCAAAATGAACGTCCGGAACTGAAACGAAAAGAATGAGCCTCCTCACGTCGGCTCCTACCTATTGAAACCATGAACGACCTAAAGTTCGCCTGCCGCCAGTTGCTGAAGAATCCCGGCTTCACCGCCGTGGCCGTACTCACGCTCGCCCTCGGCATCGGGGCGAACACGGCCATGTTCAGCATCGTGAACGGCGTGTTGTTGCGGCCGCTGCCGCTCACGGAACCGGACCGCATCGTCATGATCTGGGAGAGCAGTCCGGAAACAGAGCGTCGGCGCGTTTCACCCGCGAACTTCCTGGACTGGCAGAAACAGGGCACCCTGTTCGAGTCGATGGGTTGTTCGCCGGCCTGGCTGGGCAGCCGCGAGTTCAATGTCGTCGGCCCCGACAGCACGGAACGCGTCGCGGGAGCTTATGTGTCGTCGGGCTTCTTCCCCGCGCTCGGCGTGAACCCGCTGCTGGGCCGCGGGTTTCTGCCGGGCGAAGATCAGCCGGACACCAGCGCCGTCGCGGTGCTGAGTCACGGATTCTGGCAGCAACGATTCGGTGGCGACACCAACATCCTCGGGAAGACGCTGACCTTGGACAGCTTTTGGCGAAGGAATTTTACGATCGTCGGAGTCATGCCGGCGGATTTCAAGCTGCCCACTGGCGAGGAAGTGTGGGTGTCAGCGGGATGGATGTTGGGTGGCACCCCACGACGGAACGCGGGGTGGTATGAAGTGGTCGCACGTTTGAAGCCGGGCGTCACAGTGGGGCAGGCCCAAGCCGAGATGAACCTGATTCAAGCGCGCATCGCCCAACAGTTTCCCGAGGCCGGCGTTGGGCCACGCACCAAAGTGGTGCCGCTCCGGGAGGAATGGGTCGGCAGCGCGCAACGCCCCTTGCTCGTCCTGTCCGGCGCGGTCGGATTGATCCTGCTCATCGCGTGCGGCAACGTCGCGAACCTGATGCTCGCGCGCGCGGCGTCGCGCCGAAAAGAGATCACGTTGCGACTCGTGCTGGGGGCACGACGTTGGCGGGTCGTCCGGCAATTACTCACGGAAAGTGTCCTGCTCGCGTCGCTGGGAGGGGTGGGCGGAGTGTTGCTCGCGCACTGGGGCGTGAATTTGTTCATCGCGGCGAGTCCGGCTGGCATAGCGCGGCTCGCGGACGTTGCGGTGGATGGCCGGGCGCTGGCGTTCACCGCGATCGCAGCCGTCTTAACCGGCCTGGTGTTTGGCTCGGCGCCCGCGTGGCAAGGCTCGCGGACCGACGTCAATGAATCACTCAAGGGAGACGGGCGCTCTGCCTCGGCGGGGATTTCAGCCGGGCGCATTCGCGGCCTGCTCGTGGCGACGGAAGTGGCGCTGGCGATGGTGCTGCTCGTGGGCGCCGGGCTCATGCTGCAAAGCTTCACCCGGCTCGTGAACGAGGATCGCGGGATTCAACCGGAGCAGGTCGTGACCGCGGAGCTGGATTTTTCCGTGGCGGGCTTCACCACCTGGATCACCAACAGCGCCACGCGTCCCCAGATCCGCCTCCAGCAGTTGATCGAGCGAGTGCACGAACTTCCCGGCGTCCAGTCCGTCGGTGCGGCGAGTCATTTCCTGCGGCAGGACAACCGCCCGGCGCTCCAGCCCTTCTCGATTTTCGGCCGGCCGCCGGCGCGCGAGTCCGAGCGCCCGACCGTCGATAACAAGGCGATCTCACCCGATTACCTGGACGCCGTGGGGATGCGCCTGATGCGCGGTCGTGCCTTCACCGAAGCGGACGTGTTGGGAGCGCCCGGCGTGGTGCTCGTGAACGAAAGTTTCGAGCGGCGTTTCTTTCCGAACGAAGATGCGCTCGGCAAGCATCTCACGCTCGCGCGGGGGTTGGTTCCCTTGGACGCCAAGGACAACGTCGGGTTGCCCGTGTGGAGCGAGATCGTCGGTGTGGTCAGTGACGTGAAATCGCTGACGACCCAGCCCCAGGCCGTGCCCGAAGTGTATTGGTCTTATTGGCAATGGCCGATGCAGAAGCCGACGCTGTTTGTACGGACGGCGGGTGATCCCTCCGCGTTAATGGCGGCACTTCATCGCGAAACGAAAATCGTCGCACCCAACGTCCCGACGCCGGACGTGAGATTGATGACCGACCGCGTGAGCGCGAGCGTCGCGCAACCGCGATTTCAAGCCGGGCTGTTGAACCTGTTAGGCGGCATCGCGCTGTTGTTGGCCGCGTGCGGCATTTACGGCGTGCTGGCCTACAACGTGACCCAACGCCAGCGCGAGATCGGCATACGCATGGCGCTCGGCGCGCCGCGGAACAACGTGCTGAGGCTTGTGCTGCGCCAGGGCATGCGCCTGACCTTGCTCGGCGTCGGCATTGGCGTGTTGGCGGCCCTGGCGCTGACGAAGGTTCTGCAGAATCTGCTCTATGAAGTGCAGCCCACCGATCCGTTGACTTATGCGGCTGTCACGCTGCTGCTGCTTCTGATTGCACTGTTGGCTTGCTGGCTGCCGGCCCGCCGCGCGTCAAGGGTTGATCCGATGGCGGCGCTGAGATCTGAATGAAAATGAACAACCAACATTGAACACTGAACATCGAAGGCTGCCGACGGGGGATCGCCTTGGGCGTTCGGCGTTGAATGTTCGATGTTTGCCCCGCTTGACTCTTGAACAACCTCCGCTTCGCCAGCCGCCAGTTGCTGAAAGGTCCCGACTTCGCAGCCGCTGCCGTGCTGCTCCAGCCGTTGCCCTCGCCCCAACCGGGCCAGCGGCGAAATCCTTTGGCCGACTTGCGAATCGAGTAAGGCGAACAGTGGACACCGGACTGACGGAGCACATCCAAAAACTCCCCGTGGAGCCGGGTGTGAGTTTCACGGTCGTTGGGCGGCGGGCGCATCAGGAGGGCACGCTTTATCGCGCTCCTCACCCCTGTTTGACTTCATGGCCCCGGAGATGCCATTGCCACCGTGTAGCCCGGTTTGCTCGACAGATTCACGGAGTCAGAACGTCCCCCTTCAGTTTGGCCAATGGCCTCGATGGCTTGCCGCGCCACAGTTGTTGGGCACAGTTCAGAACCCAGGCAGCCATCAGCCGCTCGCGGCGACGCCCGTTCAACACCCAGCCGATGAACGTCGAACGCACGAAGAGATCGTAGGTGAGCAGCGAGACCGCGATGGTCATCGCGGAGACGAACGCGAGCTTGAGCGACCAGTTCAGCGGCCACTCGGCGACCGCCACTTGCAGCCAGACCACGACCGGCAGGTGAATCAGATACATCCAGTAGGACGAGTCGGCGACGTAGCGGACGAACGCGTTGGGCCGAGAAAAGCATTTCTGAAAGACGCCGATGGTCAGGAACACAAGCGACCACATCGTCAGGGCGTAGCTCAGGGCAAAGGCCACATGCGCAGCAAGGTAGTAGGGATGGCCCGGGTCGCGTTCGATCTCGCCCAGCAGAAGAATGGCGGTGATGCCGAGGCCCGCCAGGATCCAGCGCTGTGGTGTGAGCCGCGCGAACCGGGAGATCAGCTCGCGTTGCCGGCTCAGCATCCAGCCAAGGACGAAGAAGCCGCCGTAGATGGTGAGCGCCGGAAAGTGCGGGACCAGCGACTGGTCGGGCGTGTCCATGCTCCAGTAGCGCATGAACCACAGCGTGGCCGCCGTCGGCACCGCGAGGAGGAGCAGGGACACCGGGGAATTCGCCAGCCACGCGACGAAGGAGTCCGCACGACGGACCAGCGTTTCCTTCCACGAACCGGTTGCGCTCAACAATCCCCGTACAGCGAGGACCAGAGTGGTGGTCAGTGCGATGTAGTACAGGAACCACAGATGCGATCCCGCGAAGATCCCGGCCGGAAGCGTCGAGAGGGTTTGGAAGCCGCCCAGCAGACCGGCCCAGACATCCACATCGCCACGCAGGCTCGCGGAACCCATGATCCAGCCGGAGATGACCAGCGGCCGCAGGATGAACCAGCCGACGACAAACGGCACCACGATCCGGAGCACGCGCGAGCGCACGAATTCGCCGGCGCCCTTGCGATGGAAGGTCAGGTGACTGAAGAAGCCCGCGAGCAGGAAGAACGCTTCCATGCGGAAGGAGTGGCTGACCGTCATGAAGATCGTCACCAGCGAGCTGGTCGAGATGTCTTGCACCGCCCAGCTCATCCAGACCGGCATGAACGACAGACTCGCGTGGAACACGATTCCGAGCACGAGCGCGAAGGCCCGGGTCGCATCAAGGTAGTCCAGGCGGGAGTTGTCCGCGTTGGGCGACGCGGCAAAGGTGGTTTGGGCGGCGGATGTTGTCATGTTGGCAAGGAGGTTGGCGGGCACGGTTCAATAGAAACCGATTTCATCCACTTCGTAGGCGAACGCGTCCTTGGCCATGCCGAAGGAAACCAGGTTGACACTCG
>JANLTG010000029.1:0-3399 GCA_031362805.1 bacterium
CGCAAGGACGCGGCCCGTTCCTCCAGCGAACACAGCGGCCTCGGCCTCGCCGTCGCCCAGGCCAGCGCCGCCGCGCTCGGATTCACGCTCCACGCGGCGTTGGATGCGCAGCACGCTTTGACCATTACGTTGAGCGGGGTTGTTTAAACTAACACCGGCGCGAATTCCGATTCCCTCTCCGCCTCGAACGGGGATTGAGGGTGAGGAGTGGTCCGGTCGCAATATCTTCCGCGGCGCGAGTCTCTGGTTATTCCCACCCCTCACCCCGGCCCTCTACCCGTTTGGGGAGAGGGAGAAGGCACCGCGTCCACCGTGCGCCGCATTGCTCAAAAACTGAGATGCGCCCATGAGCGACCCCGATCTCGACGGCGACTTGTCAAAGCCAGCGGGTTGGTAGAACAATCACGAAATGCACCGCGCACCGTTGACCATAAAAATTCTTAACCGCCTGTTCGTCTCGCTTGTATTTGCCGCGCTATCCAGCGCCTCGATCTTCGCTGCCGAACCTCGCATCGCCGTGACCGGAACGGGGTCACCCATTAGCGTGAGAGGTCAAGCAGGAAAAAGGATCTCCGGCAGCCAGCTTTTCTTTTTCTAAAAGCTGTCTTTGTCTGGGTCCGAGTCGGACGGCGCCCGTGGTGTCGTTCGTGCCTGTCATTTCTGTTTTGATTCGGATGCGTTCCCTCCCCCTTTGGGGGAGGTGATCCGTTCAGTCACCCATCTGGATCCAGCGTGACGCGCCCGGACCGGGTGACGGTCCGGACTGCCGTGCTCAGACTTGCGTCGGCGCACGGCGCACGCCCTCCTCCCGGAATTCCGGGAGCCAGAAAACATTCAGTGCCCAACCGGGTTCATTCAGTGGAGACAAATAGTGGCTCGCGCCGTTTGACGCAGCGCGTCCAACCTCGCGTTGACTCTCGGCTGGGTCGAATCACCATAAATTCTTCGGGGCTTTCCGCTTCGGTCGTTGTGTTCTACAGGGAGACCAGCCGCTGCCATTCAGTTCGGCTGGCTCAGAGTGTCCAGACCCCTTCGCTGGTTCACGGCCGGTCTCCCCAAAATTTCATGCGCCGCCTTTGCCTCCGCCAAAGACGCGCTGAGGATCATAGGGCGCGTCGTCGTGCATGACGTGCCACGAGGCCTTGGCCAGCTTGCAGGCCAGCGCCTTGGTGGCGATCACGGGGTTGGTCTGTTGTTTCTTGCGGTCGTAGAAGCGCCGGCTGCGTTCGTCGTGCTGGCAGGCGAAGTGGGCCGCTTCCACAAACGCCCAGGCCAGGTAACGGTTGCCGCACTTGCGGTTGTTCTCGCCCTTCTTCTTGCTGTTGCTCTGGCGCAGGCTGCGCACGCACCGGCAGTAGCTGGCGAAATTCCCGGCGTCGGCGAAGCGCTTGGGATCACCCGTCTCCAGCGCGATGGTCAGCCCGAGAATCTTCCCGATGCCGGGCACGTCCTGCACGCGCTGGAAGGTCTTCCATTCCTTGGTCGCCGCCACGATGTGCTTCTCGATCTTGGTGATGGACTCCTGGAGTCGGCCCATGAGTCCGATCTGTTCGCCGCTCAGGAGTTGATCGGCGGGCGCGGCGAAGCGCGCCTGCGCCTCCTCGATGCTCATGGCCTTGACGCGGGCCAGCGGCACGCGCTGACCGAGGGTGCGTTCGTTGAGGCTTTTGAAACTGAGGATCAAGCTGGTGCGCAGTTGCACCAGCAGCATCCGGCGGCGCAGCAGGTCGCGCACGGGGCGGGTCTGGCGGCTGTAGAGATGGCTGGTGGGCAGGATGCCCAGGCGCATCAGTTCGCACAGGAAATAGGCGTCGGACACATCGTCGGTGTGTTTGAGGCCGTCGTATTGATGCATGCGCGCGGGGTTGGCCAGCACCACGGGATAGCCGTGATCCTCCAGGCCATCGACCAGCCAATACCAGTTGTAGGTCGATTCCACGGCGACCTGGGCGAACTGCGCCTTATACGGTTCGAGCATTTGCAGGATGGCGGGCAGTTCGCAGGGCAGTTTCTTGTGCAGGACGCGGCGTCCGCTTTCGTCCATCAGGCCGCAGAGGGCGTTGTTGCTGTGCAGGTCGATTCCAGTCATTATTTTCATCGTGGTTCTCCGGTGGGTTGGGGTTGAGTTTGAGTGTTGCTACACACCGCAAGCCTATCCTCCCGACCCGTCCGGAGACCACCCTTTCGCCAGCTCACGCTTAATGCTCTACAGTGCTTACGCAAGGTCGAAGCGATCCAGATTCATCACCTTGTTCCAAGCCGCGACAAAATCGCGGACGAACTTTTTCTCCGCATCCGAACTTCCATAGACTTCCACCAGCGCGCGGAGTTGGGAGCTTGAACCGAAAACAAGGTCAACTCGTGTGCCGCTCCACTTCACCGCACCCGTCTTGCGGTCGCGGCCTTCGAAGGCGTTGCCGCAGGGCGAAACTGATTTCCACTCCGTGCCCATCTCGAGCAGGTTCACGAAGAAGTCGTTGGTCAGCGCCTCTGGTCGTTGGGTAAAGACGCCATGCTGCGTGCCGTCGAAGTTGGTCTTCAGCACACGCAGGCCGCCCACGAGCACCGTCATTTCGGGCGCGGTCAGCGTGAGCAACTGCGCCTTGTCGATCAGCAGCGCTTCGGCCGGCACAGTGTATTTGCCCTTGAGGTAATTGCGGAAGCCGTCCGCGATGGGTTCGAGCACGGCGAAGGATTTGGCATCGGTCTGCTTCGGCGAAGCATCCATGCGTCCGGGCGTGAACGGAACCTTCACCGTGTGTCCGGCTTTCTTCGCCGCCTGCTCGATGCCGGCGCAACCGCCGAGCACAATCAGATCTGCCAGCGAAACTTTCTTGCCGCCCTTGGCCGTTTTGTTGAAGGCGCTCTGGATGCCCGTGAGCTTCTTCAGCACCTTCGCCAACTGTTTCGGCTGGTTGACTTCCCAATCCTTCTGCGGTGCCAGGCGCAGGCGTGCGCCGTTCGCACCGCCGCGCTTGTCCGAGCCGCGGAACGTGGATGCCGAGGCCCACGCGGTGGACACGAGCAGCGAGACGGACAGGCCCGACGCGGCGATCTTCGCCTTCAGCGCGGCAATTTCTTTTTCGCCGATCAATTTGTGGTCCCCGGCGGGAATGGGGTCTTGCCAGATGAGAACTTCTTTCGGAACTTCCGCGCCGAGATAGCGTGCGCGCGGACCCATGTCGCGGTGCGTGAGCTTGAACCACGCGCGGGCGAAGGCGTCGGCAAACTGGTCGGGATTTTCGAGGAAGCGGCGCGAAATTTTTTCGTAGGCCGGATCGAACCGCAGGGCGAGATCGGTGGTGAGCATGGAAGGGGCGATCTTCTTCGACGCATCATGCGCATGCGGCACGGTGCCGGCGCCCGCGCCGTTTTTCGGCCGCCACTGCTGGGCCCCGG
>JANLTG010000051.1:0-204451 GCA_031362805.1 bacterium
CAAGCCGGCCGGCGACTTCGAAGGCTTCATGGAAAAATTCTTTCAGCTCAGTGAAGAAGCCGGGAAGGAGCAGTATCTCGTGCCCTACTTCATTTCGAGTTTCCCAGGTTGCACGGACAAGGAGATGACCGCCGTTGAGCAATTCTTGAAGAAAGAGAAATGGAATCTTCAACAAGTGCAGGACTTCATCCCGCTGCCGATGACCGGTTCAGCGGCGATGTATGTGACCGGGCTCGACATCAACACCGAGCAACCGATCCCCGTCGTGCGCAACGCCGGCGATCGCGAGCGGCAGAAACGCATGATGCGACCCAACGCGCCGAATCAGACGCGCATGACCGGCAGCCGGCGGCGGACCGCCACGGCGGAGTTTTGCCCCAGCGCACCGATGGACACGGTTTGATTGGATCGATCATGAAGAACTACGGCTTCTGCATTTTGCTTTGCTTAACCCAGTTCATTGCGTTGCCGGCATCCGCCGATATGGCGGCGGATTCACCAGTGAAATTTCCGAAAGAAGGCGCGTTGCCGGCGAAGTTCCCGCCGGACGTGAAAGTGGTGCAACTGCCGGCCGAAAAGGACTATTACATCTTCGGCACCCCAGAACGTTCGCTGGCGCAGATCGAAAAGATCCAGGCTGAGATGCCGAAGGGTTCATTCACAGCGCCCGCGCAAGACTGGACGCAGCTCGCTCGAACCCGCCAACGACTCACGCAAGGAGGTGAACTCCGCATTCTCGGACTCGGGGACAGCATCGTGAACGACACGATGCGCTCGGGCTGGCTGGCGAAACTTCAGGAGGCGTATCCCAAGTCGCAAATCGTTGGGACGGTCTATGTTCGTGGCGGCGGCGGTTGCCAGCATTACAAGGAGGAGGGACGCGTCGCCAAGTACGTGGTACTGCTCAAACCCGATCTGGTGTTCATCGGCGGCATCAGCCAGAAGGACATCGCCAGCATCCGGGAAGTGATTCATCAGATTCGCTCCGCCCTCCCGGACGTTGAGTTCCTGCTGGCGACCGGGGCCTTTGGGACAGCCGACCCGCGCGTGCCCGATGAACTGGCCAAGGCGCCTCACTCGGGCACCGGCGAATACGGCAAAGCCCTCAAGCAGCTCGCAGCGGAGGAGCATTGCGCCTACCTGGACCTGACCACGCCATGGGCCGAATACCTCCGATCCTCCGGACTGCACCCGCATCTTTTCTACCGCGACATGGTTCACGCCAACGAATACGGCGAGCAGATCCTGGCTAAACTATTGATGGCGTATCTCGCTCCGTGAGCAGTTCACACTGCGGTTTTCTGCGGATCTCACCTCGGATGAAAGGCTGAGTTCGCCAGATGCAATTCCCTGCTCGCTTCGGGGACGGCGGTCTGACAGGTTTCCAAGAATCGATGCAAAAGCCAAATTACCAATTCGAGAAACGCCGCAAGGAAATGGACAAAAAGGCGAAGAAGGAAGCGAAACGCCAGCAGAAGCTCACGGCCTCCCGTTCACCGGCGGCCGAGACCGAGGCCGAGGCCGCGCCTTCGTCGCCGGCTGAGCCCGCCTGACATTGCCCGCTTCCGTTGCGGGCTAGCGCTCACCAAGCGCCACCAAGCCCGCCCCCACCAGCCCGGCGTCGGCACCAAAGCTTGCGCGAATGATCGGCACGTCTCGCTGCGTGTCCGACCAGATGGTGGCGCGGGTGGCCGCATCAATGAGCTCAAAATACGCGCCCGGTGCGCTGCCCAAGCCGCCGCCGACGATGATGGCGTGTGGATCGAGGACATTGACCAGCGTGCCCAACATCCCGCCGAGTGATTCCCCGGCGTCCGCGATCACTCGTCGCGCCGCCGGCTCACCCTGGCTCGCCGCGGCCAGCACCTCGTCCGCGCCCAGCGCATTGGCACCGGTCAATTGATTGAAGCGCTTCACGAGGCCCGGCCCGCCCGCGAGGTTTTCAAGCGCCGTCCGGCTGATGCCTTCGCACGCGGCACACCAGACCGGCAGCGGACTGGTCGCCATGGTGCCCGTCGCGCCTCGCGCCCCGCGATACGGCCGGCCATCTATGACCAGCGTGCAACTGATACCGGTGCCGATGGTGATGTAAAGGAAGCTGGCAAAACTCCGGCCCGCCCCCAGCCGCGCTTCGCACAAAGCAGCGGCCCGGCAATCCGCCTCCACAAACACGGGCAATTGGCTTCCGAAGCACTCGCGGATCGGCAAGCCGCGCCACTTGATCGTTTGATCGCTGATGATGTTGCCCGCGAGATCAACGAGCTCACAAACACCGAGTCCGATGGCAGCCGGTTCGACCCCGGCCGTTACAGCTTCGGCACGAAGTTCACCTACCAGGGCGAGGCAATCCTGCAACACCGCTTCGCCGCCCCGGCCGGCGTTGGTCGCCATCGTCCGCCGGGCGAGGATTGTTCCGTCCGCGCGCACCAACCCAGCGGCGGACTTCGTGCCGCCGACGTCGAACGCGATGGCGACCCGAAGATCTTTAACAGGAGAACGCAGAGTCAACGAAGTCGGCCCAGCCTCCAATGTTTTCTCCGTTGGCTGCTGTGTATTCATTGCCCGATCCTGAGGTGGCGGGCCGCTGATTCGTCGAGGAAGACTTGTGCATTGTCGTGCCGCTGGAGAAACGACGCGGGGCAGTCGGAGCTTTGTGGACCCTCGATCATCGCCTGCGCGGCCATCGCTTTGGCGGCACCAAACGCGAGCAGCAGAACGGTCCTGGCTTCCAGCAACAGCTTCATGCCGGTGGTAACACCTTTGGCCGGCGCGTAATCGCCGCCGAACCATTCGCGGTTGGCCTTGATCGAAGTTTCCGAAAGTGGGAGCAACCGGCCTTCGGAATCCACCACACTGCCGGGCTCGTTGAAGCCGATGTGCCCGTTCTTGCCAAGCCCAAGGATCAGGACATCAATGCCGCCCGCAGCGCGGATCTTCGCCTCATGCTCACGGATCACTTTCTCGGCCCGTGCTTCGAGCGAGCTGACGGGATGATATTGATTTGCGGGGATACCCCACGGCTCGATCGCGGTGCGACGAATGAGGTTCGCACAGTTGCGCGGTTCCTCCTCGGGCACGCCGACGTATTCATCCAGCGCGAAGGCATGCAGGTGCGCGAGCGGGAGTTTGCGTTGGCTAATCTCGGCATAGAGCGCGAGCGGCGTATTGCCACCGGCGAACATGACGTTGCGCGTGCCGGGCGCGGCCAGCGTCGCCGCCAGCCAATCGGCAGCGGCCAAGGTCGTCGCCGCAGGGTCGGGTGAAATGTGCAGGTTCATTTGAACTTTGGCCGCATTCTCAACTCACGTAGCAGCCGACGTAAGGAGGCTCATTCCAATTCGCAAACGAAGTCAGAGCCTCGTCACCCCGGCTGCTACACATATGGATCACTTCTCCGCGTCATCGACGCCATACTTGAGCTCCCGGATGTAAGCCGCGTTGCAGCCGCAGCAGCCGCCGGCAAAGCCGATGCCCTCGTTCCGCACCAGCTTGCCGAAGTCGTAGAAGCCACGCCGCGAGATCTGAATCGTCTCCAAGTTGTCGGGAAATGCCGGCAGGCGCGTGAACGAATGACATTCCTCCGTGGTGATGAACGCCGCCGGTTGGGCCGCGAGCGGCACCGGGCTGGCGCTCCGCATCTCGCGCAGGAGCGGCAGCATGCGTTGCGGGTCCTGTTCACAGTTGGCACCCACGGCAAGCGCGCCTTCCGCGGCCATGACCTTCGCGCACTCGGCCGGCGTATGGTCGTCGCTGCACTTGGTGATCAACGGCCGAAAGCTCATCGTCGCCACAGCGGGCAAGCCCGCGGCCGCGGCGCATTGCAACGCCACCTTCATCTCCGCGAGATGGAAGAATGTCTCGAGAATCAGGAAATCCACGCCGGCATCCTTGAGGAAACGGATCTGCTCGGCGATGTGATCGCGGGACTTGTCGAGCGACGCCATGCCTTCGCGTTCGGTGAGCTGCGTGCGCGACACGCTGCCCGCCACGAGCGCCTTGTCACCCGCGACCTCTTTCGCGAGCTTCACTGCGGCGTGGTTGATCTTTTCGGCCTCGGAACCGTAGCCGGCCCGGTTCAGCTTTTCGCGCGTTCCAAAGAACGTCAGTGCCTGGAGCACGTGCGAGCCGGCGCGCAGAAATTCGCGATGCAGCTCGCGCAAGGCGTCAGGGTTTTCGACGGCGACCTCGGGCGTGAACTGCCCGCTGCCGCGGCCGGTGCCAACCTTCTCGCGGCGGGAACCGCTGTCCACGTAGCCGCGCCGTTCGAGTTCGATGAGATAGCCGCCGTCGCCAACGACGACGCTTTGCTTCAGGAGTTCAGTGATGGGTTTCATATAGGGATTAACAGGATTGAGGGATCAACGAGAAGGATCGGTTGGAGCGACTGCTTTCGGCGGTCGTTCCCAGCTCATGGCCCCGACGGCCACGAGTGCGAGCACGATGCCGATGGTTTCGCGCAGACCAATTTTTTCACCGAGAAATCCAATTGCCAGCGGAACGCTGACGACCGGATACAGGCTCGCGAGCGGAGCGATGATCGATGCCTTGCCGTTGCTGGCGAAGGCGGCCAGCAGCGCGGCATTGCCGAGGGCAAAGAAGAATCCCAACCCGGCGACCAGCAGCCAGGTCTTGATCGCGATGCCGGCAGGCAGTGGTTCACGCAACAGAATGACCGCCGCCACGGGAATGAACGCGCCGAGAAACCACAGCGTCGCGAGCTCGCCGGAGATGTGGTTCGTGGAAACTTTTTGCAGCAGTCCGGCCACGCCCCACAGCAGGATCGGCGCGAGCACCCAGCCCAACGCACCGCCTTGCAGGTCCGCAACCGAGGCGACGTTGAACAGGTAGATGGCGCCCAGGGACATCACCATGCCCACCCGTTGAATCACGTTGAGCCGCTCCTTGAGCAACAGCACCGCCAGCACGATGGTGATGAGTGGATACAGCGCCGTGAGCGGCACCACCGTGGCGACTTTCGCGCCGCGGTTGAGCACGTCGTAATAGGCGGCATTGCCGAGACAGGTCAGCACCCCGGCGCCGAAGGCGCAGGTCGCGCCCAGCTTGCTGTTGCCGGTGGCCTTCAGTTTCCGCGAGGCAATGAGCACCAGCATCACGGGCAACAGGCCCAAGGTGGACAGCGCCTGGCTGTGATTGGCGGACAAACCTTCGCCGATCAACTTGGAGAAGATCGCCCAGACGCCCCACGCAAAGACGGCCAGCAAGGTCCACAGCAGCCAGCGGGGAATCATGAGCGGCCTCCGGGGCTGAAGGCCGAAGAACGAGAACCGAATGCCAAGCCAAACCCAAAGGCTGAAGTGTCAACCGCAACGGAACGCCGAGCATCGCTCGGCCAGAACTTCAAATTGCCCGCACTTGCCGAGCCGACACGCGGCGCTCCCTGCAGACGGCACACTTCGTCGCCGTTCGTTTCAGGACTTGTTATGCTTTCGGTCATCGGCTTTTGGTTTCGACCAGTCACTCTCCCCGCGTCCGATCGTGCAAGCGATGGGTTGCCACATGGATTTCCTTCGCTTCGAATGCCGGCGGCTGAAAGTCACTCTTCACATCGACCGCGCGGCCTTCATGGCTGGAGGTGTGGGCCGCGATCATCACCTCAAGCACATGATAGGCGTGTTCGGGCTGAATCACGCAGCGGATACCAGCGTGGATGCTTTCAACCAGGTGCCGCAACCCATCCGCCCACGGCCAGTCGGGTTGCGCTTCCTTGAAGACCTGCCAGCAGGCGGCTTCGTTCTGCCACATTTCGTAACCATCGGGATCCCAGTCATCGCCGAGCATCTGGATCGTGCCGGTAGTTCCATATAGTTCGATGCCAGGCCCACGATACTGTTGAATCGTGAAGCCGGATGTGACGACGGCGAAGCGTGCCGCGCCGAAATCCAGCAGGACCTGGGCGTTGTCTTCGACTTCCACGGGCACACGTACGCCTCGGATGTCGCGTTCGGGAATGGCGATCCCGCTCAGCGCACTGACTCGTCGCACCGGGCCCAGCAGTCCGACCAGGCTGGTAAGATTGTAAACCGCGAGGTCAAAGATCGAGCCGCCGCCCGCCCGGAAAAACCATTCCGACCAGTCCGGCCCGGCCCAGCCGTAGCGCCCGCGCGCCGAGACGACGCGGCCAATCGCTCCCGCACGAACCCGCCGCCAGATCGTCTGAAACGTCGGGCTCAACCAGGTGAAGGGCGCGCAGATCAGTTGGCCGGGGCTGCAATGCGCCAGCTCAACCAACTCCGCCGCGTCCTTAAGATTCGTGGCGAGCGGCTTTTCCAGCAGTACGTGTTTACCCGCCAACAAGGCGGCCTTGGCGAGCGCCGCGTGTTCCGGCATCGGCGTCAGCACCACCACGATGTCCACGTCCTTGGACGCGATCAACTGCTCGTGCTCGGTGATGAACTCCACTCCGCTCAGCTCGTGGGCCATGCGCGCGCGTTGATGCTCGCGGCCGCAGACCTTGGTCACCTTCGCCAGACCGCGCTCCGCCAGCCGTGCCGCCACGGGCAGGTAGGCCGAAAGCACGTTGCCACAGCCGATAATGCCAATGCCGAGCGGTGGTCCAGGTGACGGGTTCATATCAGGAGCGGCGACAGCGAAACAGTTTTGTGTTGTGTCTGCAACACAGTTTTCTAGCATGTCGCACATGCCCATTCGCGAGACGCTGGAGAACAGCCTGGCCGACATGCGCCGCAGCGAGGCGGCCGTTGCCCGCCGGTTGCTCCGCGATCTAGGCCGGGTGGCCTCGCGCAGCCTGCGCGACGTGGCGGCCTGGTGCGAAACCAGTGATGCCACGGTCGTTCGCACCTGCCGGGCGGCGGGCTTCGATGGTTTCCAAGATCTGAAGTACCACGTGCTGCGGGAATTGACCAACCACGGCAACGGCGCCGCTGCCGGCGCCAGCACCAACGAGCTGGATTATGCGGCCGACATCGCGGCCAGCCTGTCGGCAAGTTCAACGGCCTTGCCCAAGGCCGCCCGCTTGTTGAAATCGGCTTCCCGCGTGGCGCTGGCCGGCGTCGGCGCTTCGCAGGGCGTCGGTCTGATTCTGACGGACGTTTTCTTTGCGCTGGGCAAACAGGCCTTGCCCCTCACGAACGAACAGGCGCTCAGCTTCGCGCTGACCCCGCCGGCCAGGGGACTTGTGCTACTGGCCATCTCGCACTCGGGAGAAACGCTGTTCTCACTGCGAGCCGTCCAGGAGGCGCGACGCGCGAAGGTGCCCACCATTGGCGTGAGCAACGAACCGGCGAGCGAGCTGGCGAAAGCCGTCGACGTCTATCTGCCGACGCAAACCGTCGAACGGCCGGAAGGCAGCTTCTCCATCGCGCCGCGAGTCTGTCAGCTTGCGGTTCTCGATCAACTTGTAAGTCTGCTCAAGCATCCCAATGGCAAACCGTCGAAGAAATGAACTCCTTAGCCCCCATCATTCCATGACAACCCGATCCCTGAACCTCGTCGCCCGGTGTGTTGCTTCGCTCATTACCGTGATGTCGCCTGCCAGCATCCAGGCCGCCGAATGGCAGTCGCTCTTCAACGGCCGCGACCTGACCGGCTGGGACAAATACGTGGCTTCACCAGCCAAGGGCCAGCCGCCGTTGGGTTGGAACAACGACCCCAAGAACATCTTTACGGTGGCCAGCGAAGATGGCGCTCCGGCGATCCACGTCTCCGGCGAACATTACGGCTCGATCACCTCCAAGGCACAGTTCACAAACTTCCACGCCAAGCTCGAATTCAAATGGGGACCGAAGCGCTGGGCACCGCGCGCCACGGTGGGTCGTGACTCCGGTTTCCTGTATTGTGCGGTCGGCGACGTGAATCCCGGCACGGGCTGGATGACGAGCGTCGAGAACAACATCATGGAAAAAGGCACAGGCCAATGGTGGAGCGTCAATGGCGCAACCATCGACACCGAGGGCGAGTGGATCACCGACGCGAACGAGCCGTGGATTCCCTACAAGCGTGAGGGCAAGGGCGAACGCAACATTGTCTATCGGCCCGGCGGTCCGCGCATCGCCGTTCCGTCTTCCAGCGGCATCACGCCCGAGATCGACATGGAAGCCGTCTTCGGCAACTGGAACACTCTCGAAGTGATTTTCTGGGCCGGCAACTGCGTCCACCTGCTCAACGGCCACGTGAATCTGGTGGCAACACTCCCACGCTACACCGACAAGGATGGCCGCGTCGTTCCCCTGCTCCACGGCAAGCTGCAACTCCAGTCCGAGGGCGGCGAAGTTTTCTATCGCAATGTTCAAGTCAAAACCATCGACGAGATTCCCGCAGAGCATTTCGCGCGACTGCCTTCTCTCTCGCTCAACGACGAGGGATTCACGCCATTGCTCGCCGCAGACACATTGAAGCAATGGAAACAGGCAGGTCCGGGCAACTTCGAAGTGAAAGAGGGTGTTGCGACCGCGAAAGGAGGGATGGGCCTGTGGTGGTTTGCCGGCAAGCAGTTCAAGAACTTCATCCTGCGCGGCGATTTCAAGCAATCGGGCACCATCGCCGACTCCGGTGTGTTCGTGCGCTTTCCTGACCCTGCCAATGATCCATGGGTCGCGGTGAAGCAGGGTCACGAGATGGAAATCGGCGATCCGAATCCAGACAACCCGACCTGGCGCACCGGCTCGATGTATCCAGCCAAGGCATCCACGAAAGCCAACACGAAAGCGGCGGGCGAGTGGAACGAGTTTGAGTTAACCTGCCTGGGGCACAACTACGCGGTGCGCATGAACGGCGAACTCGTCACCACTTGGACCGATCCCGAAGGCCGCAGTCTGGAGGGTTTCATCGGGCTTCAGAACTACGACGACGGCCTGACCGTCAGCCACCGCAACCTGCGCCTCAAGGAACTGCCATGAAGCTGAAACAATTCTTGAAACCACAGATGGACACAGATGGACGCAGATACGAAAGCGAAGCACCAGCCGCAGCCGGTAGCGAATCGCCGACTTTGAACTGTCCTCCCACGCATCGATTCGGTCGAGCCTTGCTGCGTCTGGTCGTCCCTACCCAGCCGCGCTCCGCACTTGGGACAGGACCACGTCCCCAGCCGTTATTACCCAACTTCATCTGTGTTCATCTGTGTTCATCTGTGGTTCTCACTGCCTTGGCTTTCTGGCTCTCAACGTTGCTCGCGACTACAGCGAGCGCAGCGGTCCCCCAACCCGTTGCGGGCTGGCGGATGGAACTCGTCGCCGAGGCACCGCAGGTTAATCACCCGTCCGTGGTTTGCACCGCGCCGGACGGCCGGGTGTTCGTCGCGGAAGATCCGATGGATATCCGTGTCGCGGCCGATGCCACCCAGGGCCGCATCCTCTGCCTGCATCCCGATGGTCATTGGACGGTCTTCGCCGAGGGACTGCACGCCGTATTCGGGATGCAGTATCTCGAAGGGAAGCTTTACGTGCTGCACAACCCGAAGTTCAGCGTGTTCGCTGACCGCGACGGCGTGGGCGCGAACCGGCGCGAGTTGATCGAGCAAACGAATCCCAAACCGTGGGCGCTCGACTGGAACGATCACGTGCCGGCCAACTTCAAGCTCGCGATGGACGGCTACTTCTACGTGGCCGTCGGCGACAAAGGGCTTTACGGCGCGCGCGGCACCGATGGTCGCGAGGTGAATCTCGCCGTCGGTGGTGTGGTGCGCATTCGGCCCGACGGCACGGGGCTCGAGATCTTTAGCAGCGGTGTCCGCAACATTCTCGACGTCGCGATCAACGCGGAGGACGAGATCTTCACCTACGACAACACGGACGAGCACGACTGGATGGGGCGCGTCACGCACATGGTTGAGGGCGGCTTCTATGGTTATCCCCACGACTTCATTCCGCGCCGGCCGTACACGCTCTGGATGATGCATGACCTCGGCGGCGGCGCCGCGTGCGGCACGCTCTGCTACAACGAAGACGCCCTGCCCGCCGAGTATCACGGCAACCTCTTTCTGTCAGACTTCGGTCAGCGGCAGGTGAATCGCCTGATCATCGAGCGTGCCGGCGCGACCTACCGCGTAGTGAAACATGAGAAGCTGTTTCCCAATCCGCCGCCGGACTTCCGGCCAGTCGGGATCGCGTGGTCGGCGGACGGGATGTCGATGTTCATTTGCGACTGGCAGCATCGCGATGAAAAGGCGGACGTGCGAGTCGGGCGCTTGTGGAAATTGACTTGGGAGGGGAAATCGAATGCGGCACTGAAGCCGGATTGGTACGTGGAAGCGGCCAGTGGCAAGCCGACCAACCTTGTCCCGGCGCAATTGCTCGCTGGCCTGCGCCATCCAGCGCGCGAAGTACGACTCACGGCGCAGCGGCGCCTTGCTGATCTGGGTAGGAACGGATCGGAGGAGGTTCCGACAAAAGAGCTGATCTCGCTCCTGCCCAGTGCTTCGCAGCCCGCGATCGCCCGGATGCACACGTTGTGGGCCCTGGACGCGATCGATGAAGGCCGTTCAGCACGTCAGGAAATCATCACGCTGGCAAGTCGCGAACCGCATCACGAACTACGCCAGCAGGCTATCCGGCAACTCGGCGCCCACGGCGTCAGCGCGGCCGGGCCGATCCTTCGCGACCGTTTACATGACAACGAAACCTCGGTCCGCTTTGAAGCTGCCACCGCACTCGGGCGCATCGGCGAATCGTCCGCAGTTGCCGCTCTGCTGTCCACTCTGACCGAGCCGGACTTGTTCGCGCGCTATGCCGTCTTCACTGCATTGAACCATATCGGCCGCCAACATCCGGAAGCGTGGGCGACGATCGCCGTTGGGCTGAGCAACGACCACGAACGCATTCGGGAGGGCGCGCAATTCGCGCTGCGGGAGACGTATGATGTGCAACTTGTAAAGGTGCTTGCTGAGCTTGCCCTAGCGGGCAAGGCGCAAGCCGGTCAGAGCCTCCTCACGTCGGCTGCCACCAGTGTTGAGGCTCGCCAGTCCGCGCTCGCACTGCTGGCCGCGATCCACCATCAACCGCCCGTGTGGAAAGGCGAGTGGTGGGCGTATCATCCCGCGCTGCAACCGCCCCCGGAACGAACTGCCGCGTGGCCAGGCACAGAGCTCGTCCTAACTACGTTGCGGGCGGCATCAGCCGATAGCGACCCGACCGTACGAAGCGTCGCGTTGAAAGGATTGCTGGCCGCGAAGGACGCCAGTGCCGCACCCATCTTGCGAGAACGCCTCGGTGCCGAAAGCGAACTGGAGAACCGCCAGTTGATCCTCAAGACTCTGGCCGCCATCAAGGATGAGCAGGCTCGCCCACTCGTCGTCGCATTACTCCGTGACGCAGCCGCGCCTGAACCGCTCCGGCTCGCAGCGATCAACGCCGCCGGCCAACTCGGTGGCAACGAACTCGCGCAGGCCGTGCTGGACCTGCTCAAGACGAATGGCCTGTCCCCGGCCCTGCTAGGCGCTGCGATCGACACCGTGGCCTTGCTCAAACCGGTGAATGCTTCCGGCGCTCTCCGTCCCCATTTCATCAGCACTGAAACCAAAGTACGCGACGCGGCACTGGACGCGGTGATCAAAACAGATCCCGAACATTCACTCGACTTGATCCGCCCGCTCCTACAACAGGCCGACCCGGAGATTCGCAGCAGCGCGGTCAGAGCGCTCGGCCGGGTGCGCGATCCCCAAGCCACTGAACTTCTGCTCGCCGCCTTCGCCCAGCCCGTTACCCATGACGCTGCGATTCTGGCGCTCACTCGCCGACCCGACACGCGCGCCGTGCCCGCCTATCTCGCCGGCCTCGACAGCGGAGATTTCCAAATGCGTGAGGTGAGTCGCTCGGCGTTGCAATCGATCCGGCGGGAGGCCTGGCCGGAAGTTGAGCCGCGCCTTAAGGAGGTCAGCCCGACCGGCTTGTCGCTCTTGAAGAAGATTTACAGCACGGACGATCGAACCAAGCAGCACTTCCAGGACGTGCCCGACATTGTGGAGCCCCGGGAATATCTCGAATACGCCGTGCGCCAAAACGGCGATGCGCTGGAAGGCCAGCGTCTGTTTAACGACCTCCACGGCCTCGCCTGCATCTCGTGTCATCGGGTTGGCAACACCGGCATCAGCATCGGCCCCGATCTTTCCAGCGTGGGTTCGCAGTTCAGCCGGCACGAGTTGTCGGAGAGCATTCTCTTCCCGAGCAAGGCGGTGCGCGAAGGCTATCAAGCCGTCGAGATCGAGACGAAGGATGATGAGTCGTTCAGTGGTCTGACGAAGGGTGAAACGGCGACCGAGGTGTTGCTGCTCGATCGCACTGGCAACTTGCAGCGAATTCCGAAGGACAAGGTTGCCAGTCGCCGCAACAGCGAATTCTCGCTGATGCCCGAGGGTTTGCAATCGGCGCTCACGCTCGATCAGTTCGCCGGGTTGATCTCCTATCTGGAATCGCTCAAGGGAACGCCGGCTGTGAAGCCATAAGTGGAACCCTTCTGGCCGGAGATGGACCTGTCATCTTATTTCAAACGAGATCGCCTCAAGCTCCCCGAATTGCGCTTCGTACTTACCCGGCTCACCCGGCTGCACTTTGCCCAGCGCGCCGCAGATGATGATGTCGCCAGCCCGGATGACGTGACCTTGCGCAGTCACTTGGTTGATGATCGACCGTAGGTTGTGCCATTGGCCGCCATGGGCCGAATCGCCGGTTGTCTCGTGAAGGACCGCGCCGTCGCGCCGCAGCGAGATCTGCCACGTGTTGGGATCGGTCGCCTCGGGCTTGATCGACCTGCCGACAATGTACCGGGCTGACCCGATATTGGACGCGACGAGATTGCGCGCGTCGGGCGAGGCGCCGGGTGCATTGTAATCTCGCGGCATTTCGATTACTGGAACAATTTCGGCGACAGCATCCCTGGCGTGCGCGTCGGTCGGCACTGCGAAGGAAAAATCAACGCCCATCACGTAACCAATCTCCGTCTCGACAACGATCTGCTCGCCAGCTGAGCGCTCGATAACGAGGTCGGGCCGCGCCTCCAAACGACCGCTATGGAATAACACTCCGGTCAGAGGCACCTCGATTCCCAAAGCGCGCTGGGCAGCAGCCGAGGCTCCGGCCCCTTTATAGCCCGACACCCGATCAGTCGCCTGTGCGACTCGCACGACACGGTGCTGAACCGTGTAGGCGTTTGCCAGCGTTCCCTCCGGCAATCGGCTTGCGAAAGCGGGAGGTGCCTTGCCCTGAGCGATGGCGGCAACGGAATCGCGCGCCAGCATTCGCAACGGCAGCGGGTCCATGTAGCCGTACGCGGCCAGCCAGGTGACAAACTGTTGCTTCCAACTTCCTACTGCGACCCCGGTAGCGCGCGCACCAAAGCCGTGCGCGCCTTCGTGGAACAAATGGAACTCGGTCGGAACACCGGCGCGTTTCAAGGCGAGGGCGAGCTGAAGGCTGTTTTCCGATGCATCGTCGAAGGCGTGCGCGAGAAAGATCGGTGGCAACGAGCGATTGAGGTTGGTCGCAATCCCGTCCTTGAGGCCGCCACCGCGTTGCGTCAGACCACCGGAATAAATTAACCCGGCGAAGTCGGGACGACAGGATTGCTCATCAACGACATCAACCACATCGTACGCGCGGTTACTCGATTGCGTGATGAGCCAGGCGCCAATCTCGCCGCCGGCGGAAAAGCCGGCAAAGCCAACTGCGTCTGGATCAACCTGCCACTTCGCGGCGTTGGCCCGGATCAAGCCCATCGCCCGCTGCGCGTCGATCAAGCCCGTTTGCGCGGGCGCCGGCACGCGATACTTGAGCACGAACGCGGTGATGCCCTGAGTGTTCAGCCACTCGGCAACCTCCAGCCCTTCGTGTTCGTAAGCCAGTCGTTGCAGGCCGCCGCCCGGAACGACCAACGTTGCCGTGCCATTCCGTTTGTCGCCGGGCGCAAGGTAGACTTCCAGCGACGGCGTCGCGATCTCCGTCAACTGGAAGAATGGCCGCGGCCGGCCTTCCACTATCCGTTCAGGCCCCTTCGCCTGCGACACGCCGGGCGGTGTTCCCGGCCAGAGCGTCAGCGTCTCGTCCGGCGTACGCGCGCCGTAGCAAATCGCGGGAGCGACGGAAAAAATCGCCGCTGAAACCAACGCGACCCGCCAGTTCATGGCTTGTCGTATTCGCCGAGCGGGCGAATCCAGATGTTGCGGAAGCGAACGGGATTGCCGTGCTCGTAGAGCTCGATGAAGCCCTTGGGCGGATGCGGCTTGTCGTAATTGCCGACACCCCGATAAGGCGTGGTGCCGTAGAGATCGTAGCCATGATGCACGACGACACCATTGTGCAGCACCGTGATGCGCGCCTGCTTGGTGAGTTTGCCGGCGTCATCCCAGCGCGGTGATTCGAATACAATGTCATACGTCTGCCATTCGCCCGGCGGCTTCGAGGCATTTACTAACGGCGGTTTCTGACTGTAAATCGCGCCCGCCTGACCGTCGGCGTAGGTCTCGTTGTTGTAGGAGTCGAGCACCTGGACTTCGTAACGGCCAAAGATGTTGACACCATTGTTACCCCGGCCCTGGCCGTTGCCCTTCACTTCAGATGGCGTCGCCCATTCGATGTGCATTTGAAAATCGCCGAACTCATCCTTCGTGCGAATGCGCCCGGTCTTGGTCGTCTCCATGTAGTCTTTTTCGATCTTCCACTGCACGGCGTTCGTTTCGCCCTGCCATTTCGAAAAGTCTTTGCCATCGAAGAGCACCACCGCGTCGGATGGCGCGGGCGCAGCCTGGCTGAATTTCTCGGGCGGCGTGATGACCTTGGGTTTGGGACGGTTCGGATCATGAACATGCCATTTGCCGTCGGGTTGCATCGGCGTGTCCGTGTAGCCTTCGGCGGCCAGGCATCGGAACCCGGCGAGTGACAAACCCAACGTAAAAACGAGCTGGAGACGAATTGATCGTGTCATAAAGTTTCAATAGAATGTGTTGCGCGGATGAGTGCAGGATTCCCGGTTGCTTCGCATTCGCCAAGTATCAATTCCCATGGCGAAGCGTTTTGCCCGGATCGGATCGCACCTAAAAAGCGGGCGCCGGACGCAAGATGCTCCGACGCCCAGCTAATGATATCCCTTGAACGGAGTCGGTTAGGGCTTCTTGGCCGCCTCGCGCTTGGCTTCAAACTCACGTTCCATCACTTCGCCGTTTCGATCCAAAGTCCATTTCCCCTTCAACGTATCGCCGGCGATCTTCGCGGTGTATTTGGAAACCATTTTGCCGTTCTGCCCTTCACGGGTCACTTGGAATGTTACCTCGTCACCTTTGATTTTGGCATCCTCGATGGGCGTCTCTTGGGGCGCACCGCCTCCGGCGCCGCCACCTCCACCGCCTCGCCCACCCCGCATCCCGGTCACGGCTCCAGTCAGTTTGTCACCCTCGAGCTTCAGCGTGATCGAATTGGTGCGCAACGCACCGTCACGACCCTCGGAGGTCCACGTCCATTTGCCGTTGGGATCGACTTTCTTGTCTTGGGCCGAAGCGCTGCCGGCGAGCAACAGGCCGACGGCGAGGCAGAGTGAGGTTTTGAGGAATGCTTTCATGGAGTTGATGGGGTTGTTGGAGGTTCCGCCGGACCCAACACCTGCACACGCAGCGGTGGGTCTGGCTGGTTGTGGTTATCGACGCGGCCCGAAGCCTGCCGGTTACAATCTCGGCCAGGCAAATCCCGATTGCGGGCCGTCCAGCAATTTACTCGGCTGACGAAAATGAATCCCCGGGCGCTGACTGGACTGATCGGGCTGGCCCTGTTCGTCACCGTGAAGCGTAAACGGTTGCGCAACGTGCGGCCCCCGGGCCCAACCAGCAGCCAACGGGCGCTGGCACCGCTGGCCAACTCTCCCCCAAGGATTGAAGCTCACCGCCCTTGGTTCAACGATTCTCGAATGAACCCCTCACGGACTCGCCGCTCAACCGCCGCTGCACAATCTCGGACAATTCCACCGCGAACGGCTTGCCGACGTTGTCGCCCGCCAGATCGTCGATCGTCGTCTGCACAAGAAGCGTCTTGGAACCTGTCTGAAAAGGGAGGGCGCCAGAAAGTCGGGCACCTGGACGCAACGGGGATTGGTTAAGGTCGCGATTAACCTTAACCGCCGGCCCGAGAGCGCCGCTATGCTGGCGGCAGTTCAGCGTCCCGGTTCGCCTGCCAGCTCGGCGGCCGTCCAGGGAGCGGCCCGGTTGGCGAATCGATTGCGAATGATCGCCACCTCGTCGGCCGTGTTGGTACGCGATGACTGGCCCAGCTCACGCGTGACATAGCTCATCATTGCCGCGATCTCCATGTCATTGAGCGAATCAACCGCCGGCATGCTGGGCAGAATGGCGGGCGGCGCATACGTGCGGCCCCCCACCTCGATCGGGCCTTCGAGTCCCTGCAGCACAATCCGGATCACGCGGTCCGCCGGACCCGTGAGCCACTCGGAATCCAGCAACGGTGGCGCCAGGCTGGGAAGGCCCTCGCCACCGAGGCCATGACACGCGGCGCACGCCTTCTGGTAAACCACCCGGCCCTCGGCGAATTGCTGGGCGAATGCGCCCGTCAGCGGCCGCAGCTGGACGACCGGCGGCCGCTCGACAGTGTGCCCGGGCCACTCGACAACTTGTGCGATGGATGCGGCCAGCGCACGAACGGGTTCATCCGGCGAATTCTGAAACGCCAACAAGTCGTCGGGCACGACCTCCAGCACGATGGGTTCACGTCGCAGCTTCGCCCGCTCGCTGACAATGCCTTGAAGTCCGCCCCGTAAAATCCCGCCCTGAACACCCTGCACCGTGCGGAGCGTCTTGAGCAACTCGATGAACTCCCGACCATCCCGCCGCGCCGCCACACATGCCGTGAGGTTTTGAATGGCGAGGTTGAGCCCGTCGCTGTTCCCGCCCGGATCAACCCCGGCGGCAATCGCTCGCAGCAAGCTCAACTCGCGTCCCGCACCCGCACATACGATCGCCTCCGCCATCGTAACATCCCAAACCTGCCTTTGAAATAGGGAGACCAATGTGGGAACCACGTCGTTCGAGCCAAATCCGCCGATGGCCAAGACAGCCCTAAGCCGAAAAACTTTCCTCTCTGCTTCCAAAAAAATCGACTCGCCAGGAGGACCATTCCGCAAACGTTCGAGGACATCTGCTTCTAACCGCGCATCCCCTTCGGCCATGCGTGATGCCACGAGGAGTGCGTGGGAACCAGCCACAGGCTGGCTTTGATTGATGCCTTCAAGCAAACCCGCCCAAACCCCGGGAACACTGGATACCGGGTAGCGAAGCGACGGCTTGCCGAATCCGTCTTCTTGGGATTGGGCCACGAGCCCTTCGATCGTCCACAGCGCATGCACCGCCGATCGCGTCCGTGAATTGCCGGCGGCAATTCCCAGCAGGTCGGGGACGACTTCCATAGCCCGCCGCTCCACCAGGAGTCTTTGGGCCGTATCACGTTGCCACCCGTTGGAATCATGAAGCAGCCCCGACAACTGGCGGTTGCTCAGGGCGCTGATCGTCGACGTCAACCGGGGATGGCTGTCGTGCCGGCGGACCCGCCAGATGCGCCCAAGGTGAATGCCCTTATCCAATCCGCGCGCCAGCACCTCCTGCCGCAGATGGCTGGTCATGTACTGCTTGTGCTGGTTGACGCCGCGATACATGTCGGCGACGAACAGCGAACCATCCGGCGCGTTCGACAGCCAGACCGGACGAAAACGCTCGTCGGTCGAGGCGAGGAATTCGCGATCCGGATAGGCGAACTGTGCTGGTACCGGCCCCCAGTCTTCACGGTTCAGCACGTTGCGCTTGATCAGATTGGCGGCCGGCTCACACACAAAGACATTGTTCGGCTCGATCCAAGTGACCTCGGAAAGCGGCTCCTCTGTTCGCCCGAGTTCAGCAATCGGATCATTCGCCCTGCTCTTGTGCCAGGGTTTGTTAAACAATCGATTGCCCCGATACACCAGCGGCGCGCACGCCGAGGTGAACTCCTTCAGGTGCCCGCGGTCGTTCAAGACTCCCGGACGATACCCGCGGTTCACGCCCGTGTTCGGGCGCAGCGTGAAGATCGCCTGATTCGTGGCAATGCGCTGGTTGAGGGCGTGGATCGGAATAAAGTTCGTATTGCGCAGCGAATAATTCGGCGGGAACAGGTCCGCGTGAAGCTGGCTGTTGTTCACGTTGTAATACAGCCGGCCAAAGTCATCCTGCGTGATGCCCCATTGCCCGCGAAACTCTGTCTTCTCCTTGATCCATTTGCCGTCAACCCGGCGATAGCGCTGGTCCGACTTCGCGCTGTAAATCCAGTTGTCGAGTGCGAGCAATAAGCCGTTCGGCTGATGCTCCGGATTGCCCGACTGAATGTAATCGGCGTCGACCAACTCGCGAACGTCCGCCACATCATCGCCGTTGGTATCTTTCGCAAACCACAACTTTTCGTCGTGCGCCACCAGCGCGCCGCCCCAGCAGACCTTGATCGCGCGCGGCAGCACGAGCTGGTCGAGGAAGATGGTAGCCTTGTCCGCCCGGCCGTCGTTATTTGTGTCGGTCAAGATGCTCACTCGGCCGACCGCTTCCTTCTCCCCTCGCCCGTCGATGTCCGGCATGTAGCCCCGCATCTCGACGACCCAGAGCCGGCCATCGGCATCGAAGTCCATGGCCACCGGGTCCTGCACCATCGGTTCGCTGGCGAAGAGTTCGATGGTCAGGAATTCATCCGCGAGCTGGAAGGTCTTGCGTTCGTCTTCCGGCGAAAGAATCGGCGCGGGCGGGATCTGCCAATGCGATGGCAACGAGGTTTGTGGCTCACCCGGCCGGTCGCCTTCCTGCGCGGGCGCGAGGCCACAGAGCAGGGCGAGCGTGCAAGCTGTCATCTGCTTTCGCATGGGATGACCCGTTGATGCCCGAAAGCAAAGGGAGATTCAATCCTGGCTTTAGAACGTAGCAGCCGACGGGCGGAGGCATAACCCAATCGTGGCTCAACAAGCGCCCGACAAATCGTCGAGATGCCGGCACTTGCGGACGTCGCACGAAGCGGTGCAGCAGCACGCGCACTCCAAGACGCTGGCGCGCTGTTCGCGGGCACCTCGCAATTCCGCCAGGTTTTGGAATGCGGTCGGTGCTCCGCCGCTTTTCAGAGCCTCCTTACGTCGGCTCCTACCAGCATCGACTACCACGCCGTCCAACCGCCATCGACCGTCAGCGTCGTGCCGGTCATGAAGCTCGACGCCTTCGACGCGAGAAAGATGATCGCGCCATCGAGCTCGTTCAACTCGCCCCAGCGGCCCATCGGAATTTTCGCGACGAAGGCTTTGTACTTCTCCGGGTCGTCGAGCAGCGCCTTGTTCATATCCGTGGCAAACGGGCCGGGACAGATCGCGTTCACCGTCACGCCGCTCGTGGCGAACTCCAGCGCTTGCGTCTTGGTGAGCAGGATCAAGCCACCCTTTGTCGCCGTGTAAGGTGGCCGGCCCGCGAGCCCGACCAAGCCAAGGATCGATGACAGGTTGATGATGCGACCCCAGCCCCGCTTGATCATGTGCGGTGCGGCGGCCTTCGAGCAGAGGAACGGGCCGGTGAGGTTGATGTCCAGCACGCGCTGCCATTCCTCGACCGGCAATTCGATCGTCGGCAGACGCACGTTCACACCGGCGTTGTTCACAAGGATGTCCAGACTGCCGAATTCCTTCACCACGCGCTCCACGAACGTCTGGATCTGGTCGAACTTCGTGACATCGACCTCCGCGCCGAGCGATCTCACGCCGTGCTTGGCCGCGATTTGAGTCGCCGCCGCCTCGGCTTCCTGGCCGTGCCGGCTGTTGAGGACGATGTTCGCACCCACGCTGGCCAGCGCGTTGGCGAATTGAAATCCGAGTCCCTTGGCGCCGCCGGTGATCCAGGCGGTCTTGCCGTCGAGGCGAAATATATCGAGGCTCATGGTGTAAGTCGTGTTGGAGAATCTGCGCCAGACGATGCCTCCCGACGGCGCCAAGTGTCAAACTCCGGAGCTTGGCGCGAATTGGCGCTAATTCGTGGAATTCGCGTGAAGACTCTCGTGTCCGCTCTGTTGAGTTGATCCCAATCCACTTCTCCACATAATCGGCCCGCCGCGCACAATCACTCGAATGGCCACCACCACGTCGTCCAAATTCAACTTCGCCTATTGGGAAACGCTCCCAGCAGCGGCCGTGCGCCGAACCTTTTGGATCTTTGCGAGCTTGCTGCTGGGCTTTCGACTGCTCGTGCTCGCCATCGTCCCGCTCGATCTCTCCGGCGACGAAGCCTATTATTGGGAATGGGGCCGGCATCTCGACTGGGGCTATTTTAGCAAACCGCCGGGCATCGCGTGGCTCATGGCCCTCGCCGGCAAGGTTGGCGGCGATACCACGTTCGGCATCCGCATGTTCGCAGCGTTCCTCGGCACGGGCAGTCTCGTGTGCATCTTCCTGCTGGCACTCCGGCTCTACGGTCCGGCCGTGGCGATGATCACCGCCATCGCGTTTGTGGCCAATCCGGCCAATGCCGCGCTCAACCTCACGCTGACGATCGATGCGCCGTTGATGTTTTGTTGGCTGCTGAGTCTCTATGCATTCTGGGAATTCATCCAACCGAATGCGCGCGCCCTAAAGTGGGGCTTGCTCCTGTTGCTCGGTCTCGTCGGCGGTATGTTGAGCAAGCAGATGATGCTCGTGTTTCATCCGGTCGCGATCTTGTTCCTCGCTGTGTCGAAGGATTACCGCGCGCAACTGAAGCGCCCGGCGCTGTGGCTGATTCTGCTGGGTTCGCTAATCGCCTGGCTGCCGCCGCTCTGGTGGAACCTCCAGAACGACTGGCTCACGGTGAAACACACGATGCACCATTTCGAAAGCGGCGGCGTTTCGTTCGGCAAACAGATCGGTCGCTTCTTCGAA
This sequence comes from bacterium, assembly GCA_031362805.1. Taxonomy (GTDB): domain Bacteria; phylum Verrucomicrobiota; class Verrucomicrobiia; order Limisphaerales; family RI-55; genus RI-55. Next base: position 20,869 of record JANLTG010000051.1, read on the forward strand.
TTCGTCGGCTCGCAGATCGGCATCATCACGCCGGTGTTCTACGTTCTGATCATGGCGCTCGTCATCGGCGGGTTGTGGCGCTGGAAGAAGCTCGACGATCGCGAGCGATTCCTCTGGCTGTTTGCCGGGCCGGCCCTGCTCCTGATCTTGTTGATGGGCCTGCGCCAGCGCATCAACCCCAACTGGCCCGCGGTGTTTTACGGCTCGGCCATCGTGCTGCTCACCGGCTGGGCCGCCGGCAAGTGGTCGCTCGACCTCAAGCTCGATCGCTGGCGCTCGTCTTTCGCGCCGGGCATGAAGCTCGCCGTCGGCTTCGCGGTCACGGTCTATGTCGTGGTGATCGCCCTGTCGTTCGGCGTCGTGCGGCTGGCTGGGATCGACCCCACGGCGCGGCTGCGCGGCTGGTCGCAACTGGCCAAAGACGTGGAGGCAACGCGTCGCGAACTGCCGGGCGGCTCCGCGATGCCGTTGATCACGCAGAGCCATCGGTTCATGACGAGCGAGCTGGCCTTCTACCTCCCGGATCAACCGCGCGTTTACATTTACAACTCCAACCCCAAAGCCATCGAGTCGCAACACGACCTTTGGGAAACGCCGGCGGTTCATCTCGGCAAGGACGCATTGCTGATCGTTCAAGGCGATGCGACTAGCATTGAGTCGGGATTGACCAACCGGTTTGCGTCCATCGAAGTGCAGACAGTCCTGCGTTATCCGCAACAAGGCAAGGCGCTGCAAACGGTGACGCTGGCCATCGGCCGCAAGCTCCAGCGCTGGCCGGGGCTGAAGGATTAGCGAAATGAAGCGTCTGCCACTATCCAAGAAAGTTCGTTTTGGTCGTGGAAGCACCATGCCTTGGCCAGACGTCTTGCATGATTTCGACTACTTCTGCTCGGTCAACCCACTGTATGAACCAATGCGCCGATTGGTTTACGACCTCCATTCGTGCGCAGCGTCCGCCCTCTACGCGACACAAACCATGGGTGGAAACCTCCTCATAGCACTCGAAGAGAAACCTCACCACGATGACAATGTCTTACTCATCTCGTACTCTCCGACCGGTGAAGCGTTTCGGTTTGAACATCGCACCATCAGTAAGAGGGACGATTCAAGGGAGGTTAGCGCGACGGAGGCCTGGCCTACTCTGCGTCTGTTCATCGGATACAAGTTTGGAATCCGGCTGCCAGAAGCTAGACCAGCGACCACAGCACCCAAGCTTCAATCTAGCCCATCACCGTCCACTGCGGCACTTGCAAAGCCAGCATCAAGGCCGCCAATCTGGGTGCCGATCGCGTTGCTGCTGGTCGCCACGGCGGCGGTGCGCCTGTTCGACCTCGATCTGCGGTTCACCCGCGCCGCCTACGACGGCAGCGGCTGGCCGTGGGATTCTCACTGGTTCGTTCAACTGCTCTATCGCTACGGCACGTGGCCCTCGATCATCCTGGTGAGCGTGGCGGGCGCGGCGTGGATTGGCAGCGCGTTCTACAAGCGCCTTCAGTCAAACCGCAACCTCGCCATGTTCGTCGCCCTCTCAATCGCTCTCGGCCCCGGCCTGCTGGTGAACGGCATCTTCAAGGAATTCTACGGCCGGCCGCGTCCCCGGGAAGTGATCGAATTCGGCGGCCAGCGCGAATTCGCACCCGTCTGGGAACCGCACATCGGCGCGGGCGGGAAGTCGTTTCCGAGCGGCCACGCCTCGATGGGTTTCTTCTGGCTGACGTTTGCCGTCTATTACAGCGAGCGAAATCGCCGACTGGCCATCGCCTTCGCCATCGCGGCCCTCGTGCATGGCGGGTGCATGGGGTTTGGTCGCGTGGTGCAGGGCGGCCACTGGTTCAGCGACGTGATCTGGGCCGCCGGCATGGACTACCTGGCGGTTTGGTTTTTGTATCGCGCCCTCCATTTGAGCCCGGCATATTCCGCTCCCGTTCCTGATGACCGCGATCCCACAGGCCAATGACATCACCGGCGCCGGCTTTACCGTCGTCGTGCCTTTCTTCAACGAGTCGGAAACCGTCACCGAAGTCCTGCGTGAGGTCCGCGCCACCTTGCCGCAAGCGGAGATCATCGCCATCGACGACGGCAGCCGCGACGACACGTGGGCGCAAATCAAAAAGGCGGACGGCATTCGCGGTCTGCGCTTCGTGAAGAACCAGGGCCAGAGCGCAGCGATCTACCATGGCTTGCGCGCTGCCACTCAACCGGTCGTCGGCATGATGGATGGCGACGGCCAGAATGATCCCGCGAATTTCAAACTGTTGCTCGCCGAGTTTGCCAAAGGCCAGGCCGACGTGGTGTGCGGCTATCGCGCGAATCGCCGCGACACCTGGAGCCGCCGCGCCGCCTCGCGAATTGCGAACGCGATTCGCCGCACCTTCCTCGACGACGGCGTGCGCGACACGGGCTGTTCCCAAAAAGTCTTTCGGCGCGAAGCGGTCGAGCTGCTCGTGCCGTTTCGTGGGTTGCACCGATACTTGCCGGCGATCTTCAAGCAGGCCGGACTGCGGCTCGCGGAGGTGCCGGTGAACCATCGCCCGCGACTGGCGGGTGTCTCCAAATACAGCAACTTCACCCGCGCGCTGCACGGCATCTACGATCTCGTGGGTGTCGGCTGGCTGCTGAAGCGCAAGATCGTGCCGCCGCAAATCGAGACCAACCCATGAACGACGTCCTCCTGCAATTCCCCCTGTTCGGCAAGCCGGTGATCATCACTGCGTGGAAACTGATCGGCTACGCCGGGGTCGCCATCTTTGCCGGGCGCTGGTTTGTGCAACTGGCGGCCTCGCACCGGGCCAAGCGGTCCACGATTCCGCGGCTGTTCTGGTACATGTCGCTCCTCGGCAGCGTCCTCCTCTTGAGCTACTTCACCTTCGGCAAGAACGACTCGGTGGGCATCCTCTCAAACCTGTTTCCGTCCTTCATCGCCGGCTACAATCTGTTCCTCGACGTGCGACACGGCCGACGATTGAAGGAAACGACCAGCAGTGAAAAATGAACCCTGCTCCGCGCAGCAGCGGAGCGATCTATGAGTTGTTGAAGCGCGCTTTCTATGCCGGAACCATGCCGTTGCATTGGGGAGCGCACGCGTCTCGCGTGCTGCGGAGCCGTCCCGGCGACGCCTTTTGACGGCCGCGTGATGGCAAACCAAACGGTGCGGTTCGGTGCGGGAATCGAGGCGGACTTCGGCGAGACGCCGAAGTCTGCACGCGGGACGCGCGCGCTCCCCGGAACAAAATTGATCCGGCAAACAGCAGCAGGTTTTTTTGGCCCCACTGCCCTCGCGCGGCGCTCGTTTACCGTTCCGGCACGCCGAGCCGCTTCTTCATGATCGACTCGTTCGCTCGATCGAGCTGCTTCTGCTCCTCGATTTCGAAATCCACTTCCGCCTCCTTGAGGTTGGGGGTGACGTCCTTGTGCTTGTTGACGAGCCGCGCTGCGTCGTCGGGGGTTGGCAACACCGTGGGTCGGATAAGCACAACCAGCTCGCGCCGGGTGTCGTTATGATTCTTCGCCTTGAACAGGTTGCCCAGGAGCGGGATGTCCTTGAGGTAGGGCACGCCGCTTTCATTCTTGCTCATCGTGGACTGAATAAACCCGCCCAGGATGACCGTGTCGCGGTCCTTGACCGCCACTTTGGCCGAGGCGTTTTGATCCTGCGTGATCGGAACGTCGTTGCCATCGATTTTTACGCTGCCAGCCACCTGTTGCACGGACTGCTGAATATCCATCACCACAAGGCCTTCAGGGTTGATGAGGGGTAGCACCTGCAATTGAAGACCAATCTGCAATTGCTGGTACTGCGAACGCGAGCTGCCGGCACCGGAAAAATTGTCGCTGTAGGTGCCCGTGATGTAAGGGCGGGTTTCACCGACGAACAACGAGGCCGGCACCGCATGAGACGTCTGCACGCTGGGACGCGAGAGCACCTTAACGCGGTTATCCTGCGCCGCCATGTTCAGGGCCACTGCGAAGTCCTCACCAAACTGACCGAACCAGGTGAATCCACTGGGCGCGCTGCTGCCGATGCTGGAGATGTTCGTGTTACCGGCGAAATTGAGGAAGCCGAGGCCATTGTTCATCAGGCTCGCAAATTTGTTGGTGCCGCCGGATTGATCCTTCCGGGCCGCGGAAACGCTGATCGTTTGGGAATCACCCATGCTGACCTCGAGGATGATCGATTCGATCAGCACTTGGGCCAGCACCACGTCCATCTTGGCGACAATCTCCTTGATGGTCTTCATGTCTCCGCGGTTGGCGAAAATGAGCAGCGAGTTCGTGCGTTCATCGGCGATGATCTTGGTCTCGCCGAGAATCTGGCCCGGACCACCGGCGCCGCCCGCGCCGCCGCCGACACTGTTCACGAGCTGGTTGAGCCGATTCTGAAAGTTGCTGCGACCGGCCGCCGAAGCACCGGCGCCCGTGTTGATGCCGCTGCGATTCTGCTGCTGGTTGAAACGATTGCCGGTGTTGCCCATACCCCCGGCTCCGCCCATGCCGCCGCCGCCGCCGACCCCACCCATGCCACCACCACCACCAAAACCGCCCGCGCCGCCACCGCCAAATCCCCCACTCGCTGAACTGCTGCCGACGGAGGTCACGGAGCCGCCACTGGTCAACTGGCCCAGTACCTGGCCGATGTCGCTGGCGAGGGCGAACTTGATCGGAATGAGCTCAGTCTCGTACTCGACGGGCACGGCCACGTCGATCTTCGCGATGAACTCGAGCACCCGTTTGATGTTCACGGCGTAATCGCGGAGCAGGAGCGTCTGGTTGCTGTCCACGGCGATGAAAGAACTCCCTTCTGTCTTTAGCATCGCCGCCAGAATGGGCTGAAGTTCGGATGGTTTCAGATGCTTCAACTGGACCACCTGAGATGTGAACTGTGCCGCTTCCGCCAGGGCCGCGGCCGGACTCGGATCGAATCCGATTACTCCGCCCTGCCGCGTCGCATCCGCGCTCGGCACAAGCAGGATGAACTTCTCGCCCATCGGCACCGTGGTGAGGGCATTCAAAGAGAGGTAGGTGTCAATCGCCTGGATCATTTCCTTGCGCGTGAGGCTGCCCTTCGGAATGTTCAACTCGATGATGGCCGGCGGCGTAACTCCAGCACCCTTCAAGACAATGCGGCCGGTCAGCTCGGTATAGATCTCCATCAACTGCTCCAGCGTGGCCCCGCCGGCCAGATTGAGCGCGTCGTCGTCCATCAATTCATCAGGATTCAGCAAGGTCTTTGATTCTGCGCCAAGGCCGGCGGCGGTTCCGGCGGGAGCCACCTGACCGGCCACGTTGGCAGGGGTGCCGGGCGCACCGGGAGTCTGCGCCGTCGCTGGCGTGACGCTGCCGGGAGCACCCGGTGCCTGCATGCCCGGCGGCAAGGGACGCGTCGTGCGGGGCGACCGGGTATTTGGCGTCGGCAGCGTGGTTGATCCGGGAGCCGGCACGGGCGTCGCACCAGGCGGTGTCGCGGCCGGGGCGGCGGGAACTTCGGCGGCGGGTGTGGCAGACGGGCCGGGTTTGGGGGCGTTGCCTTGGGCGATAAATTCCTCGATGGCTTTGCGTGCCTCGGGCGTGGTCGCCGGCTTGTCGGTGGCGGCGGGCGCCTGGGCGTGAAGGCTGGCGACCGCGGCTGCCAGGATGAGCGGGATGAGTGTGGTTTTCACTTGTTCGTAGCGGTGGCTGAAGGTTTCGGATCAACTGCGGCGGGCGGACTGGGCCGCCCTTTTTGATAACTGGCGACGAGCGTGAGGTTGCCCTGCAAGCGTTGCCGGCTGGCATCCGGTTTAACATCCATGTGGCGGACCCTGATCATCGATTCATGCTCGGCCAGACCGACGAGAAAATTGACGAGCGGCTGATAGCCCGTGTCGTAGGAGACGACGAGCGACTGCTCGTCGAAGTAGGCATTCGTGGCGACGTTGAAGCCCCGACTGCTCTGCTCCTGATAGCGGTTGATCTTCACGCCGCTGGCGAGCGCCTGGGATTGCACCGTCTGCAACAGCCGCAACGCCTGCTCCTCCTTGATGATCTTGGAGCCCTGCCCTTCCATTTCCTTGAGCACCTGCTGGTAGGCCGGCCCCTTGGCGATCTCGGTCTGAAACTTGGCGAGGTCCGTCTGCACCTTGCGCGTCTCGGATCGCACGCGGCCGAACTCGCCAAACTTCGGGCGCACGAACAGGACGTTCAACACGATGAACACCACGATGCCGATGCCGACCAGCAGGCGTTTCTCGCCGGTCCGCAAATTCAATTTGTCGATGCTCGAGCTCATTTCTGTTGCTCCGGATTGGCCAGGGCGCACTCAAAGTTCCAGCGATTCTGCCCGGTCGCGGGATCCGCCACGATCGTGGGCGAGCTCAAGGCGGAAAACAGGCGGCGGCCATTGGATTCCGCCGCCTGCAACTCACCGACGAACGCGGTGATCTTGCCCGGCTCCGCCGCCGGCGCGGCGCCGAACAGTTGAACCTTCACGCCGCGCTCGAAACTGAACGAATTGATGGTCAGCCCCTCCGGCAGCTTCTCCGCCGCCGCTTTGAAGCTGTCGAGCGCCGCGAACTTGAGGTTCATCTGGTTCTGCAAAATCTTCACCCGTTGGGCGAGCTGCAGCGTGTTCGTGTAGGTTTGCGCCGTGCTGCGGTGGGTCTGCTTCACGCCCGCCTGCTGATGCTTCGCCCACTCGATCGCCGCGAAATAGCCGAGCACACCCAGCAAATAAACCATCACGACGGCGCCCAGTGATCGCATCCAGATGCGGTCGATGAATACCTGCCGGTAACGCGTCGAGATTTCCGCCGGGAGCAGTGCCACCGGTTGGTTCTCCCGGGCCCGGACAGCCGTCAACGTGGCCAGTGCTTGTTCCGTTTGGGGTGGCCGAAGATCGACGGGACGACTGGTGATCGCCCGCAGCACGGGCTCGAACTCTGCCGCCAGCTCACCGTCCGCCACGAGATGCGCCTCGGGTTCGCCGTGTACCCAGCCATCGAGTTCGCCGGCCCAGACGACCTGGCTGAACTGCGCCTTGACCACTTCCTGCCAACCGCTTTCCGGAAGCAACGTGAGTCCGACATGCCGCACTTCACCGCCCGCCAGCCACGCAACCAAAGCAAAGAACCGGTCCTTCGCCCGGCGCGGAAAAACCCACACGCCATCGCCCTGATCGAGGCACGCCAGCAACTCATCGATCTGCGGCAGCTCCAGCCGGTCCGCCAGGAAACCTTCCGCTTCCAGCCGGCCGAGAAACGCCTCGACCGCGTTACGAGCGGCCACGACCAGGAGCACGCGCGTCGAGGTGCCTTCCCGGCGCGGAAGCGGGACGTACGTCCACGAAGTCTGGGCCGCCGGCAACGGCGAAAGCTTCTCCAGTTGCAGCTCGATCATGCCCTGAATTTCGGACGGATCGACGGTCGGCAACTCAACGACACTCAGAAACACATCGCTCGGCGGCAGCCAGGCGACGTTGAGCTTCTTCTGAAACAGCGCCTGGAAATCCTTGGTGCTGATCTTCGCCGGCAAACGTTCACTCCCCACGGCCTCGTGTTCGCGCGCCAGCACGCACGTGACGCCGCGCGGCCGGAACTGCCAGAGCTTCCGCCCGGCCTCGCTTTCGCGCACCAGATTGCAAAACTGCCATGGTTCCTTCTTGCTCACGCTTTGACCCACATTTCAGTGTTATCGCCGACCAGGGACTGGAGATGCTCTTCCGTCTGGGTCACGCGCAGGACTTCCTCGATCGTGGTGAGTTTCGCGCGCGTCTTGTTCCAGCCGTCCACCCGCAGCGTGCGCATGCCGCCTTCGATCGCTTTCTGGGCGATCGTCGACGCCGGCGCCCGGTTCATGATCAGCGGCCGGAGCGCTTCATTGACGAGGAGTAATTCGTAGATGCCGAGCCGGCCTTGATAGCCAAGTTGCCGGCATTTTTCACAGCCGACCCCGCGCCAGAACTTGGCCGTGAAAATCTCGGCTTCCGGGAATCCAATCTTGCGCAGGTAGCTGGGTTCGACCGGTTGCTCAACGATGCAACTCTTGCAGATCGTGCGCACCAGGCGCTGCGCCATGACCGCCTCAACCGAGGACGCCACCAGGAACGGCTCGATGCCCATGTCAATCAACCGGGTGAACGCGCTCGGCGCATCGTTCGTGTGCAGAGTGCTGAAAACCAAGTGACCCGTCAGCGCGGCGCGAATGGCGATTTCCGCCGTCTCAAGATCACGAATTTCACCGATCATGATCACGTTCGGATCCTGCCGCAAAATGTGGCGCAGGCCGACGGCAAACGTCAGCCCGATGTCGGAACGCACGGCGATCTGGTTGATGCCCTTGAGTTCGTATTCGACCGGTTCCTCGACGGTGATGATGCGCTTGGTGACGGAGTTGATGGAACTGAGAAAAGCGTAGAGCGAGGTGGACTTGCCCGCGCCGGTCGGTCCGGTGACCAACATGATGCCGTGCGGCTTGACGATGATCTCGCGGAGCGCCGTTTCTTCCTTCGCATCGAAGCCCAGCTTGTCGAGGCTCAGGAAGATCTTGCCCCGCGTCAGCAGGCGGAGCGAAACGCTTTCCCCATACACCGTCGGCACGGTAGAGACGCGGATGTCGATCTCCTCGCCCTTGATGCGGACGTTGATGCGTCCGTCCTGCGGGAGGCGCTTCTCGGCGATGTTCATGCCGGCCATGACCTTGATGCGCGAGAGAATCGCCGCCTGGTACCGCTTCAACTGCGGTGGCATCGGCGTCTGATTCAGAATGCCATCAATCCGGTAGCGGATGCGCAGCTCATCCTCCATCGGCTCAAAATGAATGTCCGTCGCACGGTCCTTGAACGCCTCCCAGACGATCTGGTTGACGAACTTGATGACGCTCGCCTCCTGGTCGCCCTCGGTGATTTCCTTGTCCTCGCTGACCAGCAACTCCATCGGCTCGTCAGTTTCCTGCAACTCATCGAGCGTTTCGGCGCCGACGCCGTAGTACTTCTTGAGTGCCTTCTCGACCTCCGCCTTGGGGGCCAGGGCAAACTCGACCGGCGTCTTGGCGTCGAACTGCACAGCGTTCAGCATCGCCGAATCGAAGGGATTGCTGACGGCCACGCGGAGCAGACCGTTTTCAAAACTGACCGGCAGCACGAAGTATTGGAAGGCGACCTTGGTGGAAATCCGGTTGCGGGCCTCGGCGGGAATGCTGAGCCGCGGCAGGTCCACATAGGTCCAGCCCAGGGCACTGGCGAGTTGCTCGAGGAATTTCTCCTCACTGAAACCGCATTCCCGGCTGAAAAACGCCAGCAGTGGTTCCTGGGAACCATTTTCACTGGCCACGCGCCACGCCTGTACGAGCCGTTCGAACTGGTCCGCAGAGACGGCCCCGAGGCGGGCCAGCAACTGTTTGATCGAGGGTTGGGGCATGAACGGCTTATATTTCTGAGACTTGCAACACGGGCGGTCGAATAAAGTTGCGGCTCCAAGTGCAGCCCAAGGCCTCCCCCGCCGCACGGCAGGAAGAACCCAACTACTCGTGTCGCCGAACCGTCCACTCAGACGGTCATGATTTCCCTCTCCTTATGAACCAGGTGCGCGTCGAGTTTGGCGATGTACTGGTCGGTCAGCTTTTGGACCTCCTTCTCCATCGATTCCACGTCATCCTCGGTGACGCCACCCTTCTTGGCCTCCTTTTTGAGCGCCTCGATCGCGTCGCGGCGCACATGGCGGATCGCCACCCGGCCGTCCTCGGTCATCTTCTTGGCAATCTTGGTGAACTCGATGCGGCGTTCCTCGCTCAACTCCGGCAGCACAATGCGGATCGACTTGCGATCGGTGGTGGGGTTGATGCCCAGTTTGCTCTTCTGGATCGCCTTTTCGATCGGCCCCAGCGTCGTGGCATCCCACGGAGTAATCAGGATCTGCCGCGGCTCGGGACAGGTGATGCCCGCCAATTCCCGGATGCGCATCTGCGATCCGTAAACCTCGACGAGCAGGTTTTCGACGAGCCCGGCCGAGGCCTTGCCCGTGCGCAGGCCGGAGAACTCGTGAACCACCACATCTTCCGACTTGGTCATCTTCTCTTCCGCTTCCAAAACAATGTCATCCAGTGCCATAGATGCGGTGACGCTACCAAAGGCCCTCTGGGCTGTATAGCCGCAAGAATTTCCAGCCAGATCGCCAGACGCGAACAGAGTCAAAGCCCCCTCAAATGCTCCGCCCGGAGAAGAACTTCGCCTCCATGATCTCCAGCTCGCTTTTTAATTTCGACGAGCGCATGTCCCGCGGCATGAAGAACTCCGTCCAAGCCGGGCGCGTGGGCATGTGATCAATGGCCTCACACAAGGCGATGTAGCCGGTCATGCCGAGCCCGGCCTCCAACGAGTTCTTCGTGGACGTACGCATCGCCTTCAACCACTCGCCATTCGACATCAACCGCGCCAACGGTACTGGCCGGCCAGCCGCGTCCCGCAGCTTGTCCGCGTACTTTTCGTACTGCCCTAGGTAGATGTGCGCCAGGTTGATCGACACCACCATGCCGACGATCTGGTTGAAGGCGCTGAGTTGCTCGTTGCGCACCTGCTCCGTCCAGTAGGCTTCGTTGGCGAGATTGGGCAGGACGGCCAGCTCCTTCTCACCGGTCTCACGCGCGAGCTGCGCCAGGTAGCCATCGAAAAAGCCGGGCTCGGTCAGATTAATCGCCCGCGCATGTGCCACGTTATTGGCGAGGTCAATGAAGCCCGCGCTGATCATCACGCCGCGCACCTGGTCCGTCCCCGAATCAACGACCGCCGGCCGCGCTGCCGGAGCAAGGTCGAGGTCCATGAAGACGGGGTTGGGCGGAAACAGCGGACGATGCTTCTTGTCCATCATGCGCTGGATGTCCATGCCCAGACGCAAGACGGTGGAAAAGCCGGCCGTGTATTTTGGCGCGGAAGCCACGACGGCAGCGGGCTCGGCAGCTATCCCGTTGGCCACCGGCCAGAGGCTGGTCAACAACACCACGGCGAAGAATCTTTTTGAAATGCAGCTCATGAAACCCTCTCGATAAAGACCGCCTTGTTGGAACAGCTGCGGTGCGAGAACTATCTCGGCAGAATCGCCCCACGGCTGAAGTGATTTTGCGCGCACTTCCCGCTTTCCTCACACGGCGGCCTTCCCTAACCTCCGCCCCCTATGTTCGACGAAGTCAAAGAACAGCTGGCCGGTCTCGAAGCGAAACTCTCCCAACTGCGGAGGTTTCTTTGACGTCGCGACCCTAGACCGTCGCCAGAAGGAGCTCGAGTCCCGCATGAGCGAGCCGGGTTTCTGGGACAACCAGAATGCCGCGCAAAAGGTCGTTGACGAAACGGGGTCCATCCGCCGGCGTGTGGAGCCGTTGAACGAGGCCGCCAAACGGATCGATGACCTCAAGGTGATGATCGAGCTGGGCGAGGCTGAACCCGAGTCGGCGCAGGCTGCGGTGCTCAAGGATATTCAACGGGACGTGGCCGCCGCTCAAAAAGATCTCGATGCCCACGAGTTGCAGGTTTACCTGTCCGGGCCGCACGATCATCGCAACGCCATCTTCAGCATCAACGCCGGCGCCGGCGGCACCGAGGCGCAGGACTGGGCGGAGATTCTTTCGCGCATGTACGGCCGCTGGTTCGACAGCCGCGGCTGGAAATGGGAAATCACCGACGCATTGGCCGGCGACGGCGCGGGGCTAAAGAACGTGACGTTCCGCGTGGAAGCGCTAAACGCCTACGGCTTCACCAAAGCCGAGCGCGGCGTTCACCGGCTGGTCCGCATCTCGCCGTTCGACGCGAACAAACGCCGGCACACGAGCTTCGCCAGCGTGGATGTCATCGCCGAGATCAGCGACTTGACCGAGAGCGACATCGTGCTTCCGAAGAGCGAAATTCAGCGCGACACCTTTCGCTCCGGCGGCAAAGGCGGCCAGAACGTGAACAAGGTCGAGACGGCCGTCCGGCTGACCCACTTGCCCACCGGCTTGGTTGCGGCGTCGCAAGCGCAGCGCAGTCAGGCGCAGAACGAAGCGACGGCGATGGCCATGTTGATCTCCAAGGTTTACGCCCTGAAACTCGACCAAGCCAAGGGCGACATGGAGCGCTTCTACGGCGAGAAGGGTAGCGTGAGCTGGGGCAATCAGATTCGCAGCTACGTCTTTCAACCGTATCAGATGGTGAAGGACCTCCGCACCGGCGTGCAGACCAGCGGCGTCCAGGCGGTGATCGACGGCGATCTCGACCGGTTCGTGAATGGCTGGCTGCGCGCCGGCTCGCCGCTCAAACGCATCCAGGGCGTGAAAGATGAGGATGAGTAGGCTGTGCGGGTGGCAAAGAGTGGCTTGACCTGTTCATCGCCAGAACTGAACTTAACAGCATGAATTCAGACGCGATTAGAAAGCAGCTTGTCGGGCCGGGTCCATTTCTGGTTCGAACATCGGATGGCCGTGAGTTCTCGGCGCCGCACGGAGAATTCGTCGGCATCACGCGCCACTACGTGATGATCGAGGACGAGAAGGGCGGGATCGACATCGTGGACCCGATGCATGTGGTTTCCATTCGGCCGGTGAGGCGGCGAAGGTTGCGAAGTGTTTAGCGTCGCGGTCGCTGGTAGCGTTTACAATTCCACCATGTTCAAGCGCCTCAAAGCTATATTCGGGCGCCAGGATTCGGGCGCTCCTTCACTTGAGGAACAGTTTGGTAGGCTTTGGAAGGAGCTTGTTCCCATGAGTGGCGAGGCTGAAACGCTTCAAGGCGAGCTGCTGAGATCGGTCGGCAGGCTTGAAGACGAGTATTCGCGCAATGGGAACATGAATTGGGCACCTAGGGGATACCACAACGAGTTTGTCCGCATGTTAAAGAAGTATCTTGCCGACCCGGCAGTGTTTGACCCAGGAACGGTAGTTCGTATCAAGGAGGCCGCAGAACTCATACGGCGCGCGGCTGAAGACGTTACCGAGGAACAAGAAGGAGTGGAAACCGTGATCGTTTCGAAGCACGATCCAACGCAGGCATTGGAGTTCCTCATAGCCAAGGTTGTCGAATGGTGTGCGAAACGCCCTACGCCAATTTACAAACAACCCGGCCAGGACTTCTGGATCATTTAGCATGACCATCCTCGACAAGATCGTTGAACAGAAGAAGCGCGAAGTGGAGAAGTTGCCCTTCCATCCGCTCGCGGCGGGCGACCTGCGCGACGCAATGCTGGAACGGAGCGAGTCTCGCGATTTTCTGGCGGCGCTCAAGTCGCCGCCGGCGGGTGACGTCGCGTTGATCGCCGAGGTGAAGAAAGCGTCGCCGTCGGCCGGCGTGATCCGGCCGGATTTCGATCCCGAAGCCATCGCGCGCAGTTACGAACTGGCCGGTGCCGCGTGCCTGTCAGTGCTCACCGACGAGCAATTCTTTCAAGGCTCGCTCGATTACCTGAAGGACATCCGCGCCGCCGTGAAGCGACCGCTCCTGCGCAAGGATTTCATGATCGACGAGCGCCAGATTCTCGAAGCCATCGAGTGGGGCGCCGACGCGATCCTGTTGATCGTCGCCATCCTCGACGACGAACGGTTGAAGCGCTTTCACGATCTCGCCACAAGCGCCGGACTAGCCGCACTCGTCGAGGTGCATGACGAGGCTGAACTCGAACGCGCGATGACCATCCGGCCGCCGTTGATCGGCGTGAACAACCGGAATCTCAAAACGTTCAAGGTCGATCTCGCCACCACCGAGCGGCTCGCGAAGCGCCTCTTCGCCGTGCATCCCGACGCCTTGCTCGTCGCCGAGAGCGGCATTCACACCCGCGCGGATGTCGAACGCCTCAAGGCCTGTGGCGCCCGATCCATCCTCGTCGGCGAATCATTGATGCGCGCCGAGCGCGGGGAAGTGGCGGCTGCGCGCGGCTTGCTTGGCATCTGAGGTTTGGTAATTTCCCGCCATGAATTCATCGCGTGGCCTTTTGGTTGTCAGCGCACTGCTAAGCTTGTTGGTTGCTTCCAACAGCCTTGCCGCTGAGAAACCCGTCTTCCTCTACAGCCAGTATTTCAATGCGCCCGGCGAGAATCGCTACCCGGCGGGCGGCAATTACAGCCAGGCGATGGACGCGTTGCGCAAAGAGTTCACCGTTCGCACCAACGCCGAGCCGCTCAACGCGCAGACACTCGCCGACGTGAAGGTACTCTTGATCGCCAACCCCAACGACCTCGCGCACACAACCAACCCGCCGCCGCATCATCTTTCGCCCGACGACGCCCTTGCGCTCCACAACTGGATCGTGGGCGGCGGTTCGTTGATCCTCCTGGGCAATCAGGAGAATCACAATTTGGAGACCGCAGACGTCAATCGCTTTCTTGGCTTGATCGGATTGCAGTGGGTCGCCAAACACACCGATGCCAAGAAGCTCACGCTGTCGGATGATGTCGCGCTGATCGGTGGATTGAACTGGGCATACTACACGGGCAATCAAATCGAGCTCGCGAAGAATCATCCCGCCCGACCACGCGCGCTGGTGATAAACGATCTCGACCAGAAACCGCTCAAGGGTCCGCGCGACGAAGCCGGCTGCCTGCTCGCAATCGCGGAACCCGGCCAAGGACGTGTGGTGCTGGTGACGGAGGCCGGCTGGATCTGCAATTGGGCGTTCGAGGAAAAGGGCGTCGGCGGCGTGGCGATTCAAGGCCAGCACAACCTCGATATTTTCCTGCGCCTCACGCGCTGGGCTGCCCGCATGGGAAAAGAATGAGCACCGAGCTTCGTTGAGTTCTGTCGATCTGTCGCGTCGATGGCCAGGTCTAAACTATCGATTAACAGGAGCGGCTTGATCCGTGGAATCGTCCGGCCATGCATGCCGGAATTTCACAACTCAATCTATTCATCGCCTGGCTCTGGATCATTCTAGGCGTCATCAGCGGCGCCTGGCTGGGCAGTTTCTTTCACCGGGAGAATTGGCTCGGCGGTTACGCCAGCCTGCAGCGCAGGCTATACCGGCTCGGTCACATCGCTTTCTTCGGAACAGCGCTGCTCAACTTGATGTTCCACCTGACGGTCCGGGAGCTGGCCGCACCTGGCACCACGCTCGTCTGGGCCTCGTGGTCGTTTGTGATCGGAGCGGTGGGGATGCCCGCCTGTTGCCTGATCATGGCCCATCGCCCCGCCCTCCGACTTCTCTTTGCCGTGCCCGTAATATGTCTCGCCGTTGGTTCACTCTTAACCCTGCTGGAGGTATTCCCATGAAGAAACGAATTGGATTCATCGCCATGAGTGGCATCCGCGCTCAAAATCGCGAACTGCTCGAACTCGGCCTGACGTTGCCGGGCTTCGTCGAACGCAGCAAACAGATCGCGTCCCTGCCGAGCCTCTCATTGCTTACGCTGGCCGGCCTGACCCCGGACTCGTTCGACATCGAATATCACGAGATCGCCGATCTGAAGACATTGGCGGAACTGCCGGTTCATTTTGATCTGGTCGGCCTCACCTCGCTCAGCGCCCAGATTTACGATGCCTACGAAGTCGCCGCGCATTATCAGCGGCTGGGTATTCCCGTCGTGATGGGTGGATTGCACGTCACCTCGCTGCCGGAAGAAGCGGCGGCACATGGCACGAGCGCAGTCGTTGGCGAAGGCGAGCTTTCATGGCCCCAGGTGCTGGTTGATTTCGAGCGTGGCGCGCTGAAGCCAGTTTACCGCCCGTCGCCCGGTGTGGAGTTCGATCTGCGCCACGCCCCGATGCCGCGCTTCGACCTGCTTGACCCGGACAAATACAATCGCATCACCGTCCAGACGAGTCGCGGTTGCCCGCACAAATGTTCGTTCTGCGCCAGCTCGATCCTGTTGACGCCCGCTTACAAGTTGAAGCCGGTCGCGCAGGTCATTGCCGAAATCCACGCCATCAAACGCAACTGGCCACGGCCGTTCATCGAGTTCGCCGACGACAACAGCTTCGTGAACAAGCGCCACTACAAGGAGCTGCTGCGGGCACTCATCCCTGAGCAGCTTCGCTGGTTCACAGAAACGGACATCAGCGTCGCCGACGACTCCGAGTTGCTCGCGTTGCTGCGCGATGCAGGCTGCCAGCAAATCTTGATCGGCCTGGAGAGTCCGCGACGGGCCAGCCTGGAGGGCGTCGAGACCAAGGGTAATTGGAAGCTTCGGCAACAGGGCCGTTACCTCGAAGCAATTGAACGCATCCAATCCTTCGGGATCACCGTCAACGGCTGCTTCATTCTCGGGCTGGATGGTGACACCCCCACCGTATTCGACGATGTGCTGGCCTTCGCCCGTCAGTCCGGCCTCTACGAGGTGCAAGTGACTTTCCTGACGGCCTTCCCCGGCACGCCGCTCTACCGGCGACTGAAGGATGAAGGACGACTCTTGCGCGATAGTGCCTGGGAAACCTGCACGTTGTTCGACATCAATTTTCAACCACGCGGCATGACCGTGGATCAACTCCAGACGGGTTTCCTCAAGCTGGTAAAGCAACTCTACTCCTCCGAAGAAACAGCAACCCGTCGCCGACTGTTTCGCCAAAGGCTTCGCCGCTCCCCAAATTTTGGGCGCGGAGCAAGGACCGACGCCGATCGGCTGGCGGCATAAGCTGGCTTCGTGCGCAGCACGGGATGCGAGCTGGCTGCGACCATGACCTGATCGCGATCCGCATCGGAACGCATTCGCCGGGATGCCCAAACCCTCCTTTACACCCCCGGATGCGGTCATTAACGTACGTTCATGCCGTCGCCTTTCGACCCGTCCGATTTTGAAGATCACGAATTCAAGTCGTCCCATCAGGCTGCTTATCGCGCCACCAATGCGCCCGCGCAGGTGGCGTCCTCCGCCGTGCAACGGCCGCCCACGCGCGAGGAAGTAGATAACCGGGTGGGCGAAATGCAGCAGCGACTCGCCGAGCTCAAGCGCGCGCAGGACAATCTCGAACGCGAACGCGCCGGCCTCGAAGATACCCGCCGCCGCCAGTTGGAGTATGAAAACAGCCGCGGCGAAATGCTGGAACAGCTCACGCGCGGCATCGGTTTGCTCGAGGACGCCGAGGTCAGCGCCCGCCGCGAAGTCGACACCATGGCGGGAGCCCTGGCCGATCTCCGGCAGGCCCTCGAACGCGTGCAGGGGCTGCGCGAAGACACCTGGACGAGTGAGACGTTTCAGGTCGAGCTGACCCGCGCGCTCACGGTACTCGAGAGCGCCCGCATGGAATGGAATTCCGTCCGCGTGAAGATTCCGGTCGTCGATCGCACGCCCGAAGAGCTGGCGGCCGGCGAACAGGCGGCGTCACGCGGAGGCCACCCTTTTCTGCAACCGCAGGATTGGCCGCAGCTTTTCCGGCTCGGCATCGCCCTTACGTGGCCGCTGATTCTCGTGGGCTTGGGCATCTTCCTCGTGTTGCTACTGCGCAAGTGACGTCGCTCGTTCATGGGACTCTTCCGCAAAAAAGCTGATCCGATCAAAGACCGCGAGAAGAATCTCGTGTCGGAAATCCAGCAACTCGAGGAGCAAATTCGTTCGCTGCAAGGCGACCTGAAAACCACGGAGAGCGAGCCCCGCGTCCGGCAGACCGCCCTGCCCAGCCGCACCACTTCCGCCCGTTCGACCGGTCCGGTGGAGCCGCCCAAGACGCCGCAAGAACCCGTGTTTGAACCAGTGGATCAGCAGCGCCTGCAAAGCGCCGCGCCCAATCCTTTCAAGGACAAACACGATCCACGCGCCCTGCAGCGCGAGGGTTCGACCCCGCTCCTGGAAAAGCTGGCGCGCTATTTCCGCGGTCCCACCAGCACCAATCCCAAGCTCGTCAGCTACCTCGCCGCCGGCAACATTCATGGCCTCCAGCCCCTGCGCTACGAACGCCGCGTGGCGCGCAACCGGCTCCTGCTCTGGATCGGCATCATCATCGTGGTGATCGTCGGCATGTTGAAGATGATCCTGCCGTAGCACTTCCTTTTCGCATGGACCTCGCGCGCGCCACCCTCGAGACGGAGCTGGGAATTTTCGTCGCCACCTACTCCGAGCAAGGTCTGGCGGGATTGAGTTTTCCTTCATTGAAGCGATCCACTGGCGATCGGTCGGCCCGCACTGTGACGTTGTCTGCCACTCAACGCCGCTGGCACCAACTGACCTCGAAGGCGGTCCGCCAGACGTTGTCGGGGAAATCTCCCGGTGAACTTCCACCGCTGGACCTGCGCGGCGGAACAGCCTTCCAACAGAGTGTCTGGCGGCAGATGTTGCTGATCCCGTCAGGCGCCACCGCTGCCTACGGTGAAATCGCGCGCGCGCTCAAGAAACCAGGAGCCACCCGCGCGGTAGGCTCCGCCTGTGGGTCCAATCCTATCCCCGTGTTGATCCCCTGTCACCGCGTACTCGCGGCAGGTGGACGGCTCGGGGGCTTCTCCGGCGGCCTCGAAAACAAACGTCATTTGCTGAAACGCGAAGGCATCACCTGGAAAGAATAGACCAACCCCATGCGCGTCGTCATCTTTTCCATTCTCACTGTCCTTGAGCTCGCAACTTCGTTGCTTGCTGCCGCCGAGCCCCTGGCCGGCGTCAGCAACGTCCAACTCGAAGCGCTCCAGCGTCTGAAAGGAGTTGATCTGGAGGCAAACCCCGCCTTGAAAGCGGCCGTCCTCAAAATTGTTGAGACCACGCGTGGCACACCCCAATTCGTCGAACTGGTCGAACAATTCAAACTCACCGGACAAGCGGCCGGCTTGCTGGAAGTTGCTCTCAAATTTCCCACGGACGAGTGGGGCGTGAAGGCCATGCGACTCGTCCTGGATGCGAACGAACCTGCACTCATCAACGCGGCGCTCACCGGCAACGAAACGAGTGCCGTGGCCGGCGTCCAGGTGCTCGGCAACACGCGCCTGCCACTGATCAACGACCTCGTGCTGCCGCTGCTTACGGCGGAGGGTTCGAGTGATCGAATGCGCCGCGAGGTCGTGAAAGCGCTGGCCAAAAACGAACCGGGCGCGCGCCGTCTGCTGGCGCTGGCGAGCGAAGGCAAGCTCGGGGACGAGGTGAAGCTGACCGCGGCGACCACGTTGAGCCAGGTTGGTTCGGCGGAGATTCGCGATGAAGCCAGCCGCATCCTGCCGTTGCCCAAAGCCGGCGGCGACGAGGCGTTGCCGGCTATCTCCGAACTTGCGAAGCGCACCGGAGATTCAGTGAAAGGTGAACAGATATTTTTCAGCGAAGCCACCGCCTGCCATCGCTGTCATCAAGTAGATGGCAAAGGCATCGCCATCGGGCCGGATCTCTCGCAGATCGGTGACAAGCTCGGCAAGGACGCGCTGCTGGAGGCGATCCTCGATCCCAACAACGGCATCGCTTTTGGCTTCGAAGCCTGGACCATCACGCTGAAGAGCGACGAAGAAGTCTACGGCCTGCTGGCGAGCGAGACCGCCGACGAGCTGGTGGTGAAGGATCTTTCCGGCATCCTGCACCGGTTGAAGAAGCCGGAGATTGGCACGCGCACACAATCGAATTTTTCGCTGATGCCGGCCGGCTTGCAGGCCTCGATGAAAGTTCAGGAACTGGTCGATCTCGTTGCTTACATGAGCCGCCTCCGCAAGCCGGCGGGGCACTGAACAGGTAGCGCCGCTGCCGCATGAACCCGCCAATCTCATGGGACCGCCTCCAAGCCATCGCCCAGCAGGAGGTGACGAACGTGATGGCCAGTCTGCCCGCGGAACTTCACAACTCAACGGCGGCGGTGTCGGTGTGTTACGAGACCGTACCCGCTCATTCGCCCGCCGCTGAGGGACTCGGCGACGACTTGCTCGGCCTCTTCGTTGGCCCGGACTGCGCGAGTGAAGACGAGCACGGCGCGCTGCCCCCGCAGATCATCCTCTTTCTCGAAAGCCTCTGGGAATACTGCGCTGGTGACGAAGCCGCCTTTCGCGAAGAAGTGCGCGTCACCTACCTCCACGAACTCGGACACTATCTCGGTCTCGACGAGGAGGAGGTTGAAGAACGCGGATTGTAGACCACGCCGGGGTCGATCGAGGCCACTTTTTCGCAGCTGGAAACTGGCGCGGTGAACTTTCTTGCGGCGGGCCGGGTTGCACAGTTGACAAAGGCACAGGCCATACCTATTTTCGCGCCCGCTTTTGGCTGGGGTCTTAGCTCAGTTGGTAGAGCACCACAATGGCATTGTGGGGGTCAGGGGTTCGAACCCCCTAGGCTCCACCAGTCTTCTCAAAGCGTGACTTGTTTCCCGCACAGTTTGCCCGCTGAAGGCAGCGGGTGCGGTTGGATTCCTCACCAAGGTAGCAAAGCCTCCCCGATCACCGGCCCTAAACTCCCAGGTGCCTTACATCGACCGGGTCCATGTGCGCGGCCCGGATCGCCGACAACCCCAGATCGGTGTCCTCAAATGCCCGGCAGCGCGCCGGGTCCACGCCAATGCGCCGCGCCGCTTCCAGGAAGATGTCCGGTGCCGGCTTTTGATTGATCACGTCCTCGCTGGTCACCACGGCCGCAAACAAATCCCGGATGCCCAGGTGAACCAGCACCTTCTCGATCACAAACCGGGTGCCGCCCGAGGCGACCGCCATCGGCAGCTTGCCGTGATTGGCCCGGGCAATCTCCACGACGGCGTGAATCGGTCCCACCAGATGCAGCGTTTCCAAATAGGCTGATTCCTTTTCCTTGGAGGCCGCGAGGGGATCCAACTGCCGGCCTTGCTCCACGCTCAACATCTTCAGGATGTCGCGCGACGGCACGCCGCCCATCGCGTAAAAGCGATCCTCCGGGAAATGCAGCTCATACTTGCGCGTCACCAACTGCCAGGCCTTCCAATGCAGCGGCATCGTGTCGGCCAGCGTTCCGTCGCAATCAAAAATCAATCCCTGAATGTCCATGGCTTAGTGCGTGAGCGTGGCGAGGCGTCGTTCCAGATCGTCCGCCAGCAAGGGCTCGATGAGGTCGTCCAAATCACCATCCAGAACGGCGGGAAGATTGTGAATGCTCAGTTCGATGCGGTGATCCGTGACGCGGTTCTGCGGGAAATTGTAGGTGCGGATCTTTTCATTCCGCTCGCCCGTGCCGACCTGCTGGCTGCGCTGGGCGTCGTACTTCGCCTTCTCTTCCGCGATTTTACGCTCGAGCAGGCGAGACCGCAGGACCGACAGCGCCTTGGTCTTGTTCTTCTGCTGCGAACGTCCGTCCTGGCAGCGCACCTCAATCCCGCTCGGCTTGTGAAAGACGCGGACGGCGGAGTCGGTGGTATTGACGCCCTGCCCGCCATTACCGCCGGCGCGGCAGACATTGATCACGATATCGTCGCTCTTGATTTCAACATCCACTTCCTCGGCCTCTGGCAACACCGCGACCGTGGCGGTGCTGGTATGGATGCGGCCCGCCGCTTCGGTGGCCGGCACGCGCTGGACGCGATGCACGCCGCTCTCGAACTTCAGGCGCTTGTAGACGTTCGCGCCATTCACTTGAAAGGTGATGTCCCGGAAGCCCCCTAGATCCGACGGACTGGAATCCATCGGCTCGATCTTCCAGCTGTGCGCGTCCGCATACCGCGAATACATTCGATAAAGTTCCGCCGCGAACAGGGCCGACTCCGCGCCACCAGCGCCGGCGCGGATCTCCACGATCGTATTCCGGCTGTCCGTGACGTTCGGCGGCAGCAGGCCTTCCTGGATGCCGAGTTCGAGCCGTTTGATTTCGGGCTCGAGGCGGGCGATCTCTTCGCGAGCCATTTGCCCCAGCTCCGTGTCAGCCGCGTCGGCAGCCGCCAGCTCGCGATTCTCTGCGAGCTCTTTGCTGGATTTCAGGTAGCGCTCCCCAACGGTCACCTGCTCCTTCAGCCGGGCGTACTCGCGGGTCAGCTCCTGCGCCTTCTGCTGCTGATTGAAGACGTCGGGATTGGCCAGCGCATTCTCCACCTCCGCAAGGCGGCGGTTCAGCTTCTCAATGGCGGCCCGAAAATCCATGGCGATAAAAACAAAACGCCCGCAGAGGCGCACTCGGGGCGTTCTGCGGGCGTCGTGAAAAAGCTACTTCTTCTTCGTGACCTTGGCGGCCTTGGCCACCTGAGCAGCTTGCGTCTTCGCCAAGCGTTGCTGGAATTTATCCACGCGGCCGGCGGTATCCACAAACTTCTGCTGACCCGTATAGAACGGATGGCACTCGTTGCAAATGCCGATGATAACGGTCTGGCGGGTCGAACGAGTTTTGATCACGTTGCCACAGGCGCAACGGATTTCCGCGTCCACATACTTCGGGTGAATGTCAGCTTTCATGTCGCAAAGGGGCGAAAAAGTATCAGCGACCAACCGCTTGGCAAGGGTTAATTTGAAATGGGTTCAGCGCCGGCGTGGGTCGGGCAGCCAATGTCATGATTACTTCGTGCCGGGAATTGTGTTCGCGACCGCCTTGGCCGTTTGGTCAGCACGCAACTTCTGGTAGGCCGCTTTGATCGCCGGATATTTGAGTCCAAGGATCGAGGCTGCCGACAGCGCCGCGTTCTTGGCACCGGCCTTGCCCACGGCAAACGTCGCCACCGGGACACCGCCGGGCATCTGGACGATCGCCAGCAACGCATCCATGCCGTCGAGCAGGCCGCCTTTGAGCGGCACGCCGAGCACCGGCAGATCCGTCTTGGCGGAAATTACGCCCGGCAGATGCGCGGCCATGCCGGCGCCGGCGATGAACACTTCGATGCCGCGATTCGGCGCTGCGGCCACGTAGTCCATCAACGCATCAGTCGCGCGATGCGCGGAGATCACGCGCGCTTCGTTCGCGATGCCGAGATCGGTCAATTGCTTGACGGCTTCCTGCATCACTTCCCAGTCAGACTGGCTGCCCATGAGAATTGCCACGAGTGGTTTGGTCGTATCGGCCATAGGGGGCGAAAAGTAAAAGGGCTTCAGTTGGCCGTCCAGCGTAGGATTCGGGTTAATCAATTCGAAGCCTGATCACAAACCCGGCCGCAGCTTCGCCAGCGCCCCCAGCAGGCTGCCCCGAAAAATTGTCGTCACGATGGAATCGGGAATGATCTCCGGCGCGGCGCCGGCCTTGCCGGGATACACCAGCACCAGCGGCACGCCCGCACGACCAAACTTCTGCAACTCGCGCGTGAGAATGTCCGGCGTGTTCGTGTAGTCGGCATACACCAGTACCAAGCCCAGCTCCTTCACCTTCGCCTGCACTTCAGCGCTTTCGATGGCCGGCTCGACGACGGTGTGACAGGTCAGGCACCAGTCGGCGGTGAAGTTCACGAGCACCGGCTTCCCCGCGGCCTGCGCGCGCGTGACGACATCGGGATTCCACCGCTGCCAGCGGACGCCGTTGATAACGAGATCGCTTGCGGCGGCGCCCGATTCCACGACTTGTTGCGGCGTGCGCCACGTGAGTTTCGATTCCAGCACGAAAAAGTAGGCGCCCGTCATCACGGCACCGGCGACGATCATCGCCGTGCCCTTGCGCTTCCGGCCGCGCTGCACGAACTCGCCCCAGATCCAAACGCCGAAGGTCACCATCACCAGAAACAAGCCGAGCCAGAGATGGCCGCTGTGACCAAAGCGCGGAGCCGTGAGCGAGAACAACCAGACCGCCGTTGCGAGCATCGGGAAACCCATGGCGTTCTTGAAGCGCTCCATCCACGCGCCGGGCTTGGGCAGGAACTTCAGCCAGCGCGGTTCAAAGCTGAGCAGCACATAGGGAAAAGCGAGGCCGGCACCGATGGTGAGGAAGAAGATCACCACCATCCACAGCGGTTGCTTATCGTTCAGCGCAAAGCCCAATGCGGGCGCGAGGAACGGCGCAGTGCAAGGCGTCGCGAGCACCGTGGCCAACACACCGTTGAAGAACGCACCCGAAGCGCCTTCGCGTCCCGACAACTGCGAGGCCGTGTTCATCACCCCGGAACCGGCCGTCACTTCGAAGACGCCAAAGAGATTCAACGCCACGAGCGTGACGAGCATCGTCATGACGACGAGGAATTGCGGGCTCTGAAATTGCATCCCCCACCCCGCCGCGCTGCCGCCCAAACGCACCCCAATGACCAAGGCGGCCAGCGCGAGGAAAGAGCACAGCACCCCGACGCCATAGACGAGGCCGAGCATCCGCACACGGCCGGGCGATTCCTTGCTCTGCTGTACGAAGCCGAGAATTTTCAGCGCGATCACGGGGAGCACGCAGGGCATGATATTCAGAATCAAGCCGCCGATGAACGCGTAGAGGAGCATCGTCCAGACAGATGCCGTGCGGGCCGGGCCGGAGGCCGGCGCACCAGCGGCAATCACGACCGGCGACGCAATTTCGGCACTCAGTTCGTAGGCCACGACGGAACTGTCGGGTTTAGAAATGAGATTACCCGCGATCAACTTCGGCCAAGCCGCTTCGCCGAAGCGCGTCACGGTCTTGCGAATAACCACTGTGCCTGCCGTGCTGTCCGAAATCTCGGTGGCAGCGCCAATCTCGACCGACTTGTCGAGGTGCGGAAAGAAGTCGGCGATCGCCACGCCTGCGGGCAGGCGAACTTCGATGATCAACTGTCGCTCATCAGCGCTGGTTTCATCCGCCCAACGAGCGGTCGCGGTGAGTTCAGGGGCGTTGACCGGCAACCGCTTCGCCCCCGCCTCGATGACTTCCGCGGCGGCTGATTTTCGCCCTTCCTTGGCGAGCGTCAAACTGGCGGAAACTTCGCCCCGGCCCGGCAGGCAGAGTTCCTTGCACTCCAGCCAGTCCACTGTGGCACGTATGGCGGTCGGTCCCAGCGTGGCATCGGCGCTGATGACCAACGGCACGCGCAAGACAACTTCGCGGTGAAAGACGTAGGTGAAGAATCCTTCGGACTCGTACTTCTCCGGAATGGGCCACTGAATCTCACCCGCCGTGATTCCGGGAGGTAGTTGCCATTTGATCTCGGTCGCCTTGCCGGAATCACCGGGATTCTTCCAGTAGGTGTGCCAGCCTTCCGGCATCGTCAGGCGGACGCCAGCCGTGATGGTTTGTCCGGGTGCGGCGACTTCGTGATCAAGCAGCAACTCGACGCGAGTTTGCGTCCCGGCTCCCGTCACATTCAACGTGGCGAGCAGCAGGATCGGCAGGAGAAAACTCGGCAATCTACAAATCACGGAGGTATTGATGCACGAAGCGAGGGTTTATTTGAATGAGAATTTTGCCTTGAGTTGAGAACCCGGGTTCATACCCTCCCGTCACAAACCCAACAAGGGAACCCATCATGGTTGAAATCAACTCTTCGGAAGGCAGCGGGCTGGCCAGTATCTTGATTGGTCTGGTCGGACTAGTGATCGGCCTCGGCATTTACCTGTTCTTTTGCTACTGTTGCAAACTGATCTGTGAAAAAGCCGGGCATCAACCGGGCATCCTGATCTGGATCCCGATCGTGAACCTGGTTCCGCTGCTGACAGTGGCCAAGATGCCGGTGTGGATGATCATTTTGCTATTGGTGCCACTTGTGAACATTATTGTGGGCGCCGTCATGTGGTTCAAGATTTGTGAGGCGCGCGGCAAGCCGGGCTGGCTGGTGGTTTTGCTCCTCATTCCACTCGTAAACATCGTCTTCTTGCCCTACCTGGCGTTCTCGGAATAAGCCCGCCTAGCGCCGCGCGAAATCCAAACACACGAGCCGGTCTTCGCCCCGCAAATAAACCCGCTTGTCCGCCAGCACCGGCGCGGCCCAGAGCGGAAAATGCAGACCCGGCACCTGCCAGCGGCTGATCTCTTCGAGCTTCTCGGGATTCGGCTTGAACAAGCCCAGCAGGCCCGCCTCCCCCAGCGCGATGAGTTTGCCGTCCGCGAGAATCGCCGAGCCGCGGCCGAACTTGTCCGGTGGCGAGAGACCCTTGCGCCAGGCTTCGCTGCGCTCCCACTTCAAGGTCCCCGTTGCAAATTCAACGCAACGGAAGCTCGCGTCGGGTTCGTTTCGCCCGCTGAAAGCGAAGATCTGGCCCTCGTGCAAGATGGGCGTGGTCCAGTGAATCTCGGCCACCGTGCTGCGCCAGGCTTCCTTGAACTTCAACTCGGCCGTCATTTCGAGCAGCACCGAACCGACCCGGTAATACGCGCCCGAGATGAAGACGTGATTGCCGGCGACCACCGGGTTGATTGCATTCACGGAATCTTCGACGGTCGCGCGAAACCAAAAACTGTCGAACACCTGGCCCGTCGCCGGATCAAGGGCGACGAGGCCCTGGCGCATCAGGCAAAAAACAACGCGCCGGCCATGCAGGGTCGCAGCAACCGGCGACGAGTAACTCGCCTGCTTATCCCACGCCTTCCAGCTCACCGTCCGTTCCCCAGGCCAGCCGTGCATGGCTTGGCCGGTCCAGCTCGCCTCGCCGACGCTTTCCCAAAGGGTCTTTCCGGTCGCCGCGTCAAAGGCGACGACGCCGGAGTTGGTCTGACCGCCGACCATCGCGATGAGCTTGTCGCCCTCCAGCAACGGCGTGCTGCCGACGCCAAAGAATGCCTCGGGAATGGTGAACTCCTTTGCCGTATCACGCCGCCAGATCACCTGGCCGTCCGCCAGGTTCAGGCATGAGAGCACGCCTTGCGCTCCGAAGGTGTAACAGCGATTCGTGGTCAGTAGCGGCGTGCAGCGCGGGCCGTTGTTATAGCCATACGGATCGACGTAAGTGGTGGGATTCGCCTGCCGCCAGACGGATTTCCCGGTGACGGGGTCCATCGCCTCGACGATCTCTTCGTTCCCCTGCCGATGAAAGAGCACCAGCCGACCGTCGCACACCGAAGGCGCGCTGTAGCCGGTGCCGATCTTATTCTGCCAGAGGATTGGCGGACCGCCGGTGGGAAACGAATCGAGCAACCCGGTCTCCGGCGAGGTTCCGTTGTCGTTCGGACCGAGGAACCGCGGCCAGTCGGCGGCGTGGGCAGCAAAAAGCCCGGCGGCCAGGATCAAAGCTGACAGCCGGGCCGGGGAGAGTTTCATCTACTTCGTCTGGAACCCAGGCCCGACACCCATCGTCAGCGTCTGGATGCGGCAGAGATCCTTGTTCGACGTCAGGTAAAGCGCGGTGCCGTCGTGCCCCCAGGCGCAGTTCGCCACGAGATCACCCGTGTCGATCGTGCCGAGGTGCGTGCCTTCCGGGCTGAGCACCAGCACACCGCCGGGGCCGGTGGTCCAGACGTTGCCGTGGATGTCCACCTTGAGGCCGTCGGGAGAACCCTTGGCACCGGCCTTGGCGAGCGCCGCACCATCGAAGAACACGCGGCGCGTCTTCACGTTGAGCGTGCCGTCGGCATTCACTTCGTAAGCCATGACTGCGGGTTTCGCGGGATCGGAAACGGCAACATAGAGCGTCTTCTCATCCGGCGAGAACGCGATGCCATTGGGGTAGGTGAGTTCCGCTTCGAGCAGCGTCACTTCACCGTGCTTGTCCACGCGATAGACACCGTTAAAGGGAATCTCCTTGTCCGGGGACTTGTCGCCGCCGTTCAAACCGTAGGGCGGATCGGTGAAATAGAGGTCGCCGTTCGAGTGGTAGACGAGATCGTTCGGGCTGTTGAACCGGTTCCATTTGTAATACTGGGCGAGGGTCGTGAACGAGCCGTCGGATTCCAGGCGCGCGATCCGGCGGTCACCATGCTGGGCCAGCACGAGGCGGCCCTGGTTGTCGAGGGTGAGGCCGTTCGAGCCCTGGCCCGCCTTCGGCCCGGTGCTGCCGCTGGGCTTGAGGTAAACGTTCAGATCGTAGCGGTGGTTCCACTCGTAGATCGTGTTGTTCGTCACGTCGGAGAAATAGATCGAGTGATTGCGCCAGATCCAGACCGGGCCTTCCGCCCAGCCGAAACCGGAGGCGAGCTTCTCGATCACGGCATTGGTCGGGATCAAGGCGTCGATCGCCGGATCAAGCCGGATCACCGAGCCGACCGACGGAAACCACGGCTCCTTGCGCGGTTCGGCGGGGGCGCGACGGACAACCTTCTTGTCGCCGGCCTCGGCGGTCGCGCCCGAGAACAGCAACGCGCAGAGGGTCAGCGTGGAAACACAGGCAAGGGATGGCTTCATAGTTGATCGTGCTTTTTCGAGAGGATTAACGCAACGGGTTGAGGGTTCAAGCCAAAGGTTGGTTGAGCTTTGCCCGATTAGGTTCGGCCGAACGGAATAAAGAGAGCAGCGTAGGGCAGATGATAAGCTCGGCGTCAGACCACTTGGCAGCGAGTTCTGACTCGTCAGGGTCAAAGTGGGGTCGTCGAGCGGCTGACTGCGGTGCCCTTGATTGCGGATTCATTCTCCGCTCCACCGACGGCGGAACCTCTTGGACAAGTCCGGCGCGAGTCAATAGTGACACCACCCTGAATGACCAATGGATGCCGGTGCTCGCGGTAAAGCCCGAGGGGAACAAGCTGTTCCTCGGATGGTATGACCGGAGAAACGATTCGAACAACTCGCTGATCGACGTTTACGGCCGGTGGGCGACGATTGCCACGGACGGTACGGTCACCTTCGGCACGGAGTTTAAGCTAACGACTACCAGTTTCCCGCCGGTCTTTGCAGGTACGCTGCCCGCAAACACGGCAAACGGGCACTACGATCCCGATTATCCGCCCGGAGCAGTGAACCTGCATTGGTGGTATCCAGAATGGCCTTTGGTCGGTGAATTTGGTGAACCGGTCCTCACTTTCCCGACTTACGCGGGTCACGTAGGCGAGTACGATGGAGCCTGGGTCGAAGGGCCCTACGTCTATATGACCTGGACTGACAACCGACTGAGCTCAGCAGGCACTCTATATGGCCGGAACCAACGCGACATCCGGCTGGTCAGAATAACCTGGCCGCAGTAGCGATCAATACTCCCATGAAAACCATTTTGATCTTCGGGTACTCCGGATTAGGTCTCGTCTCGGCGTGCGTCGTGCAGGCGCAATCGAGCTTCGGACTCCGCAACGGGGATAGAGGTGTCAACGCTCCTGTTTTTGACGCTCAAGGAGCACCCTTGGCCGGAGGGAATTTTCTGGTCGAGCTTTGGGGCGGGGCAACTTCAGATTCCTTGGCTCCTGCGCTGGCCTATTATTCTCGTCAGCGCGTCATCATACCGTTTCTAACCGACACTTCGGCCGGATACTTCAGGGATTCTTACGCCGGACGTGATGGAGCAGATCACCCCACAATATTGTCGGTACCGACGTTTGGCTGGGCATGGCTACAAGTGCGGGCATGGGACGCGCAATTGGGTGCAACCTACGAGGACGTGTTGGCACGTGGACTCGGAGGCTATGGGGAATCGGCGTTGTTCTACGCCCAGGGCGGCGCCGTGGATCTACTAAGTATCCCTGCTCCGCTCACCGGACTTCAATCCTTCAGCCTGCGGGCGGTGGTGCCGGAGCCGTCCACTTGGGCGTTGCTCGCGCTGGGCGGCGCGGCGCTCGGCTGGGGCGCCCGACGGCGCCCACCACCGCCATGAATTCGCTCGCCCACGTGGCCAGCCACTTTCACGCAGCCTTTGCTGGCAAGGGGACCAACACCAATGACCGGGCGGACGTTTTTCTGGTGGTCTCGACGAATGGCGGAACCTCGTGGACGAGTCCGGTGCGAGTGAACGGGGATGCCACGCTGAACGATCAATGGATGCCCGTGCTGGCGGTGAGACCGGATGGCACCAAACTGTTCCTCGGCTGGTACGACCGGAGGAACGACTCGAACAACTCGTTGATCGATTTCTACGGGCGGTTCGGAACGATTGCTTCGAACGGAAGCGTGGCCTTGGGCACCGAGTTCAAGACCAGCACGACCAGCTTTCCACCGGTCTTCGCGGGAACCTTGGCCGCCAATGAGTCCATCGGGCAATACGACCCGCTGTACCCGCCAGAGGACGTAGATCTGCACTGGCATTATCCCGAATGGCCTGCGGGTGAACTTACGCTGCCAACCTATGTGGGTCACGTTGGAGAATATGATGCCGCATGGTCAGAAGGCGGATCAGTTCATGTTGTCTGGACCGATAACCGACGGCTTTTTTATTCGCAGGCACAAGGGGCGGTGGTGCCAAGGAATAACCGCGATATCCGTCTGGTTAGGCTCTCTTGGCCCCAGTAACCCCCTGCCCATTGCTTTATGAGAATGAATTCGTTTTCCCATCTGATCGGCTTGGTTATCTTGCTCCCTTTTGACGGGTTTACCCAATCGAGTTTCCTACTTCGAAATCGAAGTCCAGCATTCGGCGTTGAAGCGCCTGTATTCGATGCACTGGGTGTTCCGCTTGCCGGTGCCAATTATTTGGCCGAACTTTGGGGCGCGGCGACACCCAATTCACTGACACCGCTTGTCCTACTCGATCGAGAACTTCGCCGCGAGATTGTACCGTTTACGACTGGAGGATATTTTAGTTCTGATAAGGGCTCGCTGTGCGTTCTTGAGGTTCCACCTGGCGGTTTTGCATGGTTGCAAGTACGGGCATGGGACGCCCGCATGGGCGGGACATACGAGGAAGTTGCCGCGCTCGGTCTTGGCGGATACGGGGAATCGCCACTGTTTTACGCCCAAGGCGGAACCCCTCTTGGCCTGCCCGGTCCGCCGGGGCCATTGATCGGCCTTGAGTCCTTCAGCCTGCGGGCGGTTGTGCCGGAGCCCTCCACTTGGGCGTTGCTGGCACTGGGCGGGGCGTTCCTCGGCTGGGCCACCCGGCGGCGTCCGCCACACCGCCACGGCTAACGCCTTTACGTGTCACACGCGCTTTGGATCGCAAGGGACACCAATGTGAACTGGTTCACAACCGCAGATACAGCTTCCGCCGGTGCAGGAACCAGCACACCAACACGGACAGCAACATCCCGCCGACCGAGATCAGCACGCCGCCCAGGTTGGTCGCAATTCCATCGGCAAACACTTTCACCGGCCCGCCCAGGACCCGCGCGGCCAGCAGGTCGAAGTCGATCAGGTTGCCGAGCAGATAAATCGTAATCGGGTTGAGGCCGATCCAGACGAACGGTTGCGCCCAGCGGGACAACCCTTTCACGTCGATGATCCAGTAGAAGGTCCCGAACAGGATCGCGCTCCAGCCGCCGGCGATCAGCACGTAGG
Organism: bacterium; assembly: GCA_031362805.1. Taxonomy (GTDB): domain Bacteria; phylum Verrucomicrobiota; class Verrucomicrobiia; order Limisphaerales; family RI-55; genus RI-55. Next base: position 51,848 of record JANLTG010000051.1, read on the forward strand.
AACTGGTCCACAGCTTTTTGATCACCGGGAATTGCAGGCCCCACAGGTAGCCAAGCAGGATCATCGCGACACCGGCACCGAGCAGCACCTGGGTTTTCTTCGTGGGTGTCCATTTGGTGTCGCGCATCAACAGACCGGCGAACACACCGAGCAGGCAGGTGCCGATGGCGGGCAGCGTCGAGAGCACGCCTTCTGGATCGTGCGTGATGTCCCACTTGCGGAAGGGAAGGTATTGCGAGTCGAACCAGTTGGTCAGGTTTTGCCCTTCCGCAAAGCTGACTTGGTTCAGCCCGGGAATCGGGACGAAGGTGAGCATCGCCCAATAGCCGCCAAGCAACGCCACCAGCGCGATCAACAGCCCGCGCGGCTTCAGGTGAACGAAGAACAAGCCCGCGAACAGGTAACAAATGGCGATGCGTTGCAACACGCCGAGCAGGCGAATCTGGTCGATGCCTTTGGACCAGCCCCCGTAGTAGAGGACGCCGATGAACCACAGCAAAGCCGCCCGCCGCAGAATCCGCATCGTCGCCGCAGCCTGGCCGTCGCGTTCCACAATCTTGGTCAGCGAAAAGACCAGCGACACGCCGACGATGAACACAAACATCGGGAAGATCAGGTCGTAGAAGCGGAAGCCTTCCCAGGCGACATGGTCCAGTTGCGACGCGAGGGAATGCGCAAGGCCCGACTCGCTCGACACCAATTTGTCGACGGCGTGACCGATCGAGTCGCCGCCGAGGATCCAGAACATGTCGAAGCCGCGCAGGGCGTCGAGGGACATGAGACGTTGGGAAACGGCCACCGAACGGGTCGCCGCGGAAGATGGCTCGGGGTTCATTGGCGGAGACTGGTAGCAGGTAACCCGACGGGAGGCGAGTGCGAACCGAGGCGAATAGAAATCGGCGGGAACTTGTCCAAACGCCGAACCACCCGTATGGATCAGCGCGTGGCTCTGGCTCCCGTCATCCTCTGGTTCCGCGGCGACCTGCGACTCGCGGACAATCCCGCCCTGCACGCGGCGCTTCAGCGCGGCGCGCCGGTCCTGCCGGTTTTCATCTGGGCACCGGACGAGGAAGGCGAATGGCCACCGGGCGCCGCCTCCCGCTGGTGGCTGCATCACTCCTTGTCCGCCCTCGACGTTTCGCTCCGGGGAATCGGTTCGCGACTGATCATCCGCCACGGAACAAGCATCGATGAATTGCGGCGACTGACCAAAGAGTCAGGTGCGAAAACAGTCTTCTGGAATCGCCGCTACGAACCGGCGGCCATCCGCCGCGACACTCAGATCAAGTCCGCGCTCACCAGCGAGGGTCTCGCGATCGAAAGCTTTAACGCGGCGCTGCTGCACGAGCCGTGGGCCATTCAGAATAAGGCGGGCAAACCGTTCCAAGTATTCACGCCCTACTGGAAAACCTGCCTCGCGAAAGACGATCCGCCCGCTCCCCTGCCCGCTCCCACCTCGCTCCTGGCGCTCAAGAACTGGCCGGAAACGACGGCCGTGGACGCCCTGAAGCTGCGGCCCACAATCGACTGGTCGGCGGGCATGCATGCAGCCTGGCAGCCTGGTGAGTTGGGAGCACAAGCCAACTTGCGACGCTTCGCGGCCGACGCATTCGCCAACTACACGGCCGAACGCAACCGGCCCGATCACACCGGCACTTCACGGCTCTCGCCGCACCTGCACTTCGGCGAGATCTCACCGCGCCAGGTTTGGCAGGCGCTCAAAAATGGCTCGGCGGGAACTTCGGCCGTTTCCGCCGCGTGGCGCGATTCGCAATTCCTGGCCGAGATCGGCTGGCGCGAGTTTGCGCATCACTTGCTCTTTCACTTTCCGCACACGACCCGCGAACCGTTGCGGCCGGAGTTTGAGAAATTCCCCTGGCGGGACAATGCCGAGTTCTTGTGCGTCTGGCAAAAGGGGCTCACGGGCTATCCGTTCGTCGACGCCGGCCTGCGCGAACTGTGGGCCACCGGCTGGATGCACAACCGCGTGCGGATGGTGGTCGGCTCGTTCCTCGTGAAGGATCTGCTCGTCGACTGGCGGGCGGGCGCGCGGTGGTTTTGGGACACGCTGGTCGATGCCGATCTCGCGAGCAACACGCTGGGCTGGCAATGGGTGTCCGGCTGCGGCGCTGATGCCGCGCCGTACTTCCGCGTGTTCAATCCCGTGAGCCAGGGCGAGAAGTTTGATCCGCATGGCGACTACGTGCGGCGCTGGATTCCCGAGCTGGCGAGGCTGCCGGACAAATGGATTCACCGGCCTTTCGAAGCGCCTGCCGATGTTCTCCACGCTGCCGGCGTTCAGTTGGGCGAGAGTTATCCCGAGCCGATCGTCAGCCATGCCATTGCGCGCAACGTCGCCCTTGAGGCCTATGCGAGGCTGAAGCAATAGCTGCGATCCAACACCCGCTGGTTGACGCAGGGGCGCGCTCAACCGCCATCCCGGCTACAATTCTGCCAAAGGCCGGTCTGCTTTTGTTTTTGTCCACGAGCGCGCCGACCGGTAGGCTCCGCGCATCGATATGTTTGAATTGAAGTTTCGCAAACTGGTTTCACGGGCAGCGACGACCGCCTCCGCGGGCTTGGTTTTGCTTTCCGGTTGTGGCGAGAAGGCGGCACCCGGCGGAGGCGTTCCCGCAAAGCCGACCTTCGCGAAAGACGTGGCGCCGATCATCTACCAGCACTGCGCGTATTGCCATCACACCGGCCAGGCCGCGCCGTTTGAATTGCTGACCTATGCCGACGTGAGCAAGCGGGCCAAGCAGATCGCCGAGCTGGTGACCGAGCGCGCGATGCCACCCTGGCTGCCGGAACCTGGCTTCAATCACTTCCAGAACGAACGCATCCTCCCGCCCGAACAAATCGCGACGTTGAATGCGTGGGTTGCGGCCGGCGCGCCCGAGGGGAATCCCGCGGACCTGCCCCCTGCTCCAAAATTCCTAGGCGATTGGTATCTCGGTCAGCCGGACGTCATCGTGCGCTTGCCGGAACCGTTCGCCCTGCCTGCGGAAGGTCCGGACACCTATCGCAATTTTGTGATCCCCATTCCCACCGATCGCGAGCGCTTTGTGCGCGCACTGGAATTTCGGCCCGGCAACGCTCGCGTGGTGCATCACGCCTTCCTCGCGGTCGATGCGACCGAGGAATCGCGACGGCAAGACCTGCTCGACGTTGCGCCGGGCTATCCCGGCATGCATCTACCGCGCACGGGTGAAGTGCCCGACGGCCAGTTCTTCAGTTGGCAGCCGGGCAAGGTGCCCATGGGGGGCGACGCCAAACGCGCCTGGCGATTGCAGACGAATTCGTGGATGGTTGTCCAACTCCACATGCAAACCACCGGCAAACCCGAACAGGTGCAGCCGGAGGTCGGCATCTACTTCGCCGATCAGGCCGGGACGGACATCACTTTCAAAGTCGGCTTGAGCAGCTACAATCTCGATATGCCGGCAGGCGCGACGAATTTTGTCGCCGAGGATGTCTTGGAGCTGCCCGTCGATGTCGAGTTGCTCGCCATCCTGCCGCACGCCCACTATCTCGCGCACCAGATCCAGGGCATGGCGACGCTGCCCGATGGTTCGAATCGCTGGCTGCTCAACATCGGCCGCTGGGATTTCAACTGGCAGGGCGAATACTGGTATAAGGAGCCGGTCCAGTTGCCCAAGGGCGCGCGCGTGGGCATGCGCTTTTTCTACGACAACTCGACCAACAATCCGGCGAATCCTTTCAATCCACCGCGGCCGGTTTCCTATGGCTTGAATTCGACGGATGAGATGGCCGAGTTCTGGATGATCTTCCGGTTGAAATCCGTCGCAGACCGCACGCTGTTGAACAACGCCGTGCTCCCCAAAATGGCCGGCGAAGTCATCACCTACAGCCGCAAGCTGCTGGAGAAAGATCCCTCAAACGCACGGTCCTGGTTGCGCGTGGGCTCGGCCCTCTACGCCCTCGGCCAGAATGAGAAGGCGATCGAGGCCTTGCAACGTGCGCTCCAGTTCGATCCGAAACTGGATGAGGCGCATTACTTCCAAGGCTTGATCGCCTATGACGCGCGCGATTTTGCCCGGGCGCGGACGGCATTCGAAGCGACGATCACCAGCAACCGCCAGAATTACAAAGCCCACGGTTACCTGGGGCTCGTGTATCTCAACCTGAAGGAGTATGCGAAATCAGAGGCGAGCCTGACGGAGGCACTGAGCATCAAGCCGGATGATGCTGTTGCCGAGAGCAACTTGAAACTTTTGAACAACGTCCGAAGCGGCAAGCTGCTGACTCCCGCGCCCGCCCAGCCCTGAGGCTAGCGCTTTTCCTCCGCCGACATCAGGCGCATGAGCACCATCTGCGAGGGTCGGTGGTCGGGGTACTGATTGACAATATCCTGGAAGCGCCCCAGGGCATCGTTCGTGTGGCCGGTGGCCAACAGCGCACTGGCGAGGTTGAAGCGCGCATCGACGTAATTCGTGTCCGCCTTGATGGCTTTCTCAAACCACGAGATCGCGAATTCATAGTCGCGCCGCCGCGCCAGCACGGTGCCCAGATTGTTCAGCGCCAACGGAAACTCCGGCTCCAACTCAATCGCCGCGCGGTAATGCTTCTCGGCCCCCGCGAGATCACCCAAGGCCGCCAGTTGCAGCCCCAGGCTGTTATGGGCTTCGGCAAAGTCAGGAAAGATTTCCAGCGCCGTCCGAAAGGCAAGGATCGCCTCGTTGGTCTGCCGTAACCACGCGTGGGCCAGTCCCAGATTATACTGGTTGAGCTCGCTGTCTCGATCGAGCTCCACCGTTCGCCGAAAGACCCGCAAGGCATTTGTAATGTCGCCCCGGGACATCAGCGATTGTCCGAACTGGCTCAAGTCGGCGACCGCGTCCGAGGCGAGCATCTTGTCAACTAACAGCGAGTCTGCGCGTACCTTGAGCGCGGCCATTTCGGGCGATACCCCGTTCGTGTTGGTGGGTGCCACCAGCATCGGGGCGGCGGGGGCCGGACCAGGCGCCGACGTTACGGCGGCAGCAACTTCCGCTCGGGACGTTTCATTTGGTACGCTGGCAACGGGCCGGCTTCGCTTCGCACTCGGCCAGAACGTCACTGCCAGCGCGGCAACAAACAAGACGGTCAATCCCACTTTAAACATGCGGTCGGCTCCTCGTGAAGGAGGCGGCGCGGGATGGCTGCGTTTCTTAGTCATACTTCATCCCGCTGCATCGGGAGCAGCGGGCAGCGGCAGCATGCCAGCTTCGCCGATTCGCGAAAGTCAATTTGCAGCCGGCTCGGGATAAAATCCGCTCGCGAGCAGCATCCGTTGAATCTCAGCGGGCGAGCATTGGAGTTTGCCGGCGGCCGCCAGCAAGTCCTCCGCGCGCGCCGGATACCAGTTGCGCCGGACCGGATTCGCAAGGCCAGCCACGTTGATGGGCTCGATCACGCGCGCGATTTCGTTCAGTAACGCGGTTCGTCCAACGTCACCAATTTGGTCGTGAGCCCTAGCAAGGCAGCGCCGCAGGGCAACACCAAATTCGGGATGGCTGTGCAGCAGAAACCCGGAAGCCAGCTCAGCCCGACCGAGCCGGCGCGCAGACTCTGCGTAACTGGCGGCAGCAAAATAGAGCTGCGTGAGCGCGTTGAAGACAGGCGGATCACCCATCTGATGGTAAAGCGCGCTGATCAACTCTGCGGTGATTGTCAGCTCCGCGTCCGTCGTCGACGCGTACTCTTCGAGCCGTTTCCCAAAGTTGGGTTGACCCCAATCGTTGGCGATCAACTCCGCCAGTCGCGTGGCGCCGAGCAATGTCAGCGGAAAGCCGGTGGACAACAGCGGATCAACAAAGCCCGCCGCCGAGGGGAGCAGCGCCCAATTCGCGCCTGCACACCGCGTGCTGCGAAACGCGACCTGCGGCTGATGGATGAACGGGAAACACTCGGTGGCATCGGCGAATTGCGCGCGCACCGAAGGCAGACGATCAAGCAAACGCAGCCATGCAGCCCGGCCTTCGGACAACTTTAACTCCGTGGCGAGTCCCGGCTCCAACGCAGCGCCCGCGCTGGTGATGCCGTTGTTGAAGCGCAACACCCAGATCCAGCCGCCGGGAAAAACGTGGTGCATCGCCGCGTCGTCGATCGGATAAGGCGGCTCGCCTGCGGTAGGCTGAAGCTCGTCGAAACGCTTCACGCCCCGGAAATGAGTGAACAACGCCTCGGTGGCCGGATAGTTTGGGAACGGCCGTTCCCCCAGCCCGAATGCACGATGCAGCAAGCCGCGTGGGCCCGTGGCGGCGATGACGAACTTTGCGCGCGCGCCGAATTCACGACCGTCGCCGTGTCGGCCTGAAAGTGTCATCTTGTCCGGCTCATCGATAACTTGCTCGATGCAGGTTTGATCGAAATAAGCGACGCCCGCCGCGATTGCTTCACGGACGAAGAATGCGTCGAAGTCGGCGCGAAACCAGTGGGTGTCGGCGATCCCGTCGCACGGACTGGCGGCCACCAGCAGATGACGGTGCCGCTCAGCATCAACCGCGAACGGAGCATCCAGCTCGTGATGACAGAACGTGAAGCCGCGCTTGAGTCCGCAGGCAAGGTCCGGGTGTTCGCGTTGCCAACTGCCCCACTTCGTCAGCGAGAGCAACCGCGGCAGGTTGTAGCGGCGAGCCAGCTCTTCGAGGAGCAGGTTGGCGAGCGGCGTCGAGGATTCGCCGATGGCGAAGCGCGGATGCTGTCCACGTTCGATCAGCGCAACCGAGCGACCAAGACGTCGCGCGATCATGGCGATCAACGAACCCGCGAAGCCGGAGCCCACCACCACGATGTCAAAGTCACGGGTCATGATGCTGCTTCCAGCCTTGCGGCACGTGTTGAAGGTGGGGCGCGTCGCTCCGCGCGCGCCTTCGGGTGAGTTCGCCGGGTGCGCCCGCCGACCGGCTCCTGCCAACCCCGTGCAATTGTCTCATTGACCCGACTGTGTAGCCGTTCATTCCCGGTGAATGGGTCGTCACTGCTTCCGTTCGAGGCGCGACCGGAGGATCGCGCCCTACCCATGGCTTCACGCTTCGCCGATTGCCGAAGGCCTATGCGGAGCTCATCGTGCATGGTCGCATTCGCATTCGATTCCGGGCCCTGAACACTGCCGCAGATTCATTTGATTCAACCGCTCGCGTCGCGCTGGGTAGCACGCCGGGCAGTTTGAGAATTTCTCCAAATCCCACAAGTCGGCGAATACACGGCCGCGCCCCAAAGCAATAGATTGCTCCAGCGCAGCTTCCACGCTGGCCAGTTGTGGCGGAGCGAACTGGCCAGCGACAGCGAGTGCTTCCAACGCCCCGTTGCCGAAGCGCGTCGGAATCAACGAAACCACCGTCGCGCCACAGTCGAACGCGAACTCCGCCGAGCGCACGGCCCATTCGAGCCCTTCTGCTTCGGTCATGAATGGCGGCCTGACCAATACGAACACGCGCAACGCGATATTTTCCCGCTGAAGAAACTCTGCGGCACGGGCGAAGTCATCGGCCGTGAATCGCTTGTTCAGCTTCGCCAGCACTTCGGGATGCGCGGTCTCCAGACCCATTGCAACTTCGAGGCGAGTCACGTCCAATGTTGGTAGCAGCCGACGTGAGGAGGCTCTGATTTCCTCTGCGGAAGGAATAGTGAGCCTCCTTACCTCGGCTGCTACGGGTTTCTTGGAGGGGGGGCCGCCTGCGATGTTCGCTTCCTTCGCCAGCAAGTCGCGGAAGCGCAGCGTGGCCTCGCCGATCAACGCAGGGTGGCTCTCGACGATGACGCGCTCAAAACCGGCCACCCGCCGCGCGATGGCTTCGTAATCCTCGAAGGGAACGGCTGCGCGATCAAAGAAGCTGCCGCTGTTGTAGAGCTTGATCTGGCGCGGTGGCGCTTCGTCATCTGGTAGGAGCCGACGTGAGGAGGCTCTGGCTTCTAATGAATCCACCGAGGAAGTCAGACCCCCTTCACGTCGGCTGCCACCAAGTTCAGCAAGGGCGAAATCGATCTGCGCGGGAATCGCTCCAACCGGTGTGCGTTCCTCCGTGGTGTTCTTCCACAAGTCGCACATCAGGCAGCGCCACGGACATTCGCGGCCGGTGAGAAACAGGGTGGCGATGTCAACGATCTCACCGTCGGCGGACCGCTCGCGTTCGATCAGATAAGCGTGCGGCCACTGAACGTCGACGACCGCACGCGCTGGGCGCCGGGAAAGTATCCACCGATCGCGGGCACGAATCCCGTCGGGATAGGTCGCGGCAACTGTTGGCTGGCTCATAGCTCAACTTAACGGAGGGGCGACAGGAATGTCGCCGCCCCGATTGCGCGCCGAATCGGAGTCCGGCGCTCCGGCTTGGGGAACTGTTCTCACTCCTTGATTTCAAACCGGCGATCCATGCCGACCGTTGCCGGCGGCACATCCACCACTTCGCCCGACGGCCAGCGGACCTTTACTGATTCGATCGCCGCTGTCTTCTCAAAGCCGAACACCAGCTCCGGACTCGATTGCGAAAGGTAGCTGCGGCTCGGTGTAACCATGCGTTGCTGGCTCACGCCGTTCGCCTTGACGGTGACGACCGCCCCGAGCGCGTCGCGATTGGACTTCGTGCCGGTGAGTTTCAAACGCAGCCAGTGATGTCCCTGCGTCTGATCATTGCGCAGCAGCAACGGCGCACCCTTCAACTGCGTGAAGACGACATCGAGATCGCCATCGCCATCGATGTCGGCATACGCGCTGCCGCGCCCAACAATCGGTGTGAACAGGTCAATGCCCGCCTCCTTCTCACCCGCGGCGAGGAAGCCGTTGCCGCGCTGGTTCCAGAAAAGTTGCGCGGGCTGGCGATACTTCTGGCTCGCCTGCACCTTGGTGATGTCCTCGTCAAGATGGCCGTTCACCGTGAGCAGGTCCAGCCAGCCGTCGAGGTCGTAGTCGAAGAAGAAGATGCCGAACTTAAGCGGCACGCGACTCGCCGGGCCGATGCCCTCGGCAATCGCCTCATCCGCGAACGGGAACGGCTGGCCCTGCGAAACGTAAAGCGCCGTCATCTCGTTTGCGAAGTTGCCGATCGCAATGGCGACCGTGCCGTCATTGCGATGATGCGCGATGTCGATGCCCATCGCGCCGCGCGCATTGCCGTTGGCGTCGAAGGCGATCCCCGAGACGCCGCCGATCTCCTTGAACTTGCCATTGCCTTCGTTGACGAAGACGAAGTTCTGCACGGTGTCGTTGGCCACGACGAGATCCATCCGCCCGTCTTCGTTGATGTCCACGGGCGCGACGCCGAGCGTCTTGGCCGCCGGGCCACCGGTCGCTTTGTTCTTCACCTGCACACCGCTCGCCTCACTGACGTCCTTGAACGCGCCACCACCCTCGTTGTGAAAAAGCCGCGGCAGCGCGCCCTCGAAGTCCGATGGCGGACCGTAGGCGCGATGCGTGCCGTCGATGGTGAAGTTGACCTTGAAATCGATCTCGCGCGACCACTTCACATAGTTCGCGACGAAGAGATCGAGCCGGCCGTCGTTGTCGAAATCAAAGAAGGTCGCCGCCGTGCTCCAATCACCCGGCGCGCCGCCGACCCCGGCCTGAGAGGTGATGTCGGTGAACTTCCCGTTGCCCTCGTTGCGGAAAAGTTTGTTCCCGCCGACGGCCGTGATGAACACATCCACATCGCCGTCGTTGTCCAGGTCGCCGCAGGCGACGCCCATGCCAAAGACCGCCATGTCGAGACCGGAACCCGCCGTGACATCAGTGAACTTAACCGCGCCGCCGGCCGAAGTGTCGTTGCGATAGAGCGCGGCGGTCGTGGGCTTGCGCGAGGCGTCCTTCGCCAAATCCCACGACCACCAGGTTGAATTGACGAATAACAAGTCGGCATCGCCGTCGTTGTCGAAATCGAAGAACGCCACGCCGCCGCCGAGCGACTCGGGGAGGAGCTTCTCACCGGTCGCGCCATTGTTGTGCGCGAACGTGATGCCCGCCGCTTTGGTGATGTCGGTGAACTTCACCGGCGGCAGCTCGGCCTTCGGCTTGTCCGGTACGACCGGCGCGGAGATGGCGGTCTTGATCACCGGGCCCTTCTCCTTGGGGCGCTTCAGGTAGATGAAAACACCGACGACGAGAACGACCACGAGGACCAGGACGATGGCGGACCCACGGAAGGCTTTGCCGATAACCTTGTCGTCCTCGTGGACGAGTTCGTCGCGATCGTTGGGCTTCTGGGAAGATGGATTACTCATGGCTGATTGTTGACCTACTGATCACTCGCAGCCGCAGCCAGTTTCTTTTGACCCGGCACCGGTAGCTCAAACGCTCCCTCGCGCTGCAGCGGGTAAATCACCACGGCATTGGCGGCGTTGTTCGCGGCGGCGTCCTTGGCGCGAGCGAGGTTGATGGCGCGATCGCGGGCGTTGTCATCAGGCTTGTACTTCTCGTGCAAGCGCTGGTGCTCGGCGGCCTTCGCCTGATCACCCAAACTGCCGTGGATGATGCCGAGATTGTAGTGCGCGGTCAGATTCTCGGAATCGATCTTCAGCGTGTCCTCGAAGCGCCGCACGGCTTCGGTGAGAAACTCCTTATGCTTTTCCGGGTTCGCGCGCTCGGCCTTGGCCCGTTCGAACAGCGTCAGCCCCAGCTCGTTGATCACCTCGTAATCGCGGCTGAAGTCATAGCCCGCCTTTTCCAATTCCGGATAGCGATCTTCGAGGATGCTCTTGAATTGCTTGATCGCCTCGTCGAGGAAGCCGTTCTGCTTGTTCACGAGGCCGGTGAACCAGGCCCGCACCCACGGCGGAGCGGGCGGATCGAACGAAGCCGCCCGTTGCAGCGCCGCCACCGCGTCATCGAGCCGGCCTTCCTTGAAATACACCCGCGCCAGATTCATCGGGCCATCGGGCCGCGCCAATTGCTCGACCTTGGTAAACGCCTCGGTCGCCTGAATCAACTCGCCGCGCGCGGTGCCGCGATCGCCCTTGTTGAACAAGCCGATGCCGTAGTCGTTCCAGCGCTGCCACTCGGGAATCGCGGAGGGCGCGTTGGTCACGGCCGCATTATTCGCGAGTCCTGCGACGGGAAATGTGACGGTATCCTTGGCGATGATGCGGATGGGCAGATCGTTGGTCAGCACGAATGGCCGGCCGTTAGTGTAGCCCTTGTCGCTCGCATAGACGTAGTTGAAATAGATCGTGTCGAACTTCCGGTAGTTAAGCTTCGCGTCGAACTGGATCGGCTCGGTCACGCCTTCCGGCACGGTGAACTCGTAGTGCATCACGAAGCCGGCGCCCGGTGGAATCTGGTTGTTGTAGAGCGGCGTGAAGATGTCCTGCGGATTGCGGCGGTCGATGCGGTTGCCGTCCTTGTCGAGCATGTAGACATTGATGAAGTGCGCCCACGGATCGACTTCGTTGTGTTGGCCGAGTCCGCCGTTGCGGGCGATGACCTTGCCGCCGCTCATGGCCTTCACGTCCACCCAGATTTCATTCGAGTCCACCGTGCCCTGCGAGAACAAATGGGCCACGCGCAATGTGCGCAGGACGATCTCGACGAGATAAGTCTTGCCGGGCTTGAGCGCCGGCACCTGCGGACGCAGCGGCGCGGTGAGCGGGCTGTCGATCGTGCCGCCTTCTTTCACGCCGAAGATGTCCAGGCGGAGCGAGCCTTTGCTGAACTCTTCATGCTTCGCGATGATCTCCATGTCGCCACGCACATGCGGCAAGGCGGTGTTCGCAGAGGGAAAAAGATGATTGTGGATGAAGCGCTGGGACTGATTCGTCGCGTTGAAAAAGTTCGCCCCGAAATCCTGCGACGCGACCAGCGGCATGTGACAGTCATTGCAATTCTTCTCAGCCTTGGGCGGGAAATAGAACGAGCGTGCGCCGTGGCCCGCGCCGCTGAGCACGAACGGATCGTAGTGATTCTGGCCGCGCAGCCATTCCTTGTAGTGATTCACCGCGAACGGAATGCTGACCTTGTGGCAGGCCGAACAGAACTCCTCGGACTTCATCACATCCTTCATGAACATCCGCTTGTGGAACTCCGGCTTGGCCTTCACGAGCTGGTTGTTGATGTATTGCAGGGCCTTGTTGGTCGAGTACGCGAACGGGTAATGAATCGGCTCGGCGATGGTGAAGTCCGCGTTGCCGATCGTGCTGTCCACCGACGTGATCGCGTGGCAGGCGGTGCAAGTGATCCCGGCCTTGGCGGTCGGGTGGTTGTGGATGTCGAAGTTCGGATCATCGAACGCGCCGCTGAAGAACGGCACCGGGTCATGGCAGCCGGCACACCAGCGCGAAGCCTGCACATTGCCATCGCGCTTCAGCGCGACCTGCCGCGTCTCGTTCACGCTGAAAAGGTAGAACGGATTGTTGAACGAGCTGAAGTGATGCGAGCTGTGGAACCAGCCTTGGTAGGCGTCCTCGTGGCACTTCAGGCAGTAGTCGTCCATCATCAACGTCTCGGCCGGAATGAAGTTGCCGCTCGCGGTTTTCGCGGCGCTGGGCTCGAAGTATTTCTCGCCGTCCTTCGACTTCGCGGTGCTGAGCGCCGGGTGCGCCGAATGGAAGAACAACATCACGAGCGTCGCCGCGGCGGTGGCGAAGCCGAGCTTGATGCCGACGCCCCACTTGATCTTCGGGCCGGCGAGGCGGTGCAGGATGTAGAGCCAGATTGCGAGCAACGGCGTGATCACGTGCGCCCAATAGGCGATGTTCCGCGAGTTGGGATCCTTGAGGCCGAGATTCTTGAAGCTGAAGACGTCGGCACGGGTCAGTGCAAGTCCGGTCACCAACACGACGACACCCATGATGAACAGCGCATAGCCGACTCGCACCGCGCCGCGATTGGGCCGGTCGTGCGAGTTCTTCATGTGGATCAACCCAAAGAGCAGATAGGGCACGATCAACACCAACCCGAGGACCAGGTGGGCGAGGAACATGAGCTGATAGAAATAGTTTTGATACAGCTCCGGGCGGTTGACCCATTCGAGAAACGTGATCGCCGAGAGGTAGAAAGAGTTGGCGCCCAGCAGCGCGACGAGCGCGAAAACGAAGTAGAGCAGGTAGCGCAGCTTCGGACCGATCGCGCGCACGTATTTCTTCCGGGGTGCGCTCACCGAGTCAGTTGGGCGGATTTCGTCCATAGGATCGCCTTTGGTTTAGCGGTGTTCGTGCGCGCGGTCAAATGGGAGCTCGGGTCCGAAACGAAACCGGCCCGGTTCCTGACAGAGGAAGCGAGCCGTTTCGTTATCCCAAAACCATGTCCACCTATGCGGGGCGGACAGGTGCACATTGCATCATCCCGACCGTGGTGAAAACGACTCCGGGACGAACCGCACCAAAACGAGGGCGGGCAGACCCGCGACGAGGCCGAACTGGAGACACGCCCCTCAATGTTTAATTGCGGGAACCCTCCTGCTGGTGGGCATCGCGTGAGAAGGCCGTCCCGTGCGGCGGGTGTAAAAATTGCCGGCAAACTCCGCAAGGCGCGACTGCTCCTATTTGAACCTCACTTCCGCCTTGGGATCTTCGCGATAGATCTGTTCGTGGCCGGGCACCCACTTGCTGTCCTTGAAATACTCGGACTTGTTCACGAAAGTGCCGTCGTCTCGAAGCTCACTGGCCGAGCGAACTTTGGTGACGCCTTGCGCGCTGCCGGTGACTTCTTCCTCGGCAATGAACTTTTTGCCCTCAATGGTAAAAGTGCCGGTCGTCCGAAAGCCCGCGGTGGTAAAATAGAAGTAAACGAGTTTCTTCTGCGCGGCATCCCAGGTGATGATCGTTTCGCCGCCATAGGCGCCGTCGTTGACGCTGTGCAGCGTGCGAATCGCCTCACCATTCAAGGCCCGCTCCCAGCGCGAGACATCGGTGCTCGCCTCCGCTTTGCCGGGCTCCTTGAGCTCACCTTTCCACGTCTTGCCCAGAAACGGGCGGAACGGTTCGAGGTGTTCGTTGAGCTTGCTCTTTTCTTCGGCAAAGGCGGTCAAGGTCACAAGGGCCAACAGGAGCAAAATGAGTTGCGTCTTCATCGTCGCGAGTGCTTAAACCGGCATGGGCTGGCGGAGTCGCGCCGACATTTCCTCCGCTTCGCAAACTTCGATCGCGGCGAGCCCGTCTTGCGCCGTGACCACCGTCGGCGCCCTGCCCTGCTGGATCGACTCGACGAAATGCCGGATCTCACCCACATAGCCGTCCTCGGCCGCCGCTTTCTGGGTAACTGGTTCTTTGCCCTCTTCGCAGATTTTCAGGACGGCGTCGGGTCCGCGGGCGATGTCGTAGTCCAGCGTCGCCTTCTCGAAATTCACCGTGTAGCTCATGTTGAAGGCAAACCCGGGCGTCATGGCCCAGCCACCTTCCGCATGGACGATCGCCCCGCAGTCCACCTCGAACTGCGTCACCACGTGATCGAACGCGCCGCTGAACTTCGAATAGCCCATGGAGAAGACGCGCTTGGGTTTCCCAAAGCACCAGTTGATGAAATCGACATCGTGGATGTGCAGGTCAAGCAACGCACCGCCCGACTTGATGCCGTCGTGAAGATGGTTTTTCCCCCAGGCCGGCGGGGGCCCAACGCGGCGAAACCGCGCAGCCAGCACCTTGCCATAACGCCCGTCGCTGATCGCGTCCTTCAACAATCGCCACTCGGGCCAGAAGCGCAGGCACATGGCCGGCATCAGATAATGGCTCGCATAGCCGGACGCTTCGACAATGCGTTTGGCTTCCTTGGTCGTCCGCGCCACGGGTTTCTCGAGCAACACGTGAACGCCGGACGCCAGGGCGGAGGTCGCCTGATCGTGGTGCGCCCAGGTCGGCGAGCAGATGTCGATGATGTGGATGTCCGGATCAGCCAGCATCGCCGCGTAATCGCTGTAGGCCCGCACCTTGGACATGTCGAGTTTCAGCGCCTCCTGCCCGCTCAGATTGCCAAACACGGTGGAGAGATCGCCATCGAGATTGCGCCCGCTGGGATTGCAGATCGCGAGGATCTCGGTCCCCGCCACTTGGCGCCACGCCCTGATGTGCATGGCCGCCATGTAGCCCAGCCCAACAATTCCTACGTTCAGCATGCGCGTGAGGCTATACGGGGGGTGACTGCGTGGACAAGTTAAAGAAGCAATGTGCCTCGGGCGCAGCGGGCTTGATCATTTCAACCCTTAAGCTTCGCAACGAACTCGACAAAGCCCTTCGCCTGCGCGGCGAGGCGGCCGGCAATCTCCGCATCCGTGATCTCACCCGCGTCGTTCAGGAGCCCATGAATGCCCGGCAGGAAGACGCGTTGGGGATAAAGATGCGCGTTGCGGTAGCCGAAGATTTGTTGCAACTGCTCGATCGGCCGCAGGGCGCCCCACATGCCCGCCGACAGGCCGACAAAGCACACGGGCTTCGCTTCGAAACTCTCTGGGAACTTCAGCATGTCGATGAAGTACTTGAGCACGCCGGGCATGCCGCCATTGTACTCGGGTGTCACCAGCACGAGCCCCTTGGCCGCCAGCACCGTGTCGGAAAACGGTTTGAACGCGGCGGGTTTCTCTTCGTACGAGCTGGGATCGAAGATCGCCGGCGGCAGATGCGCCAGATCGACGAGTTGCGTCACGACCTTGAGGTCACGGTAAAGTCGTTCAATTTGCGTGACCACCTTGCGCGTGTTGCTGCCGGGGCGGTTCGTGCCGGAGATAATTGCAATCATTGGGGGTGATTGTTCCGCTGATCCGGAAAGTTGCAACCCCGGAGTCATTCGTCGCCGCTGAGCAACGCGCGCAACTCACCACCATCAAGCCACGCGCCGTCGCAGTCGGGGCATTTGTCGAGCGTGACCCGTCGCTGTTGAGCGCTGGCCACCCGCACCATGACGGTGCCGCAGCGGGGGCAGTTGCCCCGAGCCTGGTTCGCTCCGGCATGAGCGGTACCGCGCCGCAGTTGCTTCAATTCGGCGGACTTCAGTTCAAGCAACTGCGCCAGCTCGCTCTGGTCGCACCACAAGCCGCCGCACTCGTCGCAATGGTCCACTTCCAGTTCGTTCACTTTGATTTTCTTGAGCCGGGCCTGCTCGCATTTGGGACATTTCATGGCGTCAAAGTAGACCCGATCCACTGCCGCGAAAAGGCAGATTCCGTTTGCGTGAATTGTCGGCGTCCAGTACATCGGCCGCTCACATGCAGAAGCTCATCGCCGGTGTTCACAAGTTTCGTTCCGCCCAATTCGGGCGTTACCGCGAGATGTTCCGGCGCTTGTCCCGCGAAGGCCAGAAGCCGCATACGCTGTTCATCACCTGCTCTGATTCCCGCGTGCTGGCCGAGCTGATCACCCAGAGCAATCCCGGCGATCTGTTTGTCGTGAAGAACGCCGGCAACATCGTCCCGCCAGCCCATGTCACCGGCGACACCAACTCGACGGCCGCCGCCATCGAGTTCGCCGTCGAGTCGCTGGGCGTTTCCGACATCGTCATTTGCGGACACAGCCAGTGCGGCGCGATGCAGGCACTGGTCGATGGCGTGCCCAATGCCGAGCAAATGCCTCATTTGGTTCGTTGGATCGAAGTCGCCGCCACTGTTCGGGAGACGGTGCGGGAACGCTATTCGCACCTCACCACTCACGAGGAGCAGATCACGGCCACCGCGGAGGAGAACGTCTTGTTCGGCCTCGACAACCTGCATTCGTACTCCTGCGTCGCTCGTCGGCTCGAACAGGAAACGCTTCGCCTGCATGCCTGGTTCTTCAACATCGCGAAGGCCGAACTGTTCGCCTATGACCCGGTTGAACAGCAGTTCGCGCCGCTGGTGACAGGGTAACGAGTCAGTAATCGGTTCACGAGAATCGACAGCTACGAATCGGCGCGATCCTGCTCGTCTTCGTCCTTGTATCTTCCGATTTCCCATTTATTTCGAGAACGACAACGAGGACGATTCATCGCCCGACAAAAACCTTCCGTCGCCCGGTGGTTTCGCTACCTTCAACCGCACCCACATGAGCCAAACTGCCGCGCAACGAACGTGGTTCGGTCATCCCGCCGGACTCGCCCCGCTCTTCTTCGCCGAACTTTGGGAACGCTTCAGCTATTACGGCATGCGGGCGTTGCTCACGCTTTACATGGTGGCGCCGCTTGCCGCCGGTGGATTGAACCTGGCGACCGGCAAGGCGGCGCTCATCTACGGCACCTACACCATGTCCGTTTACATGCTGTCGATCGCGGGCGGCACGATCGCGGACAACATTCTTGGCTCGCGACGCGCCGTGCTGGTGGGCGGCATCGTCATTGCCGCCGGTCACTTCGCGATGGCGATCCCCAGCCAGACCACATTCTTCGCCGGACTGCTGCTCATCGTGCTCGGTACCGGCCTGCTCAAGCCGAACATCAGCGCGATGGTTGGCCAGCTCTACACACCCGGCGATGCCCGCCGCGACGCCGGTTTCTCGCTCTTCTACATGGGCATCAACGTCGGCGCCTTCATCGCGCCGTTCATCACCGGCTTTCTCGCCCAGCACAGCCGTTTCAAGGAAATGCTCATCGGCTGGGGCCTCGACCCCGCGCACTCCTGGCACTGGGGCTTTGGCGCTGCCGGCGTTGGCATGGTGCTGGGCGTAATCGTCTTCATCGCTTTCGGGCAAACTTTGAAACAAGTCGGTTCGCCGCCAGATCGCTCGCCCGATGCCATCCGCAAATCGCTGATCGTCCTCATCGGCACGCTCGGCTTGTGGGGCATCGCGTGGCTTTCCGATCAGGAGAATTTCAAAGGCCTCAGCTTCACTTGGATTCGCTACCTGTTCATCCTCGTGCCGATCGGCGTGATGATCTGGTTCGGCCTGTCCGCCAAGCCGGAGACCCGCAAGCTGGGTGCGATCTTCTACTTCTTCATCGGCGCGTTCATCTTCTGGGCGCTCTTTGAACAAGCTGGAACTTCACTCAATCTTTTCGCCGACCGCCACACGGCCACGCATGTCGGTGGCATCGAAGTGCCGTCGTCCTGGTATCAAGCGGCGAACCCGATCTTCGTCGTTCTCCTCGCGCCGGTCTTCGCATTTCTCTGGATCAAGCTCGGCGACCGCCAGCCGTCGAGCCCGATGAAGTTCACCATCGCGCTCGTGTTCCTCGCGCTCGCCTTCAGCGTGATGGTCCCGGCCGCCAAGCTGGCCATGCAGGGCCGCGTCAGTCCGTTGTGGTTGATGGGCCTCTACTTCCTGCAAACCATCGGCGAGATGTGTCTGAGCCCGGTCGGTCTGAGCACGTTCACCAAGCTCGCGCCGCGGCATCTTGTGGGCGCGATGCTCGGAATCTGGTTCCTCGGCGCGGCGTTCGGCAACAAGTTCGCCGGCGTGCTGGCGAGCGCGTTCGGTGAAGGCGACGCCTCGAATCTCAGCTCGTTTTTCGGCCAGCAATCGATCGCGGTGCTCATCGTCGCCGGCGTGTTCCTCGCGCTCGTCCCGGTGATCCGCCGCTGGATGGGTGGAGTGAGGTGAAATGTCCAAGGGCAAAGGACAAATGACCAGGGAAGTTCCAATGCCCGACTCGGCGAGCAGTTCGCCTCACGCACGCACTTTTGGATATTGGCGCTTGAGAGTTCTTTGTTCATTGATCCTTGTTCATTTGTCCTTATGCCTGCTCGCGGGTTGCTCCGCACGGAAACCTCAATCCGTTGCTCCGCTCCCGGTCGAATCCTCCCACTCGCAGACCGACGCCCTCGTCCAATCCTGCCTGCTCTGTCATAGCACGCGCGAGATGCAGCGCGGCCCGATCATTGATGGCCTGCCCGACTGGTATCTCGAACTCCAGCTCCGCCGCTTCATGACCGGCGAACGCGGCAAGAACCCCGACAACAAGTCCGAGTTTCTCATGGGCTCCGGCATCAGCCTGCTCAAGGCGGACGAAGATCTGGCCACGGTGGTCCAGCACTTCAGTCAGTTGCCACCGGCGAAGCACGTGAAGACCATTCGCGGCGACAACGAACGTGGCGCCCAGCACTTCACCTTCTGCGCAACCTGCCACCAGCCGAACGGCCGCGGTCGCGAAGAGATCAAGGCCCCGCCGCTCATCGTGCAGGAAGACTGGTACCTGTTCGATCAATTGAACCGTATCAAGGCCGGTCTCCGTGGTGGTCAGGAAACCAAAAGCCCCGCCTGGCTCATGCACCAGGCCGTCCAGGGATTGAACACTCAGGACTTTCGCGACGTCGTGTCCTACGTTAATGATGAACTCGCCGGGCGGGCGCCGACGGCCGCAACGAACACCGCGAAATGAATTGGCCACAAGAGATCACAAAGAACACAAAGCTGAACGGGCGCCCCGCAGTCCGCCAGGTCTTGGACTGCGGTGCTGCTGCACCGCTTTGTGGCGCACTCGACAGTACAGATCCGCCCCATAGCGCCGGAGCACCGGCGCACTCCAAGACGCTGACGAGCTCAGGCAAGTTTCCTCGCCCATCGAAACCTTTTGCGACCTCTGTGCCCTGTCGTGGCCATTCCCTTTCAACTCTTTGACCCTATGAAAACCATCACCTCGCTGCTCACCCTCACCCTCGGCCTCGCCGGATTTTCTGCCCGCGCCGCCGAGACCAAACCCGTCGAACTCTGGATCAGCTCGTTCCAGGACAAGGTTTATTACGAGGCGATGGTGAAGCTCTATCAGGAGAAGGTGGACAAGGACTTCAAGGCCAACATCAGCGCGTTCGGCTTCCGCGAGATGCCCGACAAACTCGCCGTCGCCATCAAGACCGGCGTCAACCCGCCGGACGTCGTGCAGCTCGACGAAGTGCTGTTCGGCATTTACCTCAACGGCGAAGTGCCGTTCCTCGACCTGACCGAGCGCGTCAAGAAGTCCGAACTCGACAAGGGCATCGTCGCGTCGCGCCAGAAACTTTTCGCGTGGAAGGACAAGACCTACGGCGTGGCCCAATCGCTCAGCGCCATGGTGCTCTATTATCGCACCGACCTGTTCGAGAAATACAATCTCATGCCCGAGGATCTCGCGACGTGGGACGACTTCGTGCGCAAAGGCGAAGAACTCGCTGCCAAGCATCAGGCGATGTTCGCCCTTGATCCGACTTATTACGACGCCCTGCTCCGGCAGCGCGGCAGCGATTGGTTTGGCAAGGACGGCAAGCCGTTCCCCGACGAAGTCATGGCGATCGACACCCTCAAGTGGATGGTCGAGCTGAAGGAAAAGGGCATCGGCATCGTGCCCGAACGCGCCTCCATCTACGATCCCGTGTTCTTCAGCAGCTCAGTCAGCCCCGGCGAAGTCATCTGCCTGATCGGCGCCGACTGGTACGGTCTCGACATGCTCCAGCAGTTCACGCCCGAACTCAGCGGCAAATGGGGCGTCATGCCCTTGCCCGCGTGGAAGGATGCGAAGGGCATTCCCGGTCGTCGCACCTCGACCTTTGCCGGGCAGGGCCTGCTCGTTTACAAAGAGACCAAGCAGCCGGATGCCGCGTGGAAGTTCATCGAGTTCGTGATGAAAGACACCGACGCGAACGTGAAACGCTTCGTCGATGGCAACAGCTTTCCCGCCTACCAACCCGCGTGGACCGACGCGCGACTGAAGAAACCGTTCGCGTTTTTCAACAACCAGAAGTTCGGCGAGGAACTGATGCGGCTCGCGCCCGAAGTTCCCGAAGTAGCAGTGTCGCCCGGCCGGCCGCAGGCGATCTTCATGTTCCAGGAGAACTACTTCTCGCAAGTCATCAACGGCGGCATGACCGCGGAGAAGGTGATCGAGGAGATCAAGGCGGCGTTGAGCAAGTAGGCTCGGATCAATTCCGAAAACAGGCCCCATTCATCGATACTTGGCTTACAAGGAACGGCGCGTGGATGTGCCTTTTAACAGGTGCAGACATTGCCCGCTAGGGCGGCGTAATTGGAACGAGCTTCTTCTTTTCTATTTTGCAGATACTTAACCAGCCGTCAAAATCAAGAAACTGCGCTCCATTCCCAAATTTATTACGAAGTATTTCGCACGCCGCAGTACAGAAGTGGTCCCGGAAAACGGAGCCAGGAGGCGACCTCAAGATGCTGGGTCAGGTCGGAGGACGCTGTTGGGATCACACTTGATCCGTCCGTACGTGGCGTAGAGCGCGGGCAGGAGAAAGAGATTCAAGAGCGTGGAGGTCGTGAGGCCCCCGAGGATGACCACGGCCATCGGATACTCGATCTCATGGAGGGCGACGGCGAGGCGCGTCCGTGGAATTGGAGCCGGCAACCTGCCGGCCCGGCCATTCGGTCGCGACCGGTTGGGGCTAGTTGTCGAACAGGTAGACGCGGAAGCCGATCGTAGCCGCGAGGTGCGATATGTCACCGGAGCTCGCGGGCACGTAGCCGGGCACTTCGATGGAATGATCCCAACTGTAGGCCCAGCGCAGGTCGCCACCGACGGAGAAGTTCCGGGTGACAAAATACTCGACGCCCGCGCCGACGTTCACCGCCGGATGCATCTTCTTGGTCAAGATCTCCAAGCCGGTGCTGGACGGCTGAAAGTCCTTCACCTCCGCGTGGTTGACGCCACCACCCACGTAGAGATAGGGCGACCAGCGGCCCGCCGGCATCCGCAACCGAAAATTGGCCATGATCCAGCCCTGGCCGTATTCAGCGACGCTGCCCAGCCCCTCGATATTGATGTTGTGATTGATGTGATCGACGGCCAGCTCAAAGCCCAGATTCTCGCCGAAATCATAGCCCAACTGGAACCCGCCGGTCTGGGAAGCCACCTTGCCCCAGGCGGCCTGCTCCGGATCCAGCTTGGCACCGGGCGCCCAGGCATCGTCCGTCAGAAAGTTGGCGCCCAGCCGCACGCCAAAATAGAAACGCCCTTCCGGCTCGGCTTCCTCGCTCATCATTGGCCGGGGATTATTTTCGTCAAAATAGATGCGCAACCCAAACGTGAACGTCGGGGCCGAAAGATCGACGGGGGTGGTTCCGGAGTCAGAAGTGCCATCGATGGGATTCACCCAGATGTAACGCCCCTCCACACCGAAGGTCACATTGTCCGCGATGAAGTACTCCAGACCAACCCCCGCCGCGATGGAATAGGTGAAGCCCTCGACTGTCGGATTCTCATCAAAGGCCCAGGGTTTGACGTCTTTACCCTGAATCCACGAAGGCCCGATGCCAGCGATGACGTAGGGCACGAGGCGATCCTTCATCAGCGGATAGCGCAGCCGGATCTCCGGGATCAGGTGGTAGCTGGAGGCTTCGCCCACATCGGCGGGTTCGTTCAGGTCCGGGTTTTCGCCCCAGTCCCGCAGGTAGTAATCGAACGCCAGCTCCACGCCGACGTAGCGGTTTAGATTCGCGCCCAAGCCAAGCGACCAGTGATCGTCGACGCCCCACAGCGGCTCGATGTCACCGCTGTGAAACTTGAAGTAAGGCCGATAGCGATCCGCATCTTCCGCATGCAGGCTGGTGGCGGCAACGGCGGCTCCGGCAAAGCAAAGCGCCTTTAACGTGTTCAATTGGATTTTCGAGGTCATGAAAGTGGATCGCGCTAGTTAAACGGAACGGGAGGAGCGTGGCTTTCGAGTCATGGTTTCACAATAAAATTAGTGGCTCGTTCCAACTTCCTTGCGGTACGCCTCGGCCAGCAGCGTTATCGGGTGAACCATCCGCACCGCCAGACCGGACTGGCGCAAACCGTTTTCCATGTGCAGCAGGCAACCGGGATTTCCCGTGGCGACGATGTCCGCGCCGGTGGACTGGACATGCTTCAGCTTGCGATCGAGAAGTTGTCCCGCCATCTCGGGTTGCACGAGGTTGTAGATGCCCGCGCTGCCGCAACACCAGTTGCTCTCCGGAAGTTCGCGCAATTCGAGGCCGGGAATGCGCTTCAGGAGTGCGCGCGGTTGGGCGGTGATTTTCTGTCCATGACAAAGATGACACGCCTCGTGATAGGTGACTTGCTGCCTGGGTTGGTCGCCGGCCGGCGCGCGAATGCCGATCGCGGCCAGCCATTCGTGAATGTCCTTCACCTTGGCATCCCATTCCATTGCCAGAGCGTGATGGGCCGCATCATCCTTCAGCAGGTTGCCAAAGTGTTTCAGGTGCGAGCCGCAGCCGGCGGCATTGGTGATGATGGCGTCAAATTTGCCTGGCGGAATCTGCGCGATCATTCGGCGGGCAAGCTCGCGAGCCGCCTCTAAATCGCCATTGTGCGCGTGCAGCGATCCGCAGCATCCCTGCCCGCGCGGCGTCACCACTTCGCAGCCATTCACCGCCAGCACCTCGGCCGTGTCGCGGTTCACACTGCTAAAGATCAGGTCCTGAGCACAGCCGGTGAGCAACGCCACGCGGAAGCGGCGGTCCCCTTTCGCCGGAAAAACGGCTGGGATCAGTTCTTCCGAGAACTCGCGCTCAATCGTCGGCGTCATCGCTTCGAGCTCGCGCAGACGTTTCGGCAGGAGTCTCAGCAAACCGCTGCGCCGGAGAAAGGCCTGCAAGCCCAGTTGTTGCCACGCACGAATCAAGCGCCCGGCCCATTGCAGCCGCCGTTGCTCCATAAACAGCCAGCGCAGAGTAAACCAACGGATGAAGCTGCGCTTGGGCGAATCCAGCACGCCGCTGCGCTCCGCCTCGCCGCGGGCGTGCTCAAACAGTTCAGCGTAGTTGACTCCCGCCGGGCACGCGGTCTGACACGCCAGACAGCCGAGGCAGAAGTACATCTCGTCCGCGAATTCCTTCGTCGGCTCCAGCCGGTCGTCCGCGATGGCCCGCATCAGCGCGATGCGGCCGCGCGGGCTGTTGCGCTCCAGTTTGGTGGCGTCGTACGTCGGGCAGGTCGGCAGGCACATGCCGCAGTGCATGCACTGTTGCACGACCGAGTAGTCGAGATCCTTGAGCAATGAACCGGGCTGCGTCATGGGTCCTTTTGCTCCGGATGTTGTTCGAGGAAATGGCGATGCTCATCCTCGAAGAATTTGCCGACGCGCCAGAGCAGAAAGGCGACGAAGGTCAGCGCCACGATCGCCAGCCCGGTGCCGATCAACATCTCGCGGTGCTTGGGTCCGCTCAGATCCTTCAGGCCGTAGCCAAAGGTGAAAACCATGGCGCCCAGTTGCACTGCCAGCCAGAGAACCAGGGGCAGCCAGCGCTTGCGACCACGCGTGGTGCCCGGTGTGTCCCGGGGAATCACCCGCCAGAACAAGCGGCCCATCCAACCACCCGCCCCCAGCGCCAGCAGTGTGAACCAATCGAAGCGAAACGAGATCTCAGGATTCACGCTGCGCACCGACGCGAAGAAGCCCGCCATCGCGCCGACGCAAAACATCATCGACCACTCGATCACGCGCTTCAGGCGCAATTCATCCGCGAGCTGCTGCGCGTCGCTTTCAGTTGGGGCCGGCGCGCTCAATCGAACATCTTTCCGGGGTTGAGAATGCCGTGAGGATCCAAGACCCGCCGCAGTTCGCGCATGACCCGCATCTGCGCGGCGCCGGCAAACTTCGGCAGGAATTCCTTCTTGGCCACGCCGATGCCGTGTTCACCGGTGATGGTGCCGCCGACGCGGATCGTCTCGTCAAAGATCTCGCGAAACGCTTCATGCACGCGGTGCATCTCGTCGTGGTTGCGTTCGTCGGTTAGAAATGTGGGATGCAAGTTGCCGTCGCCCATGTGCCCGAACGTCCCGACCTTGAGCCGATGCTTCTGCGCGACCTGCTCCACGAAACGGACCATGTGCGCCAGTTGATCGCGCGGCACCGTCGCATCTTCAAGAATGACCGTCGGCGCCAGGCGGGCGAGCGCCGAGAACGCGCTGCGCCGGGCGCTGGCGAGCTTCAAGGCCTCGGCTTCGTCCTGGGCGACGCGCACTTCCTTGCAGCCGTTCTTCCGCGCGATTGCTTCCATCTGTTGTGCCTCCTCGGCGACCACCGCGGGATGTCCGTCGGTCTCCATCAGCAGCAACGCCTCACAGTCGAGCGGCAAACCGATCTTCGCGTAATCCTCGACGCAATGAATGGTCGTGCGATCCAGGAACTCGAGGGTACAGGGAATGATTTTCGCCGCGATGATGTCGGAGACCGTCTGCGCCGCCGCCCCCATATCCGCGTAGGTCGCGACCATCGTTTTCTTGGCCGCCGGTTTGGGGATCAAGCGCAGCAAAATCTTCGTGATGACGCCCAACGTGCCCTCGGAGCCGATGAAGATGTCCTTGAGCGAATAGCCGGCCACGTCCTTCACGCACTTGTTGCCGAGCGACATCACTTCGCCGTCGGGCAACACCACTTCCAAGCCCATGACATAGTTGCGCGTGACGCCGTATTTGAGTCCGCGGAGGCCGCCGGAATTTTCCGCCACGTTGCCGCCGATGGTGGAAATCTTCATTGATCCCGGATCAGGCGGATAAAACAAACCGGCGCGCTCGGCGGCTTCGGCGACTTGAATCGTGGTCACCCCCGGCTCGCAAGCCAGCGTGAGGTTCGCGGCATCGACTTCGAGAATCTTGTCCATGCGCACGGTGCAAAGCACGATGCAGCCGTCGACGGGCAGGCTGCCGCCGCTCAGGCCCGTACCGGAACCGCGCGTGACGACGGCGATGCGTTCCGCGTTGGCCAGCTTGAGGACGCCGCTCACTTGCGCGGTCGAACGAACGAAGACGACGCAGCCGGGCAATTGCTGCAGCGCGGCGGTGCCGTCGAAGCCGTACGGGATCACGTCCTCCGCCTTGGTGAGCACCTGTGCTGCGCCGAGCAGCGCGGCGAGCTGATTCAACACTTCGGGGCGGATCGTCATGCAGGGAAGGAGCATGCGAATCGCGAGCGGGCCGGTCAAGGCGGGCCCGGATGATAATTGAAGTTGTCACCCGAGGGGGCGTCGCTAAGCTCTGCCGCATGGCCGAGATCGCAAAATTTCTAAATCGCAACGCCGAGCAAATCACGCCGGCCATCGTGGAGAAACTGATCCGTAGCGTGCCGCTCTGGCGGGCGGAGTTTGCCCAGATCGACGCGCCGAAGTTTCCCCACCTCGTGAATCAACTGGAGTTTCTGGCCAACGCGGTCGAGGACGCTTTTGAAGGGGCCTACAAAGATCTGCCCTACATCGCGTTTGCCGAGGCAGCCTTTGCGCTGATCTACGTGCATAAACAAGTGGGCATCATTCCCTCCTTCATCCCGGACATCGGGCGGGCGGACGACTCGAGCATCGTGCGCGCGGTTCTGATCCAACACCAGCAGCACTTCCAACTCTACGCGGTTCAGCATGGCGTTGACTGGGAGTCGATCACCAGCCAGGCATAAGCTGACGGGCGCGCGGTCACCGGTGTGAGCGATTCAGCTGCATCTTCCTCCAACCGTTCGCGAGCTCACGCTTCCTAGCACGGTCGCGATCAAGCCTGGGAAATCACATTTGGAGAGGTGACTACTTCGCCGGAGAGGCAGCGGACTTCGCCGCGGCAGCGCGGTTCGACTGGTAGAGCACGAAGGCTGGGTTGAGCTCGGCGAGGCGCTTGATGGCTTCGTTTAGCCGCGTGAGATCGAGGCCCTGAAACCGGTCGTGGGCGAGCGCGAGCATCTGCACTCCAACGGGAGCCGGCACAATTTCGAGGGCGTTCATGAGCGCATCCACCTCGCCTCCAAGACTGCCGTAAATACGTTGAGCCGATTCGCGTGGGCTGTTGTATTTGCCGTCGCCATTGACGTCGAGGAACAAGGGGTTCGTGGCTGCGAGCGTGTAATCGTTCAGCGTCTTCCAGCCCGCGTACTTGACAGGATCACCCAGGACGATGCAGACGAGATGAGCATCCACCCCCCGAATCGGCAAAATGAACGACAGCGTGGCGTCGGTCGGCTTGCCTGGTTCAGTGGGAACATCCTGTTCGGCAACCGCGACTCCATTGAGAAAGACCATGGCCTTCCGCGGGCGCACCCATCCCGGCGCAGCTACGCGCAGGCTCACATTGACTTGGCCAGCTTCAACCGGTGCCAGGTCGCCCGGAACGAATCGCTCGTTGACCCGCACGCTGGCGAAGATGCCCAGGCTGACGGAGGCGCGCCCCATTCGCAGGCTGTCGGCCAGCTCATCGATGTTCAAACCCGCCGCGTTATCGGAGCGGGATGGCAGATAGGTTCTCCCCTGCCCCACCGGATCGCCAACCGAGTGGGAATCCGACGACCCGACGGCCGAGATCTTTTCGCCGGCATTGAGCAAGGCGAACCAATCCGTGAACAGGTAGAGCGGGTCGGGCGTATCGACGGTGGAGTTCACGAGCTCCATCGCGTCGAAGGTGAAAGGTGTGCCCGCGGCGCGCTCACCCGTGGCGCGGTTCAAACCAAAGTTGCTGAACGGACTCTCCTCGATCTTCGGCCAGCGCGGGTGGTTGAGGATGACCACTTTCGCACCCTTCAGACGGATGCCCTCGACGACTTTGACCCAGTTCGTTTCCTTGTAAGGCGGCACTTCATCGCCGGGTTTCAAAGGAAAGCCGTTGAAGTGTCCATTCTCCGTGGTTACCTCGTTGCCGGTGACCGGCGTAAAGTATTCGTTCAGGCCAAGCTTCGCCTGGTACGGCTGATAATCCGTATTGTGATTATGGTCCGTGGCGACGGCGAGTTCGACGCCCTCGCCGGCCAGGCTGAGCATGCGCTCCTCGACCGTGGCATCGCCGTGACCGCTCAAAGTATAGGTGTGGATATGCGTGTCGGCGGCGACGAAGCCCGTGGTGTCAACTTCACGACGCAACTTCAATTCGAGGCTGGCCGGTTCATCCGCAAGCTCCACCACCTGTTCGTCACGACTCCATTCCATGCCACGCGTGGCCGCGATGCGATACTTCCCGCGTGCCAACTCGAACTGCGCGCCGCCCGGCACGTAAATCAACCCCTCGCGAATCGCCAGCCGCTCAGTGTCGGCGAAATAAATGTCTGCGGCCTTGCCCTCGACGGATTCAATCGCGATGCGAGCTGGCAGCGCACCACCGGCGGCGCCGTCAATCACCCGGAGCGTAATCCGCTGCAACTTGAGCAAAGAGCGCAACGACTCGTCGTAAAGAACGAAGCTGCCCACCGCGACGTCGTCAGTCTTGTTATCCGGAATGAGCTCCAGTGAGTTTGCGCCATCCCGCAAGGCTCCCGTTGGCAGCTCGTAATAACACTCCTTGTCCGGATGATGGCGCCGCAACTCGCCGACCTTGCGTTCGTTGAGCTTGAGATGCCACACGCCATCCACATCGCGCTGGCGAATTCGCAGGGTGAAGGGGCCGGCGTTGGCCGCCGCCGTGAACGCCATCTTGAACTCGGTGCCTTCCGGCTTCACGGCAATGCCCGGCCAGTCCTTGATCTCGCTGTCCCCTAGATGGTGCATCGCTTCATCGAGGAGTTGTGGGGTGGGCTGGGCCAACGCGAGCGCGGGAGCCAGCAGGAGCCCGGCGGAAACAACGGGCGAAAGGTTGTGAGCCAGGGCCGCCGCGAGGGAAAGGCAATTGCGCATCTTCATGGAACGGGGAGCTAATTAGCGGGAAGCGCCACGCGAGGCAAGACCGGCTTGATCCAGCCCGAGAAAATACGAGGACCCTCTGGGGTGCGACGGGTGCGACTCAAGCCGCCGGGGCGTCCGCCGGGCCGATCAGCCGTTCGATGACCGAGATCAATTCGTCGCTCGAGAATGGTTTCGCCAGTTTTTCGAGCGCCCCCATCATCTGCGCGATCTTCAGATAATCCAGCGGATTGACGCGGCCACCACCGGAGATGGCGATGATCTTCAAACCCGGCTTGAGGCGCAGTAATTCCTGGATGGTCTCCATGCCCTCCATTTCAGGCATGATGAGATCGCAGATGACCAGATCGGGCGTTTCTTCGCGGAACTTGCGCAGACCAACCAGTCCGTCCTCCGCCTGGGCCACGGCAAATCCCTGGCGCTCGAGAATGCGCGCGAAGGAAGCCCGGAAGGGCTCGTTGTCATCGATGAACAAAATTCGTTTCATGTGGATAAAGATTCAACGGGCGGGTAAATGGCGTCGTGGGCCACGGTGAGGAGCCGGTGGGGCTGGTAAGGTTTGTCGAGGAACTGATGCACTGACAATTTCCGAAATGCCTCGCGCTCCTCCGTAGAAAGCTTGCCTCCGGAAGCCACCACACCCAAATCCGGACGCATGCGGAGCAACACGCGAATCAGCGCCTTGCCGTCCATCTTGGGCATGTCCGTGTCCGTGATCAGCACGCGAATATGGTCTCGCTGACGGGCAAAGGCCGCGATTGCTTCCACCCCGTCGCCGGCCGTTTCCACGCGATAGCCGTTGAGTTCGAGGATGCGGCGTGAAACCTCGCGAATCTGCGGCTCATCATCCACCACCAGAATCAGCTCGCCGTTCCCGCGGGGTGCCGCGGGCGCTTGCCCGGCGGAGCTTACCGGCGCCGTTCCCGCCACTCCCGGCAGAAACAGATCAAAGGATGTGCCCAGCCCCAGTCTGCTGTGCAAGCGCAGGAATCCACCGTGGGCGGTCAGAATGTTTTTGACACTCGCCAGGCCCAACCCAGTGCCCTTGCCAATTTCCTTGGTGGTGAAAAACGGCTCGAAAATCCGCTCCTGCAACGCCTCGGGGATGCCTTCGCCCGTGTCACCGATCGTGACCCGGACGTACGGCAGGGTTTCGCCCGTCCCTTCGACTCCCGCCTCTTCCGGTCGCAGCGAAGCGTTCTCGACCGCGATGGTGAGCACCCCGCCCCGCGGCATGGCGTCGCGCGCGTTGATGCACAAATTCAGGAGCACCTGATGGAGCTGGGTGGTGTCGCCACAAACGGGCCAGATCGCCGGGGGCAGCTGGGTCTGAACTGAGATTGCCCGGGGGAAGGTGTCGCGGGCAAGGCGCGCAATTTCATTGAGCAGCAGCCGGAGATCCATCGTGGCTTGGCCACCCTCCGCACCCCGCGTGAAGGACAGGATCTGCTTGACCATCGCCGCCCCACGCTGGGCGCTGGTCTCGATGGTGGCCAGCAGGTCCAAATTTTCGGGGCTGAACACTTCCGTCTTCAACAACGGCGCCGCCATCAGAATCGGGGCCAGAATGTTGTTCAGATCGTGGGCGATGCCGCTGGCGAGAAGGCCGACCCCTTCCAGGCGCTGCGCCCGGAGGAACTGCGCCTCCAGGCTTTTCTTTTCGGTGATGTCGCTTCCGATCGTGAGGATTGATTGCGCCGCGCCACCGCTATCGCGCACCAGGGTCATGCGGTGACTTATGGTCAGATCGTCGCCGGAACGATTCCGGCAGCGCACCTCGCCCACCCATTTACCATGAACCTCGAGGGCCAGCCGGGATTCTGCGCACACCAGATGATCCATCTTTAGCAAAACATCCAACTGCTTCCCGGTGCTATCGGCAGCGGTCCAGCCAAACATCTGCTCCGCGCCCTGGTTCCAAAACGTGATCAAACAATTCAAATCGCAAACCACGATGGCGTCGGACGCCAAGTCGAGCAACCGGGCCTGCTCGGCGATCTTGCGTTCCGCTTCCCGGCGTTCCCGATGCTGCTGCGCTTCGCGAACCGCCCGTTCGACGGCCGAGGTGAGCCGGGTCAGGTTACCTTTGACCAGATAGTCGGTGGCGCCATTCCGCAGTGACTCGATCGCCGTTTCCTCACCGAGCGAGCCGGAAACAAAAATGAAAGGGAGGTCGGGTGCGATTTCACGGGCAATCCGGAGGGCGGACAGGCCGTCGAAAGAAGGGAGGGAATAGTCCGCCAGGATCAGATCGTAGCCCGCTTCGACTTCGAGCGCATGCCGGAATTCCTCGCGCGTCTCCACCCGCCTCAGCGTGCAAGGCTGAATGGATTCGGCGAGCTGCGCTGCGACCAACTCGGCCGCAGCCGGGTCATCTTCCAGACACAGTATTCGCATTATCACTTCCTTCGGAGCAACGGGCTCCGAACTTGAGCGTTAATTCTGGCAGACCGCGACGGGCGGAGGTTCATTAACTTCCGCCCAAAAATGGCCGATCCGTCGGACGGTGGCTTTAAATTCCTCGAAGTCGACGGGCTTGGCCACGTAGGCATTGGCCCCCAGCTCGTAGCTGCGGCGTTTGTCCGACTCCTCCCGCGAGGATGAAAGCATGACAATCGGGATGGTCCGCAAGCGCCGGCTGGCGCGAACCCGTTCCAGCACTTGCAAGCCGTCCATGCGGGGCATCTTCAGGTCCAGTAGCATGACGCTGGGGAGGCCTTCTGGCCGATCACTATGAAGGCCGGTCCCTTCAAGGTATTCAAGGGCTTCGACTCCGTCATTTACCACCGCCACGTGATCGGCGAGCCCGGACTCCTCCAAGGCTGCCAAGGCGAGTTCCACCCCCAACGGATCATCGTCGATCAAGAGTATTTTCTTAGGTCTCACGGTTTATGGGGTGCGGCCGGACGTTAGGCGGCGCCCACGGGCAGCGCAAAGTAAAAAGTCGCGCCCTGGCTGACGCTGCTCTCCGCCCAGACCCGTCCGCCGTGCCGGTTGACGATCCGCTGCACGTTGGCCAGGCCAATGCCCGTGCCCTCGAACTCGGCGGTCGAGTGCAGTCGCTGGAAGACGCCAAACAGCTTCCCAGCGTATTTCATGTCAAACCCGACGCCATTGTCGCGCACGAAGTACACCACCTCGTGGCCGCCGGGCGGCGGGGGAGCGGTGCCCACCTCGATGCGCGGCGGCTGGCTGTTGCGCGAGTATTTCACCGCGTTGCTGAGGAGATTGACCCAGACCTGCCGCACCAGACTGCGGTCGCAGCCGACATCAGTGAGCGGCCCGACGTGCCCCTCGAAGGCTTGCGGCGAAGCTTGCCGGAGCTCGTCAAAGACCTGGCCGACCAGCTCGCTCATTGAAAACTTGTCCCCCCGGAGCGGGGCGCGACCGAGGCGCGAAAACTCCAGGAGATCATCAATCAACTGCCCCATCCGCTGCGACTCGTCCTGGATGATTTTCATGTACCGCGCCGTCGAACTTTCGAGCGTGCCTTCGATCTTTTTGCGCAGGAGCTCGACAAACCCCGAGACGTTTCTCAGCGGTGCCCGGAGGTCGTGCGAAACGGTATAGCTGAACGCCTCCAGCTCTTCGTTGACGCTGCGCAGCCGGGTATTGGCGACCTCGATCTGGCGCGCGGAATTCTCGGCGCCATCCCGCGCCTGTTGCAGGTCCTCGAGCAAGTTGATCATGCTGCGGTTCAGGGTCTCTACTTCCGTGATGCGGCGGCCCAGCTCCGCCGTTCGCTCCGCCACCCGCTGCTCAAGCTCCGCGTTCAGTTGTTGGATCTGTTCTTCGCCCTGCTTGCGCAAGATGCCCAAACTGAGGCGATCGGCGAGCCGCGCCAGGCTGGTCGCGGCTTCGTCGGAAATCGGCTGCCGGCCGTAAACTCCGAACACGCCCAGCAGTCGGCCGTCGGCGATCAACGGCAGGCCGGCGAAAGCCGTCACTCCCGCTTGGCGCTCCCAATCCGCAACATCCCATGCCGGATTGCTGCCGAGATCATTGGCGAGCACGGCCCGTTTCTCCGCCGCTATCTTGCCAACTTTTAGTTGGCCCACCGGGATGTTGGCAAACGGCCCTTCCAGATTCAGGCCAAACCCTTCGGTGGCAATCAGGCGCAAATTCTCGTGATCCGGCGTCATCAACCACACCTGACACAGGGCCGCGTCAAGGAAACCGGTCACCTGCCGCATGCATTCCACCAGAGTTTCAGGCAGCGGCTTGCTTCCGCTGAGACTGCGGCTGACGGCGGCATCCAGTTCGGCGAGTCGCGTCCGCTCTTGGCCGGCTCTGACCGCCGCCCGTTGTTCAGTCACGTCATAAAAGGAGGCGACCACCGCGTACGGCTGTGCCTCACCCGCCCGCACCAGCGGCGCGGTGTTGATGCTGATCCAAGTCAACCCACCGTCCGGTTTATGCACTCCCATCACTACGCTGCGCAGTGAAAGGCCGGTTCGTAGCGTGCGGGTGGCCGGATGATCATCGGCCGGGAAAGGGTTCCCATTCTCGTAAACCGTCCGCCACCGCGGATCAAAGTTGGTCCGGCCATGCAACTGATCAGGGGTCAAACCCAGAATTTTCTCGGCGCTTTGGTTGCTGGCAATAATGCGCCCGCCCTGGTCCAGCACGGTCACTCCCTCGGCTAGGGCGCTGATGAGGAGCCGGCTGCGCTCTTCGCTTTCGCGCAGCGTAAGCTCAGCCAACTTGCGCTCGGTAATGTCCTGCACGGTGCCGGCAACGCCGATGGGCTGTTCCAGCGCATCGCGCAGGCAGTAAACTTGTGCCGAAAGGTACTTCACCGGCCCGCGCTCAGGCTGGGTCCGGTAATCACACGTCGCCGTCCCGCTCAGGCTCACAGCGCGCCGGTTCAAATCCCGGACCAGCTCCAAATCCTCCGGATGGATCAATTCGTAAAAGTCAGCCACGGATGGCGGGCCCAACTCACGATTGCGCGCGTAGAGATCATACATCTCCTGGCTCCAGTGGACGGTTTGGGTGGCGAGATCAAACTCCCAATTGCCAAGGCGGGCGAGGCGTTGGGCGGCTTCCAGTTGCGCGCGACTGCGGCGCAATTCGATTTCCGACTTCCTCCGGGAACTCAGATCGCTGGCAATCCCCAGAAAGCCTCCGATCGCCCCGGTGGCGTCTCGCAGCGCCGTGATACCAAGCTGGACCGGGAAGCGCCGGCCGTCCTTGTGCACGTAAGTCCACTCCTCCTCGTTGGGTCGGCCGTGCCGCGTCCGGCACACGAAAGTATCGAAGCCCGGTTCGATCCGCTCACCCAACTGGGTCGAAAATTCTTTCGCCCGTTGGACCACTTCGGCCGGATCATGAAACACGCCGGGCGTTTGTCGTCCGATCAACTCCGCCGCCGAATAACCCAGCATCCGTTCGGCGGTGCGATTAAAAGCGGTGATGGTCCCCTGGGCATCCGTGGCGATGATGCCGTACGCTGCGTGGTCGAGAATGGCCTGCTGGAAACGCGTGACCTGCCCGACCTCCCGCGCGCGCGATTGAACGGCGTCGAGCATCGTATTTACCTGTCGGCCCAGCACCCCGAGTTCTGTCGGCCAGTGCTCAGCCGGCACGCGGGCATTCATCTGGCCACTTTTCACCTGCCCGGTCACTTCCAGCACCCTTCGTAAACCGCGCCCCACCAGGTTCGCATAAAGCGCCACCAGAACCAGCGTGGTGATACCGATGGTGGTGACCGATCCAAAGGCGAACCGGCGGGCTACGTCCCGCTTTTGCGCTTCCGCCGCCGTCGTGCGCACTTTGAGGAAGAGGTGAAACAGGGCCGCCTGGCCCGCCGCTGCCTTCAACGGGTAAACGGCGGCGGCGAAATCTTCCCCATTTTCGACCAGCCTGAAGCTACGACCACTGTCGGGCAGCTGCGCCAGATCGTCGGGCCGCAGGTGGGCGATTGTGAAGGCGTTCTGGTTGAGGCGCTCGGGCCGGAGCGAATTGTTCACCTGCCCCGCCGTGTTGAAGATCATGGCCTCAACCACTTCTTCGCCCAGCATTTCACGCCACATAGGCCCGTCGGTCACGGCGTCGTAGTTGAGAAACGCCTTGGCCATCATGGTCCCCGGCATGGCCAGGCGGCGCTCGCGTTCCCGATCCACCTGCGCGTCAAATGCCCGCGTGTACCACCACCCCATCAACACCAGCGCGATGATTTCGACCAGCAGCACGCCCGCGCCGATCCGCACTATCAAGCGATGATGCCAACGGAGGTTCATGGATTCGCAGTCATCAACGGGGGGTTCATTCGGCGAGCGAGAATTGACAGGGATTGGCGGGACCGGGCTGAGGGTAGTTCCACGATGCGAAGATCGAATCCGGCACGTTGCGGAACGACGGATGAACGACACCAATGCCAACCGGCGGCAGGGCGATGCCGATCACCAGCAATTCGTCCGCGCTCATTTCCGCCAGACGATTCCAGCGGGCGAGTTGCGCGGCTGCGTCGGGCGCCGCCAGCACACTATCGTACTGATTGAACAGGGCGCGGATCGCATTCGGCGGCTCTTCTGCGCCGGCATCCCGAGCCTTTTGGTACCACCGGGCCCAAGGTATCGCGTAGTTCGATTCACTGCTGACCGGCACGTAATAACGAGGCTCCAACAAAGGATCAAATCCGCCGTCGCCACTCCAGATGACGGCATCGTGTTGGTTCCGTCGTTTCAACTCATAGAACTCACTCTGGTTCACGGACTCGACGCGGACGTGCAATCCCAACGCCGCCCAATCCCGGGCCACCGCAGCCGCCACAATCGCCGCGTCGCCGGTCACGCCACCGGCGATGTGAATGGTGAAATGGATCGGCCGTCCATTCCGGGCACGCAGCTGCTGCTCCCCATCAATCGTGTAGCCGGCCGCAATCATGCGCCGGCGGGCATCCACCGGGTCGAAGTCGAGATGCTGCCGTCCCAACCGCTCGCTATAAAATGCCGATTCAGGGCGAGGCGCGACTTGATAGGGCTCGGTGTTGATTCGTAGTTCTTCCCGAATGAGGTGTTCCCGGTTGATCGCTTTCGAGAGGGCGATACGGACCTCCCGGTTTCCAAAAAAACTGCGCAGTTCGGGATCGCGATGCACCAGGTTCAAACTGATGGCGGCGAGATTCGAATGGCTGGGCACGCGGCGGTTCAATTTGATTTTCCCGGCCACCGCCGCCTGTTGCAATGCCGCCAACTGGTCCCCCGCTCCCAGATAGTGATCCTGCATGTGCAGCTCACCCGCCGTGGCCAACGCCAGCAGGTTGGAGACGGTGCTGACGGTGACCACGCGAACTTCGTCGAGATACGGCAACTGGCGCCCCGCCGGGTCAATCTTCCAATAATACGGGTTGCGCCGCGCCACAACTTCGAAGTGGCCGGACTCACTCCCGGCGGTCGCCACCTGCCAGGCGTTGAGCGTGGGAATACGCTCCACCGGTCCCAGACTGCGATACGGCGAAACACTCAACGCCCGATACCAGCTCCACGGAGAGGGCATCCCCTGAGCACGCGCGTCGGCCGCCGCGTTGGGATTCAAACTGGGAAAGCACCTGGCCAAGGCATGCCGTGGGTGCGACACGGGCCCGCTGCCATCGGGGGTGGCGAGCCATTGGAGAAACATCAGATTGGGCCGGGCGAATTCAAACACGACTTCGCCAGGATTGGGGCTACTTACGGCGGGGAGCACGCCTCCGGGAGCGAGCCAGGATGATGGGCCAGAAGCGTTGTTCGTATGGCCAGCCACCTCGTGGCGCCAGAAAAGTATGTCGGCCTCGGAAAATAAAACGCCATCGGACCAACGCAGCCCGGGGCGTAAGAAAAACGTGTAGCGCGTGGCGTCAGAGCTGATCACCCAGCGCTCGGCCACGCCAGGCACGACGCGTCGCCATTGGGGATCCCAACGGACGAGCGGTTCATAACCGATGTTTCGATAGAGGAATCCCGGATCGTTCGTCTCCACCGTGGCCAACCGCCAGACGCCGCCATACTGCCCGCCACCCGTACCCGGTTGGAGGATGAGCGGGCGCGCCGGCAAACGGGTTTCGAGCGCTGGCAATTCGCGCTGCAGCACCCTGGCGGTGAGCGCCGGCGACTCCTGATATCCAGTCGCCGCCACGAGCGGGGTCAGGGGCAGGGCCGCAACCGTGACCCAGACTCCCACGCCGGCGATCAATGGTTGGCCTCTCTTCATGGCGTATGGGCGGACACCGAACCGGAAGGCTCTCCCTTCAACGTCCGCATCTCGGCCTTGAGCTCAGCCATGCGAATTTCCCGACCCGCCATCAGGTTGACAAGCCGTTGGAGCTCGTCCGTCCGGCTGCGGACGCGTTCTTCGAGCTCGGCATTGGCGTTCACCAACGCGGCCTCGGCGGCAGTGCGCTCCAGATCGGCGGCCGCGGCCGCGGCAAAAATGCTGACGATCGACTGCACTTCGTCCACCCGCGCAATGGGCCTGCGGAATAAAGCCACCAACAAGCCGACCGTCCGGCCTAACTTATCCGCCAACGGCGCGCCGGCGTACGCCACGACTCCCATGTCGACGAGCAACTGGTCTTTGGGAAAGAGCTGTTGCACATTTTCAGGGATCACACACACCTCACGGCCCATCACCTTGGCGCACGGCGTGCCGGCCAGATCGTAGCGCATATTGTCGGCCGGTTTGCCGTTCACGTACACCGCGACGGTCTGAATGAAATGCCCTCCACCAGCCTGCCTAAAAAGGCAAAGTCAGCGCCCGTTACGACGGACAGAGTGGAGAGGATGCTGTTGGTCAGGGCGAGACCGGAGATCCCTCCAACGCCTTGCGCGATGCGCAGCAGGTCGTTCTCGGACGACTTTCGCCGGGTCACATCCCAGACCGTGCCCACCAGCCGTTCGGGCCGGCCCTCGGCATCGCGAAAAACGGTGCCGCGGGCTTCCAGCCAATGAATACTGGCGTCCGCCCATTGAATGCGATGTTCAACGCGGTACTCGGCCGTGACGCCCGCAAGCGCTTCGTTGATGCGGGCGCCCACCATGGCAAGATCGTCGGGTAGGATCCGCTCCTGATAGGCATCCAGAGTGCCCTTGAACTCGTCTGGTCGCAGGCCAAAAATAACGGCTACCTGGCTGGACCAAATCACTTCGTTGGTGCGGATCCGCCATTCCCAGACGCCCATCGCGGAAGCATCCAAGGCCATTTCCAACTTGGCTTCATGTTCGCGGAGCGCGCTATCCACTCGTTTGCGCTCCGTGATGTCCTGGTATATGCCCAGCAAACCGGTCACCTGGCCGCTCACATTCCGCATGGGAATCTTGCTGGTCAAAAGCCAGTGCTTCGCTCCGCCCAGTCCATCGCGCGGCTCCTCGTAGTTCAACTTGGGCTGGCCGCTTTCGAAAACAATTCGATCGTCCGCCCGAAAGCGCTCCGCCTCCGCCCGGTTGGAAAAATCAAAATCTGTCTTACCCACGAGTTCGTCGGCCGTGCTGAAGCCACCGTCTTGGGCCCAGAGCTGGTTGCCGCCACCAAACACGCCTTCACGATCCTTCCAGAAGACGCGGACCGGGATGGCATCCAGCACCTGCCGAAACATGTTGCGCGAGGCTTGCACCGCCGCCTCGGCCCGCTTGCGATCCGAGATATCGCGCACGATCATGACCATGCTCGCCTTGCCCTCCAATTCGACGCCCTCGGCGGAAACCAACCCCGTTCCCCGATTCTTACCGGCCATGAGGAAGGACGCTTCGAAATTGCGGACCCGACCCACATCGCGGAACAGGCGGAAGAAATGCGCACACTCCTCCGGGTCCAGCCAGTGCCCGAGCGTCCGAACGGGTTTGCCCAACGCGGCCACCCGCTCACCGCCAAACATGCGTGTGAATCCTTCATTCACTTCAAGCACTTGGCCGTCATCCACACGGCTGAGGCAGATGGCGTCCGGACTGCCTCGAAAAGCCTTCGAAAACTTGTCCTCGGACATGCGCAGGGCGTCCTCGGCCCGGAAGATCGCGGAAAGATCCCGACCGATCGATGAAATGAAGTCGAGTGAGCCGTCCGGTTTGCGATGCGCCACCAAGGCCTGCCAGGTTGGGATCTCGCGGCCCCCACGGGTGAGGAGGGCCGACTTGCCTTCCCACCTGCCGTCCTGCAACGCGGCGGGCAACGCTTCGTTCGCAATCATCCGATAAGCCCAGCCGGGATAGATGTCCGTCAGGGACCAGCGTGACACCGGGACATCATCCGCCATGCCCACGAGCTTGCGCATGGCCCGATTGATGTAGAAAAACTTT
This sequence comes from bacterium, assembly GCA_031362805.1. Classification (GTDB taxonomy): domain Bacteria; phylum Verrucomicrobiota; class Verrucomicrobiia; order Limisphaerales; family RI-55; genus RI-55. The sequence goes on from JANLTG010000051.1 coordinate 90,499, forward strand.
CGATCAGGGGTCGCAAAGCTCACGAGGTCGCTGGTGTTTTCGATGACCTGAACGTAACGCTCACGAGCCGCCTCCTGCGCCCCGGCCAGCACGACCCGCTGGCGCCGCTGGCGTTCTGCGCTCCAATTTACCGCGCCGCCAAACAGCGACATCAAGGCCGCCACGCCACCCGCTTGGAACCACCAAGTCTGCCAGTAATATGGGGCGATGGAGAACGAAAGCGTGGCGGGCGTTTCGCTCACCAGACCATCCTGATTATAGGCGCGAACCTGCAAACGATAGCTACCCGGTCGCAGTTCGGGATAATAGGCAACCCGCCGCGCTTCGGCCGGCAACCAGGTGTCGCTGGCTCCAATCAGCCGGGTCTCAAACCGCACCCGTTCCGGATGCGTCATGCTCGCGCCCATGTAGGCGATTTCCAGGAGCCGGCTGCCGGCGGGCAGCGCAAGCGGGTCGGCGTTTAATTCGAGACCGCTCCGCCGCACCCAACCCGCTTCGCGTTCGGCGCCCACTACTTTTTGCGCCAACTGCGGATCGAAAAAGCGCACCTCATCGATCATCACGGTGGGCGCGGCCCTGGTCATTTCGATTCGGTCGGCGAGCACCGTCGCCAGTCCTTTCGGCGTCGCGAACCACATGGTGCCGGTGCGATCGGTTGTTATCATGGGCTGATGGCCATTGACGCTTTCCTGGCTCACCATGCCGTCCTCCGTACCCAGGCAGATCAGCGCTGCGCGTTCCCGGTCGCCAGCGGCCACGGCCACCAGCTCGGCGGGTGTACCGACCAGCAGTCCCCGGTTCGTGGCCAGCCACAATCGCCCCCGGCTATCGCGCCCCAGGCCGGTGACATTTCGCACTGGGAGCCCGGTTCGCGGCGTGAACTGAAAGCTGCGCCCTTCCTGCACAAGGAATAATCCTTGCGACGCCGAGCCGACCCAAAGCCGTCCTTCATCATCCGCGTTCAAGGCCATGACTTCTTTGGGCGCCAGGCCACTCGCCGGGCGGTAGGGAACAAACGCGCCGTTATCAAAACGAAACAGCCCGGCCGGCGAGCCCAACCAAATGCGCCCCGCTTTGTCTTCCGCAAGGGCGACGAAACCGGCATCCACGACCGGCGCCGGATTGGCAAAGGTCGTCCGTTCGTCGCCGTCAATCACCGTAACTCCCTTGGACCCCAAGGCCCAAACCCGCCCCCGCTGGTCCAGCCCCAAGGAAACCAGATCGCGCCCCGCCTCACCCTCCCTCCACAACTGGTTGAGCCGCGTACCGTCCCCCATCCAACAACCCTCCTGATAAGTCGCCACCCACAGGCGATCCTGGCGATCCACCAGAACTGCCTCCACCCAGATCGGGGAACCTTCGAGGCGGGTACAGAATCGTTTCGCCGGATCCCAGATGAACACCCCCTGGCCCCAGGTTCCAATGGCGACCCGGCCATCCTTCATTGCGGCCACCGACTTGATGATCCTTTCCGTCAGCCCCAGCTCAAAGCCTACGGCCTGCACTCGGCGGTTCATGAAACGCAACAAACCGCCACCGCTCGTGCCCACCCAATGACTCCCTTCCCGATCTTCGAAGACAAAACGCACGGCGTCGTAGATCAACTCTTTACCAGCGCGAAAGCGGGTAAGCGACTGATCTGCGTTTACGCGGTACAACCCGACCTTGTAACTCGAAATCCAAAACGTCCCGGCCGCATCCCGGTTCATGCCCCAGACATTCTCGGGTTCTTCGGTCAGAGTTTGCTGCTCCGCGAGCTGGCCGCCGACCCACTTCTGAAGCGTCTGGTCGTTTAATAGCCAGACGGCTCCTTCCCGATCGGCGGTGAGCGCAAAGCGACCTTCCACCAACGCGGCACCCACCTCGCATCGGATCCAGTTCGTGCCCGTCCAGTAACCGAAATACGAGGCCTTGGAATGGGCGCCCCCCACGTAAAATCGTCCTTCAGGGTCGCTGGCGCCCTGATATCCCTGATATCCCTGATCACCCCAGGCGGGGTTCGGATTGGGCAGCGGGATGAACTCGTCGTTCGCGATGCGGTAGAGCTTCCCATCGAAGGTGGTGGCGAACATCCGCCCGTCCGCCGCCTCGGCAAACGACCGCACAAAGTTGCCGTCAAATCCCGCCGCCGCCGGCAATTTTGTGAATCTTCCGTTGCGGTAAAGCGCGATGCCCCGTTCAAAACTGATCCACATGGTCCCTTGGCGATCCAGATGCAGATTTGCGATGCGCCGGGCAGGCAGCTCGGGCGTGTTCGAGGAGTCGTAAACCTTGAAGGAGTTGCCGTCAAACCGCACCAGTCCATTAAACGTTCCGAACCACAGGAATCCATCGGCCGTTTGCACCATCGCGGTCGCGGAGTTCTCCGGCAGGCCGTCCTCGGTCTGCCAACTGTCGATCACGTAGTCGTCGGTCAGCGCCAGTCGCCTGGCGGACAGTGGGCCCGCCGTGGTGAGCCACACCGCCAGCAGCAGAAACCTGCCGACCAAGCGCACGAGTTCTCCGGCGAGGAGCAGCGAACGGCGACTGGCACGTTGTCTTGAATGGAATGGAAGCATAGGTCGATCGACCGCAGATCCCAGCGCGGCAGCAACTCTGCCTATCGGCGGATGGTGGCGACAGTTAAGCCCGGACGCCAGCCTCAAGTCGGCGGATACGAAGCGTTGAATGCGTGGTGCAAGCCGCCGCGAAGGCCAAACAACGCCGGGCTTCGGACTTGCCGTGGATGAAGGTTGCCGGGTACTTCTTGCACCGTGAATTTGAAATCCAAATGCCAGATCGTGCTGGTCACCGCGCCCCTGCTCCCCATCGCCCGCAAACTCACCCAGCAGATCCTCACCGCGAAACTGGCGGCCTGCGTCAACATCCTCCCGGCGGTCGAATCCCATTATTGGTGGCAGGGCAAGCTCACCCGGAGCGGTGAAGTGTTGCTGCTGATCAAAACGACGAGCGACCACCTCAAAGCACTTCGCCGACTGGTCAAACGAAACCATCCGTACGAAACCCCGGAATTCGTCGCTCTCGACATTGATTCGGGCAGCAAGAAGTATCTCCAATGGATCGCCGATTCGGTGGCCTGATCGTCTCCCCATTCCCGCACCACCATTTCCACCATGCTCAAACACCAACTCATCCACCCGCAGATCAACGCCGTGCTCGGCCGCGCCGGGCATCACTCGAAGATCCTGATCGCTGACGGCAATTATCCCGCCTCGACCAAGCGGGGTCCGAACGCCGAACTCGTCTGCCTCAACTTGATGCCGGGTTTGGTTACCGTCGCCCAGGTGCTCGCAGCGATTCTCAGCGCGGTGGTCGTCGATGCGGTGAACACAATGGGCATCCCGGCGGATGATCCGTACGCGCAACTGGGCGAACCGCCAGTTTGGGCGGAGTACCGGCAGGTGATCAAAGCCGCAAAGCTGAAGTTGAAACTGGCGCCGATTCAGAAGTGGGATTTCTACGAAGCCGTCGCCTCCGCGGACCACGTGCTCACCATCCAAACCGGCGACCAGGCGCTCTGGGCCAACGTCCTGCTGACGATGGGCTGCCGGACACAATGAATCCTCGTTGTCCTCGTTCTAGTTCTCGTAATCGAAAGGACAAACCAGTTTCGACGCCGAGGACGATTGCCAAACCATGAAGCAACGACCGCCCATGGGCCTTGTCGGCGAGCTGACCCTCACGGTGACGGAAGAGCACGTGATCGACTTCGCCGACGCCGGGATGCCGGCGGTCTTCAGCACGCCCAAACTGATCGGGCTGCTCGAGCGCACCGCGCGGTTTTCGCTCGCGCCGTATCTGGAGAATCACGAACGCACGGTCGGCGTGGAGATCGACCTCAAGCACCTCGCGCCGGCCCCGCTCGGCGCCAAAGTGACCTTGCTCACCCGCGTGATCGCCATCGACGGCGTTTACGCCACCTTCGCGGTCGAGGCTCGCGATGAACACGAGTTGATCGCCAAGGGAATCCACAAACGCGCGGTGATCGAGGTGGAAGCTTTCACGCGGCGGGTGAAACGGAAGGCACCTTGATCATGGATGCCCTGAACCATCTTTGTCGCGCGGCGCGCAGCCAGGGTCTCCCATGGATTTTGGTGGGTGGCCACGCGGTGGCGCAGCATGGCTATGGCCGCACAACCGAGGATGTCGATCTATTGATTTGCCGGGTTGACGCACCTCGGTGGCATGAATTGGCGGTAGCCAGCGGCTATTCCCTGTTTCACGAAGCCGCGAATTTTTCTCAATGGACGCAGCCGGCGGGCGGCACCGAGGCCGCGCTGGACTTCATGCTCGTCAATCCGGAGACGTTTGCCAAATTGCGCGGCGGCGCCTCACCTTCGCAAGTCCTCGGACAGGAGATGTTGATCCCGTCCCTGGATCATCTTCTGGCTTTGAAATGTCATGCCCTGCGGGGTAACACTTCCCTGCGCGTGATGAAGGACATGGATGATGTCATTCAGTTGCTCGCCATCAACCGCGTGGATGTCACGCAACCGGCCTTTCGGGAGTTGGTCCTGAAGTTCGGCGACGAAGCGATTTATGAAAAACTACGCAGCGTCTTCAAGAACCAGCCTTGAGCTGGAACTTCCGGATTGGTCGCAAGCGCTTCCGCGCCGGCAACCGGCATCGGCCCCGGTGCTGGAACGATTGCGCCGGGAACATTTTTCGGTCGAACAACTTAGCGAGCATTACCAGCGACGCAGGCTGAGCTTGAAAGTGAATCGCGAGTTCATGCTTTAACCGCACCTCGACCGCTCCCCTATGTCCCTCTTCCCCAATGGCAAGATTTTGCCGCTTCGCCTCGCATCGGCAGTCGTCAGCGTAATCGCCGCCCTCCTGCTGGGTGGAATCACGGAATGTGAATCAGCAACCCTCCCCGCCACCGGCCTCTACGCCCAGACCAACCTCGTCGCCTGGTGCATCGTGCCGTTCGACGCCCGGAAGCGCGGGCCCGAGGAGCGCGCCGCAATGCTGGATAAACTTGGCCTCAAGCGATTCGCTTATGACTACCGCGCGGAGCACATCCCGACCTTCGACGCCGAGCTTGCTGCGCTCAAGAAACACGGCATCGAACTCACCGCGTGGTGGTTTCCGACCACGCTCAATGACGAGGCGAGGAACATTCTCGCCGTCCTCAAACGCCACGGTGAACACCCCCAACTCTGGGTGATGGGCGGCGGCGGCCCGACCGCATCGGCGGCGGAGCAGTCAGCCCGCGTAGAAGCGGAGGCGGGGCGCATCGGCGAGATCGCAACTGCCGCGAAGGCGATCGGCAGCCAGGTCGGGCTGTACAATCACGGCGGCTGGTTCGGTGAACCCGAGAACCAGATCGCCATCATCGAACGACTCAAGCAGGACGGCATCGACAACGTGGGCATGGTTTACAACCTCCATCACGGCCACGATCACCTCACCCGCTTCCCGGCCCTGCTCACCCAGATGAAACCCTATCTGCTGGCGTTGAACATCAGCGGCATGACGACCGGTGGCGACAAAATGGGATTGAAAATTTTACCCCTCGGCCAGGGCGCGCTTGATCTGGAACTGCTGACAACCATCCAGGTCAGCGGTTGGAACGGCCCGATCGGCATTCTGAATCACACCGACGAAGACGCGGAAGCGCGGCTGCGGGACAACCGTGACGGGCTCGCCTGGCTTGCCGGACAGCTCAACGGCCAATCGCCGGGGCCCAAGCCGGTTCCCGTTTCGTGGAAGAAGCCCTAGCCGGGCGCTGAGCCAGACTTCACCTGTCAGTCCTCTCTTCGGCCGCGACGATCCCACCGCCGCCGCTGCCAGCATCGCTTTTGGGACGGCGGTCCGAATCCATCGCTCGCACTTTCGCCTTTTCATTCTCAATGGCTTGCGCTCTTCCATCAACCTGACGCAGGCGTGTCATTGAGTCTGTCACCGCCTTCCAATTTGATCAGACCGCCCTTGGGCTGAACAAAAAACGGTCAAGTTTTTCTAAAGAAACATGTACGGCCACCGATAGTCATCGCGACCGAGGTCGGTTTGACGGGTAAGCTTGCGTAATGGCACCCCGCCAATACGGCACAGCAAACGTTAGCTAAAACCAATTCAGACTGCATGAAACGACACCGCAAATCCTCCACCCGTCCATTCCTCTCCACCAGCATGACCGCCGGCCTGTGTCTGCTGCCGCTGGGGTCAGCCTTCGCCGCCGACGCGCCCGCCGACAAGAGCGGTTACAACCTCTTCAAGCCCACCCCGCGCGAACTCATGCGCGAGTTGAGCACTGATCGACCGGACAAGACCGAAAGCGCTTACACGGTGGATGCGGGTCACTTCCAGATTGAATCGGATCTCCTTGCCTATAGCTCGGATCACGACACGGCGGACGGCGCTGACACTCAGGTGGATGCCTGGAGCGTGGCAGCCGTGAACGTCAAGGCGGGCTTGCTAAACTGGATGGATCTCCAGCTCGTGCTCGACACCTACAACCACGTCACCACCGATGACCGGCTAACGTCCCAGAAAGTCACGCAGTCCGGCCTCGGCGATCTGACCACCCGGCTCAAGATGAACATCTGGGGCAATGACGGCGGCAAGACCGCGCTCGCGGTGATGCCCTTCGTGAAGATTCCCACCAACCAGGACGATCTCGGCAACGACGACGTCGAAGCCGGCATCATCATCCCGCTCGCAGTCGAGCTGCCCGCCGGTTGGGGCATGGGCCTGATGACCGAGTTTGATTTCGTCCGCAACAGCGCCGACGACGGCTACAGCACGGACTTCGTGAACACCGTCACGTTCAGCCACGACATCGTGGGCAATCTCGGTGGCTACGTGGAGTTGTTCACGTTGATCAGCTCGGAATCGAACACCGACTGGGTCGGCACCTTCGACATGGGGCTCACGTACGGGCTCACGGAAGACATCCAACTCGACGCCGGCATCAACATCGGCATCACCGAATCCGCCGAGGATTTCAATCCGTTCCTCGGCCTCTCCTGGCGCTTCTAAATTCAACGATCACTCAACCTTAACAAATCACATATATGAAAACCCTGATCGCTCTCTCGTGTGCCGCCCTCCTCGGCGCCACGCTAAACCTCAAGGCGGCGGACACTGCCGAACTCAAAGCCCACGAGGCCACCTACCACGCCGCCGGCAAGGCGCTCGTGGACATGGCCCTCGCCAAGAAAGTCAACGCCACGGATGCCGCCAAGCACGCCGACGTGCTGGTCAAAGACGCTGTCTGGCTTTGCGGAGTCTATGCCAAGGCTTTCCCGCAGGGTGAGAAGCTCTTGAAAACCATCACGGACCACCTCGAGGACATGAAGAAGCTCTCCTTCAAAGATCTCGAACATCAATGGCATGACCTGCACTTCTTTGACGGTAAGAAGGACGCCATCGCCCTGGATATGACCGACGAGGCCAATGAACATTTCACTGACCCGATTCATTCGCTCGTGCATCCGCTAATGGTGCTGAGCGCCGCCAATTCCTTCGCGAAAGACGGCAATGCAGAAGCCCTGACGCAGATGAAGGAAGAGATGGAAGAAGGCCTCGAACAATACGAGAAAGCCGTGCAGACCCTCAGCAAGAAGTAATCGGCGCAGCCTCCCCAACCCTTTCAAATCTGGAATATGCTAAAACGCATCCTCTCGGCCGTGGGCATCGTGGTCCTCGGCTTCATCGTGGTGGTCTCGGTGGTGCTGTTCCAGTTTAGGCAGGTGGGGAATTCCATTCAGGAGCAGAGCTCCGTCACGGTTCCGTTCTATCGCGCCGCCACCAAGGTGAGCGAGGTGGCCAAACAGCTCGAACGCCTGGTCAGTGGGGCGTTTTTGACTTCTTCCGAAGCGGAACTGGTCGCGAACCGGGAGTCGGCCACGGCCGCCGGCAAGGAACTGGCCACCACCATGGCGGAGTTGTCCGGTGACCGTTTTGAAGCTTTCAAGCACCGCTCGCTGACCGCGGCCGAGGGTGCCTCCACCAACGCGCCAACCCTTGCGACCAACACCGTGCTTACGGTCGGCCAACTTCTGACTCAGCTCGGGGCGGACACGGAAGCGCTGGCCACCACCGCAGAGCAGGCCATTGGTTTGGCGATCAAGCAAGTTGCCTTGAAGAAGGATTTCGAAACCGCCAAGGACGAGATGTCCAAGGTCTTTCGAAAATCTTTCACCCTCCAGAGCGTCGATGAGAAAAGCTTTGGTGTGCTTAGTCGCGCCGTGCTCTGTGCGATGTCCAGCACCTCGACGCGCGATCTAAACTTCGTCGGCCGCACCCGCTTCAACGAAGCCGAGGTTGCCCTGCAAAAAATCGGGTTGACCAATGAGGCTGCGGCAACCTTCGAGACGCTGAAGAAGCAGTTCGACCGCACGCTCGAACTCGCCCTCGCCGCCTCGGCCACCTCGGCGGACTATGAATTCTTCGCCCTCAAGGCCAAGGCAATCCAAACCGCCATTGCGCAGCTTCGCCAAACTGCGGATCAAGACCTGGACGAGAGTCAGGCGGGGCTGGCCGAACAATCCCGCGCGACGTCGCTGCTCACCCTCTGCCTGGCCGCCGGCACCATTCTGATCGGCACGCTCGTGGCCTTCGTCATCGCCCGCAAGCTGACCCGGCAGATCGCCACCGCCGTCGCCAAGGTGCGCGTTTCCTCCGGCGAATTGAACAACGCATCCAGCCAGATCCGGGAGACCAGCCACACCTTGGCCGACGGCGCCAGCCAGCAGGCCGCCTCGCTCGAAGAAACGGGCGCGTCCCTGGTCGAGATTGGCAGCATGGCCAGCCGCAATGCCGAGAACTCCCAGAAGGCCAAGGAGTTTGCCGGGCAAGCCCGCCAGGCCGTCGAAGCGGGCACGCGCGAGATGACGGAACTCGCGGAAGCCATGACGGGCATCAAGACTTCCAGCGACAGCATCGCCAAGATTTTGAAATCGATTGATCAGATTGCTTTTCAAACCAACATCCTGGCCTTGAACGCCGCCGTGGAAGCCGCCCGCGCCGGCGAAGCGGGACTCGGCTTTGCAGTGGTGGCGGAAGAAGTGCGCAGCCTCGCGCAGCGCAGCGCCCAGGCCGCCAAAGAAACCGGTGACATCATTCAGGTTTCCGCCCAACGCAGCGAACAAGGCGTGCAGGTCAGCGCCCGCGTCAATCAACGGCTCACGGAAATTCTCGGGCGCGTTCGCGAAGCCGACGAGCTGGTGGCATCCATCGCCGTAGCCAGCTCCGAACAGAGCGATGGCATCAAGCAGGTGAACACCGCCGTGGCGCAAATGGACCAGATCACCCAGCGGAACGCGGCGGGCGCCGAGGAAAGCTCCAGCACCGCGGCCGATCTTGCGTCCCAGGCAACCGATCTACAGCACGTCGTCGCGGACTTGGAAACTCTGGTGGGCGTGGCGGGACCTGCCACCGAAGGGTCAGCCAAGGCCAAGGGCAAGACCACCCATTCGGCCGCGCCCAAAGCGCAAGTGAACGGGGCTTCTTCCAGCCACGAGCGCGCTGTTTCTCCCGGCGCCCCTCGCGGCACCAAGCCGCAACCGGCCCAGATGGAAACTGGCTGGTAATCCCGGCGTGCTACCCGCCAAACGCGGGCTTGGCAGCTTCGCCCCGGTGATGCGACTCTTGCCTCATGCGCATCGATTCCCATCAACACTTCTGGCGCTACGCTCCGGAACAGTATCCCTGGATCCAGCCCGACTGGCCGCTCCGCCGCGATTTTCTGCCGGCCGAACTGGAACCGCTGCTCGCTGCCACCGGCCTCGATGGCTGCATCGCCGTGCAAGCCCGCCAATCGCTCGCGGAATCCCGCTGGCTGCTCGAACTCGCCGAGGAATCACCGATCATCAAAGGCGTCGTCGGCTGGGTGGACTTGCGTTCACCCGAGGTTTCCAAACAGTTGGAGACGTTCGCGCCGCACCCGAAGTTCGTCGGCGTGCGCCACGTCGTGCAGGACGAACCGGACGACAACTTCCTGCTCGGCGCGGAATTTCAACGTGGCCTCGCCAGCTTGAAATCCTTCGGCCTCACCTACGATCTGCTGGTCTTTCCCAAACAACTGCCTGCCGCAATTAAGCTGGTTGAGATGTTTCCCGATCAACCGTTCGTCCTCGATCATCTCGCCAAGCCGCACCTCAAGGACGGCCGGCTTGACCCCTGGCGCGAACACATCGAAATGCTCGCCTCGTTTCCGAACTGCTGCTGCAAAGTCTCCGGCCTGGTGACCGAAGCGGATTGGAAAAACTGGCAGCCCACGGACTTCGCGCCCTACCTCGACGTGGTGGTCAACTCCTTCGGCGTGGACCGCCTGATGTATGGCTCCGACTGGCCCGTGTGCCTGCTGGCGGGAAATTACGAACGGGTTCACGGCCTGGCCGCCGCCTTCGCGAAGCAGTTCAGCAAAGGCGATCAGGCAAAATTCTTCGGCGGCAATGCCGCGAAGTTTTACGCCGTGCGTTAGCCGGATCGATTCCGTTCAGGGAACCGCACGCGTCTCGCGGGCCGTGTTCGGCGTCGCGCTGAACACCGTTTGACTCCCGCACCGACCCGTCCCGTTTGGATTGCCAACACGCGGCCACCCGAAGGCGTCGCCGGGACGGCTCCGCAGCACGCGAGACGCGTGCCATCCCCAATCCAACTGAATCGTTCCGGCGTCAATTGGCCCCTTGCCGCAGCCTCTGATATTTTTTGTAAGGTTCCCGGCCGGGCCCCGGTTTAAGCAGTTAGCATGAGCACTTCATCGGCAAACTGGCTGGGTCGGGACCAGCACACTTCAAGCGGGGCAACGCGCAGCGTCGACCACGGCTGCCGCGGCCTAAGCGGCCAGGTACTGCTCGCGGACGATCACCCGCTGATCCGTGAAGGATTGGCGTGCCTGCTCGCCCAGCACGGTGACTTTCAGGTGATCGGCCAGGCCGGGACGTGCATTGAGACGCGCGCGCTGATCGACCGCCTCCATCCCGATATCGTGGTCCTTGATCTTTTCATGCACGGCTTCGGCGGCGTGGGGCTGGTGGAGGAACTTGGCAGGCTCCATCCCGGCGTGAAACTGCTGCTGCTCGCCGAACATGAGGAAGCGATCTACGCACCGGCCTGCCTCCGGGCCGGGGCCGCCGGCTACATTATGAAAAACCGGCCGGTCGCGGACATCTTGGCCGCTTTGGAGCAGGTAGCCACGGGCGAGCGCTACGCGTCACCCGAGCTGCGGCTCATCCTGTTTGAAACCCAGCGGACCCACGCCGGAACGAGCGCCGGCCGGGGCGCGGGTGAACTCTCGGCCCGCGAACTGGATGTGTTTCACCTGCTCGGACGGCGGCTGACCACGCCGGAGATCGCCACTCGTCTGTCGCTGAGCGGGAAGACCATTGAATCCTACTACGACCGGTTGAAGCTGAAGCTGACGTGCCCTTCCATGCGCGAACTTCACATGCAGGCCCAGGATTTCGCGCGGGCGATTCCAGGTTAACTCAACCGTTACTGTCGGAATTCCCGACACTTCCCAGCGCAGAATCAGGGATGGCCCCCACAGACAGTGCGACGATCCGAAGCCAGACTTGCCACCAAGATGCTACGGGTTCGTTGCGCTTTTCGAACAGCGCGCCCGCCGCAGGCAAATCAAAAAACAAAAAAATCCCCAATAAACCTATGAAACAAACACCTCTCAGCTCGATAAAAAGGGCAGCGCTCATCGTTGCGATCACCGGGCTGCTGGCGCCCTCAGCCCATGCCATAAGCTGGTTGCAGTGGTCGACCGCGGCGGGCGGCAATGACCACTGGTATGGCCTGACCGACGCAGCGGGAACCTGGCTCGGCGCACGCACGGAAGCACTCTCTTCCTACGCTGGATCAGCCACAGATCTCGTAGCCATCAATTCCGCGGCCGAGCAAACATTCCTTACCAGCACGTTCGGCGGCAGTGCTCTTCTGTGGATTGGCTTGAGCGATCAGGCAGCCGAAGGCATTTGGAGCACCTGGTCCAACGGCGAAGCAGTCACCTACACAAATTGGCCGGGCGGAGAGCCCAACGACTATAATGGCGAGGACTACGCGGTTATGAACTGGCAAGGAAGCGGTCTTTGGAACGACCTAAACGGGGATCCCGCGTATCCGACTAAAGGGATTGTCGAGCGCGTGGATCGGGTCCAACCCCCCGTCAGTGGCGTTCCCGACGGTGGCGCGAGCGCGGCGCTGCTTGGCAGTGCTCTTGTTGGCCTCGCCTTCCTCCGGCGCCGTCAGGTTGCCGCCTGAGTCCCTCTGCCGCAGTGGAGTGTATCAAACTAACGAGCCGCCCAACCGGGCGGCTCTTTCTTCTTCCTACCGCCAAGCTGGCAAAAAACTTTTCCACATCTTTGTAAGGTTCCCGGCCGGGCCCCGGTTTAAGCAGTTGGCGCACTTGTCCTCTTTGGGCACCCTTGCCGCGATGGCTTGTGCGCCGAGCGATTGATGAATTCCTCTTTGACTAACGACGATTGTCCACCCGACCTCATCCCCACGCGCAAGAGTTTGCTCGGCCGGCTCAAGGATTGGCAGGACAACGAGAGCTGGCGCGATTTCTTCGACACCTACTGGCGCCTGATCTACGGCTTCGCGGTCCAGCGCGGTCTCAGTCACGAGGAAGCGCAGGAAGCGGTGCAGGAAACCGTCGTCGCCGTCGCTAAGAGCATCGGCCGCTTCGAATATGATCCCAAAGTCTGTGCGTTCAAGACGTGGTTGCTCGGCGTCACCGGCTCGAAGATCGCCAACCAATTTTCCAAGCGCGCCCGCCACGGCGCCGTCCACGGGCGGCGCTCCAACGACGATTCGCAAGGCACCAGCCTGCTGGGTCGGTTGCCGGAGACCAACCCCTGTCAGTGGGACAAGGCGTGGGATGAGGAATGGGCGAAGAACCTGATGGATGCCGCGATTCAACGCGTGAAGCGCCGCGTCTCGATCGAGCAATACCAGATGTTCGACCTCTTCGTGCTGAAGGAATGGCCGGCACGCGAGGTGGCCAAGACACTCGGCGTCACCATCGCGCACGTTTATGTCGCCAAGCACCGGATCTCGAAACTCATTCGCAAGGAAGTCGAACACTTGGAGACGAAAGGCTTTTGAAACCAATGCGCCTCGACTATCGCAATTCCTGGCTGCGCGTGCTGGTCGAACTCTTGGAGCCGCGGACACCCATCCGCCGGTATCGCGTGGTGCCGGCGGACCTTGAGCGGCAGATTCACCGCTTGCTGAAGAGACGCATCACCCGACAGATGCGCTCGGTAGCCGCAGACCACCCGAGATGATTGCCCGGATCACAATCATGCCGCCGGCATCGACCGGAAGGACGAGTTATACAAGTCCCCAATCAACTCTGCCAATCGGAGGGGCGAGTTATACGAGTCCCCATCTATTCCGATCCGTTTGTTCAGGGCCTCCTGGAACTCGGCCCTCCGGAACGTGTCCTTCGGAGGGACGAGTTATACGAGTCCCCATTTACGAGTCCCCATTTTCAGGTCTTGGACCCAAGATGAATACCTGTCATCAATCGGGATCAGGGCCGTGTGTAACTCGGCCCATCGAATTAATTGAGTGTGCGGTATGACTTCCTCCCCGGCCACCGACCTCCCCAGCGATGCCAATCCCTCGGCAGCGCTACCGCCGCCAGCGGTGCCGGATCATGAACTGATTCGCCGGATCGGCCGCGGCGCCTATGGCGAAGTCTGGCTGGCGCGCAGCGTCACCGGCGCCTACCGCGCGGTGAAGATCGTCCACCGCGCGTCGTTCGATCACGATCGCCCGTTCGAGCGCGAGTTCGAAGGCATCCAGAAGTTCGAGCCCATCTCCCGTCGGCACGACAGCCAGGTGGACATCCTGCACGTCGGGCGCAATGGCGACTGCTTCTACTACGTGATGGAACTGGCCGATGACCAGACCACCGGCGGCCAGATCCCCGATCCCGACCTCTACAAACCGCGCACGCTCAAGAGCGATCTGCTGTTTCGCAGCCGGTTGCCGTTCGAGGAATGCGTCTCCGTCGCCATCGCCCTGACCACCGCGTTGGAACACCTCCACGGACACGGGCTCGTCCACCGCGACGTCAAACCGTCGAACATCATCTTCGTCAACGGCGTGGCCAAGCTCGCCGACATCGGCTTGGTGACGGGCATCGACGCCACGCGCTCGTACGTCGGCACCGAAGGCTTCGCGGCCCCTGAAGGACCGGGCACGGCGCAAGCCGATCTCTTCAGTCTCGGGAAAGTCCTCTATGAAATGGCGACCGGCAAAGATCGTCAGGAATTCCCGGAGCTCCCGACACTCCTGCGCGAGCTGCCCGATCGCGAGGGGCTGATGGAACTCAACGCCGTCATCGCTCGGGCCTGCCGGCATGATCCGAAGGATCGGTATAGCTCGGCCGCGGCGATGCGTGGCGATCTCGAATTGTTGCAAGGCGGCAAGTCCCTCGCGCGCTTGCATCGGCTCCAGTCGCAGTTGCGCTTCGTGCGTCGGACGGGCGCGCTGGTCACCGCCCTGGCCGCTGTCATCGCCTTGGGCTGGTGGTGGCAGGCCCGGCAGACGGCCAAGGTCCGTGATCTGGCCACGCAAAACCTGAATCTGGCGCTACGCGCAGATACCAGCGCCACGGCCGCACAAAAGAGCGAGGCCACCGCCCGCGAGAGCCTTTACGCCGCCGACATTCAACTCGCGCAGCAGGCCCTCAAAGCCGACAACCTCCGCCTCGCGCGCAGCCTGTTGCAGAACCATGTGCCCAAGCCGGGCCAACCGGACTTGCGCGGCTTCGAATGGCGCTACCTCTGGCAGCAGTGCCAGAGTGAGGAGTTGTTCAGCCTGCCAGGAATCACAAACTCCGCCCGTGTGCTGGCCTTTTCGCCCGACGACCGACTCATAGCAGTCGGGGCGATCGACGGAAACTCCGCCCTCTTCGATCTCACCCGACGGCAAAAGGCCGCAACGCTCCCCGGCACCAACCCCGTGCTGAGTGTCGTGTTCTCGCCCCGAGGCGAGTGGCTGGTGACTGCCTCGACGAACCATGTCTCGCTCTGGGATGCCCGCACCTTCGCCCCGGTTCGCCGGTTGCCGGACGCGGTGGCGCCGGCCCGCTTCTCTCCGGATGGAAAATTCCTCCTCACCTGTCGTCGTCTGGCTTCGACCAAAACGCAGGCACCTCAAGAGCAACCCCACGACCTTGTGCTGTGGGATACGATAAACTGGTCCGTCCGGAGCTCCGTCTCCCTGCCACCCTCGGGTGGGTTCAGCATTCCACGCGACGTGTATATGCAGCCCTTGTTCCTGCCGGACGGGCGGCGGGTCGTGGTGCTGGCAGGGGAGACCATCAGGTTGTTTAGCCTGCCCGACCTGCGAGAGCTTCGGACCTTGAAGGTCAAGGTGCCCACGACTCTCTACTCCCGGCCGTTCATTGCCTTGTCCCCGGATGGGCGGACGCTGGCGATGACCAGCACCAACGGCTTCGCCCTCCGGCTTTGGGATCTTGAAGGCGACCAGTTGATCCGCGAATTATCAGGCCACACGGACACCTTGTTTGGCGCCGCCTTTTCGCCCGACGGGACAATGCTCGCCACCTGTAGCCCGGACCAAACCATCCGGCTCTGGAAGGTCGAGACGGGTGAATGGCTCAAGACGTTCAGAGGGCAGGCGGACGAGGTGTTTGACGTCGAGTTTTCGGCGGACGGGAAGCGACTGGCCTCACTCGGGGCCTATGATGCGGTGGTGAAGCTCTGGGATCCCTACATCCTGCCGCGACGCGACACCCTGCGACACCCATTGAACGGGGTGGGTTTTGATGCCGATGGTAATCTCGTGGCCTATCTCTGGCCCTGGGCCCGGCCTGTGGAACTGGATTCGGCGGCCCTTCAGCACGCCGACTCTTCCGTGGCTTTTCACGTTGCGCATGTCGGTGTTCCGCAGTTTCAGGGCAGCGCGAGCGACAGCCTCACCCTGCGGAGCGTCTCTTCAGATGGTCGCTTTCAGGGCCTTTTCCGGACGGAGGCGGGTGCCGGCTTGGAGATCTGGGATCGCCGCGCGCGGGCGAGGTTGGGCGCGGTTCCCAGCGATTCCCCGCTGATGTCGTTTGGACCCCGCCGGCAACTCGTGGCCACTTATGTCCGGCAACCGGATGGCCTGCAGCGCAGCACGGTCTGGCAACTGCCCGATGGCACTCCCAAATGGGTGTTCACCAACGACGCTGGGTTTCTTCAGAATCGCACGATTACTCCTGATGAAAACCATCTCCTGTCCTATCAGGATCAAGCGGTGACCCTCTGGCGTATCGACGGGGATGGGATCAAGCAGGTGCTGCGTCTGCCCTCCCAGACGACGGTTACCGACGTGGCACTCGCCCCTGATGGAGGGATTCTGGCGGTGGCTGAAGGTGACCTGATTACCCTGCGGGCGGTGCCGTCCGGGGAAGTCATCGGCGAGTTGCACGGCCACACCCGGAAGACGGTGGTGCTGGCGTTCAGTCCCGATGGTCGCACGTTGGCCAGCATGGCCGACGACCGGAGCGTGCGCCTTTGGCATGTCGCCACTCTGCGGCAGTTGCTACATTTCCAGAGCGCCGAGGAGGACTATGACACCTTCGAACTGGAGTTCTCACCTGACGGCCGGGCTCTCGCGGCGAGCCGCCGGGACCGAGTCGGCAGCATCACCTGGCTTCATTTTGCCCCGTCCCTCGCCGAGATTGCGGCCGCTGAGGGCGAGGACTACGCCCCTCTCGTCGGGCAGGATCCTTTGAAGTGGTTTGGAGTTTCCAAGATGCTCCTGCAGCGCGGCCGCCCAAACGAAGCGTTGCCAGCCTGCACCCAGACTTTGCAGCTTGTCGGAGCGCGGAAGGAACTGGAATGGCTCCGCGACAAAGCCCTGCGCCACCGCGCCGACGTGCTGCGCGAGTTGGGGCGGAACGAGGAGGCTGGCGCGGACAATCTGAGTCTGCTTGGACTTCCTGCCCGGGATCCCGCCACGCCGGCCGGAGCGCTTGATCTCTCAGCCTACTACAATGCTCCAGTGGCCTGGGATACCAACGCAGAGGGCGGGGCCAACGATCTCTCTGAGTTGCCGATCGGCCCGCAGGTCTTCGCCGGCACCGTGTTTGACGTGCGGGGCGACATCGGCCTCTCGATACGGTCCACCGAACGGGAATGGCCGATTGAGGTGACGCAGGTCAACGGCATCCGCATCCAGCGTCGCCTGACCCGGCTCCATTTCCTGCAGGCGGCGGGCGCGGAAAGCCGCACCACCAAGACCGGTGACCAAATCGGGCATTACCGCATCCACTTCGCCGACGGTCGCGATGTCGTGTTGCCCATCCGCTACAACGTGGACACCAGCGACTACTGGGAGCTCGACCATCTGCCGCGGGAAGTGCCGGAGGCGACCCTCGCGTGGCGCGGCCAAAACCCACGCAGCCGTGCCGACGGCAAGTTTATCCGCCTGTTCAAGCGCACCTGGCAGAATCCGTATCCGGACGTCGAAGTCACCCGCCTCGACTTCGTCGCCGAGCATCCGCGGACCCACCCGATGCTCATCGCCCTCACAGCTGAGTGATCCTCCGGAGGGACAGAAACCCCGGAGGGACCTTTGATCGGAGGGACGAGTTACACGAGTCCCCATTCAACTCCGCCAACCGGAGGGACGAGCTCCGGGAGTCCCCATTCAATCACGCCCATCGGAGGGACGAGTTACACGAGTCCCCATCTGTTCCGCTCCGTTTAAACAGGGCCTTGCGGAGCGCGGCCCTCCGGGTGGTTTGTTCAGGGCCTCCTGGAACTCGGCCCTCCGATTGGCCCTCCGCTCGTCCGCCAAAAAATTCTTCAACTTTCTTGTAAGGTCGGCTCCCCACTGCCGGTTTAACCCGGCATGACACGTATTCAAGCCCCAGGTATTCTTAAGCGTGACGCCAATTGCCCACCGGAATTTGAGTCACTCGTCGGCCAGCGCCCAAGCGACCGGAACGCAACACGACCATCGAGAATATGTTCTTCGTTTCTTCGCCACTTCATCGGGCTAGTGTTCGTCGGCTACCTCTCGGCGATCTTGCCCGTTCAAGTGCAGGCACAGTCAGCGGCCTTCCACAATCCCCCGACGGCAGTGCCGGGTTGGATTGAAGCCGAGGACTTTGACATCGGCGGCGAAGGAGTCGCCTACCATGATTTTGATGCGGCGAACAATGGCGGGGCTTTCCGCCTGACGGAGGCCGTGGACTTGGTCACAACCTCGACCGGAAGCGGTTTCCGGGTCGGCTGGACGGCAGCCGGAGAATGGATGAACTACACGGTGAACGTTTTGGAGCCAGGGCTTTACCGGGTGGCACTGAAAGCATCTTCAGGTGCTCAAGGTGGCGTATTACATTTTGCATTTGAGGGCGCCCAGCAAACACTTCTCCTTTCCGTTCCCCCTACGGGAGGTTGGGAGACCTACGCCACGCTCGTCAGTTCCTTGGTCCGCCTCGAAGCCGGCATCCAGATCGTCCGCCTCTGGATCGACGCTTCGTCCGGTTTCGATATTGATGGGTTTCGCATCCTGCAGGCGCCCGCCGTCCCACCCGCCGTTCAGATCACCCAACCTCTCAGCAATCAATCCGTGGTGGTTGGCGTTCCGGTCGTAGTCGAGGCGGCTGCCACCAGCGCAGCTGGGACGATCAGCAAGGTCGAATTCTACGTCAACAACTCCAAAATGGGGGAAGCAACGGTTGCTCCCTACAAGTTCGTTTGGACAGCGCCAACCGCAGGCGGATACGAAATCATTGCGCGGGCCACAGACAATGCCGGCATTGCCGCCAGCAGCAGCGCCTTGCGACATGCGGCCCGCCGCCGGATGGGGTCTTAACCTCGCAGAGCACTGTGTTCCGCGGCGCCTAAAAACTTCTTCGGATTCTTGTAAGGTTCGCTCGCCGCCGGAGGTTTAACCCTGCGTGAAGACCAATTCGCAAGCTTGCTGAATCCATGAACACTACCTTCCAGATCCCAACGTCCGCACCACTTCTCCGCATGAACTTTATCTTTTCAGGAACTGTCAACCTGGCGGCATTTAGAACGGCGGCGCTGATCGCTTCGTTCCTTTTTCCTGTTCATTTTCCCACCGTCTTTGCAGCGGACCCATCCGCAATTACTGTCTTCAATTCACTGAAACGAGAGGTCTACCTGAACTTGCCGGGGAGTCTTGTGAGTGACCTGACAAGCAACGCAAACTTTCCGAACAACCCGGATTTGATCGGCGCTGTGACGTCGTTCGAGGCGCCAGCGAATTTCGCGGATAATTATGGGCAGAAATTGAGTGGTTACGTGACGCCGGCGACCAACGGCATCTACACGTTTTACATCAGTTCCGACGATCAGAGTGCGCTCTTCTTGAGTACCGACGACAATCCGCACAACAAGCGATTGATCTGTTTTGAACCGGATTGGAACAACGCCCGGGATTGGACTGCGCCGGATAGACGGCCCAATGCGGAGAACATTTCCCAATCGTTGGCCTTGGTCGGAGGCAAATCCTATTACGTAGAAGCCCTCATGAAGGATGGTGGTCTTGGCGATAACCTGGCGGTGGCCTGGAGAATGGCGGATGATCCGCCGCCTGCCACCGGTTCGGCGCCAATCCCCGGCTCATTTCTCTCCTACCCAATTCTCGACAGCCCGGTCCTGGCCGGCCCAATTGTCAACCCGGCCACACGGCACCGATACTTCTTGTTGAAGCAGAGCAACTGGGTGACTGCGGAGGCGGCAACTCGAAAGCTGAACGGACATTTGGCCACGATTCGTAATCAGTCTGAGCAGGATTTTGTTTTCAGCACCTTTGCAAACTACGGCGGCATTTCACGCCATCTTTTTATTGGCCTCTACGACACCGATCCTTCCCAAAATGCACCTGACCCTCTAACCCGCAGGCAGGAGTTTGCCTGGGTCAGTGGCGAACCCGTTACCTACTCGAATTGGGGCACAGGAGAACCAAGCAACCTCAACCAGCGAGAGTTTTGGGGTCAGATTTATTCGCCTTCTGTGGTCCCGGGAGGATTTTGGAACGACCTCGGATATGATGTCCAGGGGTCCAACGGATCGTCCGCGAATGGGGTGGTTGAAGTACTTCCAATCACAGTTTCGATCGTGAATCCAGTCGAGGGAAGCCGCTTCGATGAGCCTGCCCCGATTTCACTTAGTGTGTCCGCAAGCAGTTCCGACAGTGTGGTGGCCAAGGTGGAGTATTTTGCCGGTAGCATAAAAATTGGAGAGAGCACTCAATCCCCGTTCACCGTGCAGTGGAGCCCGTTAACCGCCGGCTCACAAAGTATTACTGCTCGCGCAACCGACGGCACTGGCTTTTCAGTAGTCTCAGATCCAATTGCGATTGCCGTTCGAATCCCAGAAGTGTTGCCATTGGTGCTAGGTCAGAAATCGTTGAGCACCTTGGAAACCCAATTCTCTCTTCATCGATGGGAATTTTCAGCCGTGGCGGGTCAGCGAGTCTTTTTCGATTTCATCGGTTCATCAGCGCCTGGACCGCGTTTCACTCTGGCCGGACCTTCAGGATGGATTGGTTTTGCCAACACCAACGCGGATTCAGATGTGATTACACTTCCCTCGTCAGGGACCTACGCAATCATCGCGGACAGCACAAACACCCTGCCCAACATTCACTACGCGTTTCAATTGTCCACTCCGGACCAAACCGACCTGGTAATCGGCGCAAAGTACACCGGGCAGTTTGTCGGCGGGTCGCAGGCACAATTGTTTCGACTCGTGGTAACGAATACCGGCCCATTGCGCATCAGTCTTGGCAACATCGGTTCAGACAACCGCACTGAGATCGCAGTCGGTCGGAGTGTGGCCCCGACTCGCGGAACATTTGATTTCCAGTCTGCGGCCGCCAGTGGTTCGACGCGGGAGCTTCTGATCCCGAATGCTTCAGTGGGGACTTACTACGTTCTGATCTACGGTGACAACATCAGCACCCCTGGTGCCTTTGATCTCCAGGTTACGACACCGGGAGTATTCCTTGGTCGCGTCTCACCGGATCGACAGGCCAGCAACTCGGCATTCACGATGACAGTCACCGGTGCCGGGTTTGAAGCAGGCACTGGCGTCGAGTTGGTCGCCTCCGGTGGGACTAGTTACTCCGCGTCTTCTGTCTCCGTAGATTCCTACACTCAACTCAGCGCTAACTTCTCGGCCAATGCCGCGCCTGCCGGAAAATACTCTGTGCGGGTGCATCAACCCGATGGCGATACCGCGACTCTTACCAATTTTTTTGAAATGCTGGCTCCCGGACAGCCGAAGCTGACGACGCGACTAATCATGCCGGGCGCGTTGGGGCGTCATGCGGTTGCCACCATTTATGTCGAATACGCCAACGAGGGCACGGCTTCCATGCCCGCACCATTGCTGGTGCTAAAAAGCAGCGATCCCGATGGCAGCGATCGCCCTATTCTCGCAATGGACCAATCCCGCATCATCCAAAACTACTGGTCCGCCACGCTGCCGCCGGGCGCGGCGAATGAGGCGTTCATTTTGGCCAGCGGCGCCCAGCCAGGCGTTCTCAACCCTGGTGAACGCATCCAAGTGCCCGTTTACTACCTTGGTCTGCAACAGCCATGGGATTTCGCCGATTCCAAAATTGAAATGGAGATTCGTTACTGGCTCGCGGATGACACCTCGGCGATTGATTGGGCGGCCCGCAAGGAATCATTGCGTCCTCCCACCTTGGATGCGGCGACGTGGGACGTCGTTTATGCCAATCTGACGGCGGACCTCACTGACACGGGTGCTTACATTCGAATGCTCAATGACAACGCGCAGTTCCTTGGGCGACTGGGCCAGCACGTGACGGACGTCGATAAGTTGTGGAATTTCGAGGTCCAACAGGCTTACGGATTTTCTCCCCTGCCTTCCCTGGATTCGGCCGTGGATGCCTCCATGCCCGTGCCGGGCTTGTCGATCGACATTTCCCGTCGTTTCTCGACCAATCTTCGCGCGCGAAATTACTCCGGACCCTTCGGCCGGGGTTGGTATACTCCATGGCAGTCCCAGCTTGTCGTCGAAAACGGCGGTGATCTGGTCAAGCTGGTTGGGGAAGCGGGTTCTGCGCGCTACTTTACGCGCGACACTCGAAACGGCAGCTATTTCTCTGGCGCGGGCGATGGCAGTTCGCTGGTGTCGATTAGTGGTGGTCTTTTTGAACTTCAAGATCCGAAAGGTTCAATCACCAAGTTCCGGGCCGATGGCCGAATTGATTACGTTCAAGATCCAAACGGAAACCGTGTCACGGCTTCGTACGGTGGTTCTGGCCAGTTCACCACCCTCTCCCACAGCTCGGGCGCGACAATCTCGATCGCTTACACCGGCTCCGGGCTGATCCAATCGGTGACGGAGTCGTCGGGGCGCGCGGTCGCCTACTCCTATAGCGGAACCTATTTGCAATCCGTCACCACCGACGACGGCAAGGTAACCAGCTACACCTACGAGACCGCTGGCTCCCCCGCCCAACGCTACGCCCTTACCTCCATCACCCGAGGAGGAAACACGCGTCATTTCTCCTTCGACACCCTTGGGCGGCTAAGCGGGTCGTGGTTCGGGAGCGGAGAACAGTCAGTTGCGTTTGGTTACGATAGCGCGGGTGGCGTGACGGTCACTGACGCTCAGGGAACGACCAGCCTGTTTTACGATCACCGGGGACTCCTCTCCAAGACGATTGATCCTCTGGGTAACATTACTTCCTCCGAGTTCGACGATGACCTGCACCTCAGCAGGTTGGTCCTGCCAACTGGTGAAAGCCAGAGTTATACGTGGTGCTCTTGCGGTAGCCCAACGAGTATCACCGATGAACTCGGGCAAACCACCCGCTTTCGCTACGAGCACCCGTTCAAACGGATGACCAGTTTCACCGATGCACGAAATAACACCACGACCTACACCTTCGACGCGAAGGGAAACCAACTGGCAACGATTTATCCGAACAATTCGGTCGAACGGTTCGGCAATTTCACGGCCAGCGGACTTTACCAGAGCTACACCAACCGCCGGGGCCAACCGATCTCCCTGACTTACAATGCAGCCGGGCAACTCGATCGGCAGACGTTCGCGGACGGGAGCTACTACCGCTACGATCATGACTCGCGTGGGAACATCACCAATGCCGTCGAGCACCCAGTATCCGGCACGGATAAGGTCACAGCCTACCTCTATAATACTGCCACTGAGGGCGATCGGCTGCGGCAGGTAATCTATCCAAATGGACGCTGGGTGAACTTTCAATACGATGCCTACGGCCGTCGGCAAAACCTGACCGACAGCGCCGGGGGCGACACTCGCTACGAATATGACTCGGCCGGTCGCCTCTCGAAGTTGCGCGACAGCTCGAATGCCGTTCTTGTGGAATACCTCTACAATGCGGCCGGACGTCAGGAACGAATCAACAAGGGCAATGGCACCTACGCCATTTACGACTGCGACGCTGCCGGCCAGATCCTGCACCTCATCAACCATGCTCCGGTCGGCACGGTCAGCACGCGGTTCGACTACACTTACGACAGTCGCGGACGTCGGCGTACCATGGAAACGGTGGACGGGAAGTGGACTTACGATTACGACGGCACCAGCCAGTTGATTCACGCGGTCCTGGTTTCGACCAATCCGTCGATTCCGAACCAGGACCTTCAATACAATTACGACTCCCTGGGAAACCGGACTTCCACCGTGGTCAACGGAGTCACGACCCCATACATCGCCAACGACTTAAACCAGTATTCAAGTGTAGGTGGAACAGCCCAGCAATTCGATGCTGATGGGAACCTGACCTCGGACGGGCTCAGGACCTACACCTACGACACCTTGAATCATCTGATTAGCGTGACCGGTCCCGAGGGCTTGACCGAGTACGAATACAACGCTTTCGGTAATCGTGTTACGACCATACTTAACGGCCAGCGAACGGAGTACCTTCTCGACCCAAGTGGCCTAGTGGATGTGATTGCCGAACAAGGAGGCGCGGGCAATCTTTTGGCGCGACAAGTTCACGGGCTTGGTTTGGTCGGGCGATCTTCCAGCACCAATCCAATTCGATACTACGAATTCGATGCGCTTGGCTCCACTACGGCTATTACGGATTTCGCAGGCACAATTGCCAACCGCTACGCTTACAATCCGTTTGGCGAACTGGCACTTAACAATGAGTCGGTTGCCAACCCGCTTCGATTCGTCGGAAAGTTCGGCGTTACAGACGATAATGACGGTGCTCATTATATGCGGGCTCGATTCTACAAAGCTTCAGTGGGGCGATTCATGACGCCTGATCCGATTGGCCTTCGAGGTGGGGATTTAAACCAGCTTCGATATGTGGTGAACGAACCAACACAGTTTTCAGACCCGGCAGGACTGCTAAAGAGCTTGCGCGACAGTTCTAGCCCATTGTGTTCCACCTGCGCAGCAGCGAATGAAGTAGCCGACGAAGATGATGCGAAATTTCGGCCACCGCCACCGCCACCCCAATGCACAGGCAATGGTTGTGGTGGCGGTGGTGGTGGTGGTGGTGGCGCCGGCGGCGGTGGTGGCGGCGCGGGTGCGGCTGGTAGCCAAGATCCCAATGACAAAGTCGGCCCAGTCGGTGTGGGTTCAGCCAATCACATCCTCCCTGGAGCTACGCTCCCGTATCGCATCGATTTCGAGAACGACGCCTCAGCCTCGGCTCCGGCACAACTCGTGACGGTCAGTGACCAGCTAAGTCCCAGCTTTGATTGGTCATCGTTCCGCCTCACCGAGATTGGCTTTGGAGATCGCATGATCTTTGTCCCAGCCAATGTTCAGCATTTCGAGACCAATGTCATCATGACCTACGGCGGCCAGACGTTTGAAGTGCAGATCGAGGCCGGGCTGCGCGGCGACTCGGGCAAGGTCTATGCAACCTTCCGATCCATTAATCCCAGCACCAGCCTGCCGCCTCCGGTAAACATTGGCTTCCTTCCGCCCGAGGATGGCACCGAGCGGGGCATGGGCCATTTCAGCTACGTGATCAACGCGAAATCCAACCTACCCACGGGCACCGAAATCCGGAACATCGCGCTCATCGAATTCGATCTTCAGGAGGAGATCGCGACCAACCAGCGGGAGCCGCACAACCCCGCCGCCGGCACCGATCCCGAAAAAGAAGCGCTCGTCACCATCGACGCCGACGGCCCCATCAGCTCCGTCGTGTCGCTGCCGACCACGGTCACGACGCCGGACTTCACGGTCTCGAGGAGCGGCACGGATGTCGGCTCGGGCATCGCCAGCTTCGACATCCTGGTCTCAACGAACGACGGGCCTTTCGGAGTGTGGCTGAGTGGCACAACCGACACGTCCGCGACCTTCACCGGACAGAACGGGAGCAGCTACCGGTTCTACAGCATCGCCCGCGATCACGCAGGCCAGTTGCAGCCAACTCCGGGCGCGACGACAACCTCCACCACCGTGAGCGTTGCGGGTGACGCGGCCGTCGCCATCAACGCGAACCGGGTGCCCGGGAGTTCCACGACCCATGTCGTGCTGACCTACCCGCTCACCGTGGGCTTCAACCACGTCATCGAGTATCGGGACAACGTGAACTCCGGCCCCGACTGGCAGCCGCTGCCAGCAGGTCCTCACAACAGCGGGACCGCGGCGGACGACTCATCCACCGGCGAGCGCTACTATCGCCTCAAACGAACGATCATCCCTTAACCGGGTTGCCCGCAATGACGACAGGCCGCCACCGGTCGGGCGTCTGAACTGCGGATTGGGAAACGACGGGCCACCCGATTGAATCGGGTGGCCCGTTGCTTTGTGGCGGGAGTTGTTCGCGTGCTCATCGGAGGGACTCATCGGAGGGACGAGTTACACGAATCCCAAATCAACCCTACCGATCGGAGGGATGAGTTACACGAGTCCCCATCTATTCCGATCCGATTTAACCGAAGACAGGCAGTTCAACCACGAAAGGACACGAATCCACACGAATAAAAACAGGAGTTTAACGCGCTCAAGTCGGCAGAGCCGGCGTTCACCAAACAGTGGGCAAAAGTTCTCACGGCACACTTCGTTTCCACCGCTTCTGATTCGTGTCCATTGGTGTTCATTCGTGGTTTCTTCTGCATCGTTCCGGTTTAATCAGGGACTCGTGTAACTCGGCCCTCCGAGGCGGTCCCTCCGGACCCGAACCTCCGGGATATTAGGCCGGTTCGTGCCACCTCAACGGATTCAATTCTCCCTGCCACGGCCATGCGTCTGCATCGGACACCAGACCGGCCCGCACGGGATTCTCCCGCATGTATTGCCATTTCTGGGTGTAGCTCTCGCCGCTGCGGAGCTGTCGATCGAAGAAATCCTTCTGCCAGATGGGTTTCTCCCCCGGCCACGGCCAATGACGCGTCGCCTCCGCGCGCCAGAACGCCATCCAGGCCTTCAACGGCGTGGAGGGAAACCGCGCCGGCGCGCAGAACAGGTGCAGATGATCCGGCATCAAGACGTAGCGACCGACCAACCAGTGGTCCGCTTTTTGCCAGGCAGCGAGCAACGTCTCCATCGCTTCCGTGCGAGCCAGCAGCGGGCGTCGCCTGGCGACCACCTGCGTCACGTAAATGATCACGCTCTGATTGGGAAACTCCATCGGAGCCACGTGCGGCAGATGTTTCCGGCCCGGTTCATCGGCGGGAATCATGGCCGAGACGCTATTCACGGCGAACCAAAGACACAACCCCGGAGGGACGCGCATATCGGAGGCAACCCTCGGAGGGACGAGTTACACGAGTCCCCATCTATTTGGATCCGTTTGGTAAGGGCCGCGTGTAACTCGGCCCTCCAGTCGGTTCGATCAGGGCCTTGCGGAGCGCAGCCCTCCGGAACGCTTCCTTCGGACGCGCATATCGGAGGGACGAGTTACACGAGACCCCATCTATTCCGATCCGTTTAAACAGGGCCTTGCGGAGCGCGGCCCTCCGGGTGGTTTGTTCAGGGCCTCCTGGAACTCGGCCCTCCGATTGGCCCTCCGCCCGCCCGCCGAAAAGATTCTTCAACTTTTTGTAAGGTTGCGCTAGGAGCGGCTGTTTAAGCAGTAGTTACAACTGATCTTAGCCCCACAACCCCTGATGTTTATCCTCTTATGAAATCCCACGCCACTCAATCCGTACTCGCTGGGACCACTGCGTTGGTCGCCGTTTTGTTGCTCTCAACCTCTGCCGCCGAGGCTGTAGTCATTGGCTCTGCCACGTTGGAAGCCGACGGCAGGTATCTCTACAACTACACATTGAGCAATGATAACCCTGACGGTTTTCTGACGAACTGGAGTCTGGATCATGGCATCGCCACCCCGGACTGGTCGCTTACCGACGTCGTCACGCCCTCTGGCTGGGCGGTGGACTGGCTGGTTAGCTATCCGGATATGGATTTTCTTGCCGACTTCGGCAGCGAACTGGGGTCAGGGCTTTTGCTTTCGGGATTCTCCTTCCTCAGCAGCTACGCGCCTGCGTTGGTCACCTACTATGAGTTCGGATATGCCGGCGATTTTTCTGACTTCGGTTCCGTTGGTTCGGTGATTGGACCAGCGCTCTCCACGGCGGTTCCGGACTCCTGGCATCCGTTACTCGCCCCGCTGACATTTCTTTTGTGCCTTTCATTCCATGCCTGGAACCGTAGTCGCCCGCCTGGGGTAACTGCGAAACAACAAGGCTAGGTCGAATCAGAACGGGGCAATCTTGGAGCGAAGGAGTTGTACTATGAATATGCATTGTGTCTCGGGCGGTCCACGGTCACTGCGAAAGGCGTTCATTCTCATGGGCGCCAGTTGGCTCATCAGTTCCGCAGTAGCGCAGACGTGGATCAGCGGCCACCAGGTGAATCCCCAGATTATCCGGCCCGGGCGCTCCTTTACAGTGCGGGTGGAGACCGCGCCCGACGTAAACCAAGTTCAAGTAATGGTCGACTACCGGCCCTATGCGCTGCTGCGACCACGCCTGACACTCACCTTCGATCCGGCGGATGGAAGTTGGAAGGCGGGCGGGATCGTGCCCACCACGGTCCAGTTCAGCGGAACCGTTGGCGTGACGTTTTCCGCTTACGCCTACGCCAACGGGGTACTCCGTGGGAGCGTTACCTGGAAACAGCCGATGGCTTGGAACGCGCCGCCCGTGGCCAACGCCGGCGCCGATCAGACCGATGTGCTCGGGCAGCTCGTCGTGCTCGATGGTAGCCGTTCTTCAGATATCGACGGCGATCCCTTGGGCTTTCGTTGGGAAATTGTTACCAAGCCGACGGCCAGTCAGGCGGTGCTCTCAGACGCCTCCGCAGTCAAACCCACTTTCCAGCTCGACGTACCCGGAACATACGCACTCCGACTGGTGGTCAGTGACTCCCAGGTGTCCAGCATCCCCGACCTCGTCATCGTCACTACCGCAAACTCCGCCCCCGTGGCCCACGCCGGTGCCGACCAGACCGCCCGGGTTGGCGAGTACGTCGTGCTCGACGCCAGCGCCAGCACCGATGTGGATGGGGATCGGATCTCTTATCGATGGTCCTGGGTCAGTGCCCCGCCGACAAGCCAATCCGAGATTTCCGACCCGGCGGCCGCGAAACCGTTTGTAGTCCTGGACGTTCCTGGCAGCTATGTGCTCCAGCTAATCGTCAACGACGGTGTCGCCAACAGCATTGCAGATACTGTCACGCTCTCGACGAGAAATTCACCGCCGGTCGCCAATGCGGGGCCGGACCAGACAACCCACCTGGCTCAACCAGTAACGTTGGATGGCACCAGCTCAGCGGATGTGGACGGCGACCTGTTGGCTTTCGGCTGGTCCTTCGTCACCCGACCGCCCGAAAGTCAGGCTGAGTTGAACGAACCGATGGCCGTCCGCCCCACCTTCACCCCCGACCGGCCGGGGACCTACGTATTGCAACTGATCGTCGACGACGGACAGGAGGCGAGCAACCCCGACACTGTCTCCATATCCACCATGAACTCGGTTCCAGTGGCCGATGCGGGTCCTGACCAAAGCGTGATGATGGGATCGCTGGTGCAACTGGCCGGCCGCAACTCCAACGACCCTGATGGCGATCTGTTGCGCTTCTCTTGGTCCCTGACCACCCGACCGGAAGGCAGCAGTGCGGAGTTGTCAAACTCGTCGGCGCCGGATCCCTCGTTCGTAGTCGATCGGCCCGGCGACTATGTGGTGCAGCTCATCGTGGGGGACGCACAGGAGGAGAGCATGCCGGACACTGTTGCCGTATCCACCATCAACTCCAAGCCGGTGGCTGAGGCCGGTCCCGACCAAGCGGCAACCGTCGGTGATCAGGTCGCTCTCGATGGAAGTGGATCCCGCGACGCCGACGGCGATTTGTTGCGCTACTTCTGGTCGTTTCTCTCCAAACCGACCGCGAGCGCCACCCAGTTCTCCAATCCGGAGTTGCTGGGGCCGATGTTCGTTCCGGATCTGCCGGGCTCTTACGTGGTCCAGTTGATCGTGGGTGACGGCGAGGAGAACAGCGATCCAGACACGACGACCGTGACCACCGAAGAGGCCCAGATGGTGGTGCCGGACGTGGTAGGATTGTCCGAAAATGAGGCCGTTGTTGCCATCCGGGGCGCCAACCTGGTCGAGGGGCTTGCCCGCGCCCACAGTACCACGGTGCCGGCGGGACGAGTGATCAGTCAGGATCCCGTGGCTGGAAACAAAGTTGTCAAAGGCAGTGCAGTGGCGTTGGTCATTTCGTTGGGTGCAGCCCCCACGACCGTTACGCTCACTCCGCCCACGACAGAAGTGCCGGCGGGTGGCGCGGTTGAATTCACGGTGGCGCTGGATCATCCCGCCCCGGGGAGCGGCGTAACGGTGCAACTGTCGGTTGATGCCCCGCTAGTGACGGTCTCGGCTTCCGTGCTGATTCCGGCCGGGGATCTTTCGCAGGTGTTCACGGCCAGCGCCGGAAACGTTGGCGGTACGGTCAAGTTAACCGCTAGCGCGATCGGACTGATTTCAGCCGAGGCACAAATTGTCGTGCGGGGAACGCCGCCGCCTTCGATCTCACTGGCACTTGAACCCACGTACGATACCCCGCCCCGGGGAGATCTCGTTACCGAACTGGATGTCGCCACTTTGATCGGGCAGACCGGACCTGGCTTGCCGGTTATCCTCAGACGCGGCTCAATGGATGGTACGGTCGTGGGCAACTCGACCGCCAGCGCGGACGGGAGCTTTGTCGTTGGCGGAGCGATGTTGGAAGTCGGCCCCAATGTCTTTTGGATCCAGACCGAAGACGCCTATGGGCAGAAGGCCTCGGCCAATCTGACCGTGACCCGCCTGCCCTGCGTGGCCTTCGCCGCAGACTTTTGGACCCTTGTCGCCTCGGTGCCGGAAGCCGCTAACCCGGCAGCCGTGACTGGGATTGCCAACTTCTCAGGCTGTGAAGCCACCCTAACCGAGGGGGATTCATTCGTGGTGAGCCTCGCGCACGATTTCGTCGTACCTGCCGGACCAGTGGTGCCCAATGCCCTCCAGTTCCGCGTCCAGGCAACCGGGCCGGCCTTCGATCGGGGCGCCGTGAATGCCATTCGCGATGCTTTTGAAGCCGCGCTCCTCGGACCAGACGAACGGCCCGTTACCTATACCATCGGACCTGGCTTCATCGGGCAGGGAGCACTCGGCGTGAATGCCGACGCTTGCTTGAACTTCGGCGAAGGAAATGAACCGAACGCCGCGGCCGGCGTCGCGACCGAGCTACAGGGTGATGAGCTCCTCGTCACGGTGAACCTCAGTCACCTCTTCCCGGGAGAGTCCTTCAAGCTGCTGTTACGGTTGGTCAACAACGACCGCGACCGCCAGACCACCGCCCGCATCTCGACCGTGCAGTTCGTCACACTTGCCGGCCTGCCACCCATCGCCTTACTGCCTTCCACACCGCCTGGCAACGGCGGGCCCGGCGACCCCATCGCCAGTCCGGGATCCAACATCACCGAGCTGCCCTTTGATTCATCTCCGGTGCCGACGGAGAATGCCCCTTCACTCAGTGCTCAGCCGCCGCAGGATCCCTCTGGCCCCCTGCTTTCCATCAGCGCCCCGATCGACGGAAGTACGGCCCCCGCAGGAACGCCGGTCCTGTTGTCGGGCTCGGCGGTCGCCCTCGCCTTCGCGGATCCGAACAAAGATCCCAACGTCTTCCTGAGCTTCGAAGACTTTTCTCAACCGGAACAATTGACCCTTAATGGAACGGCCCAACCAGTTCTTACCGCGGATGGTCAGGTGCTGCGATTGACGCCCGCGACGGCGAGCGCTTCGGGGAGTGCCTTTAGCTCGACCCGCGTAAACGCCGGGAGCTTTAGCACCTACTTTACCTTCCGCCTCACGGAGTCCGGTGGCATATCCCAGTCAAGCATACGACGGGAAGTCTATGCCGGGATCCCCGGCAACACGATTGGCGACCTCGTCAACTCGCCCGCGTTCCCGGATCACCCCGCTTCGGTGGAGTTGCTGAGCACCGCCTTCGAAGCGCCGCGTGACGTGGGTCAGGACTATGGCCAGAGGCTCAGCGGGTTCTTAGTCGCCCCATCGACTGGCGACTACACGTTTTGGATCGCGAGCGATGACCAGGGGGAATTGTATCTCAGCTTGGACGGCATTCCCGACCACAAGGCGCGAATCGCGCGGGTAAGCACTTGGACCTTGTTCCGCGAATGGACCAAGGAACCGGGCCAGCAGTCGGCACCGATCCGGCTCGAAGCCGGGAAACGATACTATCTCGAGGCGCTGATGAAGGAGGGGGGTGGGGGCGACAGTCTCTCCGTGCGCTGGCGGCTGCCGAACGGCGCAATCGAGGAACCCATCCCCGCCAGCCGGTTTACCGAACCAGGCGCCGACGGACTGGTGTTCGTGGTACAGTCGGTCAGTTCTTCAATTGGCGGCAGCGGCGGCGGCATCGGTTACGCCGGCATCCCAAACAGCGTGGGGGTCGAGTTTGACACGTGGTGGAACGGCGAGCAAAACGATCCGGACTCCAACCATGTCGGCATTGATGCCAACGGTAGTGTTGACCACGGAGCGCCAGCGGCGTTTACCGCCGGCATCCGGCCGAACTTTGACAACGGTTTGCCGTGGCATGCCTGGGTAGATTATGACGGGACCACCCTCGAGGTGCGCGTCAGTCAATTGATTGATCGACCCATGCTGCCAACCTTGAGCCGGGTGATGGACATACCGGTCACGATCGGGAGCAACGATGCCTATGTCGGGTTTACCTCCGGCACCGGTGGTGCGTGGGCCAACCACGACATCCTCTCCTGGCAACACAACCAGGTCTACCGCCCGATCGGCGATCCCCTGGCCAACCGCATCTACAGCGTCACGGTCAACGGGCTCCCGGTCGAATCGCTCGATGCCGTCGGCAATTTCTTCAGCACGCTCACCATCGCACCCGGCCAGAACCTTTTCACAATCGTTGCCCTGGATAACCTGGGCCATTCGAATACGCGCAAGCTTCAGATCAACGGCACCCAGGCCCCGCCCGGCGGTGTCGACACCACGCGACTGGTCGATGTGAGTGGCAGTGCCCTTGGCGAATACGGACGGACAACGTTTGCTGAGCGCAGCCAGGTACTCTCGACGGAGCTCGCCCTGCGCAACGCCGGCCAATACCCCTTCCGCGCCCCGCTCCTGGTCGGCATCACCCGACTCAGTCATCCCTCGGTTCGTGTCGTGAGACCGGATGGCCTGACGGCCGACGGCGTGCCGTTCTTCCAGTTCACGCCCCCGGTCACTGGATCGCTCGCCCCGGGCCAACTGTCGCAGCCTCGGACACTCAGTTTTTCCAATCCCAACCAGGTCCAGTTCACCTACCAGCTTGCCGTGCGTGGAAACCTCAATCAGGCACCTGTCATCACCTCGCGACCGGAAGTCGAAGCGCTCCCCGGCAAACCTTACTCCTACACATTCAGCGCTACCGACCCCGATGGTGATCCGCTGAGTTTCAGCATGGTCATGGGCCCCACCAGCGCGAGCTTTACGCCCTCAGTCGGCACGCCCGGAGTCGCCACTCTCTCGTGGGCCCCCGGCAATTCGGACGTGGGCACACGAGAAGTTCTCTTGCGCGTCACTGACGGCAACGGGGGCAGCGCCGAACAACGCTTTGTCCTCAACGTCGTAATTCCAGTTTTGAACCGCCCG
Organism: bacterium; assembly: GCA_031362805.1. Taxonomy (GTDB): domain Bacteria; phylum Verrucomicrobiota; class Verrucomicrobiia; order Limisphaerales; family RI-55; genus RI-55. The sequence continues at coordinate 123,620 of JANLTG010000051.1, forward strand.
CCGGTGTTCCGCTCCGTGCCGATCGTGAGTGCGCAGCTCGGCTCGATGTATCAGTACGACTCGGAGGCGATCGATGCCGACGGAGACGCACTGAGCTACTCGCTCGACCGCGGCCCGGCCGGGATGCAGGTGGATCCGGACACTGGAATGGTCCAGTGGACTCCCTCAGTCACAACGGCCCTGGGTGACGGCCTGAGCTATCGCCCGTTGAATTTCGCGGCCAGCCACAATGCCAACCTTTCCTCCGTCACCTATGGTTCAGCACTCCCGGTTGGATCTGTGCTCGCCAACGGAATACCCTTCACCATTCCGCCGTCGGGCAACAACATCTGGCACAGCCTGAACCAGGCCGGGCCGAATCCCCGTGTCCTCGAACTGGCTGTCGACGAGTTCGGCGTCGTTGAACTACACACCTTGATTAACACCTGGTGGGGCGCTCCTGGGCCGGAAAGTTACGCCTCCGTCGAGTGCTTCGGCTCGGAAGGCGCCTACTTCCGCAAAGACCTCATCGGCAACTCTGATATTCGCGACTACCTGCAAAGCTCCTACAACAACTCGATCAACGGCGACACGACGCAGCCGGCGTTCACCGCGCTGGGACAGGTGACCGTCGTAGGTTGGACGACCCGCCTCGATCATCAAACGTTCACGCTCCCGCCTGAGTTTGCCTCGCAAAGACTGACCCGCATCCGGTTCACCGACAACGGTGCCGACGGCGTGCAACGGATCTTCGTCGCCGGCGTGACTGTGGGTTCGAAGGCGCAGCTCAGTGGTCAATCGGTGACCCTTCGAGCCGCGGACCCACAGGGCGGGCAGGTGCAACAATCCTATGTGATCCAGCTTCTCCCCGATCCGGCGAATCACGCCCCCGTCATTGTCAGTCGACCGGTCAGCGCCATCTCGCTGCTCGATTATCCCCTGAATGGCAGCCGACCCTACCACTACCAGATCGTGGCAGCCGATGCCGACGGCGATCCGCTCACCTATCAGTTGATCGCCGGGCCGGGACTGGCCTCGCTCGATCCCGTGACCGGCCTGCTGAGCTGGGTGCCCACCGCGACCGAGCAGTCCTTCCGCGTCCGCGCCGCCGACAACCGTGGTGGCTTCGACGAACAGGCCTTCAAGCTCCAATTGGAACCGCCCGGGACCGGCCGAATCGCCGGCACCGTGTTCGACGATCGCAATGGCGATGGCGCCCGGGCCGGAGACGGATCTGAACCGGTGCTTACGAATTGGCGGGTCTTCCTCGACCTCAATTTCAACCAGCGCATCGACGACGGCGAATCCTCAGCGGTGACCGCCGCCAATGGCGCGTTCGCATTCGCGAACCTCAAAGCCGGAACCTATCGACCACGCGTCGAATCGCGACCGGGCTGGCGTTTGAACCTGCCGGGCACCCCGTACACCCTGAGCCTCGCCGAAGGTCAGCAACTGACCGCCATCGATTTCGGTGCCCAAATACCGCCGGTCGCACCCGCGAACCGTCCCCCTGCTTTCGTCACGACACCGCCCTCGGGCGCGAGCACGGTCGGTCTGATGTTCCGTTACGATTCCCAGGCAGTGGATCCTGATGCGGACCCCGTTCGTTATGACCTCAGTCTCGCGCCGGGTGGCATGGTGGTGGATGCCAATGCAGGGACCGTGGCGTGGGTCCCCAGTGCCGCACAAATCGGGACGCATTCGGTCATACTCCGCGCTCAGGACGGCCGCGGTGGTGTGGTCCTCCAGTCGTTCGACGTCGCCGTGGTGCGCCCCAACACCGCGCCGGACATCACCTCGACGCCCCATGCGCCGGCGCTGGCTGGGGTGCCCTACCAATATCAGGTGACGGCGCAGGACCCCGACGGGGATCCGATCACGTACTCGGTCGTTCAAGGTCCTGAGGACGCGACAATCGATCCTGCCAGCGGGTTGCTCGGGTGGCAGCCATCCCTCCAGCCGTCCGTGGTTGCCTTCAGTTCGGACTTCGACAATGGGTTCCCCGCAGAATTCAGTGGCCCCGGCGTCCTCGCCACCGTGCAGGGCTATGCCGGCTTGGGTAACGATCAACGCCGGTTTGCCGGCAAGTTCCTCCGGAATCTCTCCGGCGGATCCCCCGTGGGTACGCCTTCCCAGAAGTTGGTGCTGAGCCTCCGTGATCTGCCGCCGCACACCAGCATTGATCTGCGGTTCCTCCTGGCAATCATCGATTCCTGGGATGGGGCCGGGACGGAAACCGGGGTAGCACCGGAGCGGTTACACGTCCGGGTCGATGGGCAGGAACTGTTCTCCGAGTCCTTCCTGAATGCCGACGCTCCCAACCCGCCGGCCAGACTGGATGGCTACGTGCCTGCCCCCGGAGTGTTGCTCGCGCTGCGCCAACCCCTCGGCTTCTCAGGCGGCGCCTCCTACTTCATGGATTCCGCCTACGACATGGGGACCGAGCCGCTCTTCAGGCGCATCCCGCACACGGCGAGCACGCTGACGGTCGAGTGGTTCGCGGATGGTGCCGGCTGGCAGGGTGGCGACGACGAATCCTTTGCCGTGGACAACGTACAGGTCGTACTTCGCGGCACCACGACGCTCGATAGTGTGCGGGTGGCGGTTCAAGCCGCCGATGGCCGCGGCGGACTGTCGACCCAAACCTTCGACTTGCCGATCGAACAACCCACGGCTCCCAATCAGCCACCGGCGATCGTCTCGGCCCCGCGCACCTCGCTACGCCTCGGGTTGGGCTATGCCTATCAGGTGCGGGCTTTCGATCCCGACAACGATCCCCTGAGCTTCAACCTCACGAGGGCTCCGGAGGGGATGATCCTCGCCTTGGTTCCGGGAGCGGATCCGAATGTTCGCCAGCTCCTCTGGGAACCCACCAGTGCGCAGGTTGGCGCGAACATCGTCCGGTTGGAGGTCGACGATGGACGGGGCGGGACCGCGTGGCAGGAATGGTCCGTTGCCATCACGGTCGATCCCCCGACCGCCGCCCGGCCCGCGAACGCCGCGCCCATCATTACTTCGAACCCCGGCCTCGCCGCCAGGTTGGGCGTAGTCTACGCCTATGATGCCGTGGCGACGGATCCCGACGGTGATCCTTTCACGTGGAGCCTGACTGGCGGACCCGACGGCATGTCAGTCGACCCCGTTCGCGGCACGTTGCGTTGGAAGCCCGCCGTCGATCAACTCGGTTTGCAGGAAGTCTCGTTGCGCGCCCAGGATCCATTTGGGGGTTCAACGCTCCAGACCTTCACGCTCACCGTCAGCGCCTTCAACCTGCCACCACAGATTACTTCCCAACCACCCGTTGGAGCGCAGATCGAAAAGTGGGTATATGCCGTGCGCGCCGAGGACCCGGAGAAGGAACCGCTCGTGTTCTCCCTCACCACCGCCCCGCCCGGTATGACCATTGACCCCATGACCGGCTTGTTGCAGTGGGTCTTTCCCATCGTGCAAGAACGGCAGACCAACGCGGTCGTCATCATCGTCACCGATCCGGCCGGCGCAACGGGCCGCCAGGAGTTAAGAATGGTGAACTGGACCACCACCGAGTCGCCAACCAGTCCCGCGGATATCCCTGCCACCGGCCGCCCGGTGTTCCTGTCTCAACCCAATCTCGTCGCCGTCGTGGGCCAGGACTACGAGTACCGCATCCGGGTCGTCGATCCCGATCGTGATCCCGTGTTCCTCCAGGTTCTTGAGTCCCCCTTTGGGATGGTGCTGGTCAATGGCATACTACGCTGGCGTCCGATCCAGGCTGGTTTCGCCCGGGTCACCATTTGGGCGGCCGATTCGCCCTGGGGTATCTCCGAACAGAGCTTCACCATCGAAGTGCGCAGCGACAACCGACCTCCCGCCATTACGTCGGCCCCGGTCACGGTGGCCGATCCGGGAATCCTCTACCGTTACGATGTCCAGGCGACCGATCCCGATGGCGGCAGGCTCACCTTCGCGGCGCAAGGCCCTCCCGGGATCACCATCGACGAGCTTGGCCGTCTCCGCTGGACCCCACCCCTAGGGATCGCGGGCACGGTGCGGATCCGCGTCAGCGCCTTCGATCCGTTGGGCGCCCGCACGGACCAGGACTTCGATCTGCTAGTCCGGGCCGATACCCAGGCGCCGCAGCTCCAGCTCGACATTACCCCCAACCCGGTGGCGGTGGGTGAGACGATCCTGTTCAGTGTCCGGGCCACCGACGACGTCAAGATCGGATCCCTGACCTTGACCCTGGATGGAGTCCCGATCGTGCTGGACGCCGACGGCCGCGCCACCGGCGCGCTGACGACCATCGGAACCCACCTCGCCCAAGCCACTGCCGCCGATGTCGCCGGCAACCGACGCGTGGTCACGACCTCCGTCGAGGTCACCGCCCATTCCAGCGGCGGTTCGGGCAGCGGTACTCCTCCTGATCCCGACGCACCCATCGCGCTGATCACCAGCCCCGAGGATGACGCAGTGGTAACCTCGCGTGTCGAAGTGCGCGGCACCGCCAGCGACGCAAACCTTGATTACTACACACTGGCCATTGGGTCGATTGAGGGAGGCGAATTCACCGAAGTCGACCGCGGCACCACCTCGATCACCGATGGCGTCCTGGGCGTGTTCGATCCAACCTTGTTGGCGAATGACAGCTACCTCCTGCGTCTGACGGTCGTGGAGATCTCGGGCCGAACGACGGAGTACGAACGCATGGTTCACGCCGCCGGTGAACTCAAGCTCGGCAACTTCCGCCTCAGCTTCACCGACCTCAGCATACCCGTCACCGGCATCCCCATTACCGTGGGCCGGACGTACGATTCGTTACAGGCCACTGAGAAGGGCGACTTCGGTTACGGCTGGCGGCTCGAATTCAAGAACACCCAGCTCCGCGCCAGTGTCCCGAAGAGCGCCTTCCAGGACGAACTGATCTACAACCCGTTCCGGAACAAGTCGCGGGTGAACATCACGCTGCCTGGCGGCCGGCGCGTGGGCTTCACCTTCAAGCCCAGCGCGAGCACCATTGGCTTCCTTCGACTCCAGTTCCCGGAGTTCGTTCCGGATCCGGGCGTATATGACCAGTTGACGGTCGGCCGCTACCCCATATTCCGCGACCCCACCAGCGGCGAGTATGTCGATTGGAATATCGGCACCCCCTATAACCCGGCTTCCCCAATCTACGACAACGGAGTTTACACGCTGACCACCAAGGAAGGCGTGAAGATGCAGATTGATGGGAACAGCGGGGACCTGCGGACGATCACCGACCGCAACAATAACGTCCTCACGTTCACGGATGCGGGGATCCAGAGTTCCGCCGGCGTTCAGATCACGTTCACCCGCGATCCCCAGGGCCGGATCATCGGCGTGACGGATCCGATGGGTAAGACCATCCGCTACGCCTACGATGCCAAAGGCGACCTGGTCTCGGTGACCGACCGGATGAACAACACGACCCGGCTGGTCTATGCGGCGCCCCGTCCGCATTACCTCCGCGAGATCATCGATCCGCTCGGCAACCCGGGTGTCCGCACCGAATACGACGACGCAGGGCGCCTCATCACCATGCGCGATGCCAATGGCAACCCCGTGTATCTGGACCACGACCTCAATGCCAACATCGAACGTGTCACCGATCCGTTGGGGAACGTGACCAGCTACCACTACGACGACCAGGGCAACGTGACGCGCGACGTCAACGCCCTTGGCGCCGTCACGGAACACACCTACGACGCCAACAACAACCAACTTTCGGAGACCGATCCGCTCGGGAACACCAGCCGCTACGAATACGATCTCCAAGGCAACGCAACCAAGCGGACTGACCCGTTGGGCAACGTGACCCAAACCGCCTTCAACAGTTTCGGCCAGGTGACGCGCTCCGTAGATCCGCTGGGCAATGTCACGTCGAGTGAGTATGACGGTCGGGGCAATCTGACCGCTTCGCAGGATGGCGCGGGCAACTCGACGAGGTATGCCTACGATGCCTCGGGTAACCCCACGCAAACGACCGATGCCTTGGGCAATGTCACCCGGTTCAATTACGACGGCTCCGGCCGACTTCTCGCGCAAACCGATGCCCTCGGCAACACGTCTTCATTCACCTACGACGCCGCTGGCAACCAGTTGTCACGAACCTCGTCCGTCACGGTCAAACCAGGGGATGTTCGCACCCTCGTGACTACGGCGACCTACGACGCCGACGGTCGGCAGACCTCCGCCACCGACGCGGCGGGCAACACGACGCACACCGAATACAACGAGTTGGGCAAAACCACCGCCAGTATCGACGCGCTTGGGCACCGCACGGAAATGCTCTACGACGAACGTGGCCAATTCGCCGAGACCGTGTTCCCCGATGGCGGCCGCAGCACGGCCGCCTACGATCTTGCGGGCCGCCGCACTGCCTCGACGGATCGCGCCGGGCGCACCACTCGCAATGAATACGATGGGCTGGGGCGCATGATCAGCACGATCTCTCCGGACGAAACACCGGCCGATCCGAATGACAATCCGCGGACCCACACCTACTACGATCTCGCGGGACGGATGATCGCCACCACCGACGAGCGGGGCAATAGCGCTTGGTTTGGTTACGATACGGTCGGACGCCAGATCGCCGTCACCAATGCTCTTGGTTTGGTCACCACCAGTTCCTACGACATTGCCGGACGCATGACGGCCCAGACTGATGCCCTGGGTCACACAACCCGGTTCATGTACGACGCGGTGGGCCGGCGCGTCCAAATCCTCTTCGCAGACGGCACCAGCAAGCGAACCCAGTATGACCCCCTCGGTCGGGTCGTTGCGGAAGTGGATCAGGCGGGCGTGACGAGTCACTTTGAATACGATGCCGCGGGCCGGTTGATGGCTGTTGTCGACGCCCTGGGTCAGCGCACCGACTACGCTTACAACGAAGGGGGTAACCTTGTCCGCCAGCAGGACGCCAATGGTCACGTCACCCGCTACGAGTTCGAGACCTGCTGCCAGCGTGGGGCCACCATCCTGCCACTAGGCCAGCGCTCGACGACGATCTTCAATGCCGTCAACAGCGTCGCCGAAATTCAGAACTTCAACGGCCAGGTGATCCAGTTCGTTTACGACGTGAACAACCGGCTCGCGACCAAGACCCTCCCCGGCGGTGCGACGGTTGCCTACACCTACACGCCCACCGGCCGACGGGAGACGATCACCGACTCCCGCGGCGTCACGCGCTTTACCTTCGATGCCCGCGACCGTCTGCTCGGCCGGACTGATCCTGACGGCCGGGGCATCGAGTACGGCTATGACGAAGCCGGGAACCGGACTTCGATCACCACCTTCTCTGACCACGCAGCGCGTATCGCCACCAGCATCACCCGCTACTCCTTCGATGCCCTGAACAGGCTGCAAACGGTGACCGACCCCGACGGCGGCGTGACCACCTACAGTTACGACGCCGTGAACAACCCAATCCTGGTCACAATGCCGAACGGCACGACGCGGTCTGCCACGTTCGATGAACTGAGCCGGCTGAGGACGATCGAGCATCGAAACCCAAGCGAAGTCATCGCCAGCTACAACTACACCCTCGGCCCAACCGGCAATCGCGTGGCCGTGCAGGAACACAGCGGCCGCTCGGTCCAGTATGTTTATGATAAGCTCTACCGGCTCACTCGCGAGGCGATCACCGATCCGGTCAGGGGCAATCGGACGATCGACTATACGCTGGACCCGGTTGGGAACCGACTCGCTCGAACGGACACGGGAGAAGGGCAGACCGATTATACCTACGACGCCAACGACCAACTACTCGCCGAGACGCTGGCCGGTCAAGCGACCAACTACACGAACGACGACAACGGCAACACGCTCTCCCGCATCAATCCGAACGAAAGCGCTTTCTACGAATGGAGTCCGGAGAACCGGCTCGTCGCTGCCAACGTCACGGGCATGGATGGGGTGACCCGCGGCTTGGGTTATGTCTATGACGGCGACGGCATTCGGGTGGCCTCGATCGTGACCGAAGCTAGCGCGACCACCGCCACCGCGTACTTGATTGACGCCAATCGCCCGTACGCCCAGGTGTTGGAAGAGTGGACTTCCCAGAACGGCCAGCCAGCCACTCTGGTTGCTGCCTACACCTACGGCCCGCATCATCCCATCTCCCAGAACCGTGGGGGCGTTCGATCCTATTACCACGCCGACGGCTTGGGTAGCACAAGGGCTTTAACAGCGAGTGCCGGCACAGTCACAGCGCAATACCATTTCGATGCCTTCGGTCGAACTCTCCAGCATATCGGCGTCGGTGAGACTTCGTACTTGTTTGCTTCAGAACAGCGTGACCATTACTTGGGTTTGGACTATCTCAGGATGAGGTACCTGAACACGACAGTGGGTGGGTTTGTAAACCGAGACATGCATCCACCTCACACTGGTCAACCGCTCACGCTGCATCGGTATCTCTATGCGAACGGCAACCCGGTGATGAATGTCGATCCGCAAGGAGAGTTCGCCGCCGGCATGATGCTATTTGCTGGAATAGGCATCAGTGCAATCTTCGCTGACATCGCGCTACAAATATACGGAGAAGTTATGCCTCCTCCATTGAAGGCGCCTCTAAAGCCGGGTGAGCGTCCTGCCTTAGGCAATGCAGAATTAGAGCCATATGCTGAAGTTATCTACCGCGTTGCCTCTGACCCAGAGTTCGTCCGACGAGCCAACTCCCCGCTTCCAGGCTGGCTCAAGAACACGCGTTTTCAATTGCAGGGCCGATCATCTGATAATACTCAAGTAGATCCACGTGGCGTTTGGGCTTACGTTTGCACGGGCATCGCGGATCAAGCAGTGAAGCTCATCAACCAATCCTATCATGCTGGACTGCTGCCAGAAGTCAGCTACACAGTCGAGGCGTACCGATACGTCGGCGACGACCACTACGCTATCTACGTTGAGATGAAGAACGGCAATCGCGCCATCCTCGACTGGTGGGCCACAGGAGATCCATTGCACCCGAAGATCATTAGTGATTTCGCGGGTTGGCAAGAAACGACGCACGGGCAACCGCTCCCGCCAACCCGCCGTTGATTGTCCAGGCAACCAATGAATCTCCCGCAAAACTTCTAACGAAACGCTGATTTAATTTTGCGGTTTGCGATTTAAGTGGGGACGAGTCGGCCGGGGTCGCGTGAAGGGCTTGTTGTTTTTGGAACGTGAAGGGGTCGTGAAGGGGTCGCCCATTAGGGCAGGAGGTCAACAGATAAAAAGTTGGCCGTCCCGATTTCGTCTTTGTTTCGTCTTCGGGCTGCTACAAATCGATTGCCGCTTCGAAGTGACTGATTCGATCCTGTCTTTTCTTGTCTGATTTCAAATCGCCTCGGAGCGAGGGATTCGTTCAGTCACCCATCTGGTTCTAGCGCCGTGGCGGGCAGGCAACGGGAGGCATGGGGATCTTGAGCCAATACGGAACGATGCAGTTCAACAGAAGTTAACGGAGGGAGCAGAGGCCGGAACAACGAGGATGGCTCTCCTCGTGGGCTGCCACGACGGCTCGCTGGTCGGGGGCTTGTCCAACCGCGTTCCAACGCACCGTCAAACCCGTATCCCGGCATTTTCGCGCCAACCTCATCGCCGCGAGCCAGACTGCCGGATTGATGGGCAGCACCGGCACGACCTCCTGCAAATCCCGCAGCACCCGCTTCTCCGCGTCGCCCCGCGCCCCGTTTCACAACTCCACCAGGACCAACTCGCACAACGCCGCTTCGTCCTCCCGCATCAAATCCCGCACCCGCTCCGCCACGGCATTGTTCCGGCCTCGCAGATATTCAATCTACGAAGACGTATCCACCAATTTCACTTTACCACCTCCCACCGGCCATCCTCACGCATAGCCTTCAAGTCTTCCAAGGTCATGAAATTCGGAAGCCACCCCTTGAGCCGATCCGCCAGCGCTGCCAATTTGCGGCGTCGGTTGAATTCCTTGACCGCCACCAGCACAGCTTCCGCGCGGCTTTTGGCACCCGTGTTCTTTACCACCGCCCTCAGTTCGCCCGGAGGAATATCAATCGTCGTCTTCATGCGGCCGACGATAGCGGACGCCTTCGCCCGTTTCAATCCTCGTCCCATATGCCCTTCGGCTGAGTGAGCAGAGGAGCGCGGCGAGGTTGTTGAGGTCGAGGCATGGAGAACCGGGTAGAGACGATGCTGGCGACAAAGCACCCCTCCCGGTTCACCGTTCATCGCCGGCCAGCACCCAGTCGAGGTTGAAGGTGGCGTGCTTGATCGACTTGCCTTCTCTGCCGGTGGCCGGGTCTTTGACAAAACAGCTGTAGGTGCAGTGCAGCATTCCGTCCTGCGATTGGGTGATCGACGGGTAATGATACGAACTGGTGCCGCGCTCGCTGCGCTCCAGATGCCGCGTCCAGCGGAAGGTCTTGCCCTCGTCTTCCGAGATCGACACCGCGAGGCTGTGCCGGCCGTCCTCGGTGTCATTGTAGATCACCAGGAACCGGCCGTCGGCGAGGTTCATCAGTTCCAAGCCCGAGCCCGGGTTCTTGAGCAACGGATGATCGTAAACTTTTCCCCATGTCACGCCTTCGTCTTTGGACTCGGACACCATCACCCGGGCGGGCGGCGGTCCGTTGTCGCGCATGTAGGTGACGAGCGTGCCGTCCTGCTTGCGCGCGAAGCTGGGCTGGATGTTGCCGCCGCCCACGATCGGTTCGCTCATTTTCCAACTCTTGCCCCAGTCATCGGTGTAGGTCGCCATCGAAAACGAAAAGCCGTCCGAGTAAAGGCCGACAATCATCCGGCCGCTGGCGGTGATGTAGGGATGAGCGCGCGTGAACCAACCCAGACGGCTGGTGAGCTTGTCGGCCGCCTGGGCGAAATTATGTTCCGCCCATTTCGTCGCCTCCGCTGTCACCGGTTGGCCACTCATGTATTCTGCCGTCTTGGCGCGCACGACTTTTTCGAAGTCCGGTCCGGGCTTCATGTGCAAAACCTTTTCCTCGCGCCACACGGGCGGACCCGGGTTTTGAAAGTCATCGGAGACCTTGTATTTCATGAGGGCGCTCTCCCAAGTGTTCGCCAGGATGGTGGGCCAGAAAAGCCAGAGCCGGACCTGCGGATCGATGATGAGGCAGCAGTTGGTGTCCGGAAACTCGGGGGTGTCCGCCATTTCGAACGGCGCGCTCCATTGTCCGGTCGCCTTGCTCTTCCGCGCACCGAGGATCCGGACGTCATCGGACTTGCGTTCACCCGAGCCGTGAAACCAGCAGACGATCAGGTCGCCATTGGGCGCCTCGACGATGCAGGAACCGTGGTTGTGCCAGTTTTCGAGGGGGAAGATCAGCTCGGCCCGGTGACTCGGCGCGGCGTGGGCGGTTCCCGTGACGGAGATCAGGGCGAACAAAATGACGAAAGGCTTCATGACGTTATCAGGGTCGGATGACTAAATCGGCAACACGCGGCAAGTGGTTTTCCCACTTCTAACACGAGCTCGAAGGGGCATCCAAGTCTGCAATCGCGCGGGAGTTCCACCGGGGCGCATCCGAGCTGCCCCCAACGATCAGGCCTCAACGAGGCCGAATGTGAATTGGCGGCCGTCAGAAGAATACGACCCCGGCGGGGTCGAATCCATTTGGGATGCCTGACCGTGGGTTGGCACCCACGGCTATTCACATCTTATTCGGATCGATTCCATTCAGGGGAGCGCGCGCGTCTCGCGTGCCGTGTTTGGCGTCGCGCCGAACACGGTTTGGGTTCTGAATTTTCCAGCACTGTTTGGTTTGCCAAACCACGGCCGCCAGAGGGCGTCGCCGGGACGGCTCCATGGCACGCGAGACGCGTGCGCTCCCCAATCCAACTGCATGGTTCCGTCTCATCCGGGATTCGGGGCAGCCGGCCGCACCCGCCCTGCCCTCGTCGAAGATCAACACCGGGTTGAAACGCACCCGCGCCGTGCCGGGGAAATAAAAAGGCGCGGACGAAACTCGTCCGCGCCTTTCGATAATTTTCAGGGACTCGTGTAACTCGTCCCTCCGAAACGGATTAGTATTCGCGCTTGGTGACGATGCCGGGCATGGGCTGCGGATACTTGCCGTTCTTGTCGGGCATCACCGGGGCCGGGGAGTTCTCGGTGAATTGATCGACGCCGGGCGCGTACTCGTGATCCGAGTTCATGAAATCATCGAACGTGATCTCCTGGCCGGTGTGCGCCGCCATCCGGCCCATCGACGTGACGACGCTGGCTTCCACGCCGCGCTTGACCTCGTTGTACGGCGTGTCCTTGACGATGGCATCCACCAGCGTGTTCCACTCGTTGCGATACGGGCTTTCCTCGCCCGGCACGTCCTTGAACTCGGCAATCATGTTCGCCCGGTTCTGGTTCTGGCCCTTGAAGAGCATCGAGGGTGAGCCGTAGTCGCCGTTCTTGGCGATGATGGCGCTGCCTTTGGTGCCGTGCGCGTAACTCGAATAGATGTCGTTGCAACCGACCATGCAGCGGCCGTCCATGATGAACCGCGCGCCGTCTTCAAAAATGTATTCCGCGGTGTAAGTGTCGAAGTTCTGATCGATGTAGGGAACGCCTTCCGGGCTGTTCTTGTAATGCCGGCCGCCAAGCGCCTGCACCTTCACGGGCCACGAGTTCTTCATCCAGCAGCAGTGATCGATGTGATGGATGAGGAAGTCGCTGTAACTGCCGCCGCTCGCCCAGAGGAAGCTGTGGAACCGGCGGATCTGATACATGAGTTCGGTCGTGCCCTCGGGCTTCTTCGGCGAGGCGAATGAGCCAACCGGGCCATGCATGCGGTAACCGCGCATCAGGATGATGTCGCCGATCTCGCCGTCGGAGACGCGCTTGTGCAGCGCCTGCATCGGGCGATGATGCCGGGACATCAGGCCGACGCCGACCTTGAGGTTCTTGGCAGTGGCTTCCTCGCCGAGCTTGAGCATCTTGCGCGAGGTCGGGCCGTCGGACGTCACGGGCTTTTCCATGAAGACGTTGAGCTTCTTCCCAATGGCGTAGGTGAAGTTCACCCAGCGGAACGCAAGCGGTGTGGTGAAGATCGCGATGTCGCCGGGCCGCAGGCAATCCATGGCCTTCTTGTAGGCATCGAAGCCGATGAACCGGCGATCTTCCGGCACGTCGACCTGTCCCTTGACACTGCTGCGGGAGAGCCCGGCGTAGCTGCCCTTGAGCTTGTCTTCGAAGACGTCGGCCATGGCCACGAGCTTGAGCCGGGCGCCCTTGGCGTTGAGGGCGTCTTCGGCGGCGCCGCTGCCGCGGCCACCGCAGCCGATGAGCGCGACGCGGATCTCGCTGCTCTCGGCGCCGTGGACGAAGGGAACCGTCATGCCGGCAAAGGCGGACGCCGCGGCGAGGGTGCCGGTGGTCTTGATGAAGTCCCGGCGATTAGGTTGAACGATGGATGACTCTTCTTTCATTTGGATTGAGTGGGTTGGTGGAGGGGAAATTTATGGTGCTTGCGTCAGGGATTACAGCCGCTCAGTTCACGCGAGGAAAGCGGTCGGTGCGCGAGCAGGGATGCGGCGTGGCATTCATGGATGCGGTGATCTAAGGGCAAATCAAGCGGTCCGTCAAAACATGGATTTGGGCGAATGAACAAGTGACGACACGCCCGGCTGGTTCATTCAGCGGGCCGAGAATCGTCGTGGCCAAATAAAGTTTTGACGGCGACTCGCAACTTCATAGCATCGCTGGCGTCAATCCCGTGTGCAGGCGAATCGCCGCAAACTGCGCGGCCTGAAGTGAGCGAGTCGCCCGCGGCTAACAACGGGTGTGCAAAAAATAAATTGCTGCCGTCGCCTTCGATTTCGCCCATGCCGCCCCGACTCACATCCGCGCTGCCCGTGAACCAGGTCGCAACGATCACGGTGAGCATTCCCACGCCCTTGCGGAACTGCTGCCGTGGAAGAGCGGAGCTTTCCCTCCAGACGGCCAGCCCGCGGGACATGCTGGCGGAACTGGAGCGCCGCCAGCCGGAGCTTCATCGGAGCATCTGCGACGAAACCGGAAAGGTGCGGCCGCATATCAATCTCTGGATCAACTCGGATCACATCCGCGACCGGGACGGCCTGGAGACCCAACTCATCACCGGCGACGTTGTCACCATCATGACCGCCGTTTCAGGAGGTTAAAATTATGAGCGATCGAATCATCCTTTGCATCGGCACCAAGAAAGGCCTGTTCGTGGCCGAGTCGTCGAAAACCCGGCGCGGCTTCACGCTGCGCGGCCCGTTCGGCCAGGGAGTCGGGGTCTATTCCGCACTGATCGATACGCGCGGCACACCGCGCCTCTACGCTTCGAGCTGCAATCCCTTCTTCGGCATGAAGGTCCTGCGCTCGACCGATCTGGGAAAAACTTTCAAGGAAACGAAATCGGCGCCCGCCTTTCCCAAGGACGACGGACGTGCACTTGCGAACATTTGGTCGCTCGAAGCGGGCGCCAACAAGAAAGAGCTGTTGTGTGGCGTCGAGCCGGCGTCGCTGTTCAAGAGCCGTGATGGGGGCGATTCCTGGGAGCTGGTGCCCGGCATCAGCAACCACGAGCACGCGCGCAAATGGCACCCGGGCAATGGCGGACTTTGCATGCACACCATCCTGCGGGATGGGAATCGTGTGCATCTCGGCATCTCGACCGGTGGCCATTACCTTAGCGAGGACGGCGGCGAGACCTTTGCTGCCGCGAACAAAGGTGTGGGCGCGGGGTTCACACCCGATCCCTTCCCCGAGTTTGGCCAGTGCGTTCACAAGATTGCCGGCCACAAGGATGCGCCCGGCCGGCTCTACATGCAGAACCACGGCGGCTGGGCCGAATGGGACGGCCCCGGCGGGCGACGGCCCGACATCGGCGTGTTGCGTAGCGACGACCACGGCCACACTTGGCGCACCATCGCCAAGGGACTCCCCTCCGACTTCGGTTTCCCACTCGTCGTCCATCCGCACGACGCGGACACGCTCTACGTGGTGCCGCTCGAACCCATGACGCGCACGTGTCCCGGCGGCGTGCCCGCCGTCTGGCGTAGCGAAAACGGCGGCAGCTCGTGGAAGAAGCTCACGCAAGGGCTGCCCAAGAAAGACAGCTTCTTTACCGTCCTGCGTGACGGAATGGACATCGACGAATTCGCATCACCGGCCCTCTACTTCGGGACGACCACCGGCCAGCTCTGGATGGGGCGCGATGGCGGCGAGAAATGGGAATGCCTCTTCGACGCGCTCCCGCCAATCCACTGCGTGAAGGTCGCGGTCGTGTGACGGCTCTCCGGCAGGGTTACGACCCCTACGACCTCGAGCTCAAGGGCGAACAACCGGAGAGAATCCTCGTCATCAATTGCGGCTCGTCCTCGCTCAAATACAGCTTCTACGCCACCACCGACGAGTCGCGTCAGGCGCGCGGCCAGGTCGAGCGCATCGGCATTGACGGCACCCTACTGGTGCATCGGGGACCGAAGGGGGAATTGAAGCGCGATCTGCCGAAGGGCGATTTCGCCGCCGCATTCAAAGCAATGGCGGAAGCGCTCACCGCCCAGGAAACGGGCGTCATCGCGGGCACGGGCGAAGCCAGTGTCGTGGTGCATCGTGTCGTGCATGGCGGCGAGAAGTTCACCGAAGGGACGCTCATCACCGACGAGGTGCTGGCGCAGATTGAAGCGCTCAATCCGCTCGCGCCGTTGCACAATCCGGTGAACGTCGCGGGCATTCGCGAGATGCGCCGGCTGTTTCCGGCGGTGCCGCAGGTCGCCGTGTTCGACACGGCGTTTCATCACACGCTGCCGGCCCATGCCTATCTTTACGGGCTGCCGTACGAGCTTTATGAGAAGCACGCGGTCCGTCGCTACGGTTTCCACGGCACCTCCCACAACTACGTGGCGTTGCGCGCGGCACAATTCCTCCAGCACCGCCCCAACGAGCTGCGGGTGGTGAGTTGCCATCTCGGCAACGGCTCGTCCGTTTGCGCCGTGGATCACGGGCGCTCCGTGGACACGTCGATGGGCTTCACCCCGGGCGAAGGTCTCATCATGGGAACGCGCTGTGGCGACGTGGACGCCGGTGTCCTCGCCTTCCTCGAACGCACAAAGAAACTCACCGCCACCCAGAGCGAGGAGTTGCTGAACAAGCAGAGCGGTTTGCTCGGGCTGTCCGGCATCTCGAGCGACATGCGCGAAGTCCTCAAGGCCGCTGATGAGGGCAATCATCGGTCGTTGCTCGCGCTCAAGGCGTATTGCTACCGCGTGCGGAAATACATCGGCGCCTACATCGCCGCGATGGGCGGGCTCGACGCGGTGATCTTCACCGGCGGCATTGGCCAGGGCAGCGCGGAGGTCCGCGCGCTGGCGGTGCAGGGACTGGAGTGCCTGGGCATCACGCTCGACGCGCAGCGCAACCGCGCCGCGCAGGGTTTCGATGAAGTTGGCCGCATCTCGACCGATGACTCGAAGGTAACGGTGCTCGTGGTGCCGACCGACGAAGAACGCATGATGGCGCGTGAGGCGTTGCGGACGCTCAGCCGCGCGATCTCAGACTCTGGCGGGTCGCCGCCTGCCGGCGGGCCAAGTGCCGGATGACTTGCGCACCCAGCACAACGGCCCGCGCTCTTGAGCGGACGTGAAACTGCGGAGTCCACGGCCGGCGCGATCGACAAAAAAGGTAATGCAATCCCGCACGTTCTTTGGTTCGATAACGCGCATGAAGATTTGGTTCCCTCTCCCGGCAGGCATGGTGATGGCAGGGACGATTCTGTCATTCGCGCTCAACCAGGCTCAGGCCGAGTACAACCCATTTCGCACTGACACCTATGGCGACGCCCAGCGCGCCGGACGGATGGAGTTTTACATGGTCGGCCAGTATTGGGGTGCGGACGATTCCGTCATCCCCAATGTGACCCTCGATATCGGCGCCCCCCCCAACCAGGTGACGGAGACTGGGGATCTGACCATGAAGTTCGACGATGCCTTCGTCTGGGGTTTCGGCATGGGTTACAACCTGAACTCGCACTTCACGGTTCGCGGCGAATTTACCTTCGGCAACCCGGAATACTCGATCGACTTCAACAACGTCTCAGGCCGCGCCGAGGCCTTCACGCAGACCGGAAAATTCAACCTGGACTACAACCTCATCCGCGGACCGGTTACGCCGTTCATTACCGCGGGCGTCGGCTATTTTTACATCGATTCCGGGATCCCCAGCGGCTCCACCGAGTATTGGTGCTGGTGGGACTACTGGTGGGGTTACGTCTGTGAAGGCTACACGCCGACGCACACCGAAACCTGGTTCACCGCCAACGCCGCGGCGGGCATCCGCTGGGACATCAACGAAAGCCTATTTTTGAAGGCTTCGGTGGGTGCCAACTGGATTGGCGCCGACGCGGACTGGATCACCGCGATGGAAGGCATGTTCGTGTTTGGCTGGAAGCTGTAGCGCACAACAGGCAAATCTGTCCCGCAACATGGAACTCAAAGAAATCATTCGCCGGGCCCGGCGCTTTTCGGAACCGTTCCGAATCACCAAGGGCAAATCGTTTCGGCTGGCCGACGTCGATCCTGACGACACGTTACATCTCAATTCTGAAGACAAGCCGCGCGCCAAGGAGATGTTGCAGGTGGGCGTCGAAGCGCTCGCCGAACTCCAGGAGATGCTCTACGCACAGGACAAATGGGCGGTGCTGCTGATTTTCCAGGCGATGGATGCCGCCGGCAAGGACGGCGCCATCAAGCACGTGATGAGCGGCGTCAATCCGCAAGGGTGCGAGGTGTTCTCGTTCAAGGCGCCCACCAGCGACGACCTGGACCACGACTATCTCTGGCGTTGCATGAAGCATCTGCCCGAGCGCGGACGGATTGGCATTTTCAACCGTTCGTATTACGAGGAGACGCTGGTGGTGCGGGTGCATCCGGAACTGCTGGCGAAGCAGAAGCTGCCGCCCAAGTTGATCACCAACCGGATCTGGGAGGAACGCTTCGACGACATTCGCAACTTCGAGCAATACCTCTCCAACAACGGCGTGCTGGTGCGGAAGTTCTTCCTGCATGTCTCCAAAAAGGAGCAACGCAAACGCTTCCTCTCCCGGCTCGATACGCCGGAGAAGAACTGGAAGTTCTCCGCGGCGGACGTGAAAGAGCGCGCCTACTGGAATGACTACCAGCGGGCCTACGAGGAAATGATCCGCCACACCGCCACCAAAGACTCGCCGTGGTACGTCGTGCCGGCGGACAACAAGTGGTTCACCCGCCTCGTGGTGGGGGCGGCGATCATCGAGGCCATGGCGTCGCTGAAGCTGGGCTTTCCAAAATTGGACGACGCCAAACTTCGCGAGTTGGCCGCCGCCCGCAAAGCGCTGTCCCGGGAATAGGTTTTGCCGCCATGTTTCATTGGGTCTTCGAGCTGCACGCAAGCCATCCCATTGCGCACTCCATTGGCGCCTTGTCGCTCGTTTCCCTGGTGGGTCTGATTCTGGGGAACATCAAGATTCGCGGCATCGGTCTCGGCACGGCGGGGGTGCTCTTTTCCGGGATCCTCTTCGGTCATTTTGGAAACCAGTTCCGCCAGGCGGTCGATCACAATGTCCTGGACTACGTGAAGGAGTTCGGCCTGGTGCTGTTTGTCTTCACGATCGGCCTGCAGCTTGGTCCGGGATTCTTCGCTTCGCTTCGGCAGCAAGGGATGAAGCTCAACGCGCTGGCCGCCACCATCGTTTTGTCGGGCGCCGCCGCCGCCGCGCTGGTGGGCTGGCTGATGCACATCGATTTCGCGGCCGTCCTCGGCTTGTTTTCAGGCGCCACCACGAACACCCCATCGCTCGGCGCGGCCCAACAGGCGCTCGCCACCTTGCCTGCCGTCGGCGCCGATCGCTCCGCGCTCCCCGCCCTGGCCTACGCAGTGTCGTACCCGGTGGGAATCACGGGCATCATCGCCTCTTTGCTGATCGTCAAGAAGTGGTTCGCGATCGACCTGCAAAGCGAGGTGACCGCCTTTGAAGCCGCCCAACGTCGCGATGTTGCACCGCTCGAACGACGCACGCTCCTCATCGACAATCCCAACTTCGACAACGTGCCGCTCTCCGAAGTGCCAGGGCAGCGTGAAAACGGCGTGACCATCTCCCGCTTACGGTCCGCAGGCAGCGATCAAGTCCGGACGCCGCGCAACGAAACCCTCCTCCATCGCGGCGACACCTTGCTGGCCGTCGGCACGCGCGCTTCACTCGACCAATTCCAACGCATCATCGGCCGCAAAAGCGACGATGACTTGCTGAACGTACCCAGCCAGGTCACCCAGCGCCGCGTGGTGGTCACGCACAAACAAGTCCTGGGCAAGACGGTACAGGAACTGGGATTGGAACATCTCCACGGCGTGGTCGTCACCCGGATCACCCGCGCCGATCTTGAAATGAGCGCCGTGCCTGACCTGCGCTTGCAGTTCGGCGACTTGCTCCAGATCGTCGGCGAAACCGAAGGACTCGACCACGCGACGGCCCGGTTGGGCAACTCGACGAAGGACCTGCAAGCCACGCACTTCATCCCGCTGTTCACCGGCATCGTCCTGGGCGTGCTGCTCGGCACCTTGCCGTTCGCGTTTCCGGGTCTGCCCCAGCCCGTGCGGCTCGGGCTCGCCGGCGGGCCATTGATCGTGGCCATTCTGCTCAGCCGGGTTGGCCATTTCGGATCGCTGGTCTGGCACATGCCGGTGAACACCAACCTCGCTTTCCGCGAGTTGGGCATCACGCTGTTTCTCGCGGCGGTGGGCTTGAAGGCGGGCGAGAATTTCTTTGGCACCGTCTTCACCCCCACGGGATTGATCTGGCTGGCCGCCGCCACGCTCATCACCACTGTGCCGCTGTTGGCCGTGGCTTTTGTCGCCCGACATTGGCTGAAACTGAATTTCCTCACCCTCTGTGGCTTGATGGCCGGCAGCATGACCGATCCGCCGGCGCTGGCGTTTGCCTCCAACATCAGCAAGTCGGAGGCGCCATCGGTTTCCTACGCAACCGTGTATCCGCTCACGATGCTGCTGCGCATCCTCTGCGGCCAGGGATTGGCGTTGTGGCTGTGCAGTTGAATCAAGAAAGCTCGCGCATGAACCCCCAGGACGAAGCGGCCCGGCTCGGCATTCCCAGTATCCGCCGGCATATCTTCCTCTGCTGCGACCAGTCGAAGGCGAAGTGTTGTGACAAGGAAAGCTCACTCGCGTCGTGGGAGTTTTTGAAGCAACGCTTGAAAGAGCTTGGGCTGGTCGGGCCGCAGGCCACGGTGGCCCGCACCAAGGCGAACTGCCTGCAAGTCTGCACGCAAGGCCCCATCGCCGTCGTTTACCCGGAAGGCACGTGGTATCACTCGTGTACGCCCGCGGTGCTGGAGCGGATCATCCAGGAGCACCTGGTCGGAGGTATGCCGGTCGCCGAATTTGCCTTCGCCGAGCATCGTTTAAGTTAGCTTGATTCGGCGTTGTCTTTTGGCTCCCCTGCCCTTTCTATTCCCGCCGCTCATGAGCAAACCCCAAAAGAAGCAGGGCAAAGTCTATCTCGTTGGCGCTGGACCCGGCGCGATCGGCCTTCTCACCTTGCGTGGCGCCGAGGCGCTGCGCGAAGCCGACGTGGTCATTTACGATGCGCTGGTGAACCGCCAGATTCTGAACTTCGCACCGGACTCCGCCGAGCTGATCTTTGGCGGCAAACGCGCCAGCCACCACGCAATCCCGCAGGAGAAGTTAAACCAAATGCTGGTCGATCTGGCAGGCGCGGGCAAGACCGTGATCCGGCTCAAGGGCGGTGATCCGTACATCTTCGGCCGGGGCGGCGAAGAGATCGCCCACCTCGCCAAGGCGAAGATCGATTTCGAAGTGGTGCCGGGCGTCAGCTCGTTCTCCGCAGCGCCCGCTTACGCCGGCATTCCCCTCACTCATCGCGATCACAGCTCAGGCTTCGTCGTCATCACCGGCTACGAAGACCCGGACAAACCGACACCCGTGGTGGATTGGTCAGCCGTCGCCAAGGCACCGGGCACCAAGGTGGTGTTCATGGGCGTGAAACAACTGGCGCACATCGCCGACTCGCTGGTCGCCGCCGGCATGAGCAAGAAGACTCCGGTGGCGATGGTGCGTTGGGGCACGACGGGCCGGCAGGAGACGATCGAGGGCACGCTCGCCACGATTGCCGCCGCCGCCGGTAAGGCGGACTTCAAACCGCCCGCGATCATCGTCATTGGCGAGGTGGTCAAAATGCGCGAACAGCTCAGCTGGTTTGAGAAGCGCCCTTTGCTGGGGCAGCGAATCGTGGTGACACGCGCCCGCTCGCAAGCCGCGGAGCTTACCAACCTGCTCGATGGACTGGGCGCGGATGTTGTCGAATTGCCGATGATTCGCACCGAACCGCCCAACGATCGCGACGCGCTCGTCGATGCCCTCACGGAATTGAACTCCTACCAATGGCTGGTCTTCACCAGCGCGAACGGGGTGGACTGGTTTTTCCACCACTTCTTCAAGGCGTTCGAAGATCTGCGGGATATTGGCGGCACCCGCATCGCCGCCGTCGGACCCGCCACCGCCGCGCGGCTCAAGGCCCTTCACCTCAAGGTGGACGTCATCCCCAAGAAACACACCGGCGTGGAAGTGGCGCGGGCGATCGACAATTTTGAGAGCATCGAGAACTTGAAGATTTGCCTGCTGCGCGCGGCGAAGGCCACGCCCGATCTGCCCAAGGAACTCGAAGCCGCCGGGGCCATCGTCGATGACATCCCGGTTTACGAAACGGTGGCGGAAACCAGCGACCGGCTCGGAGCCGTCGCTCAATTCGAGGAGGTCGGTGCGGACTGGCTCACCTTTACCAGCGCCTCGACCGTGGAACACTTTCACGCGCGCTTTAACCTGCCGAAATGGGTGAAGAAGTTTCCCCGAGCGCGCGTGGCCTCGATCGGACCGGAAACCACCAAGGCGTTGGAGCTCTTGGGAATCCCGCCGACGATTGAAGCCACTGACCATACGTGCGCCGGGCTGGTGACCGCACTGCAAAAGGCGGCCCGAAAAAAGTGACCCTGGCGAAACGTCTGCAAACGGCTACTGAAGAACCTGCATTTCTCCCACTTGAACGGGCTGCCACGATTGGTCGTGGTGCAGATAAACGCCACCCGTGCCCATCCGGCCTTCTGACTTCTGCCGGGCAAAAAACTCCGTGGCGTCCTCCACCGAGTCGGTTGAGTGCAACACTCCGCGAATGTCATACACGATTACTTTCTTATCACTTTCCACCAACCGTTGTCCGAGCCGGCCCCAAAAAGTCCGGGGGCGAATCGAGCCGGTCATGCGCCGGAAGAAGGCTGTGTTGGTCAACGCTTTTAGCATGGGACCATCTTTAGCAGCGACGATGCCGGGATGAGAACCCGAGCCATTGAGCTTCTTATTTTTTGGAAACCGCCCCGCCCCGCGCTGCGCCGGCGGAAATCTGTCACGGGTCGATACAAACCAAGGCATCCCGTGCTCAGCCTTGGGACTGCGCCGCGGTTGCTGGCGACTGCGGGAGGGATCCGCCGTATGGAATCCCGACAGGCCCGAAAGACAGCGGGGAAGAGCCGGAGCGGGGTCAATTCAAGGAAGTGCCGAAGCGACGGGGAAAGATGGTGGACGCTGCAGGTTTCGAACCTGCGACCCCCGCCGTGTGAAGGCGATGCTCTACCACTGAGCTAAGCGTCCATCCGGGGCCGTAAGGCGGGGCGCAATCTAGGAACTCGCCCTGCCCCGTGCAAGGGATTTTCTGGCGGACTCACTTCGCGGAAAAAACGCCCGCCTCAGCGAGATAGTATACCGCGAAGGTCGCCAGCCAGTGCTCGCCTTCGTAGTGACCGCTGAAGACATATTTCATCCCCTCATTGGCGTGGGTGCGCATCGCTGCTTCGAGAGCCCGGCCGCGGCGATCGCCGCGATCAATCACGGAAAGCACACCCTGCATGGTCCAGGCACGGCTCAGGTTCAACCCCACAAGATGCACAATCTGCGGATCGGTGAGATCGCTGACCACGGCAGGTTTCGCCCAGTTGCCCAGTCGACCACGCCGCAGTTCGGGGGCGAACTGGTTCAACCATTTTGAAAACTCATCGGCGGTCAGCACGCGACGCAGCAAGTCGGCGACGTTCAGGCCGGCCGAGAAAAAGTCCTGGCCCGACGGTTCAAAATCGATCGGGTAGTCGGCATCGCTGAGGTAGTAGTCGCGCGCCCGTTTGATCACGAGTTCGGCCAGCGCCGGGTCCTCGACGATTCGCGCGTAGTCGAGGATCTGGCCGAGCGCGAACGCCGTGTCCGGATGCACCCCGGTGCGGACGGGATAGGTGAGGCGCGGCAGATAATCCTTGGTGAGCGCAACCAGTTTGCTTTCGAGCGGCTTCAAGCTGGCCGCCCAGGATTGTCCATCAGGATCATTCCAGTCGTGCAATTCGGCCGCGAGCCGCAGCGCCCAAGCCCAGCCGTACATGCGCTCAAAGCTGCGGTTCTCGCGCGCGTCAAGGTAAGCGGCTTCCACCTGAATGTTCTCCCATGTCAGGTGTTCGCGCAGTCGGGCGCGGACCTCCCCTGCTTCGCTCATTTCAGGGAAGAGCTTCAGCAGGCGGACGAGGAGCCAGTGACCATGCACGGAAGAATGCCAGTCGTAGCTGCCATAAAATGCGGGATGCAGCGCGCGCGGCGACTTCAAATCCTGCGGACCCGTGAGCACCTCGCCCGGTTTGTTTGGGTATTCGCGTCCAATTCCCGCGAGGGCCATCTTCGCAAAGGCGGACGCCCGCTCGGCATTCAGTTCGCCCGAGTCCTCTGCGCGTACCAGCACCTGAGAAGCGATCAGCAAGGCGACGAGCGGGAGAGATTTCATGCGATCAGTTGCCTGAAGCGGAATCGTCAATTACTCGCGCCGCTCACGTCACCAACCCTTGCGTGCAATGGTTCAGATTGGCTGGCCGGCGTAGCATCCGGCACGACGAGACCCGCGCGCAATTGGATCACCTGGTTGCCCAGCAACCAGCCTTCGCGCCCCTGCGTATCCTCGACCTTGAGCCAGGCATCTTTGCGATCCGTCACCCGAAGCTCAGTTCCGCTGCGCGCCACAAAGGCGTTTTGCGACTCCGGCAACGGGCCGAACCGCACCACGGCTTCGTCACCAATCACCACCGCCACGACCGTGTCCGCGCGATCGCGAGTCGTGATCAACAGGAGCGTGAAGCTCGCGATCAGCGCAAGGCCACTCACCGTCAGGGGAGCGCGCAGGGCTCCGCGCAAGGTGGGCTTCCACGCCCCCACCGCAAGTGAGCCAAAGAACAGCCAGCCCGTGGCCAGGAAGATTCCTGCCCACTCATCGAGTGTGAGCCGCCTTAACGGCGCCGGCCAACGCGGGTCCGGCACGGCACCGCCGTTGATGTTCTGGCGGACAAATTCGAGATTGATCTGGATGCGGTCATTGCGCGGGTCCAGCGTCTCCGCCTGAAGCCAATACGCCACAGCGCGACCGGTTTGTCCGGTCTTGAACCACGCGTTGCCGGCGTTGAAGAGCAGTCCCGCCGAGCGCGCGCCTTCACCAATGAGCGCCTCGTAACCACGGGCAGCCGGCTCGAACTGCCCCTTTTCATAAAGAAGATTGGCCGCCTCGAACCGGGCGGTGAGTTCGTCGGCGCTCCAAGCGGGCAGCGCCGTGAGCAACAGGGCAAGGCAGAAACCCAGGCGCAACGAGAGTTGAAAACGAAGTAACATCTGGCTCATGCGGCGCGCACTTGCTTCAAGACGGCGAGCATCGCCTCGAGCTCGGCCAGCGAATGGTTCAGGTTGGCCACCGTCTGCTGCCCGGCGTACCGAGCATGATTGCAAGTTTTGAAAAGTTCATGCAGCCGGCGCAAGCTCTCCGTCGGCACACCCTTCAAGCGCAGTCGATCATCGATCACGTCTTCGGTGATGGAAACACCCGGCAGATCAAGCCGCTCGCCGAGCTGCTCTTTCAACAGGCGCAGGGTCATTTCGTAAAATGCCTCGCCCTCGCCGCGATCCGCCAGCAAGCGCAGTTCGCGCAGACCCGTCTGCACCAAGTGCTCGACCTGTCGCCGGCGTTGCAGCTTCGGGTCGCGGGCCAAAGCCTTTTGGCGCTGACGCCACAGCAACGCTGACAGCCACGCGACAATCGGCACGCCTTGCAGGAGGTAGAACCAGGGCCGTTGAATGAACACACCGGCACTGGAGGCGAGCGTGCCCAGCCGCGGTTCGATATGGGCGATGTCCTCGCGGGGTTTCTCGACCTCGGGCGGCGGTGCCTGCTGGCCACCGGCCAGCGTGGGCTGCGCGGTTGGCGTGGCATTCGGCGTGATGTTCAAACGAATCGCGGGCTGCGTGAGCGTGCGATACTGCCGCAGGTTGGGATCAAAATAGCTGAACTGAAATGGCGGCAGCTCTTTGATCTCGGCGTGGGCCGGCATCACGATCTGCTCAAACAATTTCGTACCCGAAAGACCGAGCGGATCTTTCTGCAAGATCTGGCTCGTCGGCGGGTACGTCTTGAACTCCCGCCAGCCTTCCTGCTCGGGCAGGTTCAAGTCGTCCAAGGTTCCCCGCGCCTGAATCTCGACCTTGAAAGTGATCGGATCGCCGGCCGCCAGATTGGTGGGACCGGCGGTAACGGCCAAGCTGAACGAACCCACGGCGCCGTTGAAGTGCGAGGGAACATTGTTCGTTGGCAACGGCAGAATCGTGATCTCCTCGATCGGGCTCGAGAGGCGCATCGGCTTCATCTGGAAACGGCCAAAGACATCGAGCTGACTAAATGGATCGTTACGGTTGCGCGGATCCACCGGCACCTGGACGTTCAGCGTGCATTCCGCCGGGCCGATGGGCAGCCGGCCGATCTTCCGCGCGGCAATGGGCATGTGAAACGTGATCTTGTGGTAGGCGATGTTGTTCAGCACCTCGCGGCTCTGCGTGGTGTGCGAAGCTTTGCCGAGCGTGAAGCCCTCCGCCTTGAACTGATGCAACTGGAGATTCTCCACCCCGGTTGCGTAGATGTGGATCTGCGCGGGAATCACTTCGCCGAGGTAGGCTTCTTTCTTGGGGATTTCGATTTTGATCCAGGCGAGTTTCTCGATCGCCTCGGCCTGCGCTGCGTCCGCTTCATCCGCCGTGAGCACCTTGACCTTGAGCGGATTGGAGGCGAGCCGCTGCCCACCCACGGACACGGTAATTGGCGGCACAGTCAGTTCACCTGACTTGAGCGGCACGACGATGTAAGAGTAGGTCGCCTGCAGTGAGTTCACCCCGCTGGCATCTCGCGACCACGCCATTGAGCGGCTGTTCTGCGGATAGATCTGCGCGTTCTCCAGCTTGGGCGGCGGCGGCGCGGTATCCGGCGTGACGCCCTCAAACGTCAGCGAGAGTGAAGCGTTTTGTCCGACTTGGAGGAACTCGGATCCAAACGAAGCCGTCAGCGTCGCCGCGCCAGTGCGCCCGGCCGTTAGGCAAAGAATGGCGATGCCAGCGAGCAACATCAGTTGCCGGCAGCCGCGGGTCATTGCGTTTTGGACTTCGTACCGCATCAATCGTGGATTCAGTGTTGCCCGCGGTCTTTGGGTGGCGCAAGCGTGCTTTTGACGGGGAACCTCCCGAAGGCGTTCAAGGAAGTTTGGAATGGCGGACCGGCCGCCATTCAAGGCTGAGCGCCATCGTCCCAGAGGCACCGACTACTGAATCGGCAGCGACAGCTCGATCCGCTCGCTGCCGCGCAGCACGACGGTCTTCACCTTATCGCCGGGTTGATAGGACTTGAGCAGCCGGCCGATCAGCTCGCTCTCGCTTACGCGCGCCGACAAGCCGGCAAGCTCGACGATGATGTCGTCC
Source organism: bacterium (assembly GCA_031362805.1). Classification (GTDB taxonomy): domain Bacteria; phylum Verrucomicrobiota; class Verrucomicrobiia; order Limisphaerales; family RI-55; genus RI-55. The sequence goes on from JANLTG010000051.1 coordinate 150,414, forward strand.
TTTTGAAAGCCGGCCTTCTTGGCGGCGGCGTGCTCGTTGTATTCACCCACGTGCTTGGCAAACAACCCGAGCTGTTCCGGCTTCAGTCCGCGTTTGGCCCGCTCCTCGTCCGACAAATCCTCCAACCACATACCACCCAGCGCCATCGCCCGCATGCCCCAGGTGCCGACGCGCCGCGAGATGTCCGAGTGATACCGCCAGCCGTCCGGCAGAGTGACCTGCACATTCACGCGCTCGTTGCCGCGTTGAACGACGGCTGCCAGCGATCCCGAATCCGGAGCCAGGTGCAGCACCCAGCTAAAGTCCGCGATCGAGATCAATGGCTGGCCATCCAAGCTTACCAAATCATCGCCCGCCTTCAGGCCCGCTTGCGCAGCCGGCGAACCCGGTTTCACCCCTTTCACCCGCGCGGCATGATCACCTGCGAGTTCCAAACCGATGGTTTCCGGAGCCGGAAACGGATAGATGAGATTCGAGGGAACCTTCTCCTTACGTTCACGATGACCCGCCCGCAAGGCATCGCCGATCTGGTGACAATGCACGCAACTCGCCACCACTTTGCCCTCCCAATCAAGGTTGCGGGTGTACTTGCCGTTCAGCGTCGGCATGGCCACCGGCGTTTTATAGGGCGAAGGTCGGGCTTGCTTGCCCACCAGCGTACTTTGGTTGGCCGGATAACTCTTGTGGATCGCCAGCGCAGACTCCAAAGCCCGCTTGAACCCATCAGTCGTTTCCTCGCGCGGGTCCTTCTGGTGGGTCCACGAGCCATAACGGCCGTAGAGCGTGCCATCGCCATTGAAGATCATCGTGGTGAACGAGAGATCGAAATCGAACTGGAACTTCGAGAGGTCGAGCGCGTTGGCGTTGATCACGCGCACGCAGACGAACTGGTCGAGCAGCGGCGTGAGTTCGGTGTTTTCGAGCAGCACCTTGGCGTCGATGCCGGCGCAGGCGAGGCACGGAATGCAGCGCAGGACAATCAACACCGGCTTGCCGGTTCGTTTCCCTTCGGCGAGGCCCTTCTCGTAGTCGTTGTAGATCCAGCGCGGATCGTTCTCCAGGTTGGCGCGGTCGTTGAGCACGGCGCCCTTGCGATCGGCGACCGTCTCGGCGAACACGGACATCGTGAGAAAAACGAGCGCGCAAGCAGCAATCCGCTGGACTGTTTTCATGGAAGGGAAGATGTGGATCGCACCGCAAAAAGGCAACGCTGATCCCGAAGGAACGATCCGCAAATAGTCCGTTGAAAGCCGGACGGAGAAGAAATACCAGGGTTACCACGGCGGATGCGGAGCAAACTGCCGTTGCTGCCTTCCGGCCCTGGCGGGGTTCGTAAGTCCGCATTCCATGGGCCCTGGCGCGGCGATTAAGCCGAAGCGCTCCGGCTCCATCAAGGAATATCCCATTGCCGGCACTGGCAAAATCTCGGCGCTCCACTAAGATGTCTCCGCATCCGATGCCCCACGCCCGACCCACATGACCGCTCATTGTTTCATTTCGTTCATGCCGGGGGCGGTTGCCTCGCTGGTGCGACTGGCACCGCTGTGGTTGATGCTGTCCCTCCCGCTGCCAAGCCAGGCAATCATCTTTTTTGCGACGCCGGATCCCAGTTTCAACACGAGCGCGCCCGCCGGCGAACTCGCGAACAGCGGCTGGGATCTGCAAGGGCGCTGGGGAACTTTTCTCGGCACGCCCATAGCGCCCAACCTCTTCCTCACGGCCAGACATGTTGGCGGGGAACCGGGGCAACTGTTCAGTTTCCGCGGCACGAACTACAAGGTGATCGATTCCTTCGCCGATCCACAGAGCGATCTGCGGATCTTCAAGGTCTGCGGGATTTTTCCCGCCTACGCGCCGCTCCAGACCGCCGGCGATGAGCTGGGGAAATCGGTGGTCGTCTTCGGTCGCGGCACGCAGCGGGGGGCGGAAGTGCTGGTTACGGGCCAGTCGGGTCAGGAGTTGAAGGGCTGGCGTTGGGGTGGCGGGGACGGCGTCATGCGCTGGGGCGAAAACATCGTGTCGACCAATCTCAATGCCGGGGCGGGTTTCGGCGAATTGCTGGGCATGGATTTCAATGCCGCTGGCGGCCCGAATGAAGCGCACCTCTCCAGCGGCGACTCCGGTGGCGCGGTGTTCATTCGCGACGGGTTAACTTGGAAACTGGCCGGAATCAATTTTGCCGTGGACGGTCCGTTCAACACCGCCAGCACGGGCCCGGGATTCAACGCGGCGTTGTTCGACGCCGGCGGCATGTATGTGACGAACAGCGCCACGGCCATGTGGGAGGAACTCCCCGAGACTCCGACGGATCTGCCGTCCGCATTTTATGTCACGCGCATCTCCGCCAATCTCACCTGGATCAATTCCGTGATCACCCAGCACGCCGTCGAAAGCCTGCCTCCCGTGCTGGAATCCACACCCGACCTGAACGATGCTTTCACGCGCCATCCGACCTATACCGTCGATGAAATCAGCCAGACCATCACGCTCACGGAACCCACCGGCAACCTCTTCATCCGGCTGCAAAACTGCCTGGCCCAACAAATCGATTCGACGGACAGAGTGAATGGCCAGTGGATCATTCACTACCGCCCCTAGCGCGGATTGGTAAGGCTCCCTCACATTGGACTGCTTCGCGAGCAACCGGCTCATCGAGGCAATTTACCCATCGCCGGCCGCTACTTCACAGCTTGACACCCCGGAGCGGCGTTGTTGTTAATCGCCTCGTTGTTCCCATAAGATCCCGCGAAATGAACCATTGCAAATTGACGCTTTCCCGCCTGCTGACGCCAACGCTCATCTTGGCGCTGCTTGTCACGGCGCCTGCGGTTGCCCATGCCGCCACCCCTCAGCAGGAAGCTGATGAATGCGCGCGAAACCTGCAGTCCATCAGCGTGGCCATTCAAAAGTACCGCAAGGACAAGAAGGACGTTCCGATCTGGCTGAGCGATCTGGTGCCGGATTATCTCGACGATCCCAACCTGCTGGTGTGCCCGGTCACACGGCGCACCGGGGAGTTGAAAAACAAGGAATACGCCGATCCCCGCATCTCCACTTCTTACATTTACGAGTTCAGCGACAAACCGGCGCCCGGCGGTGGCGGCACGATGCGCCAATGGAAACAGCTGCAAATGGCATTGGCCGGCTCCATCGTGCCCATCGTCCGCTGCTGGCACCATGAACCCGTGCTCAACCTGTCGTTCGATGGCAAGATCTTCAAGAGCAACCTCGCCTGGGAGGAACAGTTGAAGGATCTGATGGACCCGTCGGAGCTTAGCGCCGAGAAGTTGTTCGCCCGTTTCGCTGGCGGCGAAGTGCGAGGCACGTTCACGACGCTCGATCTCGCCAAGTTCTACAATTGCCCGCTGGACAAGCCGCTGCAAACCGACGGGAAAGGTCCAGGCCCTTCGCTCAAGAATTTCCCGGCTGGCACCAACTTCTTCAACGGCATTCCGTTCCATGCCGGCGGCGTCATCCAGCTTTACGGCGGCGGATTGCAGGCGGCCGCGCCCGGCCGCTACACCAATGTCGTGAATGGCATTCCCGTTGGATTCGGCAAGGTTCGGCGCCTGCACTTTCTTGGTGGCACCGGCTGGCCCGCCACGAACAAACCCGAGATCGCCTCGGTCGTCGTCCACTATGAGAACCAGACGCAGGACAGCATCCCGGTCGTAATGGATCGTCACGTCCGCGACTGGTGGAACGAACCGCTGAGTGGGCCCGACACGCCGATCGTCGTCTGGCGGGGCGACATCGAGAAGAACTTGAACCAGACCGGGCCGGGCACGATTTACCGGTTTGTCTGGTCAAATCCACAGCCTAGCGTGGCCATCAAGACGCTCGATTTCCGTTCAAACCTGGGACAGTCAGCCCCCTTTCTGATCGGCATCACGGCCGAAACGGACTGAGCCCAAAACGATTCAATCATGCCTGCCGCCTCTGCCCTCGCTCAGATCCTCCGTTGCTGTCAGCGGTGCCTGCTCCCCTTGCTGGTCGGTTGCGCTCTTCATTTGCCCGCCGCACCATTGCGGATTGCGGCGTGGAATCTTGAGTCGCTCACCAACACGGTTGATCAAGCAGCGACGCCCGAAGCCCGCATCAATTCCACCGCGTTCGCGCTGCGGCGCCTGAAGCCCGATGTCGTGCTGTTGCAAGAGGTGCCCGATTGGAAGACGGCCAGCGCCATCGCCAGCCGCATTGACCCAAAATTTAGCGTGCGCATCTGCAGCGCCTACGGCGGCGAAGGTCCGCAACGCTCGCGCCGGCAGATGGCGGTGCTGTCGTCTTTCAACGCCGCCGTGAGCTGGCACGAAGGCTGGACCGGTGCCGGCGAACTCGGCTACGCGCTCGCCCTGCTGGAGATCGGTGGCCGGCGGGTGGGCTTCGCCTCGTTGGTCCTCCCAGACGGGGCCAACACCAATCAGTCCGCAGCCCGGCTGCTCGCGGCCGGTCAGTTTTTTGCCAAGCTCGCGGAGATTCGCGCGTGGAAAACCAACGGCCCCATCGCGGTTTTGCTCGGCGGAACTTTTGGGAGCGGCGACGAAGTTTCGGACGTCGTCCTGCAACGCGTTCGGGCCGAGGGTTTCACGAGCGCGTTCCTGAACTTGTCGCGGGACGCACGCGCCACCCGCCGCGCGCGCAATCAACGCCCGGCCGCCATTACAGATTACCTTTACGCCGAAGGCGGCGGCTATGTCGCACCGGTTCAATTGATGCCCAGCATTGTTTCCGACCACGCAATTCAGATGGTCGATTGGGACCTTGATCGCACCATGCCGGTCATCATGGTGAGCGAACCGTCGCTGGCCGCCAATGCCCCCGACTCGATACCCGGCACCACTCCGGCAACTGGGCTGGCCACCGCTGCCGGCAGCGATCTTTTCGGGATCGATCTAAAATGGTGGGTGCTGGGCTTGGGTGGAATGGTGCTGTTGCTGGTCATTGCGATGTTCCGCCGCCCGGCACCGCGCGCCTTCGATCCCAGCCATGCCCTGCCCGCCAGCAGCGGCGACAAGATCTTGTTCCTCTCCGGGCCCGACGGAGCCAATCGCGCCGCCCAGCGCAGCCCCGTGTTGACGGACGCCGAGCGCCGTCACGTACGCCCCCACCTGCTGAGCTGGTTGAAGGAAGCGTTCATTGGCGGCCTGCTGCGGCAGCGCAGTGAAATGCTGAATGTCCACGACACCGCCGCCCGTCAGGCCGACGAACTCGGCAAACGGATGGAGCAAATCCAGGACAAGCTGATCGACCGAATCCACAAGGCCGAAGGCCGCGTCGTGGATTTGGAACAGGAACTGGCGGTCGCCAAGTCGGAGAATCGCGAATTGATCGAGGCGAACCTGCTCCTCGCCCAGCGCGAACTCGCCGAAGCCCGCGCCAAGGTCGCCGCGCAAGGCGGACGAGCGGGTTGAGCGGGTTGGGCGGCAGGACTCTCAACGTCCAACTTTCAACGCCGAACTTCCAACGGAGCCTCTCGCGGAAGCGCGCGACTTCGCTTCAATGTTGGACGTTGGATGTTTTGCCTTCGCTCCTCACATCACCATTTCCCACCCCGCCGCGACCATGCCCTTGTAGCCGCCGATCAAGGAACGCACCTTGGTGTAACCAATTTTCTGGGCCGCGTCACAGGTCAGCGCCGAGCGAAAGCCGCCGCCGCAATACATGATGATCTCGGCGTTCTTGTCCGGGAAACGCTGCTCAATGTCGCGCTCGAGAATCCCCTTGCCGAGATGCTGCGCTTCCTTCGCATGGCCGGCGATCCATTCGCCGTCCTCACGCACGTCCAGCAGTAAGGCGGCGGGATTCGCCGCCAGCCGCTGGCGCGCTTCGGCCATGGTAATTTCCTGAACGCGCGACTTCGCGTCATCCACCAGTTTCAGAAAGCCAGGTGCGTGATTCATGCGTGCAGTTTAAGGAGAAGCGCAAGTTACCGGAAGCGCGAAAACCGGACGGGCCAGCCTGCTCAACCGTGATTGCCGAAAGCCGAATTACCCGCAAGGCAGATCGCGCAACGATCATTTTCCGCCGGTGGCCTTATCTTTCGGTCAGCGGATTTCGGACTTGGTTCGGTACTCGGGTTTCGGCCTTCGTCTTCCAGTTCGACTTCCCGATTGCCTCGCCGTCGCCAAGCTGCCTCACTCCGCGCGTGTTTTCGGTTCGCACCAACAGCGCCCTCGCCGGCTCCCTGGTTTTCGCCACCATGCTCTGGGGCGCGAACAACGCGGGCATGAAGCACCTCGTGAAGTTCTGGCCGCCGCTCACCATCAGCTCGGTCAGGTTCCTCCTGTGCGGCGTTGTCATGCTGGCCCTGCTGCGCGGCACCAACTGGCTGGGTCCGCGCTCGAACATCTCACCCGGCGCCCGGCGTCAGCTTTGGACCCGGACGGGCCTCGCGCTTGCGGTCTATGTCGCCGCTTTCATGTTTGCGATCAAACACACAACGCCGGCGAACGTGGCGCTCTACCTCGGTGCTTCCCCTGTCTGGGCGCTGCTTTTGGAGGGTCGGGCGGAGAAAGGCCGTGGCGTGCGCTGGCTGGCCGCCGGGCTGGCGGTCGCGGGTGCGGCCATTCTTTTCTGGCCGGCATTGTCGCTTCCCGGCGATCGCTGGATTGGCGAGGTGTGCGCCATCCTCGGTAGCGTGCTGTGGGCGCTTTACGGCCATCTCTCGCGTGGGCTTTCCGGCTCGATGACCGGCGCGGATTTGACGGCGCAGTCGATGTGGCGTGCGGGGTTGTTGCTGGTGCCGTTGACACTTTGGGAACTGAGTACTGCGACGGTCGTGTGGCGCTGGGACGCTGCGGGGATCTTCGCGTACAGCGTGCTGCTGCCGGGTATCGTTTCGTTCGCGCTCTGGGCGCACGCCCTCAAGTTGTGGCCGACCAGCAAGGTCTATCTCTTCAACAACTTGATCCCGATGTGGACGGTCTTTTGGGCGTGGCTTTTCTTTGGCGACCCGGTCACCGCGAACGTCTGGCTGGCGCTGATCCTGATCGTGGGCGCCGTCGGCATCTCGCAGGCGAACTGGGAGAAACTTCTCGGCCGCCGCTGGTTGCCGCCGGAGTGAACAGTTTGAACCGAAGATCAACTCAGATTCGTGGTAGGGCGAGGCTCCTGCCGAGCCCTGATCAATCCGGAAAGCCGAAATCGGACTTACAGAAGGAAACAGAGGAAACAAAGAAGTCCAATCGTGAGTGATTTGAGCGAGGGCAATTCCCGACGGCACCAAGCCCGCCATGTAGCTTCCCCTTCGTTCCCTTTGTTGCCTTCTGTGAAAACCTATGGATGCTGCCTAGGGTGGAAAGATTATAGGGTTCGGCAGGAGCCTCGCCCTACCAACGGAACACCGGCCTGCGGTTCCCATCTGCGTTCATCTGTGTCGATCTGCGGTTTCCTCTTCAGGGCGAAAATCCCGTTTGCGAACCGTCCGCAACTCCCCGACACTGCGCCCGCAATGGACGTCAAGAACCTCGCTGATTGCCCGCCGTTCATCACCAAGGACGGCTCGGAGATTCGTGAACTGCTCGCTTATCGCAACTCGACCCAGATCAAGCACCAAAGCATTGCCGAGGCGCGGCTGCCGGTCGGAGGCGCGACGCAGGAGCATTACCACGTCAAGACCGAGGAGATTTACTATATCACGCACGGCACCGGCCGGATGCGGATCGATGGCGAGGAACGCGAGGTGAAAACTGGCGACGCCATCGCCATCGCGCCGGGCCGGAAGCACAAGCTTTGGAACACCGGTCAAGAACCGCTCCGCCTGCTCTGCTGCTGCTCCCCGGCGTATGAACACGCGGATACGATCATCATGGAGCCATGAGTAGATTGCCCAAACACACGTCGGCGAAGGTTTTCACGCGAAAACTCCGCCTGACTCCGCTGCAGAATCAGATTCTTTGGATATTGGAAGAAGCCGGAGAGGAAACGCGGTCAACCGTCGTTGCCACGCTCCGTTCCCAAGGAACGATCGATGGCAAAGCCTTCTCCGGTGCCGTCGAAGGACTGAGAAAGCTGGACTTGTTGGAGATCAACAATGACTCGATTCGCTTAACGCCCAAAGGCTACGCCAACTTTAGAAAGTGATTTCATGACCCCCAAGACCATCCGCCTCTTCATCAAGCCAGCTTGTCCGTGGTGCGTCGATGCCGTCGAGTGGCTCGACGCCAAAGGCTGGGACTACGAGCGCCTCGACGTCACCAACGACCGGGCAGCCCGCCAGGAGATGATTGAGCTCACGGGGCAAACCTTGGCCCCCTGCGCCGAGATCGACGGCCATGTCATCGCTGACTTCGACACCGGCCAGCTCGAACATTTCCTGAAACAGAACGGATACTCGTTCTGAGAGTTTACGCGAATTTCGCGAATTCCCACGAATTACAAACCCAGGAAGGGAATCCACGCGGGTTAGTATGATTAACGCAACCTGGTTCGCCGAGGCTCCCGGACCGCGGCTATGTGAGCCGCAGCACTTTCTTGTTCCCAGCGCCTCCGATGAATTCAAGGCTTTCGGACAGGCGGAGCTGCTGCGGGTCGCAGACCCGCGGTCCAGAGAAACCGCCTTTGCCGCCCGGTTTTCACTGAAAGAAAATTCGCGCCAATTCGCGGAATTCGCGTAAAGCTCACCTCCGACAAATGACTGTTCTCGAAGCACCACAACCGAAGCCCCAGCGTCCGCGACTGCCCGAGTGGCTGCGGCTCGATCTGCCCACGTCCAGCGCCTTTTCCAAGACCCGGAACCTGCTCAATGACCTGCGGCTGCACACCGTTTGCGAGAGCGCGAAGTGCCCGAACCATTGGGAGTGCTGGAGCAAGGGCACGGCGACATTCATGATTGCGGGTGACCGCTGCACGCGCGCCTGCGGCTTTTGCGCCGTCGACACCTCAAAGCCCTTACCGCTTGAAGCCGACGAACCGCAACGCGTCGCCGAAGCCACGAAGCGCATGGGGCTTAAGCACGTCGTCATCACCGCGGTGGCTCGCGATGACCTGACCGATGGCGGCGCGGATCACTTTCGTCGAACAATCGAAGCCGTGCGCACCGCCGTGCCCGGCATCATCATCGAAGTGCTCGTGCCTGACTTTCTCGACAAGGACTTCGCCATCGATTGCGTGCTCGGCGCTACGCCGCACATTTACAATCACAACCTGGAAACCGTCCGTCGCCTGACGCCGACCGTCCGTTCGCGGGCAACCTACGACCGCTCGCTCAGTGTGCTGCGCAAGGTCAAGGAACGCGCCGGCGATTCGATCTACACCAAATCCGGGATCATGCTGGGCCTGGGGGAAACTCATGAGGAGGTGCTTGAAGCGATGCGTGATCTGCGGGAATCAGCCTGCGACATACTGACGTTGGGGCAATATTTGCAACCGACGTTGAAGCATCTGCCGGTGGTCGAATTCATTCACCCGGACGCCTTTGCCAGCCTCAAGAAAACCGCAGAAGCCCTTGGTTTTGGCCATGTTGCCAGCGGTCCGATGGTCCGCTCGAGCTATCACGCTGATGAGTTCGAGTTACCGGCCCGATAAAATCGCCAGCTTCCGGCCCAGCAATTTGCAGAATTGGTCCTTGGTAAGAAGGCTCTGTTCAGGCAGACTACTCAATTGCCAGGCATTATTGCGGGCTTACCGCAGGTGAAGATTGATGGATTCTGGTCCCGCGACCGATCAGCCGACACACGTCAGACGTGGCGAACTGAATCGACACTCGGCAAACGTCACCGCTTTCACCGACTGGCAGCAAGACAACTAGTATGCGCACGAAGAAACTTACGCCCCGTTCCGACTATCGACAGAAAGAAAGCCTGCGAGTGAGTCAATCGCCTCCGCTCGCGGAACGATTTGAGGAGTTGAAGGCCTTGACCGTTGATTTCGCCTATTTGAACCCGGACGGCGGCTCCCGCAATCGCCAGATCAAGTACACGGTGAACATTGAACGGGCGCGCTCCGTGTTTCGCATCGATTGCCTGAACCACGAATGCGTGGGCGGCGATTTTGATCTGAGCGACCAACTGGCCCAAGCGATCGCCGGACGGCAAAGCAGTGTCACGGGTGAAATGAAATGCGCGGGCTGGCAGAACAAGGAATCGATCGACCGGGTTTCCTGTCGCCACATACTTTCCTTCAAGCTGGCGTTGGAGTATCAGCGCCGGTCCGCCTCGACGGCGGCGGCGCGTGGTTAGCCTTGGCCGCTGCCTGACCTCAAGCGGCATTTCCAACTTCCTTTGGCCCGAGTTTTCCCGCAGGGAACGCTTTGGTGCGGGCTGGCTGGCTGCTGCCGCCTGATTGCAGCAGGCAGCCCCAAGGTTCGTGACCCATTCAAGTTTGGACACATCTATTTTCGAGACGTGGCCCCGAGGGTATTAAGGCCTCTGCCGGTAACACCAAAGGACATCGGAATCGTGCGGCCGAGTTACCAAATCTCAAAGCTACGGCTCGGCTGCGTCCCGATCCCGATTTATCCCGAACGGTGATCTTCCACACCAACCTTGGGCGGGCTTTCGGACGCAAGGACCGCGGCAGACGGAGACCGAACCAACTTGTCGCATAAAGGCGACCCGCATCACTCCGAGTTCCTGTTCAGAGATATGGGCAAAAGTTTTGCGGACTGGGCGGCGACATTGCGCATGTATCAGTTGAATCAAATCCTGCGCATGCCGAAGCGACTTTTCCATTCAGCCAACGACGGGAACTGACATGGATAATGTAATCGTCGAAACCATCACTGGTCGGATTGGCCCGGGGCTGGCCGAACGGCCAATCATTTCCAGCCGCGGCAAACCTTGGAACGGTTTCCACGTCAAAGAGCACGGCCCCACCGAAGCCGAGGTGCATGAGGTCATGCTTTTAAAGCATGTCATCTGTCTCCAAATGAGCGAGCCGGCCGAAATCAAATGGCAGGGCGACGGCCGGTTCGTGAACAAATCCATCGAACCCGGACAGATCAGCATTTACCCGGCAAACAAGCTTCATTCAGGCGCATTCAGACATGCGGGTGGCCACATTGCCGTCTTCTTGGAGCCGGAGTTCCTGGCGCAAGCCATGGATAAGGGTGTCCTCCCCGAGCAAATAGAATTGCGATGGGAGCATGGGGTGGATTCACCCGCCTTGCGCGAGTTGGTGTTGCTGCTGCGTGCGGAGGCACGCCGGCCGAATGCAATCGACGGGCATTACGCGACGGCCATCGCCCGACTCATCGCCATTCATCTTGTCCAGCATTACTCAGTCAAAGTCACCGGCTCCGCCAAACGAGGGGGGTTAAGTCCGACTCGCATGCGAAGAGTCATGGATTACATCGAACAACGGGTTGGCGAGGAATTGTCGCTCGGCGAATTGGCGGCTGCGGCGGGATTGAGCGTGTTTCATTTCTCCCGGGTCTTTCGCCAGTCAACGGGCATGTCGCCGTTTCAATACGTGTTGAAATGCCGCATTGGGCAAGCCAAGGAGCTCCTGCTCGAACCGGATGCTCGCATTGGCGACATCGCCTTGGAATGTGGTTTCTGCGATCAGGCCCATCTCACGCGGCACTTCAAACGACTGGCGGGGGTGACCCCGGCGGTGTTCGTTCGCAGCCTAGGTCGTCGCAATATTTCCCGCTAGGAAAGCAGGAACCTCGCAGCCACCGAAAGGTTGCCGCAATCGCGTCCCGCCCACCGCACCACGCTTCAAGATTACCCGCACAATCCGCGCGATGATGCTACTTCGTGCGACATACTTCTGGAACGCTTTCCGCACTCTTCGGCCTACTCTGGTCGGCACATACCTCGGTCGCCGGAACCAGCGATTTATCCTCGAATCCACATGACGCCGGGTCACCGGTTGCTGGAACCGCCGGCAATACGTTAAATCTGCCAGAAACCTTCCAGCGCCTCATCGCGAATCGCGCCATCATCGATTCATACCAGCAACGGCGCTACCAAGCGGAGCCAGGCATACCTCCAGTTAGCGTTGCACCGACGATGCCGAGGCGCCGGGTGGCAAATGGCATCCGCATCCATGAATCAGAAATGTCGCCGGCCACTAAGGTGTATCGCGCGGAGCTTCCGAAATCTTTCCTGCCCCTGCGCGGCTTTCGGGCACCGATCCTGGGCGAATCCGAAAGCTGGATCGCTTTGCTCAAACAAACCAGTTTAGGCAGACCACAGGATCGCACGGCAACGGAGCTTATCAATCACCGCCTCGCTCACGATGGCATGTTAGCCACCCTCGCTCAAACGCTTCAGCTCCTTGGACCGGATCAGTTCATCACCAACGGAGTGATGGGCTTGCGCCACCTGCGCGCAGTTGGCTTTCCGGAGGATCTGCTGGCAGGCTTTGCTTTACCGGTCAAGTTTTCCGATCCCGCAGCGGCCTCGCTGGAAGTCGTGCAAGCGTTGGCCCAAAGGCTGGTTGCCGGCGAAAGCCTGGAGGCCATTCGAAGCGAATTCGAAAGCCGGTGCTTTCAACTGCCGTTGCCAGCCACCCCGTTCGAGGTCGCTCCCGAATCTGGCGGCCAGCAACTCGGTCTGCTGCGCATGCAAGTCGGCGGTGGATTTGCGAACGGCATTGTTCCTGGCGACAGCATCGACGTCATCAGTCAGCTCATCGCCGGCCTGCCGAACGCCAGCTTTCTCGTGACAATTCCCGCCGAAATACGCGAGCCCCTCCGCCGCTGGGCGGCACGCACATTGCCTCTCGATCGGCCCCAGCAACTGGTCCTGGTCGCGACACCATCGACGGTCGAACCTTGGGCGCAGGACAACGGCAAAGCCGGCACCGTCCGCGATCCGGCCACCGGAGCACCGACTTGGGCGACGATGGTACCCCGCTATGCTTCACGTGAGGAGGGTCTATCAAAGTTCCTGCCCAGTGAATCGTTGCTGATGGATGGTTTGCAGGCGAGCGGCCATCAGGTGCTTCATTTTCCTCTGCTCTTCCAAGGCGGCAATTTGCTAGCAGTCACGCATCCCAAAACCGGCCGACGCATCCTTTTGATCGGTGAAGGCGAAATTCATCGCAACGTCGCACTTGGACTAACCCGGGAACAGATCATCGAAACGTTCCGTCGCGGACTTGGCGTGGACGAATGTCTGCCCCTGCCGGGCCTGTCATACCATCTGGATTTCGATGTCAGCTTCCGCGAGCTCGACGGTGAACTCACCGCTTTCGTAAATGATCCGCAGACTGCGGCGCGCGCCATCCTGGACTTGGGCGTCGCTACGTTCGAGCAGCATGGGCTGGTGGATAAGGGCACCGCCATCGCGTTGCACTACCAACTGACTGGCGGCGGTCTCAAGCTGGCCCTGCGTCATTTATTGGAAATTGTAAATGCCGGGCGAAATGCCAGCGGGAAATTTGATGCGACCACCGGGGCGATGTTTAAGTCCGCCGGTATGGATTCCGCCGAAGGCAATCTGGGAGTCTTCTTGCAAGCGTTGGATCTTGTCGAAAGTTCGCTGAACAGCTCCGACGAGGACGGTGGTGACCCCGAACGGGCCACCTACTTGCGGGCCTTGCGAGCAATGGACAACGCGCGCCTTACACAAATTGCCGCCCTCAAGCCACTAGGGTGTCGAATCACCATGGTTCCCAGCATGCCGAATTATTATCGGAGCATCAATTACCTCAACGGCATCCACCACCGCGCAGGCTACATCATGCCGGCCATGGGAGGTTTCTATGCACCGCTTGACGCGGTGGCCGAGCAGGTGTTTCGCGACAACATCGGAGAACCCACCTCGATTCTTCGAATTCAATGCGCCGCGCTACAGCGTAAACAGGGTGCAATCCACTGTGTCGCCGCAGCGTATCCAGCGTTGTCGCCAAACCTGCAACTCCAGGTTAACGCTGGATTCTGAGCACTGGCTGGCGGCCAATCTTCAGCCCGAAAACAACAACTCTGCGGACTTCGTCGCAATCTTGCGCATTGTTCAGAGGCGAACTTGGCACGCGCATGTCCGACACGGCATTTCTAACCCGACCACCGCTCCTACGCGGCACAGGCATACCATGGCCCGGCAGCGAGACCACCGCACGCAGGCATCCTTCAGCGGCAGTTTCGTTGAAATGGGCCATCCCGATCCTGCCCGTCGAGGACACGCTCGGCGACCGGATTGCTCGCAGCGACCCGGTGGCGATCGCTCAACTCGTTGGGGCGCTATACTCCCCACTGAGCTGCCTTGCACGGGCACTTGGTCCCCAGCAGCGATCCGAAAGCGAACTGACAGGTCTGATGATTGCAGCCGTCATTCGGCGGGTACAGCGGCAGCCAATCCTGCTCGCATCCTTGGCCGACTGGGCGGTGAAAGTCGCGTTGAGAGCGGGCGAACGAGCGCTGGAGAAAGAAAGCGATCACCTGGGTCTTAAACCTCTCGATCGCGACCAAATCAGTGTGGCAGCTAGGCTTGTGTTGCAGGGCGATGGCTCCGACCCGGAAGCAGCCGCGCTGGCACAGGCGCTCCTCAAGACATTGCTCTCGCAGCTCTCGGCGTCCCACCGTCTGGTCGTTCATCTCGTCGAAGTCGAAGGTTGGGCCGCGAACGAAATTGTCCAATACACCGGTTGGCCCGGTTGGCTGGTGCGCTGGCGCGTTTTCAGGGCGCAACGCAAGTTTCAGCGCTTGTTGAGCCGCGCATTGGCAGCTGCAACGTGACGCAAACCAGCTCGGCTGAAGCGGCCGCCGACCACTGACTTCACCACCGTCGCCCCGCCAGAGGTCAAGCAACGCAACGACGACGGCCCGCTTCAGGGCGATTTAATTGCGGCGTTCCTTCGTCAATTGCGCTTGTATGGTGTTCACCGCATGAGCGACGCATCACCGATCAATCCCGGTCCGCCGGATCGCGAGCTGTTCCTGGCCGCCTTGGAAAAGCCCGCCGAAGAACGTGAATCGTTTCTGGCCGCCCAGTGCGGGTACGATCTCGCGCGCCGCGAACGGGTGGCCGCGCTGCTGGCCGAGCACCAGCCCGAGAGCAGTTTCCTGGATGAACCCGCGCTCGAGCGTTCTGCCGCGTCGCCCGCCACCCCGGGCGGAACCAAGGTGGTGGGCACTACCCTCCTGCAGAATGACGTCACCCTCGGTGAGCGGATTGGCCGCTACAAGTTGCTCCAACAAATTGGCGAGGGCGGTTGCGGTGTCGTCTACATGGCCGAACAGGAGGAACCCGTCCGTCGTCGCGTCGCGCTGAAGATCATCAAGCTCGGCATGGATACGAAGGGCGTGATCGCCCGCTTCGAAGCCGAACGGCAGGCGCTCGCGATGATGGACCACCCCAACATCGCCAAGGTGCTGGACGCGGGCGCGACCGAGACCGGCCGTCCTTACTTCGTGATGGAGCTGGTGCGCGGCATCAAGATCACCGAATTTGCCGATCAAGGAAACCTGCCCACGCCGGACCGTTTGCAGCTTTTCATCCAGGTGTGCAATGCCATCCAGCATGCGCACCAGAAAGGCATCATCCACCGGGACATCAAGCCGTCGAACATCCTCGTCACGTTGCACGACGGTGTGCCAGTCCCGAAGGTGATCGACTTCGGCATCGCCAAGGCCATCGAACAGAAGCTGACGGACAAGACGCTCTTCACGCAGTTTCAAGCCTTCATCGGCACGCCCGCCTACATGAGCCCCGAGCAGGCGGAGATGAGCGGCCTCGACATCGACACCCGCAGCGACATCTACGCGCTCGGCGTCTTGCTCTACGAGATACTTACCGGCCAGACACCGTTTGACCCGCAGGCATTGATCAGCAAAGGCATTGACGAATGTCGGCGCACCATCCGCGAACAGGAACCGGCCCGCCCTTCCAACCGGCTGGCCACCATGCTCGCCGCGGATCTGACCACCACGGCGCAGCAGCGACGAACCGAAGCGTCCCGCCTCATCCATCAACTGCAAGGCGACCTCGATTGGATCGTGATGAAGTGCCTCGAGAAGGACCGCTCGCGGCGCTACGACACCGCTGTGGGCCTCGCTGCCGATGTGCAGCGCTACCTGAGCAACGAGGCGGTGCTGGCCCGCCCGCCGAGCACGGTCTATCGGTTGCGGAAATTTCTCCGCAAACACCGCGGGCCGGTCGCCGCTGCGGCCGCGATTGCGGCGCTTTTGATTGTCGGTGCCACCCTAAGCTTCTGGCTGGCGATCCGTGCCACCAAGGCGGAACGCGAAGCCACCGCAAACGCCAATACCGCGAAAGCGGCGGCGGTCTTTGCCGAGCAGGAGAAGCGGGCCGCCAATCTAAATGAATACATCGCCGACATCAGTCTCGCGCAGCAATCGCTGAAAGACGGCAATCTGTCCAAAGCCGTGCAGTTGCTGGAAAAACATCTTCCCACGCCCGGCGAGCGGGACCTGCGGGGTTTCGAGTGGCGCCACCTCTGGGAGCTGAGCCAGGGCGACGAGCACGCTTCTTTGCCTCGCCAGGTAAGCGCGATCAACTGTCTGGCGATTGCACCCGGTGGCAGGCTGGCTGCGCTCAGTGTGCGCGAGGCAATTTCCATTTGGGACCTGACATCGATGTCGCACGTGGCGGATGTACCGACTCAGGTGGCAAATTCAATGGACCGTCCACCCGACGGTCCGCCTCGAGGACCTGGCCCATCGGCGGGACCATCACATCCGCGTCCACCCCGGTTTCTCTTTCGCGGATACGATTCCCTCACGTTTGTGGCCGACGGGCAAATACTCGTCGCCGCCGCCAGCCGCGGCAACGTGCGCCGTTGGAACACGTCAAACTGGACCGAGCTAGGTCCCCTGCCGGGACTTGCCGGGCCGGTGGCCGCGTCGCCCGACGGCCGGCGGCTGGTGACCAGTCGCCGGGTTCGGGGTGGAATCGAAAGCTCAGAAGCAGTCGTCTTCGACACGACCACTTGGGAGGCCCGGCAGGTTCTGACCGGTGCCCGCGACCAACTGGTGTTTTCGAGCGACGGCCGACGAATCGCCGCTGACTCCGATGAAGGCATCAAGATCTGGTCCCTTGCGGACAGCGCCGACCCGCCAGTGACCTTGGAAAACTCGACCAATCTGTTTAGCCGTGGCCAGGTAATGGGGCACCTGTCTGATCGCGTGATCGCGTTTTCGCCGGATGGCCGCTACCTCATTGCGCCCAAGAACACCCCCACCTCGCAGGGGGTCTTCGTGATTTACATTTGGGACGCCGTGACGGGCCGCGAGGTCGGCACGCTCCCGGAGTCGCCCGAACAGATTGAGCACACGGGTGTGATTTCCGCCCTCGCCTTTTCGCCCGATGGCGAGCTGCTGGCGACAGGCAGCATGGATCACTCGATTCGACTGTGGAGTTTATCCCGGCGAAAACGGGTGGATACGCTCGAAGGTCATTTGAACGAGGTCTGGACGCTTGCGTTCACACCCGATGGCCAGCGTCTGGTTAGCGGCGCCAAGGACGGCTCGGTCAATGTGTGGCCCAGTCGGCAGCCGGCCGAAAGCGACAGCATTCCAGATCTCGGCACGCCGCTCGGATTCTCGAAAGACAGCCGCACCCTGGCCACGGTGTCGCCGGAAAACGTGCTCGCGCTCGTCAACTTCGCAACGCGCGATGTCGTGCGACAGTTCCCGCTGGAAAGCGCCCGCTCTCAGTTTGGCCCCGGCCCGACCCGTGAACGCACCCTGCCCTTTGCGTTGTCCGCGGACTTGGGAACTCTTGCCCAGGCCACCACGAACGGCAGCGTCCGGATTTGGAACACGGGCACGGGCGAGTCAAATGTCTTGGCGGTGGCAAATCGACCGGTGGAATTTCTCTACCTCTCGCCCGAAGGCCGTCAGTTGATCGCCGGATTCCGCGGCCAAATGTATTCCTGGTGGGACATCCGGGCCGGCACCAACGTCACATGGGATGTCGCCGCCCGATGGCTGACCTTTTCGCCGGACGGCCGGCAGGTCATCACCCTGCCGTACGAGGGGGCGCCCCAGCTTTGGAATGCCGCGAGCCACACGCTCCAAAGCACTTTGGAACTTCCCGAACCGCTGGATGCTTTCAGCGCTGCTTTCTCGCCCGACGGCTCACGGCTGGCCATTTCATACTCGGACCACACGATCGGCATTTGGGACTCGGCGACCGGCAAGCTCCTCGGTCTCTGCACCGGCCACAAGCAGCCGGTATTCTCCGTCGCCTTTTCCGCAGACGGTCGGACGCTCGCCTCGGCTGGCGCGGACAGCGCGCTGCGCATGTGGAACGTCGAGACGCAACAGGAACTCCTGGTCAACCGCCGGCTGGGCGCCGGCTTGCGCGATCTGCAATTCTCACCGGACGGCCAGTGGTTGGTTGCCGGATCAGGCGGCAGCCAGCCGGGCACCATTCGTTTGTTCGCGGCGCCCGCGGTCTCCGAAGTGTCGATCAGAAGCCGACGGCAACTACAGCAGCCGCGGGTGAACTAAGCGGCCAGTGGCCCGAGCTGGTGCTTCAAACGCTCGATGCCTTCGCCAATGCGCAGCAGGTACCAATTGGGACCGTCCGGCCAGGGATTGTTGAGAAACCGGTGAACCCCGCAGAAATCCCGCTCGAGCTTGGGGAAGACGTAATGTTCCCAAAACGCTGGAGTCTTTCGCATCAACTCATCGGCCGAGCTAAACAGGCCTACGGCTGAACTCTGGCCGGCGTTGAAGCGCGCGGACTCCTCGAACTCCAGAAAAAGCACGGGCAGTTTCTCGACGTAGTCGGCAGCGGCCATCTGGCCGAGCAGATCGGCCGTGCCCAGCGCGAACCCAGCGAGCCGCACTTCCTCGGACACAAACGGAATCGAGCTTAGATCCACATTGACGCCAGTACAGCGAATCATCTGTTGGACGGCGGCGATTTCCTCCGCACGAAAATACTTCTCACCCAGCAGGCGCGCCGCGAAGTCACAGCTCCGGTTCACGTGCGTCAAAGTGTATTTCGCACCGGTGCCTTCGCGGTCCGTCCGCACTTTCAAGTAGCCGGTGTCGTGCAGAAGAATGCCGATCAACCCGAGCTCGAAGTGGCGCTGCGCAAAGCGTGGCGTGGCCTCGCTCTGCTGGCGGCCGGCCAGCAACCGCGCCATGCACAGCGTCCCTTGAAGGGTGTGCTCGAAGTCGTGATAGCGGGCGTCGATGGCCTGATACTCGGCGTAACGCCCCTCAAAACAGTCGGCCGCCCATTGAAATGCTTCGGCGACAAACCGGACGTTCCCCTGCGGAAAAAGTTCCCGATAAATGGCGGATACCGCCCGCTCTACAGCAGACGGGCTCCGGGTATCGACCGGGGTGAACATGGCGAAAACTTACCCACCGAGGCCGGCGATTTGCACGTCGAAACTTCCCGCCCCTCCGCCGAGTGGAATGACGCGGCTTGCGGCAAGGGCCAATGGCCCTGACCAAGGACGCGGCGCTGGCGCCATCAGGCTATGAGCCACACTTTCGAAAGTGTGGCTCACGCCTTGATTCCAATCGCACCCTCAGTCGCGGGTCGGATTCAGGTGCGGCGGCTGAACATTTCGACATGGGCAAGACCGGCCACTTGCCTTACACCAGCGCCATGCGCAACGAGTTGCTGACGTTCGTCGATGACCTCTACGAGGATCTGGAATTGTGGTATCCAAAGCTGCGCCTTGAAGAGGCCGGCTACCGGATGGCCCTGGCGTCGCAGGCGCCCGGCACGTTCAGCGGCAAGCACGGCTACCCGGCGACGAGCGATTGCCTGATCGCCGACGTGAAGTCCGCCGACTTCGCGGGCCTGCTGATCCCCGGCGGGTTCATGCCGGACAAACTTCGCCGCGTGCCCGACGTGTTGCGATTGACCCGCGAGTTTTTCGAACAGGGCAAGTTGGTGGCCTTCATCTGCCACGGCGGCTGGATTCCCATCTCGGCAAAGATCCTCAAGGGCAAACGCGCCACCGGCTCGCTCGGCATCAAAGACGACCTTGAGAACGCTGGCGCAATCTGGGTCGATGCGTCCGTGGTCGTGGACGGCAATCTAGTTTCAAGCCGCACGCCGAAGGACCTCG
Organism: bacterium; assembly: GCA_031362805.1. Lineage (GTDB taxonomy): Bacteria > Verrucomicrobiota > Verrucomicrobiia > Limisphaerales > RI-55 > RI-55. The sequence goes on from JANLTG010000051.1 coordinate 170,364, forward strand.
CGCCGTTCGCCAAAGCGATGGTGGATTTCCTGCAAGCGTAACCAACATGTCCACTCATCCCAGCCGCGGTGCTCACACCGATCCCACGTTCAAGTCGAAACCCCGGCCGACTGGCGAGGTCGTGCGCCGGGTCGTCATCTATCTGCTCCCTTACAAAGGGCTGGCCATCGCGACCGTGCTCGTCGCCATTCTCTCGCTGGCGGCCGGACTCGCCTTCCCGAGTCTGGTACGAACGATCGTCGACGACGTGATTACCAACGGCCGGCGGGATCTGCTGGTGCCCGCGTCGCTCGGTTTGCTCGCTGCCTTCTTTCTCCGCGAGGCGTTCAACAGCATCCGCATTCGCGTCAACAATCACCTCGAACAGAACGTGATCTTCGACATGCGCCGGCAGGTCTATTCGCGGCTCCAACGGCTGCCGGTCGGCTGGTTCGATCAACGCGCTTCCGGCGACGTGATGACCCGCGTGATTGAGGACGTGAATTCCGTCGAGCGCCTGCTGATCGATGGCGTCGAGCAGGGCACGGTCGCGGTGCTCAGCATCGCGGGCTCACTCGCGTTCATGATCTTCTTCAGCCCGACGCTCGCACTTGTGGCGTTGATCCCTGCCCCGCTCCTCGCCGCCGGTGCCTGGTGGTACACGACGACAGCTCACAAGCGCTACCGACTGCAACGCGAGGCCGCGAGCGCCATGAACGCGCTGCTGATGGACAACCTCCAAGGCATCCGGCAAGTGAAAGCCTTCAGCCGCCAAGAACATGAGGACGCGCGCTTCGCCAGCCGCGCCGATGATTTGCGACGCGGCACGCTCGTGGTCATGAGCGCGTGGGCATGGTACGGACCGGCGATGCATTTCGTCGGCGCGCTCGGCATCGGGCTCGTGCTGTGGTTCGGCGGGGCACAAGTCATGGACGGCCGGTTGGAAGTCGGTGAGCTGATGGCCTTCATCCTTTACGCCGGCATGTTCTTCTACGAACCGATTGGCCGGCTGCATGGCTTGAACCAGATGCTGCAGGCCGCCCGCGCCGCCGCCGCGCGCGTGTTCGACATCCTGGATGCGCCCGCCGAGCGCACCGATCGCACGCAGTCGCTTCGATTGCCCGTGCGTGGCGAAGTGCGCTACGCGGGTGTCGGCTTTGCCTACGAAGGCGCGCGCGACGTGTTGAAGAACATTTCGCTGCATGCGCAACCCGGCGAGATGATCGCGCTCGTCGGCCCGACCGGCGCCGGCAAGTCCACCGTCGTCAGCCTGTTGCCCGCGTTCTACGAACTCACGGCGGGAAGCATCACGATCGACGGTCAGGACATCCGGCCGGTTTCACTGGAGTCATTGCGCGAGAATATTAGCGTCGTCAGCCAGGAGCCGTTCCTTTTCAACGGCACCATTCGTGAGAACATTCTCTACGGCAAACTCACGGCGACGGACGCGGAGCTGACCAACGCGGCGATGGCGGCGAACTGCCACGACTTCATCAGCCGGCTGCCCGAGGGATACGACAGCCACGTCGGCGAGCGCGGCATCAAGCTCAGCGTAGGCGAGAAGCAACGCGTCAGCATCGCGCGGGCGCTGTTGAAGGATGCGCCGATCCTAATTCTCGACGAAGCCACGGCCAGCGTGGATACCGCGACGGAGAAATTGATCCAGGAAGCACTGGAGCGTTTGATGCGCGGCCGCACGAGCTTTGTGATCGCGCACCGGCTGAGCACCATCCGCGCGGCGAACCAGATCCTCGTGCTGCGTCACGGCGAAATCATCGAGCGCGGCACTCACGACGAACTCGTCGCGGCCGGCGGACTCTTCGGCAAGCTCGCCCGCATTCAGAACACGACCTTCATTGAGGAAGGGTTTGAAAAGATCGCCGAGCCAACGGCGAGTTGAACGGCAAACTTGCTGGCGCGGTCGACGAGCCTGTCCTTTCGTGTTTTTCAGGAACTTGTCCAGTGACGCGAGGCTCCACTCGAGCCTTCGCTTTCAGGAGATCACGGGCGTCTCCCTAACGAGTGGTGGAATCGGGCGATGCCACCGGCACGAAGCCGGAAGATGGCGACGCCGAACCAGCGGGCGCAGGTGAGACTATCTCACCAAGAGCGTTGATCTCGCGCGGGCTGACGATAACCAAGAGACCCACCGGCGTGAGCCGGCTTTCTGGTCTTGCGCCAGTCGTGGCCTTAGGCACGCCGTCAGAGTAGCCACCAGTCATAACCAAAACCTGACCGGCAGCCAGACTGGCGTGGGCCTGGAACTGCCGGGAATCAACTCGCGGAAGCGGCGTGCCGGCCGGCAAGGGTCTGGCGATTCCGTCCGCGCCGACAACCCGGGCCGCCGCAGGATCATCGTAGCCTAGGAATAGATTTACCGACGCCTGGGCAGTCAGTTGCAGCGTGTCGCCATTGCTGGTCAGCGTCGGGATCACATCGAGCGACGGACCGAATTCCATCCGCTCCGATTCGAACGTAAGCTCTCCGGTCTTGCCAGTCACCACTTGCTGCACATCCACGGCTTTGATCTGCGCCTGCATTCCGTTCTTCGTGATTACGCGCGGCAGGAACACTAGCTGCACCCCTTTGGTTTCCTCCAAACGTTCAATCAAGGCCGCAACCCGTTGCGCTTCCAAGATGTGATTAGCGCCCGAACTTCCTGCACTCTCGGGTGGGCGCAATCCAAACTCGGCCCAGACCGGTGAATCCAACGGCAATTCCACAAATCGCGACTCAATCATGATCTGGCGTCGGGCCTGACGCTCCTCCTCCGTCAGCAACTCCTCTTCGCTCACCCCCTTGGCCAGCAACAACTGGCGCTGGCGTTCGAACTCCCGTTTCAATTCTTCCAACTGGTTCCGCAACAGCGTGGCGTCGCCGCGCAGGCGCAGGAGTTCCAGGTGTTCCCCACGCAACTTCTCCAGTTCACGAAAGTCCACCGCGAGCCTGGCAAGGCGCTCGTTCTCCGCGCGGAGTTGCTCGACCTGGCTGGCGCTCGCCAGTCCTGCGGACTGCTCACTTCGCAATTCGGCCAGCGCCCGCTGTTGCAGGACCAAAGGCGTGGCGACACCGGCGATGGCCAGCGCCGCAATGATGGGTTTGAGGGTGTTCATGGAAATCATCTTTTCAATCGCGAACAGAATCCCGGTGCCGGCGACAACTCCACCCAGCACGGCGGAGGCGGTCTTGGTCGCCAGAAAAGCGGGCGCGGCGGTGACGGCCTGAGCGAGCAAGGACGCCGCAAGCGCCGACAAGGAAATGCTGATCCCGCGGTTCGCAAACCGGGTCTTGAGCTTGTCCAGCGCGCGGGTCACCCGTTTCTGCGCCGTGTCTTCGGTGACGCCGAGCCGTTCACCGACGGTGCGCAGCTCCAGTTTGTCAAAATAGCGGAGCACAAGAGCCTGGCGATCGGCTTCGCTCAACGTGTTCATCACTTCGTCGAGGTGCGGCGCGAGGACGCTCCAGTCAGGTTCGGCAGATTCGGTGACGGCATTCATGGCAACAGCCTCTTGTTCACGGGCCCGGCGACGGCGCTCGGTGCGAATGGCCGAGGATGCGACGAAGAACGTATGGCGATAAAGCCAGGCACTGAGCGGCACTTCAGCCGGGAGCCGGGCGGCCTTGCGCGCCAGATCAGCGAACACGGTCTGGGTGATGTCTTCCGCGAGGTGCGTGTCGCCCGCCGAAATGCGGCGCGCGGCGGAATAAACGAGATCAACGTGCGCGCGCACCACGGCTTCGAAGGCGCTTTCAGACCGGGACTCCACAAACTCCCGCAGTTGCTTTCGATGGTCGGCGTTCATTGGTCTACGTGTAGGAAGCCGCCGGGGGTTGAATCCGACAAAGAACTTTCCGCCTTAACTCAGCCGCCGCTTGGGAGCTGCCACGGGATCTGCAACTACGGCTTCCCCGGTGGGGTTTCGTTCCAGTAGATGATCACGTTCTTCGTGGCCCGGCCGCAGGCGATGATGTCGAGCTTGCCGTCCTGGTTCAGGTCGGCGAGCCGCAGGTCTTCGCAGGCCATGGTGTTGGCATCCACGACTCCGGCCAGCTTCCAGCCGTAGCCGCGCTTGTCCGTGGGTGCGAACAGTTTGATGCCCACTTCCACGCCGTCGCGCATGGGAACCGGCCCGCGCCAACCGGCCACCACTTGATCCCAGCCGAGGCCCAACACGTCACCAACCGCCAGCGCGTGGCCCTGGATCAACGTGTCGTCCAGCACCACCCGGTATTGGGTCCAGCTCAACTTCCGCAACATGGTTGTGGAGGGGGTGTTGACAATCAATTCGTTGCCATGAAATGGCTCGATCGAAGTTACAAAACGCCGGCCACTCGGGAGCTTGCCAGTGCGCACTTCGCCCGTGGCATTCGTGGTCACCTGCACCGTCTTCCACCGTTCCTCTTCCCAGCCGAGGATCTGCACGCCTTCTTTGGTGGCGATCAACAGCTCTTCGCCATAATCCGGGCTGTCCCAGCGCACCGGCTGAAAATTGTGCGTCACATGGAAGGCGTCGTTGAGCAGAAAAGTTTCCCAGACACCACGGGGATCGGGCGGCCGGAAGTAACCCATGAGGCGCACGCCTTCGCCTTCGCCATTTTGGTTTCCACGACCGTGCAGCGGCAACACCGCCAGGTAAAAGCGATCCTTGTGATCGCGCACCCAATGCATGCGATGGACGGTGGGCTCGTGCGGCAGCTTGATAGGTTCCCATTCCTTGGTGCGATCGGCTGGCGCCACGAGATAGAACACCGCGCCGCTCGTGCGGGTGTCGCTGGGATTCCACTCCGCGCCAACCGCAACTTCGGCTCGGCCGTCATTGTCGATGTCGCGAGCGGCGATGCAGACGTGGTCCTTGGAAGTTAGGGCGCCTGTCATGCGATGCTTCGCCCAGGTCGGGTTCTGGTACCAAACAATCTCCTTCTGATCGGCGAGCAGGATGTCCTCCTTGCCATCGCCATCCACATCGGCAATCGCGAGCCCATAACCGATCTGAATCTGATCGTCGATGGTTTGCGGCCGGACTTTGAGCGGGGGCGGATCGGGCAGTTCCAACGCGCCGCTCGCATTCAATGCAAGCATTAGCAGCGTTGCGTGGAGAATCTGGGAGATGGCTTTCATGGCATTTGAGTCTTTCGGGAAGCGGCCAAAAGTTAACGCTGACCGGAGGAAATGCAATCACCCAACCCGGCGCGCGCGGTTCAGCCACCCACTCGGGCGCGTTCTTCCATCTGGCGGATCAGCGGCTCGTAGTAATCCTTCAGCACCGGCAACAGCTCGCGCAAGCGCTCGTAAAGCCGGGCCGCCGACACCCAGTCCTTGCGCCGGATGGCCAATTTGACGGCGCTTTCACAGGACTGTTGCAGCCACTGCGGATCGGGCACTTCGCCTTTCTGGAGGTCGAGGTTGCGTTGATAAAAAACATTGAGGTAGTGATCGCGGGCGGCATCCAGCAACGCCGGCTGTTCGGCCGCCGGGAGTGACTCTGCCTTCCGTTCCAATGCCACGCCGAGGCCCACTTCCGCCCGGCTGCGTTCGGCAACGGTCGCCAGCGGGTGCCGCATACAAGCGACAAAGGCGTTGGTGGCAGCTTCGTGCGCGCCGAGCTGAATGCTGCATTCGCCGATGCGCCCGAACGCCGCCGGAACTACCAGGCTTTCGGGATAATCGCTGACCAGACGTTGAAAGGCGGTGCGCGCCGTGCCGAAGCGGCTTACGTCCACCGATGAATCCGCCGCAAACACGTCGCCGTAAGCGAACAATGCATCCGCATAGACATCTCGCGGACAGCAGTCGCTGGTGGCCCCGGCGACTTCATTGGTCGGACAAATAGGTTTGTTCAACAAGTTGGTGAGGTAACCGCGCGCGTCGCCGTACGATTGCCGTTCGAAGGCCGAGCGGCTGGCGTAGAGTCGCGCTTCAAAGCTGAGGCGCGACACCGGCCAGTTGGTCGCATGCGGTCCGGAGAAGATCTGCTGGTAGTTGAGCTCGGCCTGCGCGAACTCGTGGGCGAGGTCGTAGTGATTGCCCAGCCAGATGAACGCCTTCGGGGCCAGCTCACTCTGCGGAAAGCTCGCCACGAAGTTGGTGAAGCCGGTGACAGCATTGGTGAGGTCCTGCGCGCTGGCCAACGCAAAGGCGCGGTGGAATTCCGCCGAGGCCCGCGAGGCGTGATTCGTGTAGCGCGTGATCCAGGAGCTATAAATCGCGACCGCCTCGGGCCACTTGTTTTCCAGTTCGAACGTGCGGGCAATCGCCAGTTCGCGTTCCGGCGCCAGACTCGATTCCTGAAAGCGGTTCGCAAACTCCTCGAGCACCGCGCGTGACTTGGCGGGCTCCCGGATGTCATTCAGAAACTGACCGACGAGCAGCAGCCCGCGCTCGGCATAAAAATTCCCCGGAAACTGCTCCAGCAACGCCTTCACCGCGAACTCGGCCTCCGCCTGGTTGCCGGTCTGAATCGCCGCCTTGATCAGCTGATAATAGGCCTGGTCTAGCAAGCCCTGCTTCACGGCAGGAATCTCCCGATAGTCACGCACGAGTCGGGTGAAGTTAGTCAGCGCCGCCTCGACCAGACCGGCTTGGAATTGCGACTCCGCCAGCTTGAAGACCGCCGTCGCCTGGTCCAACCCGCCCGGCAGGCGACGCGCCGCCTCGCCAAATGCTTCGACGGCGCCAGGCCATTGCGTCAGATACCAATGGCACCAGCCAGAATCCAGCCACGCCTTGCCGAGGTACGGGCTGTTCGTAAATCCGGCAGTCACATTGGTGAAGTTGACGATGGCCGCAAAAAGATGATTGGAGGCCGCGGGTGATAGCGGTGACCCGCTCACACTTTCCGCCGGTGGCAGGGCTTGGAACATTCGCAGGCGCAGCTCACCCAGCGTCAACTGCACAAGGTCGCGGGCCGACTCATCCAGCCCTTGCGCGCTCAGCAGCTCAAGCCGCTGCACAGCCGCCACAGGCCCGCCAGCCAACTGCGCGAGCGCGACCACCCGGGTCAATGCCTGCCCGCGCCACTTGGCTGCAACCTCGGGCTTGAGGTTGGGCTCATACGCTGCAAGCGCGTCCGCCGGCCGATTCAATTGCTCCCAGACCGAGCCGTTCAGCGCGTGGGATTCCGCGATCAACTCCGGTCGCTCGGTGCTTTTCGCCAATTGCAGAACCTCCGGCATCAACGCGTTTGCCTCCGCGGCCCCGCCAGTGGCCGCCAGCACTCGGGCGCGCAACGCCCCGCGCCGCCAGGCCGCAGTCGCGGGCAAATTCTCCACCGGCAACAGCGCCAAGGTTGGCTCGATCTCCGCGAATCGCTTCAACTCAAACCGCGACTCCGCAAGCAGCAGCAAGCCGTTCACCGCGGGATCGCTTGCCGGTGCCGTGGCTCGCGCGCGCTCGAAAGCGCCGGTGGGCAAGGCCAACAGGGCGATCGTGCGTTCAAAGTCCTTCCGCTGGTAATGGGTGTAGGCCTGAAGCACGGCCGCGCTAATGATCAACGGCGATCCCGGCTGGCTGGCGATCAGACCGGCAAACGCGGCTTCGGCTCCGGCCAGGTCGCCCTTCGACATCAGGTTCTCGCCGATCCAGTAATCGTACTGATCCACCAAGCCGCCGGCCCGGGCACGCTGCTCGCGCAACACTGTCAGCGCGGCGTCAAACTTCCCCTGCTTGTTCATGGCCAGAGCCTGGCCGAGCAGCGCTTCCCCCAGCAGGCTCGATTCGGGATAGGCCGTGATGAACTCCGCGTAGAGCCGTTCGGCATAGGCGGGGTCGTCGCCCCGGGCAATGTTGGCAGTCGCCACCGCGCGGCGTTCCGCGTCCGATGGTTCGGCCGCCACGACCTCCCGCGCACCCAGCGCGAGGACCGCAACCACCGCCGCCGCACTCATCAATCGCCGCCAGTTTGAAATTAGTTCAGACATTTAAGACACGCTTCAAATATCGGCCCGTGTGGCTCGCTGCACACTTGGCCACCGTCTCGGGATTGCCGGCAACCACTACTTGGCCACCGCCGGCGCCACCTTCGGGACCGAGGTCGATCACCCAGTCCGCCGTCTTGATGACATCAAGGTTGTGTTCAATGACGAGCAAAGTATTGCGCAAATTCCGCAGTTTGAACAGCACGTCCAGCAAACGGGCCACATCATGGAAATGCAGGCCGGTGGTCGGCTCGTCCAGAATGTAAAGCGTTCGACCGCTCGACTTGCGACTGAGTTCAGCGGCGAGCTTCAACCGCTGTGCTTCGCCGCCGGACAGCGTGGTGGCCGACTGGCCCAGCTTCAAGTAACCCAGACCGACCTCGGCCAGCGTCAGGCATTGGTCAAAGATGGACGGCACGGCGCGAAAAAAGTTCACCGCCTCGTCCACACTCAAGTCGAGGATGTCCGCGATGTTGCGACCTTTGTAGGCGATCTCCAGCGTCGCGCGATTATAGCGGCGACCACCGCAGGCTTCGCAGGTCACGTACACCGGCGGGAGGAAGTGCATCTCGATCTTGATCAAGCCGTCGCCCTGACAGGTCTCGCAACGGCCGCCTTTCACGTTGAAACTGAAACGGCCGGCGCCAAACCCCCTGACCCGCGCGGACGGCAATTTGGCGAACAACTCGCGGATGTCGTTGAACATGCCGGTGAACGTGGCCGGATTGCTGCGGGGCGTGCGACCGATCGGGCTCTGGTCGATGACCACCGCTTTTTCAATCGGCTCGGTGCCTCGCAACTCGCGATGCTTTCCGGGACGTTCCTTGGAGCCGTACCATTGGCGAAACAGCGCCCGCCGCAAAATATCATCCACGAGCGTGCTCTTGCCGGAGCCGCTGACCCCGGTTACGCAGGTCAGCAACCCGATCGGAATGCGCACGTCGATGTTCTTAAGATTGTTCTCCGCAGCACCGAGAATCTCGATCCAGCCGCGATCCGGCGACGGCTTGACTCGTTCCTTCGGCACCACAACGGCCACTTCCCCGGACAGGTACTGGCCAGTCAGCGAGCGGCGGCAGGCAATGATATCTTCGACGGTGCCGGCAGCGACCAGCTCGCCGCCGTGCGTGCCCGCTCCCGGGCCGAGGTCCAGCACGTAATCCGCGCGGCGGATGGTGTCTTCGTCGTGCTCGACCACGATCACCGAGTTGCCGACGTCGCGCAGCCGTTCCATCGTTTCGAGCAGGCGATCGTTGTCGCGCTGGTGCAAACCGATCGACGGCTCATCGAGGATGTAGAGCACGCCCGCCAGGCCCGCGCCGATCTGCGTGGCCAGGCGGATCCGCTGCGCTTCGCCACCGCTGAGCGATCCGCTTTCGCGATCCAGCGTAAGGTAACCCAGGCCCACCTTGAGCAGGAACTGCAGGCGCGAACGAATCTCCCGCAAGACATCACCCGCCACCTTCAGTTGAAAGCCGGACAACGCCAGCGCTTCAAAGAACTGATCCGCCTCAATTATCGACAGCCCGCAGACATCCATGATCGACAGGCCCGGCACGACCGGATTCTGGCGCTTCGACTTCCAAGGTTCGCTCAACTCATCGCCACCCAACGTCACCGACAAAATCTCCGGCTTCAACCTCCGCCCATTGCAGACGTCACAGAACGCGGGTGCCATGAAGGCCTTCAGCCGGTTGCGCGTGAACTCACTTTCGCTCTCCTGAAACAAGCGCTGCAGATTGGGCACCACGCCCTCGAACGGTCGGGTGATCGAGCTCGTCTTGCCGGCCCGGAAGAACTGAAAGGTGATCTCCTCGTCACCCGTTCCGTGCATGAGCTTGCGTTGAAACTCTACGGCAAGATTCTTGTACGGGACTTCCAGGTTGACGCCGTAATGCCCGGCGATCCCCTTCAGCATCCCTTTGTAGTAAGTGACCATCTGCTTGCTCCCCCGGCGCCAGGCCAGCACCGCGCCTTGCTCAATCGACTTGGCGGGATCGGGCACAATCAGCGCCTCGTCAAAGATCAGCTTCTGGCCCAGCCCATGACAAACCGGGCACGCACCCGAGGGTGAATTGAAGGAGAAGTGCCGGATGGTCGGCGGGTCAAAGCTCGCGCCGGTGGCCGGGCTCACCAGCCGATTCGAAAAGCGCAGCTCGTCCCAGGCGTCGGGCACCCGGTTTTCCGGCAACTGGCGCAACAACACAACGCTGCCCTCGCCCCAGCGCAGGGCCGTCTCCACCGAGTCGCTCAGTCGAACCCGAATCTTCTCGTCGATGACCAGGCGATCCACGACCGCCTCGATGGTGTGCTTCTTGGACGCTTCAAGCTTCACGCGCTGATTGGCGCTCAATTCCACCACTTGCCGGTCAACCCGCGCCCGGACGAAGCCCTCCCGCGCCAGCTTCTCCAGCACATCCCGAAACTCACCCTTCTGCTCGCGCACGACAGGGGCGAGGATCATGCATTTCGTCCGCTCGGGCTGCGCCATGATCGCATCAACAATCTGGGTCGTCGTTTGCCGGGAAATCGGCACTCCGGAAACCGGGCAATGCGGCTGGCCGACATTCGCGAACAGCAATCGAAGGTAATCGTAGATCTCGGTCGTGGTCGCGATGATCGATCGTGGATTGGAGCCGGAGCTGCGCTGCTCGATCGCGATCGCGGGCGAAAGGCCCTCGATGAAATCGACGTCCGGCTTTTGGAGCTGGTCAAGGAACTGCCGGGCGTAGGCGGACAGCGACTCGACGTACTTGCGCTGGCCTTCGGCGTAGATGGTGTCAAAAGCCAGCGACGACTTGCCGGAACCGCTCAGCCCGGTGATGACTACCAGCTTGTCGCGGGGAATCGTCAGCGAGAGATTCTTGAGATTGTGCTCGCGGGCACCACCGATGCGGATGAATTCACTGCCCATGTTCGCGGATTCTTGCTTGCTCGCAAACGGGCAAAATAGAAGCGGCCGGGGACAAAGCAAAGCGCAAAGCCCCGGCCGCGTTCTTCAACCCCTACTCATCAAGGCACCTGCTGGATGCGATAAAATCGAATCGGCGGCGCCGGAGGCGACGGCGCGATCGACTGCGCGTCCTGGAAAGTCGTCAACAAACCCGCCGGGGCGGCCGGGGCGGCAGTCAGCGTGGTGATCGGGGTCCATACCACGGGTGCGGTCAGATCGGTGGCGAACTGAATCTCGTAGCGTTCGCCAGGAATCGAGTTGAAGGAAAACTCGATGAAGCTATCTGTGCCGACCACCATGACAATCAGGCCGGAGATCGTCGGCGGCTGGCCGCCAATGATGATCCCAGTCGGATCGGGGACAACCGCCCGCACCTGGAAGGCACCGGAGCTGAATCCCTGATTCGGCGCGCCCAGGTACCAGTTGCCATTCAAGTCCGCCGGCCCGGTATTCGTGCGCAGGATCACGAGCTCCGGTCTCAGATCACTTTGGATACTTCGATAGTCCGATTGCAAGATGGAGGGCAGCAGATCACGACGGACCAGCAGATCAATATCTTGATCCGCACCATAGATTTCAAACAGCGCGGCGCGATTCGTCTCGGAGATGGTGAACCGATAGAAGTTCGTGAGCGAAACGCCAGCCGGTTGAGTCCCACCATAGGCGACGCCATTGGCCAGCGGGATGATCGTGACCGCGGCCGGATTCACGGTGGCGGGGTCGTAGCCGTAGATTTCCGTCACGCGGATCTCATAGGAGATCGTATTGGTCTCCTGATTCCAGGCACCGACAAACCAGCGGGTGCCGGCGAGCGTGGGAACGCCGTTGGTATCCAGCACGACCTGCTTGTTGCGGACGGCTCCGTTAAGAGGCGCATCCGCGAAGTCAAAACGGTTGGTGCCCGGCAGGGTCGGCCCTTGTTGCACCAAGATGTCGACATCGCCATCGGGTCCGATGATCTCGAACGCGACCTCAACAGCGTTGCTAGAGATGTCGATCTGGAAGTAGTCGAGCTCCTGACCCGGCAGGATGGTCTTCACCACGCGCACGCCATTGGTGAGCCGGATGATGCCGTCGATCAGGTCAAACTCGACGGCGCTTTTCACTGCGACCGCGGCGCCCGACGGATTGAAGACGCCAAGGTAATAGCGCTGGCCCGGCTGCAGCACTGGTGTGCCGACCGGCGGCAAGGGAACGCCGTTTCTCACCACCGCCAAGCCATTGGTCCCCAGCGTGGCCGTGTCGCCCGTAGCATTGAAAAGGAAGAAAACATCACCGGGGAAACTGCCATCCGGCAAGCCGCTCTGGCTGAAGAGCAGGTTGACCGGCGTCGGCGACGACAGGAAGTTGGTCGCGAAGCTGGCCGAGCGCGGAACATCGACGCAGTAGTACTGCCACGAGTTGGCCGGGATGGAGGTCGTCACCAACACCGCGTGCGTGAGCGGGATGCAGCCCGCGTTAGTGTTCGCGAACAACAGATTGAGCGTCCAACTGACCAATCGCGCATCAACCGGCGCGCCAACGCGGTTATCCCAGACCGTAAGTGACCATTCGCCACCGGCATTCTGGCCGATGAAAGGTTTCAACAACTCTTCCGCGAGATAATGATTGAAGCTCCGCGTCTCAGTCAGGAGCAGCGAATCCACCAGCACGCCTTGAGCGTTGCCAACCAAGTCGAACGACATCGTGTTCGAGCTCGCCACCACATTGAACGACTGCTGACTCCAAAGCCGGGAGCCCACCAGGGCATTCGTCTCGGTGTTGTTGACGACCACTTGCAGGATCGGCTCCGGCTGCGGCGGGTCGAACGGACCTGACTTGCCGTTGGCTCCGGCGCGATAGACGGCGCCGATCTCGCTCGCACTCAGCGCCCGATCGTAAACCGTGAGTTCATCAATGACGCCATTGAGTGCGCTCAAGAAAGGACTGCGATGCGAGCCGATCGCCACTTCCGGATTGCCCAAGGGATCGAGGGTCAAAGCGGGCCGGAAGGTGATGTTGGTCGAAGCCACGGGCACGACACTGCCATTCACGTAGAGGCGCATGGCGCCCGCGTTCGCGTCAAACACCGCGCCGACATGCACCCAGATGGCGGGAAGCAGAACAGGACCAATCAAGGTGGCCGAATTCGTGTCGTCGTCTTCGATATGGAAAACCAGTGCGCCACCCGGCTGAACGCCCAGGTAATAGGGGAACACCCCGTTGTCATCGCCCCGCGCAAAAATCGACGCCGTCAAGGCCACTGGCAAATTGGTGAGGCTTACCCAGCCCTCAATGCTGAAGGCGCCGGCAAAACGCAGGACCTCGGGATCACCGAAGGTCACGCGGCCGAACTTGCTGCCATTGAACCGGAAGGCGTCCCGCACCAGGCCGGGCGTATAGTTCGCGGGCGGCACCAACAGCCCGCTGTTGACTTCCATGACATCCGCCACCGTTTGATCACCCGGCCACCACGAGAGGATGCTGTTGTCGCGGTAGTTGACGGTGAGGTTGTATTCGACGCCAGGTGTCACCGAAATGGTGCCGGAGCTGAGCCGGCCATCGGCCAGCGCGAGGAATTGCGAATTGGTAAACGCGAGACTCGGATCGGCGATCACCGCTGAGCTGTTGCTGATCACGGTCCAGCCGTTTTCGACCAGGGCGGGTGCCGGGTAATCCCCTGGCGCGACCAGCTCGAAGTCCGTATGACTCACCGTCAGAAAGAGCGAGTTCGAAGCGTAGGGTGCCTGGGCAAACTTCAACGGCAGCAACGCAATGTTGGTATCCTCGGTGAACCGCGTGTAAACGATCGGCGCGTTAGTGATCACCTCGATCAACTGGATGTAATCGAGTCGCACGCCGGAGGGCAGCCCTTCGAAACGCACGGGCGTGATCGCGTTGGTGGCAGTAAAACGCTGGCTGGCGACCTGCCAATTGGCAGCGGAGCCTACGTCCTGCCTTATCGAATCATTGACCGTCAGGCGGACGCCGCCCGCCGCTTCGCACCCGGAAAAGTCGGCGCCATCACGTCCCGCCGAGTCGGCGGTGACGATTGCCTGGAGCTCGCAACCGGACAGCGCGCGGCCGTAGAGCCCAACTTCATCGAGGCCGCCCTGATAACGGCTTCCAGCGCCCAATCCGTTTGGACGATAGCCGAAATACAACTCAGCCGCAGTGTTGGGCGTGAAGCTCCCCAAATTAGTCGAACTGACCGCAGCCCCGTTATAGTAGATCACCGCATTCCCCGACGCCCTGTCATAGGTTAGCGCGACGTGCTGATAAACTCCGGAACTGACCACGCCCGGCGCGGTGGAAATCTGGTGAACGATTCCATTGGTATCGACAAGGTCGGCCCAGAGGGAACCGGCGCCACCGCCCAGGCTTGCCACCGCCAGCCAAAAGTGCGCACCGACCCCAAGCTGCGGACCGGAACCCGAATTGTCATTCCACTCGACGATCGGCCTCTGAACCGACACATCCGTTGGATTGATCCACGCCTCAATCGTCAGACCCAAGCCGCTGCCCACGTCCAGGGTCGTCGAGGCCGGGATCTGCACATGATCGTTCACTCCGTCCAGAATCATGGCCTGGCTCACCTTGCCGGCGGCATAGGCTGGTCCACCCGATGCAGATCCATGATTTTTGCCGGTGGAATCCAGCGCATTGCCTTCCAGCTTGTAAGAGGCGACGGGCGTGGCCCCGGGCGCTTCCGGCACGCGATGCACAAAGGAAAGTTCGTAAACCTTATTCGAGACGGTCGCCAGGGAGTTCGACACGATGCCGCCCGGCGTCAGAGCGAGGAAACGGAAGCCGTTGTAGGCATTGCTCGGCGAGAAACGGATCGCCGCCTCGTCCGCCGTGACGGTCCAATCGCCGAACGTCTCGGTGTTCGTATAGATGCCACGACGATAGCCTTCAAAGTATTCGAGGTAGCGTTGCTTCAGCGTCTCGGTGTTCGGGCCGCCTTCGCCGTAACCCAGCGTGTTGGTGCGCCCGCGATTCTCCGCGAGCAAGACGCGGGTTCCCTGCGGGCTGGTGAGGAAGATCGAGAGATCCGCCGCGCGATCATGCTCGATGCGGAGACCGATATCGAGGTTCGCGATCTGCTGAAAGTTGGTGACGGTGATGATCGAATTCGTCCGGGCGTCATCGATCAACGGCTCGTTGCCGTCCAGGGTGAAGTTCTTCGAGCCGTCCGCGCTGAGATCATACTCCACCTTCACACTGGCCCGAATGTTGGGCTGGGGAATGCCATCGACCACGTCCAGGAACAGGATGTGATAGCGCCCCGGCGTCAGCGGCGGCACATCGCGCGAGGTCATTTCCAGCACGCCACCGAGCGGCGAGAGGAGCGCCTTCTTGTCGTACTCGGTCGGGGTCGGGTCCAGGTCGCGCCGCACATAGACATTCAGATCGCCCGTAAGATTCGTGACCGTGATGGTCAGCTTGACCGCGCCGGGGCCGATGTTGGTCGATACCCGATAACCACCGCCATCCAGCAGCGAAAAGACGAAATCCTCCAGGTTCGGCATCTTCTCCACCGTCAGCGTGAGGCCATCAACGCGGCCGGTAAAGTTGAGCGAGTTATCAATCGCGAAATGCTGCCAGGGTCCCCGACCCTCGGTGCCATTGAAGAAGCGCAAACTGCCCGGACCATCCGTGGTCTTGCGCGGCACGTTGATGATCCCGGTAGCGAATTCTTCTTCGCTGTCGTCATAGACGATCGTCCGGGTGGCATCGACCGGCCGCAAATCATCCGGCCAGCTATGATTGTAGAACGTCGCAAAATTCTGGTCATGCCCCAGGGTGCCGACCAGGTCCGCCGGCGATTCATGGGTCAAAGTGTTGGTCGCAATTACGCGGCGCACAGTCATTTGATCGGTCGGGCCCGGGAAAATCACCGGCAAGCCACCGGGGCGATCCGGCGAGCCATCGGGGATCGACGGATTGGCCGGCATGATCGGGCGCAGGATGCAGCGGAAGTCATTGCAATCCGTGAACGGCGTATCGCTGAAGGCGCCAATGATGCCATACTCCACCGCCTGCTGGTCCTCGGATTTCACGCCGATGTAATAGACATCACCCGGCCCGGCGTCGGAGAACTGAATGGCCTCGTTGCCGCCGCGATTGAGGCTCTTGCGCGCATTCGCAATCGCGATGGGATTCAAATTCGTCAGGCGCGGATCGCTCGACAGATACAGGTCGAGGTCACCCTCCAGCATCGTGCGCGGACGGGAGGCGTTGGCCGGGAGGAACGTCGCCACGGCAAAATTGGTAAAGTTTGCGTTCGTTGCCGCAAACGTGTTGGTCACCGAATAAAAATTCCACTGGCTGGCGGCGCCGTTGGGCGTCCGCAGATAAGGCGGATTAGCCGCCACGCGCTCGCGCTCGATGGGTACTCCCTGGCCAAGATACTGCACCGTGACCGGCACGGTTGCCACCTCGGTGGCGGGCGGCGACGTGGTGACCGGGATGTCCGTCACGTTCAACGCATCGACCAACGTCGAGTTGCCGAGCGAAATGACGAGCGCATAATCCTGCGCGATCTGATCCGGGTGCGCCGTGATGGCGTTCACGTTGACTCGCCGGGCGCGGACCGTGACCGAGTAATTGGTGCCGAGCGGCCGGTTGATGAAGATGTTCTCGACATTGTTCACCAGGTCGGGCGTGGAGTTGGTGCTCGGGTCGGTGTAGAGCAGGCCGCCTTCGAAGTTGTTGCCGTAATAGACGATCGGCTCCGCCGGGTTGTCGTAGTTCGTGATCACCAGGTCGAGGTCGTTCACCAGCTTGAGCGCGGCGATCGGATTGCCCGGTGGATCGGTCCACACGAGCGACACGCGCAACGGATAGAACTGGCCGTTGGTGTTCACCGTCACGAGGCGTGTGTGCTCCTGCCCGGTCGAGAGGGCGGTCAACGGGTTCTGCTCGAAGAAGCGGAGCGGCCACTTGTTTGTCTCCGTCGAAAACTCACTCACCGGCGTAGGAACGCTGTTCTGCAAGTTGGGCCGACCCCAACCCTGGTAGTTGATGAACTCCCGCGTCGCGTAGCTGTAAATGGAGTCCGTGGCGCGCGAGCCATTGATCAAGAGCGCCTTCATCAAGGCCGGGCTGTTCGTCATCCCAAACTTCTCGATGAAGAACTGATACATCAACGCGACGAAGCCGGTCACGGTCGGCGCCGACATGCTGGTGCCCGATTCAAACCGGTAACGCGGCCCAAGTTGATCGTTCAATTTCTTCAGCTCGGCGAAGTAACCGTCATCGGTCGCCGAGACGAACTGGAAGACTTGCAGGTCGTAATCCACGTCCTGCTGGGTCGGATTGCCAATCGCGTAGTCCCAAAGCCCGGGCGTCACGGGTATCACGACATCGTTGTTGCCGTAGTTGACCAGCGCTCCACCTCCGGGGCCGGCGCTGATCGACAATAACGGGAACGGCACGGGCGAGCTGTCGTTCGGCACGGCCCGAATGCGTATGACCGAGACGTTGTCCGGTATGAAGAGTGAGTTGAGGTTCGAACTGCCGGCCCGCACCGTGAGATCGCTGTAGTACGACGGGATGACGTAGAGAAACTGCTGCGGATCGATCCAGTCCTTGGATCGCGTCGAAGCCACGAACGAGCCGGGCGCAACCACGTCGGGTTTGAAACGGCCATAGTCGCCCTCGACGCCGATGCCGACATTGCCGCGACCGGAGAAGGACACGACGAGGTTTGAGCTGTCGGTTTCGTAGAAGAACGGCGTGTTGGTCACCACGACGTTGGTGCCGCTCACGATGTTGGTGACGGTGTAGGTGTTCGTCAGATTGCGCAGCGTCTCGAGCGCGCCCACGGTGATGACGTTCTTCGCGGTTCCCGGTGAACCGACCGAACTCGCCTCGCCGCCCATGCCCTCGTCGTTGCCGAAACCATCATTGCCGGCCGAGAAGACGTAGGTGATCGCCTGGCTGCCCGAACGGCCCGGCAAGCCATCGCGCACCGCCGCATCGTAGCTCGCCGCCGCGAAGTTGTAGTCGTAGACACCGACGTAACCCCAACTGTTGTTCGACACGAGCGCATTGGTCTCCGCCGCGTTTTCCTGCAAGTAAGCGTCCGACAAGAGCGGTCCGGTCAACAAACTGATCGGTTGTGCGAAGATATTCGCCTGGGGTGCCATGCCGCGGAAGTTCGCATTCGACACGGAGCCGATGGAATTGGTGATGACGGGCGAGTTCAGGCCGGAACTGGCGATCGTGCCCGCCACGTGCGTGCCGTGACCTTCGAAGTCGATGCCCGTCGCTGGGACATCGAGAAAGACCCGACCCGCGAGGTCCGGATGCGTCACGTCCACGCCCGTGTCGTTGACGTTGACCAACACGTCCTTGCCCGTCAGGCCGAGGTAATTGGTTCCACCCACTTCGGTCATGGCCAGTGTATTCGAGGCGATGCCCAGCGTCACGCGCGAGAGATCATTGGCGACTTTGCGGCCTGAGTGCGGGTCGACGGCCAGCACGTCCCCGAGGCGTGCGATGGTCAGCACGTCGGCACTGCCCGGCTGAATGACGAACTGCTCGCCGAAGGGCGTGCGATCCTGCCCCATCAACTTTGCGCCCGCGCTTTTCAATTCCTGCAACACGGCCTGCCCGCGACCGGGAAGGGCCGTCACCCGCAGCCACTCCGTGGGCAACGGCTTGCCATCGAGCACCACGGACAAGAGCGCGTCCGGCAATTTGTAGAACGGTTCATACGCCAGCACCGCCAGCTCCGGCCGGTTCTGCGCCAGATTCTCCGCCGCACCCGGGGTCATCGCCGCGAGCAGATTGTTGTTCGGGAGATAGGAAATGACGTCCGCATTCACGGCGCGAAGCAAGGCGTAGAGCTGCTCGTTCACACCGGTGGCGGTATGGACGATATAGGCGCTGGGATTCCCCCGGCTCGTGAGTTCGGTCGGCAACTGCAAATCCGCCAGCCGGTTCACATCGATGAACGCATTGCGCAGGAGCACCATGTCATCGCGCCGCACCAGTTCATCCAACGGGCGATCGGTGTTGCGGACGCGATAGGGAAAACGCTTCTTCTCTTCGGCGAGATATTTGGCGAGGCGCTCCGCCTCGTCGTCGGCTGCCTGCTTCGCGGCCGGGGTCGGGCTTGCCGAACTGGCGGCGGCGGCTTGGGCAGCGGCGAGGGCCGCGGCCATCGTGGCATTCGCGGGCTCGGGTTGCTGGCCAACGACGACGCTGGCGGTGTTGGAATTCTGGGCCTGTGACAACAGCTCGGGGAGCGCGGGCTGAACGACGGCGGCGTTGGTTCCGTTGCCGCGCGCCAGTTGTTGCTCGAACTGGCGGGCGTCGCGGAGCAGCCACGCGACGAGGCCGACCAGCAACAGCAGCAGCGCGCCGCCGGTCAGCATCCATTTACGAAATTCAGGCTTCAACGACATAAGCTTATTGAGGCGGCAACACCTTGGATTCAATCACCACCGCGCGCAACCGGCTCTGGTTGGTCAGATTGAGAAAGTTTGGATCGGGCGGCACACGTTCGAACTGCACCACTGACCGCGTGGCGTATTCGCCAGTGACCTGGTAATTGGTCACGACATTCAGGTAGTCGGGATCGAGATTGATCGAGAATGGCGCGGGCTTGAGCGACTGGCCAAAGGCGTAAACGACCACGCGCGGCTCGCCCAGGCGGAGCAGCGACATGATCTGTTGCGGAATCCGTTCGAGCGCGGCGTCGCTGATGTTCTCCTCGATCTCGCGGCCGTTGCCCAGGCGATTCAAGTAAGGGGAGCTCAAGCTCAGTTCCGGCACGGACAACAAATCACCAAGGAAACGGAACTGGCCGTTGTAGGGCGCCGTGCTGCGCGTGAGGTTAATGCCGTCGATCATTCGGCGCATCGCTAGTGTGCCCGGCTCGATGACGGTGCCGCCGGTCGAACCGGATGCATTCATCCCGCCGAGGTTGCCCGTGCGATTGGTCAGCACCTGCACGCCGCCGAGGACCGCGGACCAGGACGCTTCGCCGTTTTGATTGACCGAGACCTTGCCGCGCGTCGCGGTGGCATTGGGAGCCGTCGTGAAGATCTCCAAAAACTTCCAGTCGCGATCCGGTGTGGCGTAGTTGGGCAGGCCGTATTCATTAAACGTTCCCCGCGTGCGCTGGCTGTTGTACCAGTTCTCGAAGGAGAGGGCGTTGCCCCCGAGGGTACGCACTCCGTTGGCGTCGTAGGCTGCCGAATTGGTGGCCTTCAGGTAAATCGTTTGCCATGGCGTGCCGCGATGGACGCGGCCAATCCAGCCAACGCTCGGCAACTTGTGATCCGGGAAATTCCAGTCATCCGAGCTGGTGATCAAGGGATCGATGTAGATCGGATTGGTGGCCACGGGATCATCGCCCAACGCCCAAGGCTGATAGCGTTTGTTCTTCTTGTTGACCGTTTTCAGCCGGGGCGTGGCGGTGGCACCGACGCCAGCCGGCAACACGACCGGATCGTTGGCGCCGGCGGGCGGTGGAATATCATACGAGGTGTAATGAACGAGCGGATCATTCACCTCAAAGGTCCGCGTCAACTCCAGCCGGCGCGCGGGAGAAAAGGGAGCCTGGGCGATGAGGCCATTCGGCGAGATGGGGTTGGCCTGACCTGGAAAATTGAGCCCGGGTTGACCCGTGGCAAATCTTCGGAACGCATCGATGGCCAACAATTTATCCTGCGTGGCGGGATTCTGCGCCGCGTAATTGCGCCAGATCACATCCGAAACCGTGGAGTAGCCAAGGGACACATTCAGTTGGTTGAACAAACCCGTGGTCGGATCACTGAGATTTGCTTGATTGTTGCCCTGCCGCTGCATGTCCCAGAACTGGCTGCCTTGGGAATCCCGGCCCGCCCGATCGGAAAGGGTCATCGCCTCGACGACATTCGTGGACCACGTCATCCCGCCAAGGTTTGCGTAATCGACGATGCGACTGGTCGCAGTATCAATCACCACAAAGCGCACGCGATTGGTGATCGTGAGATTCCAGTCCGGGATGTAGAACCGGTTGGGAGTTGTCGAGTTGAGCGCGAACACGTTGCTGGAAGTACGCTCAAAGCGGGGAATCGTCGTCGGGCGCCAGACGGAGTTCGAGAGGAACAGATAGTTGGTCATCAACGGTACCTGGAATTGCTGACCGGCCCAGGCATTGGCGGCGATCGCGGAGGAAGCGGCAAAGCTGGCGGCAATCGGCCGGGCGCCCACGCCGGCTTGTGGCGGCCACTGCCGGATCAAATTGGTGCTTGGTCCACTACCACCGGAGTTCGTCCCAAAGAGCGCCATGTCGTAGTCCACTTCCACCGCGATGGTCAGCGCACGCGGGTAGGCGCTCTTGTAAGAATTCCACGCTTCCACAGCGAAAACGTTCGTGATCGCCAGCATGTAGAACTCATTGGTCTGGTTGGGCAGCGCGTTGATCGTCGGCCGGCGCAACTGAATGTTGCGCTGCATCTGGATGACCGTCTCCATCGCGATCTCGTTGAAGTTCGGGAATCCCTTCTTGGCGCCCACCACCATTGGCACGCCGAGGGCCAGTGGCTGATTGCTCTTGCTGGGATCATTCAGGAGATCGACTCCCGTGGGCACTTGGTCCACCACATTGGACGCATTCAGATCCCAGTAATTAGCCCGGCTCACGAAGTTGGAGGGATTGATCGCCAGCGCCGCCTGCAACTGATAACCCGCGATGTAGATGTTCGTGTGCAACACTCCAAAGTTGTCGGTGAAGATCTCTTTCCGCAGGTAGGGCCGGAACACCGTCGGAAGCTTCGGCTGGTTCACCGCAGTCAGCGACTCCATGTCATTGGTGTTAACCGTGTCGAAGAGATTGGCCGCGACCTGGAGCACGCGATGCACGGCGCCATCGTAGTTGTTCGTCGGCCACACCATGATGTTCGTGAGGCCAATCACCCGGCTATCCGAGCCGACGAACGCCTGCGAACGCAACATGCGCGCGGCGGTATTCGTGAAGAACGCCAGCGGTTCCCAAAGCTTCAAGTCCGCCGCCTTCCAGGCCTTGCGGTCGGCAGCCGCCAGACTCGGATCGTTCACGTTCCGCAGATCGCGGTTGTCGTAGTTCAGGTTGATCCGGTCCGTCGGTTGGTAGGGCTGGATGGGGCGTGAGTTCGTGGCGACAAACGCATTCACACCCAGACCCGGCACGAAGCTGTCCGGTTCAGCGCCTGACTCGGTGCCCAACTGCGAGAGCAGGCGGTAGAACGTCCCGCTGTTGTAAGTGCTGTTGCTGGAGCTGAGTCGCGACAGTTTGAATCCCAAGGAACCCTGGCCAGCCACCATCTCGGGAACCTTGGTCCCATCGAACACCTCGTCCAACGCCTGAAACCGGTTGGGATTCGGCGCACCGGACCACGCGGCACCCGTGGGATCGTCGCCCCCGCCTTCGGTCACCAGCAAATCCTCGGCAGCCTTCCCGAGCAACCCAAGCGGCAGCGGACCGTTAGAATATTCATCAACGCGGTTGGTCCCCGCGCGGACGCCGGCATTGACGCCAAGGAGGTCCTCGTAAGTAAGCAGATTATTGAGGCTCGCGCTGACATCCGAACGCGGATCACTGCGATAGCGGTAGCGAAGCAGTCCCCAAGCGTCGTTAAAGGCGAGTCCCCCGTTGACCGCGGCGGGAGCACCCCAGTTGTAGCTGTAGTCGAGCAGCGGATTGCCCGTCTGGCGCCAGCCCGGCCAGGCATTCGTATTCAAGCCGACCAGGAACGACGCGAGGTTCAGCTCGTAGGTGCCGACGCCCGTGTTCCGCAGGAAACGATCGCCGCCCACCATGTTCACCACGGGGTTTCCCCCGGGCGTGTAGGCCTTCGCGAAATTGTGCGCCGCATTGAGGTCGAGCGTCAGCCCCTCGGGCACGACGAGGTAGGCATAGCGGCCGACGAAGCGGTTCGTGGCCGAGTGCGGAACATCGGAATGCGCCAGCACACCGATCCATTCAGGATCGCCCACCAAGCTCGCCCGGCCGATCGGGGCCAGCAGATCATCCAGCACGAACTGGTTGCCGGTGCTGTCAAACCGGCCGTTGCGATTCAGGTCGAGGTAGAAACGGAACTCAGGATTGAAGATCGGGCTGACGTTGGTCCGCACGTAGACCGGTGGGCGCGGATTGTAATACAAATTGGTCAGCACCTCCATCAACTCCTGGTAGGCCAGCGGCACGCCAAACGTGGGATCGTAAATAGGACCCAGGCCAAGCCCCGGCTGGTTGAGATCATCCAGCCCCGACTTGGTATAGCTCACGTTGAAAAACCGATCCGCCGGCAGCAGCGAGGGATCGAAGCCCGCCCAGCGGATGTAGTTCGTCGAGACGAGCATCTGCACGGGCGCAATGTCCGGCTGGGAAAGCAGGCGCGCGGCGACTTCTGCCTGGGCGCGTTCGAGACCGGCGTCCGCCATGAACTGGGAGTTGATCTGATCCGTCGCGGTGCTGGTCAGCCCGCGGTTGCGCTGGCTGACCGCCAGGAACGCCACCACGATCATCGTGATGACCGCTAGCAGGATAAGGGTGACCACGAGAGCCACGCCTTGTTGTTCACGTCGTTTCATCATTGCCTTGCCAGAAGTTCCCGGCGAACGGGAATGCGGGTGCGAAAGAGCTGCACGCTGTTGACGTGCTTATCGAGATAGTTTCTCCGTGCAATCGCCCCCCCTTGTGATTTGTACTCCGCGATGCGATCGGGCTCCAAAACGAACATCTCGAGGTCGACGCTGGACGGCAGCATGTCGCCCTGAAACAGCACCGTGTCGGCGTCGATGAAATGATCCGGCGGCAGGGGCGGGGTCAACAAATTCGAATTGGTAAATGCGCGACCATCGATGGCGTAAGCGACAATTCGCAAATGCACAAGCCCCTTGGCCAGCACGCTCACGGCGCGGTTGGTGGTGATGCCGTTGGCGACATCGACCAGATATTGATCCCGGGCAGCCAGCGCCTTGTTCACCCCGAGCGGCGGGACGCGGAGCGCTTGATCGAGGTCCGCGATGGTGCCACTAACTGCCGAGTAATTCGTTCGATAATAATAGAGCGTCATGACGCCGGCATCGGCGGGATCGGCATCCCGGTCCTTGCCGACCAGAAACGCAGTGAAGTTGAACTGGTTGTTCTCCTGCGACAGCAGAAAGATATCCTGCAGCCGGAAATCAAAGCCGCCCACGATCAGCGGCGGTTGATTGGCCGCAAACAGGTTGAGGCGGTCGATAGGCCCGCCGGTCGTCACTTCCCCGATGTCGTTCTTTAAGATTCCAAAGGTGGAGCGCGCCGCTTCCCAAATGTCGGTCTGCCGGTTGGCCGTCTGCAACGCCTTGATCGAAGTGTTGAACATCGACACCAGGGCAAACACGATGATCGTCGTGATGGCGACCGCCGTCAGGATCTCGACCAGCGTGAACGCCCGGGCCCGCCGCTGCGAAGGGTTAATCGTGGAGAAGTTCATGGTTTTACGACATTCGTCAGGTAGGAATACTGGCGCGGCGCCATGAAATACCGATAGCCCGTGACCACATTGTTGGAGCCAAGAACCAACTGTTGCCCACTTACCAGCGTTCGGAAATTCAGGCTTTTCGGAAACCGGGGCTGGCCGCGAAAATTTCCGCCCTGCCCCACGATCAGCGGCCATTGAAAACTAAGCCCGAGGTCGTAAAGATTTGTCGCCATGATCCAGAGCGGGGCGTTGGAAAGGGACAGATGATCACCGCGCAGCCCTTGAATCGGCACCAACTCGGGGGTCAGGCGATACTTGAACGCGAAGTCCATGTCGGCCGCCGTGTCCGCCAGGTTCCCATTCAACGCCCGCACCTCGGCATAGACGTTCCAGTTTGTATACCGGGCGCCCGGCACAAGCGCCTGATAGTTCTGGGGATACTTTGGAAGACTCAACATCCCCAGGAGATTGCTGGCGCTGGTAAAGAATGTCCCCGGATAGTAATCCGTTCTACTGGTAGCCACCGCATCGTCACTACATAGATACGCCGGATTAATCGCCCGCACCCGGACGACCTCCTCTACGCGCACTTCGTTGATGTAATTGGTCAGATACTCCATCCCCTGCGCGCCGTTGCGGAAGGCTTCCATCCAGATTGCGGCATCGGTGCTGATGATCGATTCCTCCTGGTTCTCCGTCTGCACGTTCAGCCCGATCGGGATCACGCCGATGATCGCGATCATGGCGATGGCAATGATCGCCAGCGAGAGGACGATCTCAACCAGCGTAAACGCCCGCTCGGCGCGCTGGCTGGATCGACTCGGGTTCAGGGAAAATTTCATGATCAGTTCACAATCTGCGGCTGGTCGATCTGCGACCGCCCGGTCAACCAGTTCACGCGCACCCAGAGATTGTTCGAGTTCCCGGGGGGCACTTCCGTGATTTCCGCCGGCGTGTAGGGGGCGCCCAAAGTTTCGTTGACCAATTTGCCGGTCGCGCCGTCGCGGGTGTAAAAGATACCGCCCCGGCCCAGGTTGATGATCTCGTCCTCAGGCAGGCCGGGCACGGATTGCACCACGTTGCCCGCTTTATAGGTGGGCACCACCATCTGGCCGAGGTGATTGAAGGCGACGTACGGCAGGTCAAACGCCGGGCAGTCCACGGTGTCCGATGGAAAAGGAAATTGCGCGTAAGGCAGCGGCCGATTCTCGACCGGCGTATCCTTCCAAACCTGGGCGTTGGCCAGCCGCTCAAACTCACGGGCGGCCACGAAGCTGCCCTCGGGCAACGAGCGCCAGGGCGTGATGTACTTCGAACTCGGCCGGCCCGGCTGGTCGCCGACGCGGCGGTCCGCATAAAGCGCGTAACTGGTGTACTTCTGGTTGAGCAGCTTCTCGATCAGGCGCGTATTGCGATTGGTCAGCGCGATGTCCGCGGCCGACGGCGTGTGTCCGAGCGGAAACCCGAGCGCCAGCCCCGTGAAGTTGGGCGGCACGAACACCACATAAACCGTCGTCCGCTCGGAGATCGCCTTGCTGCGGGCGAACTTGAGGTCGTCCGCGAGCTGGAGCGTCGCGATGGCCGACTTGTTGGAAGTGGTGAGACCTTGAATGGCCGGGATGCCAATCGCCGCGAGAATCCCGATGATCGTCACCACCATGAGCAACTCGATCAGGGTAAACGCGGCGCGCCGTTTGCAGGTCGAGAACTGGGTGAGTGTTTTCATCGTGAGTGCTGCGACGGGGGTTGCCTACCAACTGACGATGTTGTCCTTGTTGGGCTCATTGCGGGCACCAGGCACGAACGGAGTGCCGCCGGCGACGTTCATCTTGAAGCTGCCGTCCGGCCCCAGCGACCAGACCATCACGGATTGCTGGGCTTCAAACCACTGCTTGGAGTCCACCCAGATATGCCCCGCATAACCGGGAGCCAGTGGCGAGGGAACAGACGTCATTGAACTCACGTTCTTATCCCGATAGAAGGCGTCGGCGAGGCGCCCGTCGTAATTCATGTCGAAGCTGATGATGTAAGGATTGCCGAACGGATCACGATAGACATTGTCCGGCCCAATGCCCGGCGAGGTGATGTCCTTGGCCTCTTTGACCTCGAGATACTTCTGCTTCCGCGGATTCCGGGAGTTGCCCAGATTGCCATCCGCATCGCGGGCCGTCAGAATCGCGATGACCCCGCGATTGTCCATCAGGTAAGGCTCCGTGTTGTCCGTGAAAAGCGTGCTGGTTCCGAATGTGTAGTTGCCATCATTGGCCGGCCGAGCAGCAATGGCCTGCACGTCCCGCAGCGGATCCGGTTGCGGGCCCTTCGGCACCGGCCAGAAACCGTAATCATGTTTATACTGATTGATCGCGGTGATGAGGCCGCTGATCTCGGTCTTGGCGCGAGCGACCTGGGCCTTGACCTTCGCCGCGCCCACGGCCGGAATAAGCAGACCGGCGAGGATCGCGATGATGGCAATGACCACCAGCAATTCGATGAGCGTGAACGCCGCCGCGCGGCGGTTGGTGAGATTGGGAAGGGATGCTTTCATAGGCGGTAACAGGTTGAATGACTAAAGTTCATTTGCGTCGGCGGGGCCGGAACGCGAGGAAGATGTGTTTGACCAGGCGACGGGCCACGCCACGTCGGCACGGCCGGTTTTCAACTGCCGTCCGGACCAACGCCGAGGCCGGGAGTTTTGCTCGGGCTGAATTATTCGCCGTCGTTGCAGCAGGGCTCGAGCGCCGCTCGGCCGCAGCCGAGGCGCGCCGAATCGGCATCTGCCAGGAGCGGTCCTGCCAGCGGATGTCGAGCTTCTGCGTTGTGGTTTTGGAAGCCATGACTTACTCGTCCTTCCAATTGCCGATGGTGATGAAGTCGTTGCCCACCACGATGTCCGCCCAGAGATCGAACTCGCCCGAGTTGTTGGTCGGGTTCGTGATGTTGTAGCGCCAGGGATTGATGCGCAGTGTGGCCGGATCCGTAGTATAAGGGCTCAACGGCGGGAACAGCCGGGCGTCGTAGTTCGGATCGGTATTGGGAAGCTGCGTCTTCCAATGATCGAGCGGCCAGTCCACCGGGACCACGAGCGCCTTGTATCCAAAACCGCCAGCCGTGGGCGGATAAGTCGTCAACCCTACGTACTTGGTCTGGGTGGAACGGCCGCCGGTCAGGAACCCCTTCACATTGGCCGCGCTCCCGGAGCTGTTATAGACGCCCGAAAGATTGCCGTTGCCGAATCCCGCGATATAGCCAGCCCGTGAAATCGCCTCATTCGGCGCATCAGGCAGCGCCTGGTATTGCAGACTCGGGAGGAGCACGGCACCCGAGAGCTCGTAATAAAGCTGATTCACCACCGGGTCCTGCGTCAGGTTATTTGGGTTGATGACATTGTCCGGCGGATAAAACCCAAAGCGCGCCTTGTAATCACGAATCGCGAGATCCAGCCGCGCCAGCTCCGCCTGGGTCCGGGTAACCTTGGATCGCCGTGAAGCAATGCCCGCGACGCCAACGGTCAGTCCGGCCAAAATACCAATGATCACAATCACCGTCAGCAACTCGACGAGGGTAAACGCCGACCGGCGTCGGGTTACGCGCAGGACCGGAGATGTTTTCAAGGGGCGCATGGGTTAACGGATGCGGCTTTGCGGTTGTTGCTGCTGGCCGCGCAGTTCTTGTTCGAGCCGTTCACTGAGCCATTGCTTGATCATGCTCTGGTAGTTCAGGAATCGGGAGCGGGCGAGCCGTTTGATACGCGAGAGCATTCGTGGATCAAAGCGCAAAGATACGGAAACCGAGTCGGAGACTTCCGACGCATTGGCGACGGCCGACTCCATCAGCCGCAGGTCGATCCGGTTCACCGACCAAAAATCCGCCTCGGCCTCTTCGCGGTCGAAGAGCGGC
The DNA here is from genome assembly GCA_031362805.1 of bacterium. Lineage (GTDB taxonomy): Bacteria > Verrucomicrobiota > Verrucomicrobiia > Limisphaerales > RI-55 > RI-55. The sequence continues at coordinate 198,534 of JANLTG010000051.1, forward strand.
ACTTCTTCCCAACTGGTGATCGCGTTCATGTCGTTCCTTACTGAGCCAGGGCGAGGCTCATTTTGCGTTGATAGAAAAGCTTCTCCTCGGGCTCGAACCGGCGGGCAAAGATGATCCGGAGCAGTTTGCCGTTGGTCTTGTAAACACTGACAATCCCCTCCCCGCTGGCGTCGAGCCCCAGATTGAAAAAACGGGCTTGTACCGAAAACCGGGGGGAATCTGGCAACAACCGCACCGCAAACGGATCCTCGAACGACTCCTCGATCCCCGGGAGGGTAACCGAGGCATCCAAGTTAAAGGGCGGGTTGTTCCAGTCGAATTCCATTTGGTCAGGTCGTGTATGGCATTTCTACATTCAATGTATGCACCATGTAAATACAAAGACCACACCCTGTCAATCGGAAGCTTGAAGAAACATTGGCTAGCGGGATTCCGAACCAACTGCCGATCGGCACAAACGCCATCGTCCGTTCAGCCCTGATGGTTCCCCTATGCTCACCGACCACCGGCCGCCAGATCGCGCTGCACGGCCTGCTGCTCGTTCCAGTCGCGATAGGCGCGCGCCGCGTAATCGCCGAGGCTTTCCTGGATCGTGCGCTCCGTTTCCGCGCGGATGCCATTGAGCGCGACCTCGCGCTGTTCGAGCGAAAAGGCCGCGTTCGCCCGCACCCGGTCCGCCTCGACCTGCGCCACCTGTTGATATTCGTAAACGCGATTGGCAGTGATCGGCGACAGGCCGCCCGTGCGCGACACCCGCAGCAGCAACTGAAAATTGGGATCGCTCGTGCGCTGAAGCTGCGCGTACCGCTGCGGGCCGAGGCGCTCCAGTAAAGCCGCCTGGGTCTGGGCCAGCTCCGCCTGTGCTTTCTTCTCCGCCGCTTCCGTCGCCTCCTGCGCCTGGATCTGGGCACCGAGGAAAACCCGCGTGGCCTCGACTTCTTCCTCTTGTTGCTTGCGCGCCTCGAAAATCTGCCGGAACTCCGCCTCGGTCGGCTCGAAGCCGGCCAGCTCGGAGCGCAGCGCCATGGCCAGCGGGGAGGTGGTCATTTCATACCGCCGCAATTCCTCCGGCGACATCAGCGCGGCCAGCTTTTGTTGATGCTCAGCCCGTAATTTCTCCAGGGACGACTCGATCCCGTCCGCGTCCGGATTGGCCAGCAACGCCGTCTGGGCGCGGGCAAACTCCTCCTGCGCCGCCATCACCCGCTGGCGCTTTTCTTCCGGCAGAAAGTTTAAGGTCAGCTCGGTGGGGTTGATCGTGCCAAACTCAGCGACGGAGTCCTTCACGTCGATGCCGAGCAACTCCTTCAACAACGACCGCCTTTCGCCATCGAGCTCCTTCGCCGCCCGGTCGAGCGCCTCATCGGGAAAGCCCGGCAGCGTGTCGCCGGTCTGCCAATAGCGAAACGCGGTAGCCTGCTGGGTCAGTTTCTCCCGCCAACGACCGGCATAAAGCTCGTTCACATCGGCGACAATGATGTCCTGGATCGTCTTCTCGGGACAACGGATCGCCCGGAGGTTTTCGACATAGCGCCGGTAATCGGCAGACTCAATTGCGCGCCAGGTGAAGCGGGAAAAACCGTTGGTGGGAAACCGGAAATCGGGTCGTTGCACATAACGAATCTGAACCTTGTTCGTCGATCCGACCGCTTCGGCGCTCAACACTGCGAGATCGTCCGACAACGGCGGCGGTGCTGCGGGCGGTTGGAGCCAGAGCCAGCCAAGCACGCCGGCCAGGCCGAGATTCAGCCCGATCGATACGGCGAGTCCCACGCGGGATTTCATGGTGGGATGAGTAGCAGAGCGCCGGCCGGTTATCGAGGGGAAAATCTGACCGGCACTCTTTTTTGACATCAGCGCTAAGGATTCGCCAAGGCGCCGAGCGATCCGATCATCACTCCCCGATCGAAGCATCGCGACATCAGCGCCCCTGCCCAATTCAGCGAACCGGACAGCATCGCCGCTACTTGTGCGACTCCTCGTAGTGCTGCTTCAGCAGATCTTCGCCGAAGTCCTCGGTGAAGTCGCGATACACGGCGTGAACGTGATTCGCGTTGTTCTGCGTGTTGTCGTACTCGATCAGGAACGTCGGCCCTTGAATGCGATAGTAGTGCCCTTCGCCATGTTTGAAGCCGCCCGCCCACGCGAAGTGAATCTTGCGCTGACCGGCATCAGTGATCTTCTTGAGGTCCACTTCGGCAATCTCGCCGCGCGCCCGTTGCACGTAGAGCTTCACAAGGCTCCAAACCATTTCCTTCTGTTCCTTGTTCAAATCAGACCAACCGATGCCCGGCGGTTCGAGTGCGGCAACCTTGCGCTTGGCCTCGGTGATGACGTCGGCCGGTGCCTTGTCGGTGAAGACTGCCTTGGTCTTCTGTTGGGCAGTGAGCGAGTTCGCCAGCGCGAGCCCGACGTTCTCTTCGTCGGCGAGCACTTGCACGCCCTTGCGCGGACCATCCGGCACGATGTCCGGGTTGGTGCCCATGAACGAGGGCGTCGCTGAAATGTGCTGGCCCTTTACGATCGTGAAACTCAACGACAGGTGATGACCTTCAAATCTCCAACCCCAGGTCTTGCCCGGACCCGGCTCGCCAAAGATGCTGACGTGATACAGCTCGGGATCGCGCGGGAAACGGCGGTTTGGTCCCTCGATGGTCTGGAGCACCTGCTCGAGGCTCATGATGCTCCCGGCCTTCATCAAGCCCTGGCTGCTGAGGCTCGCGGCCAGCAGCGCGGTCGTGAGGTGCCGCTGCTCGGCCGTCATTTCCTTCAGCGTGGTGCCCTTGCGTTCCTTCGGGATGAAATGCCAGTCGAGCCGGTGATCGTCGGTCAACGCATAGACGCTCGCGGCCTTCTGCTCGGGCTTCAGCGTGGCGATCAAGTTATTGGCGGCGGCGGCCATTTCATTGGCGGCCACTTCCTCGTGGGCGCGGGCGGGAATCGCAAGGGCGACGAGGAGTGAGAACAGAACGACAGGTTTCATGGGCTTCATGGGTTGCGGGAATGGACCGCAAATGGACGCCGCAGTGCAACAACTATTCAACCGCCGGACACGGCACCTCGCCGCCGTCCCCTGCCCGCTACTTGATCTTCCAGAATTCCGCGATGGTATACACCTCGACGGGATTGCCGTCATTCCAAAAGGGATTCGCCGGAATGCCCAGTCCATTCACTGTTTTCTCCGTCTTCGTGAAGTGCTGCACCTGAATCGTGCTGGCGGCCGCCAGCGTGAACTGACCGACAATCTCGGATCGGGATTGCACCAGTGGTCCGGCCAGGTTGTCGGAATACTCCGACGTGCCGTAGAGCAGAATGGTGTTGGCCGTGGCATTTTTCAGCCGGGTCTGATGTTCATCGACCCGATAGGCCGGCGTGCTGATGCGGCACTGATAAGTCCCCGCCGGGAGTACGATGTCGCCGTTGACCAGTGAAACGGACAGGTTGTGGGAATTGACGATGTTCGTGTTGAAGTTCCGATGGTTGGGCCCCGCGATCACATTCTGACCTGCCGCGACCCCCTTGGGGGCCGTCTCGGCAAAATGCAAATAAGCCGTAGAGCCGAGGATTTGGTCGGCTTGGAGGACGTCGGACTTGATCGTGCCCGCGACGTGCAGCGCAGCCTTCGGACTGTTAGTGCCAATGCCGACTCCGCCCGAGGCTCGGACGAGAAACTGTTTGCCGTTGGTGGAGGCAAATGGGTCTTCGCCATCATCCGCCCAGACAAACGAGTAGTCATACAACGCCTGGGCCTGAATTCCCATGGCTACCGAGGCATAGCCACTTGCTCTGACTCCAACACCGATGGCGGTGGATCCGTAACCCGCTGCAATGCTATTGGCCCCCATCGCAGTCGACGCTTCTCCCGAGGCAGTCGTGCCGTTGCCCAGCGCAGTCGACGCAAAGCCACTGGCCGTGTTACCCAGACCGCCGACGACCGTTGCGAAGTCGTTGACCGCCCGATTCTCACCGCCCGCCGCTCCACCGCCACCGATGACCGCGCCCACGAAACCGTTCGAGACCACGTTGCCCAAGTATCCCCCGATGAGGTTGGGGCTGGTGCCAAATGTGCCCGACGTCGCGTATTCCAAACGCAACGCACGCTGATTGTTCACCGAGAAGTCCAAAGGCGCAGTAGACGTGGTGCCGACGAAGCCCGGGTTGCTGATCGTGCCCGCATCGACCGTCTGCGCACGACCCGCCGTCACCGCGTAGGGCGCGGCCGTGATCCGTTGGCGCGGGCTCAAAACCGTGTAGCTTCCTGTGCTCGCACCAGGTCGCACCGAGATTTCGAGAAATCGATCGGCACCAGGAAAGTTCGCGCCAAAATCTAAAGCCACGGTGAACAAGCCATTGGTCACACCCACATCTCCGAGCGTGACGAGGGAGCCAACCTGCGCCCCACCCGTGACGGCGTTGCGCAACCGGAACTCGAAGTCCTGCAAGCCGGTCACGGCACTGCCATTCTCAGCCAGGCTGCCCTGATAGGTAAAGGTGGTGGTTTGAGCCTGGGCGGCGAAAGCCAGGCCGAGAGTGATTGCGAGCGCCGCGATACGTCGGGTCATGAATGGGGGGTGTTTGTGAACGGGCGAGACGGTTACCAGACACCCTCTTCGAAGGCAATCCGAAGTACCGCCACCGGGCCGCAACGGTTCCTGACACGGGAGGGACCGCGTGTCGCGGTCCCCCAATCAAAAAAGGGACGGCGACACGCCGTCCCTCCCGGTCGGTTACTTCAAGCGCGCTTCGAGCGCTTCCAACCGCCGGAGCAACGCGGCATGTAGCGTCTTCATCTCGGCGATCTCCGTTTGCTTCTGTTCCAAGCTCGTCTCCAGCATTCGGCCCCGATCTTCCAACTCCGAACTCCGATCTTCCACCTTCTGGTTCAACCCCTGAATCGCCGCCAGCGCCACGCCGTCGGCATCCACGGTGGAGATGCCTTGGTCATCGCTGCCCAGGCCGAAAGCGGCGTGGAAATCCTGCGCCATCGGGCCGACGTGCCGCGCGCCGGTGAGGGTCTTGTAGCTCCACTCGGTGATGGGCAGGGCGGCTACTTTTTGCAGCACCTCGGCGGGATTCACGGGCGCGAATTTTTCCTTCGCGTGGCGGTCGCTGGTGGGCGTGAAGACCGTGGCCCTAGCCTCGCCAATCACTTGCAACGGCGCGTTCGGCGAGGCGGTGCCGATGCCCACGTTGCCGTTGGTGTCCACCACCAACCGTGTCGCGGCGGCGTCAAAATCGGCCAACTGCACCTTGCCGTTGTCCAAGGAATGCCATTGCCAGCGCCGACCCGTCACCGGCGTGGTGTTGTCGAGGATGATGGCGGCGGCGTTCGGGCTGTTGAACGCGCCGGCCCCGGCCACGGTCAGGAGCTTGAGAGTTTGGGGCGCGTTGCGAAGCGCCACGTTGGTGCTCAACCGCGTGTCGGCCAAGGTGCCGCTGGTGATCTTGCTGGCGTCGAGGTTGGGGATGCGATTGGTGTTCAAAATTCCCGATACGATGGTGGAGGCATCCAGTCCCGGAATCTGGCTGGCAAACAGCACTCCGCCAATCTTGGCGGCGATCACCGCGCCGTCTTCCAAGCTGGCCGTGGTGACGGAACGGGCGCGCACCGCTTCGGCCACCAGACCGTCGGTGAAGGTTTCGGTGCTGAACAAGTACGCCGCCCCGGCAGACACCGCGCCCGTGTTGTCGAAGAGCGCGCCAATGAGCACACGATCGTTCCCCAACGCTGCCACGGCAAAGCCGAACTGGTCGCCGCTCGCCGGGGTAGGATTGGGGAAGGTGGTGAGCAATGTGCCGTTGGTGCTGAACAGATACACCGACCCGGCACCCGACGCGCCCGTGTTGTCCCCTATTGCGCCGATCAGCACTCGGTCGTTCCCCACTGCCGCCACGGCAAAGCCGAACTGGTCGCCGCT
>JANLTG010000070.1:0-9729 GCA_031362805.1 bacterium
CGTTCCATTTGCTCGCGTGGACATCCCGCAATCCGGCCCGACTCGAAGTAATGCTCCCAGCGCGTCATGGGCGGCCCTCCGGGAGCGCACGCGGCTCGCCGACCACCTCCGCGTCCATCACCTTGCCATAGATTTTGTCCAAGGCGGCTTGATCTCCACCGTGCGCGAGCGCCGGGCATTGGCGAAGTACACATCCAGCACCGCCTTCACCAGCCGGCCCCCGGCCGGGAACGGTTCCCGGTCCGGCCCGGCCGCGGCAAAGATGTCCACCGACTTGCGGCTCTCGCACTCGCGCTGCTCGATGTCCCACGCCACTTCATACTGGCGCAGGACCACCCGCCGGATCCCGGCGTTGCCTGTGCAATCCAGCGCGTCGGCGCCCTCGGCTCGCAGCGGACGCAGCGTGTAGGCCTTGCGCTCCGAGAAGTGCTGATCGTCGCCGAACAGCCGCCGGCCAAACGCCGTGCGGTAGAGTTCGCGCTCCCCTTTGGTCCGCGCGTGAATCCGGATCTCGTCCCGGGCCGGCGCGTACACCACCACGTCATCCTTCGTCGGCCGGAAGTGCAGCACCGTCACTTCCCGGTCCTTGACCATCGGCATCCGGGAAAACGTGTCCCCGTGCCGGATCACGAACCACACCTCGCCCTCGATGGGGTAGGCCACCACCTGGGTCGTTTCATGGCCCCGGCTGTGACTGGCGAACCAGTGGTCCAGATCCGCCGTCAGCCGCCGGATCAGTTCGCCGTCCGGCAGGGTGAACGAGCCGCTGCGATCCACGGGGGATTTGCTGCCGAAGTATTGGAAGGCCGACAACCGGTGCAGGCGCACCTCGTTATGACTGCGGGCTACGAGCCCTGGATTGGCGAGCCACGCCTGCATCGCGATGTCCGCGTGGGAGGATTCTTCGGCCAGTCGGAGCGGCGTGCCGGCCTGGCCGGCGGCCGTTTCCAGTCGTTCCTGCCCCTCGGGGGTGGCCAGCTCCTCGATCTCGAACATCGCCTCGATCAAGTGATCGGGCAGCCCGTCCGGCGCCAGCGCCAGTTCCGCCAGAAGGCGGTAATAGTCCTCGTCGGCGCACTGGGCGACGGGCACGGGGACATTCCGGTTCGCCAGTTCGGTGGCGAAGCGGTCGATGAACCGGGCCAACAACGGCCGGCCGATCTGTTTCAGGAATGTGGTTTTGGTGAATCGTTTGAACTTCATGTTTATCTCATCTTTCTCTTCTGTGATTGTTGATTTGGTTTATCCTCTGTCTTTCGTCGTCGCTCTCGTCCTCGAAACTTCGGCCTTCTCGTCTTCCCGTTTTCCCGTCTTCCCGTTTTCTCCATTCCCCTCTTCGCCGTTCGATCTCGCCCCTTCTCCTTTTCTCCTTTGCTCCTTTTCCAATTCTGCCCCTTGGCCGTTGGACGTTGAATGTTGAGCGTTGAACGTTTTGCTTTTCTGCGTTGGTTTGGTTTCCTTATTTTGTTTCATAACGCCCCTACGCTACCACCCAGGGTCGGCCAACCGCGGGGGTAGGGCCCCTCCACTTGCTCGAAACTTACTCACCGGCTGTTCACAACTGGGCGTTGCCAGCCTCTACCGATGCCGCTCCGGGCGGACCATCCAGCAAGAGCTTAAAAGCTGAAGCCCTGCGTCAATCCCGGACTGGCCAACCCGCGCCGCCCATGCTATGCGCTCCCCTTCAATGTTCACGAACCCCGCTCAACTGGGTGGCCTGCTGCTGGGTGGCTTTCTGCTGGTATCACTCGGCCAGGCCGAGAACTGGCCACAATTCCGCGGGCCGCGCGGCGACGGCACCAGCCTCGAAACGAACCTGCCCCTGCGCTGGAGCCCCACCGAAAACGTGCTTTGGAAAACACCGCTCCCCGGCGAAGGCCACTCCTCGCACATCGTCTGGGGCGAAAGCGTCCTCCTCACCACCGCGCTGGCCAATGGCCAACGGCTTTTGCTCCGGCTCGACGCTGCTTCGGGGAAGGTGCTCTGGCAAAACGTGGTGCTCGCGGCCGGCAGCGACGCCATGCATCGCGAGAACAACAGCGCCTCCTCCACGCCCGTGACCGATGGCACGTATGTGTTCACCTCTTTTCAAGCCGGCGACCGCGTCGATATCCGAGCCTTCGATTTTGCCGGCAAGACCATCTGGACGGCCCAGCCGCTGCGCTTCGAGGGCGAGCATGGTTACAGCTATTCGCCCATCCTTCATGGCAACCTTTTGATCTTCGACTGTCGCCAGGAAGGCGAGGCGGCGCTGCTGGCCCTCGACAAGCGCACCGGCAAGATTCAATGGCGCGCTACCCCCGGCCGCCAGCGCATCTCGCACGTCCCGCCCTTGCTGATTCCAGACCCGGCCAATCCCCAGGTCATCGTCTGCGGCAGCGATGAAATCCGCAGCTACCACCCCGACACCGGCGAGGCCCTGTGGTTCAGCCGCGGACCGAGCGACGTGGCCGTGGCCGGGCTGGCTTATGGTCAGGGCATGGTGTTTGCCACCGCCGGCTATCCCAATCCCACCCGCCTCGCGGTGCGCGTCAACGGCCGCGGCGATGTCACCGAAAGCCATGTGGCCTGGTCGCTGCGCCGGCAAGTCAGCTATGTGCCTTCGCCGGTCTACCACGAGGGGCATCTCTACACCGTGGTGGATGGCGGCCTGCTTTATTGCTTTGCGGCCGCTTCGGGCGAGCCGGTGTGGGACCATCGGCTGGGCGGCCGCTTCCGCGCGTCGCTGGTGCTCGCCGGGGGGCGCATTTACGCCACCAACGACAAGGGCCTGACGACGGTTTTTGAGGCCACCCCGCAGGCCTTTCGTCCCCTCGCCACCAATGACCTCGCCGAACCCACCTACGCGACTCCCGCTCCGGCGGCCGGGCGCCTGTTTTTGCGCACGGGCGAACATCTCTATTGCATCGGATACCCGCGCACGGATTGACCCGCCGGGAGCCCCTCCGGGACCCTGCCCGGCGGAGCGCGGCGTTTACGCGGCATCAACGTACGCCCGCCACCGCTCATGCTCCCTGAACCCCGCTGCGGCCACCTTGGTCGCACTATTGAATCCTTGAATATTGGCGGCCAACTCTTGATGCTGATAAACACACTCCTCGCTGATTCTTATGAAACCGATCTCGTCCTCCCGGCAAAGCACGCGGCGCCAGTTCCTGGCTGCCACGACCGCCGGCGTTGCTCTGCTCCCCGGCTTGACCAAAGTCACCGCCGCGCAGCGTTCCGCCAATGATCAAATCCAACTGGGCGTCATCGGCATTGGCCCAAGATGCAGAACCGATTTAAGAGGGATGCTGCCCCACAACAACGTGCGGTGCGTGGCCATCGCCGATGTCCAGGAATCGCGGCGCATCTCCGGCAAGGCCTTTGTCGATGATCTTCAGGGGAATAACGCCTGCGAACTCCATCGGGATTTCCGGGCGCTGTTGGCGCGCCGGGATATCGACGCCGTCCTCATCGCCACCGGGGATCGCTGGCACACCGAGGCCACGATCCTGGCCGCCGAAGCGGGCAAGGATGTTTACAGCGAAAAACCATGCGGCATCACGATCGACTGCTGCCAGCGGCTGGCCCAGACCATCCAGCGGACGAAACGCGTTTTCCAGGCCGGTACCCAGCGTCGCAGCGTGCCGAATTTTCAAGCGGCCGTCCAACTGGCCCACAGTGGCGCCCTCGGGAAACTGCACACCCTGCACGCGTCGATCTATCGGCCTGTCCTCGAAAACTCCTAGCTGCCCGCCGAGCGGCTCCCGGATCCTGAAAAGTGCGACTGGAACCTGTGGTTGGGACCGGCTCCCTGGCGTCCTTACAACCAGAAATATGTTCAGGGCCACTGGCGGGGACAGTGGGATTTAGATTCGGGCGCGACCCTGTTGGACTGGGGCGCCCACACGCTCGACCTTTGCCAATGGGCGAACCAAGCCGATGACACCATGCCCATCAAATATGTGCCCGGCGAAGACAACATCACCTGCCACTATGCCAATGGCGTGAAGGTGATCCTGGACTTTCTGAAAGATCCATTCGGGGACCGGGCGCCCCATTACATCACCCGCCTGGGAACCTGTCCGGTTCGGTTTATCGGCGAAAAAGGCTGGGTCGAAACCGGTGACGCCGGCGAGGTCGTGACCGAACCCGAGTCAATTAATCCCCTCAAAGGGCAGAAAGGGATGGACGGTTTGGAGGTCGCGGCTCACTCGAAGGATTTCTTCGACGCCATGCGGGCCCGCGGCCGGACCCGCTGCAACGAGGACGTCATGCGCCACTCGCATATTGCGTGTCATGCGGCGGCATTGTCCTGGGTCCTTGGCCGCACCTTACAACTGGACCCCGCGACCGAAATGTTCATTGGTGATGCGGAAGCGAACCTCCTGCGCGCACGTCCGTCCCGCAATTGGCAGGGATAAAAAGCGGGTCCGCGATTCGAGTGGAGCGCCGGCATCCTGCCGGCCGGCCTTTCCTTCGACGTTGAACGTTGGGCGTTCGTTTCACCACGCCGCCCCTCTGCCCACTTTCCCACCAGCTCACCCGCGCGGTTGGTCTCTCGCCTTCAACGTTGGCCGTTGAACGTTGAGCGTTCAAAGTTTCCGACCCGTCATTTCTGCTTTCTGCTTTTGAGCAGCCCTCCGTCCTCGTCCTCGCCTTCAGGTGGGGCGGCTCACCGCTTACGGCAGAAGGTTTGCAACCGTTCCCGTTGGACCCGCGTTTCCCGGCGAGTTGCCGCCGGCGCCGCCCAGTCCCAGCACATAACTGAGCGACGCCAGAACCGGCGTGGAGCCCCCGGCCCGCACAATCCCAATGACAGATCCACCCGCGCCGCCACCGCCGTGACCGCCGCGCCCGCCATCGCCTCCTTTGCCGCCGGCGGCACCGAAACCGCCGTCATCCTGTTCGCTGCTGCCGCCGTAAGGTCCCCCGGGGCCGGACGCGCCGCCCATGCCTCCTCCGCCTCCCGTCCCGCCGGTGCCACCGTTGCCGCCATGACCGGTTTGGAGAGTGCAGAACTCGATTCGCGCACTGGAGTTCCACAGATAAATCGCGAGGGACCCGCCCCCCGACAGCCCACCGGTTGCCGGCGCACCGCCACACGCGCCACTCCCACCACCACCGCCGCTGCTGCCATAGGAGTCACAGCTATCATCGCCGCCACCGCCACCGCCGCCGCCGCCGCCGCCGTTGCCACTGGCACCGGCAGCGCCTTCAGTCCCGTGGACCGGCTGGTATCCAGTCAGCGCAAAATTCCCAGGCAATCCGGCGGTTCCGTCTGCTCCGGGAACACCCGGCACGCCGGCGGTGCCAACGATGCCGACGCAACCAGGGCTGCCACCGCAGTTCGCACCCGATCCGCCGGCGGTGCCTCCGCCGCCCATGCCGCCCGCCTGACCGGCGTTGGTGCCGTTCCCCGGCAAGCCGCCCACACCCCCGGGATTCCCGCAGGGAGAGGCGCCCCCAATACCCCCGCTGGGCCGTGAACAGTTGCTGCAACCGAAGCCTGATGAATCCTCGCAACCTGGCCGCCCCTGGCCGCCCGCTCCGCCGTCGGCGCCGACCACCCCGGCCACGCCCGACACTCCGCTCCCGCCATGGCCCGCCCGGATGCTGCAACGCCGGATGATCAGCCCCGCACTGTCGATGGCCACCACGCCATACGCACTCATTCCGGGAATCACCGCGTCGGCACCCTGGAGGGTCAGGTGATCCAGCGTTGTCCCGGTCACAATGTTGCTCGCGTGGACCGCTGTCGCATTCGCCACCGTGAGTAAGACGGAATTGGCATCACTTCGCGACCAGTCCGCGGCGTTGTAGCCACCATAAACAGACACCCCGTTGCTCACCACCAACGTATCGGAAGTGTAGACGCCGGCCGCGACATAAACCTGCTTGCCGGCGAGCGCCGCCCGCCGCACTCCTTCCGCCAGGGTCCGGACCGGCTGCGCCCTGGTCCCCGCAAAAAGGTCATCGCCGGCGGTGGCGACAAAGATCGCCTTCGTCACATCCCCATCGATGCCGTCGCCGTTCGTATCCGCGAAGGCATCGTCCGGCTCGTCGAGCAGGCCGGTGGCCTCAAGTTTGAGCCGGAAGAAGTCACCCCGGTTCGTCGCCGGCAGCTGGAAGGAATAGATGCCACCGTTCAGCGTCGGCGTCGGGGCCGGCAGAGACCAGCCACCGGGAAAGAGCGGCGTCGTCGACTGCTGCAGGAAATAGTTCGGCGCGTCCGCGGCCGGCCAGGAGACGACCACGTTGGTGCCCTGCCGGACTACCTGCAGGCGGGGAGGGGCGGCGGCGAGGAACACGACCAGCCCGGTGCTGGACATGACTGCGAGAAATAGCCCGATACGTTTCATACTGAACGCCTGTTTGGAGAAGTTGGTAGGGTAGGCTTCAGCCCTTCCAAAACAAGCGTTTTCACCCCCGCTCTCCTTCTCCCTTGCTGGCTATCTCGTCCTCGTCCTCGTCGTCGTCCTCGTCCTCGGTCTTCAGTCCTCAGTCCTCGGCCTTCGGCCTCCTCCTTTCAATGCCCTCCCGTGACCGTGTAGCCGGCCCGCCGCAAATCCTCCGCGAGATCCATCTCCATCTGGACGGCCGCCGGGAACGGCATCGGATTCAGGTGCGCATAAAGTTCCGGCAACAAACGGATGCCGTACCGCTGCACAAGGGAGGAATCCTTGATGCCAGCCTTGTGATTGGCGAAGCGCTCCTCTGGCGTGAGCCCGGTCATGCCGACATAAACGCACGGCTTCTCCGGATCACGCCGCCGATTCTCCGCCCGGACTTTCCTGAACTTGCCGACGACCGGATCGAGCAGGACCACGTACACATGATGGTGCAGTGCCGCCTCCTGCTTCGCGCGAAGCTGCTTGAACGTTCGGCGTTTCATCGCCGCCCCTCAACCCTCCAGCTGATACTTCACGACGCCCTTGTCGCCGATGACCAGATGCCCGGCCGCGACCAGTCGCTCAACCAGCGACTGCGCCTCTGCTTCGGTCAGCTTGTGCCCGAGATGCCCAATCAAGTAAGCAACCAGCTTTTCCCGGTTTCGCGGGCGCGTTGTTTTGGGGCTGCGAAAATGCGCCAGCACCTGAGTCACCTGATCTTCCAACGTAACGGGCGGGGTTTTCGGCTTTGGCGTAGCCTTCGCCTTCGGAGCCGGGACAGGTGGGCCGGGTGCGGCCGGCGCCGCCGCCTTGGGCGGACCCGAGAAAGTCAGCGTGTCAAAGCTTTCGTGCCGACGCGCTCGGAAACCGCGACTGCGCAAATGCTCGATCAACGGATCGTATCCTCCGTCCTTTGCCACGATGTGAAAGTATGCCGTGGGATCCGCCAGCACCCCGCGCCCCAGATAATACGCGAGGGCGAAATCGAGCGCGTTCTTGCCGGAGGATGCCAGGCGGATCAACTGCACCGACGCCGCGTGCGCCATCAGTTTCTCGACCAGGGCCACGTCGAGCTTCGACTGCTTGGCCCCCACCAACAGCGTGAAGCTCACCGCCTTGGCGCCGATCACCGAAAGATCAACGTGATGCATGTTCTCGAAATCCACGAACACATGGTTCATCGGCGGCGGGAGATCGGAGGGGACGTTTGCGTTGGGCATGTTGAATCTGGGTGAGCTAATGTTTAATGGGTGGGCAAATTGAACTGCGGTTCCAGGTCCCGTTTTCGTACGGTTCAGTTCGTTGAGAGGTCGACACTAAAGCCCCAGCGCCTCTAGCCCCGGCTTCAGCGCCAGTTCCAACCGGCTCATCGCATCCACCATCTCCGATTGAATCGCCGGCCATTCCGACTCCGTGCTGCGATAGCCGCCGCGCTCGATCACATGCTTGATCCGGCAGGCCCGCTTCGCGTCGAGCCGCTCCCATGATAGGGGGCCATTGAACGCTCTCTCAATCTCATCTTTACGCGCATGGAGTTGGTCGAAAATGCGCTTGTTCTCCACCGCGTCGCCGCGGTCGATGTAAAGCTCGGTGATGCCGTATTCCTGGACGATCACGTAGTTGAATCCGAGACCCCGAATGCCCGAGCTGGCGCCCAGCCAGTGATAGGATCCCGGTTTGAGGTTGGCGTGACGCGTGTGGCGGGTGCGTGCGATGCCCACCAATCCCTCCCAGAACTTTAGCCGCACGTCGTAACGTTCCGCCCGTTTCTTGCGCCCCACCTGCTCCTTCTCGCGGAGCTGCACCTGATACTCGTTGGCCTCGGGGAGCGGGATAATCTGCTGCACGTCGATCAGGCGCTTCTCGCCGTCCTGGTACGGCCGCAGCCGAACGCATCGAATGTCGATATCCCGTTCGCGCAACCAAAGCACTGCAGTGGTGAGCTCTTTACCAAAATCTTCAGAAACCAGCACGATGCGCACATCGGGGGCGAAGGCTTCCTCGTCGGGCTCCTCCCAGCCCAGAAAAGTGAGCATTCGGTTGCGGGCTTCCTCTGCCGGCTCGCCGATCCGGGTCAGAAACTCTCCGTGGATCTGTTCGGCTCGCTCAAAGGTCATCGCGGACACCATGCCAGCATACCGGATGGCTTGGAGCTCCATGTGCCCTCCGTCGTTGGTTCGTTTGAGCTCGATCACGACGAGGTTCGCCTGAGGGTCGATGGCGAGCAGGTCAATGCGGCGCTTACTGTCCTCCCAGTCGCCAAACTCCTCGGCCAGCACGTAAAGGTCATCCCCAAGCACGTCGATTTGTGACCGGAGCAGGCGTTGCAGATCCCCGCGCTCCTTCACCTTCAGGTCGGCAAAGGAAGCTTCGCTGAGTGGCCGGAACGCATCGGCTGTCATTTCGTAGAGAGGCATGGCAGGTGGCTAGTTTAGGTTCGTGAGTTCGGCGCGAGGGGGGAGAGGCGGTTCGCGGCGGTGGCGCGGGAGGCGGCGAGCTGCGTTTCCAACGCGTCCATCAAGGCCATCGATTGCTCCAAAATCTGCAGGCTTGGTCTCAAGAACATGGAATCGGGGACCACGTTAGCAAAATTGCAACACCATCCAGACCTTGCTGAAATCGCCGGCTCGGGCTCCAACGTGGCGTCTGACTCAAGCAACGAAAATGCAGTCAAACCAGCGCGAACGTAAGTGATCATCGCTTCAAATCCTCCGCGATCGTCGCGAACTGTTCCAGCGCGGCTTCCAAATCCGCGGTGATGTCCGCCGCGATGATCTCCGGCGCGGGCAAATTGGCGGATTCTTCGAGGGCGTCGTCTTTCAGCCAGAAGATGTCGAGGTTCACCTTGTCGCGCTTGGCCAGCTCTTCGTAGGTGAAGCTCTTGAACCGCTCGCTCTCTTTGCGGTCGTGGCGATTCTTCGTGTTGTAGCACGCGACGAAGTCGTCGAGGTCGCTGCGCTTGAGCGTGTTTTCCTTGAGCGTGAAATGCAGGTTGGTGCGCAGGTCGTAGATCCAGAGCTTCTGCGTCCAGGGCTTTTCCTGCGCGGGCTTGCGGTCGAAGAACAGGACGTTCGCCTTCACGCCTTGCGCGTAGAAGATGCCGGTGGGCAGGCGCAGCAACGTATGCACGTCCGCCTGCTTGAGTAATTCGCGCCGGATGGTTTCGCCCGCGCCGCCTTCAAAGAGCACGTTGTCCGGCAACACCACCGCCGCGCGTCCGTGCTGCTTGAGGATGGTGAAGATGTGCTGGAGGAAATTGAGCTGCTTGTTGCTCGTGCTCGCCCAAAAATCGTCGCGGTTGATGATGAGCGATTCCTTGGACGACTCGCCCGCCTCGTTGACGATGGTCACGCTG
>JANLTG010000099.1:0-34972 GCA_031362805.1 bacterium
GGGCAAGGACAAAGCCAAGAAAGGTGGCAAAGGCGCACCCGCGCGGCCCGGTCAAAAGAAGAAAGGGATGCAATTGAGCATCAACATCCCGTTTCTTAGCGGCGGTGTTAAAAGCAAAACGCTGTCCGTCTTTACCCGGCAGTTGGCCACCCTGGTGGATGCCGGGTTGCCGTTGCTGCGCGGCCTGCGCGTGCTGGAGAAACAAGAACCCAATCCGACGCTCAAACGCATTATTCTGGAACTGGGCTATGCGATTGAAGGCGGCAGCACGTTCTCGGAAGGGCTGGCCCAACATCCCAAGGTCTTTAACCGGTTATTTGTGAACATGGTCAAAGCGGGTGAATTGGGTGGTGTGCTTGAAGTGGTGCTGGCCCGGCTCGCCGAGTTCATGGAAAAGGCGGAAAAAATCAAGGGCAAGGTCAAGGCCGCCCTGTTTTATCCCGTGGCGGTCATGGTCGTCGCCATCGGCGTGCTGGCGGTGCTGATGATTTTCGTCGTACCCCGCTTCAAGGCGATCTTCGCCGAAATGCTTGGCGGCCAGGCCCTGCCGGACTTCACGCAGTTTGTCCTGGGGATCAGCGATGTCGTCGCCAAGAACTTTCCGGCAGTGGCGGCGGGCCTCTTTGGTTTGTTTATCTGCTTCATATTCTTTAAGCGAACCAAGTTCGGCCGCAAGGTGGTGGACATTCTCAAGCTGCGCATGCCGGCGCTCGGCCCGGTGGTCAGCAAGGTGGCCATCGCCCGCTTCACGCGCACGTTGGGAACCCTGGTATCCTCGGGTGTGCCGATTCTTCAGGCGCTGACGATTGTCAAGGAAACCAGCGGCAATGTGATCATCGGTAACGCCGTCGCCTTGGTGCATGAAAGCGTCAAGGAAGGTGAAACCATCACCGCGCCCCTCGAAGCGTCCAAAGTGTTTCCGCCGATGGTGATCTCGATGGTGGACGTCGGCGAACAGACCGGCGCGCTGCCGGAGATGTTGATGAAGATCGCTGACAACTACGAGGAAGAGGTGGACAATGCCGTCTCCGCCATGACTTCGTTGCTGGAACCGATCATGATCGTCTTCCTGGCCGTCGTGGTCGGGTCCATCGTCATCGCGCTGTTCCTGCCGCTAATCACGCTTATCGACCAGCTCGGTGGGGCCGAGGGTGGGGCAAATAAGGGCGGCGGCGAGTAGTTTCTGGGTATTGCTTTGAAGGGCCACCCGCGAAACCGGGTGGCCTTTTTTTCGCGAAGTTTATGGCCGGCAGTCTGGCCGGCGGACGGCCTCAAAGAGAGGTCAGTTGCTGGGTGCAGAAAATGTCAGAGCAAAGGGGGCTTGAATCCGAAATCGAGCTCGCTATCCTCGCCGCCCATGAAACTTGTGCTTGGTGCTGTTCCGTTCCTTATTTTCACCGCCTTCCTCGTGGCGGGAATCGTCAAAGCCGCGCAGCCGGCCCCGCATGGTTCGGTCTGGCTGTTGATTGCGTCGGTTGCCGTGTTTATCGGCCTGATGCTCAAGAGCTGCCTGCCGGTGAAGCACTGAGTCCGCGTTCCGTTTGTCCGGCGCTTCCGGAGTTTCGAGCGATCTGCCCTTGGCGGCAGATGGGAAGGCCTGATTCGAGTGCGAAGGCTGCGCCCATCTTCTTTCCGGCTGCGAGGGTTGACTTGAATTTTCGCCGCCGATAGTTTCTCCGAGCCGAACGGGCAACTAATCCTCATGCTGGAAGCCATCGAAAAACTGCTCATCCTTCAAGATCGCGACCTCCGCATTGAACGGCTTAATGCGGAGTTGGAACAGATCCCCAACCAGCGTGCCGCCCTGCAAGACCGGACGACTGCCAGCCAGGCGGCGTTGGCGGCCGCCAAGAAGCGGGTCATGGAGATCGAATCCCAGCGCAAAGAACTCGAGCTTGAGGTCAAAGGGCTTAAGGAGCGGATCGACAAGTATTCCAACCAGCAGCTGCAGACCAAGAAGAACGACGAATACAAGGCGCTCACCAACGAGATCGAGAATTGTAAGAAGCAGATCACCGGTATCGAAGATCGGGAAATCGAGTGCATGGAGAAGGCCGAAGCGGCGCAGCAAGGCGTGCGAGCAGCGCAGGCGGTGGCGGAGGCCGCCCGCAAGGACATGGAAGGACAAGTCGGCGAGCTCGATTCCCGCGAGACGGCTTTTCAGAAGGAGCTCGCGGAGGTTGAAACCGTCCGGGATTCGGCGGCCGCGACCATCGACGAGGTGGCCCTGAATCGTTATCAACGGCTGTTCTCCAGCAAGGGTGGCAAGGTTGTCGTGGGCATCCAGCATGGGGTCTGTGGGGGATGTCACATGCGCCTGCCGGCGCAGATCATGGTGCAGGTGCGGGGCAATCAGGATCTGGTGACCTGCCTCAACTGCGCGCGCATCCTCTATTACACCCGCGACATGGACCTGCTCGTGGCTGAGTAGTCACCACCGTCGCCCGCGATCGTGGAGCGACCGGCCAGGATTTTCGCTGACCACGCGCCGGATGATTCAGCGAATTCATTTCTAATCACTGTTGGTCCCCCGTAGGCTCGCTCCCATGCAAGGTCACCTTGCCATCATCCTGCACGCGCACCTGCCGTTTGTGCGGCATCCGGAGCACGACAAATTCCTGGAGGAATCCTGGCTGTTCGAGGCCATCACAGAAACCTATCTGCCGCTCGTCCGGGAGATGCAGGGGTGGAGCCGCGACGGGATGAGCTGGCGGCTGACGTTGACGCTGTCGCCGACCCTGTGCTCGATGCTGACCGATCCATTGCTTCAGGATCGCTACGAACGGCATCTCAACGAGCTGCTGGAACTGGCGGAGAAGGAAATCCAACGCACCCATTGGGACCGGCCGTACCGGGAGCTCGCGTGGATGTACCACCAGCGGTTTTCACTTTTACGGGAGACCTGGCTGGAGCAGGGCCGGAATCTCGTGCAGGCCTTTCGCCGGTTTCAGGATGCGGGTAATCTCGAGATCATCACCACCGCTGCAACGCACGCACTTCTGCCGTTGGTGAATCATGCGCCGTCGGTCCGGGCGCAGATTCTCGTGGCACGCGATCATTACCGGAGTTGTTTTGGCCGTGATCCACGCGGCATCTGGTTGCCGGAATGCGCCTATACCGCAGGCATCGAAACGGTGCTGCACGAAGCGGGTATCCGCTGGTTTACCGTGGACACTCACGGCTTGCTGCACGCCCATCCCCGGCCGCGCTATGGCGTATTTGCGCCGATTGTGCTCCCGAACGGGGTGGCGGCTTTCGGTCGCGACCTCGATTCCGCGCGGCAGGTGTGGAGTCGCAACGAAGGCTATCCCGGTGATCCACGTTACCGGGACTTCTATCGCGACATTGGTTTCGATCTGGATTGGGATTATGTGCGTCCCTACGTGCCCTCGCCGGACCTACGGGGATTTACGGGGATCAAGTATCACCGCATCACGGGGTGGCAGGGGCGCAAGGAAGTTTATGACCGCAACCAGGCGCTGCGTCTTGCTGCCGAGCACGCCCAGCACTTCCTGGACGCGCGGATCAGCCAGGTCCGCCACCTCAGCGGCATCATGGACCGGCCGCCGTTGCTGGTCTGTCCGTACGACGCGGAGTTGTTTGGGCATTGGTGGTACGAGGGCCCCGAGTTTTTAAACTTCTTCATGCGCAAGGCGTGTTACGACCAGCAGGTCGTCAACCTCGTCACCCCCAGCGGATACCTCGATGACAACCCGACCCAGCAGGTGGCGCGACCGAGTGCTTCGAGCTGGGGCGAGGAAGGTTACTATCGCGTCTGGTTGAACGAGAAGAACGAGTGGATTTATCCGCACTTGCAGGTGGCGCAAGAACGCATGACCGCCCTCGTGAATGATTTTCCCAGGCCCAGCGCCGTGGAGGCGCGCGCCCTCAAACAAGCGGCCCGGGAGCTCATGCTCGCACAATCGAGTGACTGGCCGTTCATCCTGCGTACCGGCACGAACCCCGACTACGCTCGTCGCCGGGTGAAGGAACACTTGCTGCGCTTCATCACCATCCACGAACAGTTGCGATCGCTCTCACTCCCGGTGGATGGCGCGTGGTTGCGCAAGGTCGAGGCGGTGGACAATTTGTTCCCCGAGATCGACTTGGCCTATTTCGCAGGCAAGGCGTAAAGAAACGTTCGACCTTCCGGTTCCTGCAGGTCGGGCTATTCCAACGGCACCGTGACCAACCGATAGAAAGCAGCGTTGGGCATCGTTTCCCCCGGCACCAGCGTAAGGTGGCCGAAGGTGTAGGGGTAGCCGGGTGAGTTCGCAGAGTCCGGCCAATCATTGGGATTCCAATCGCTTGGCCGTACCGGTGCAAAAGCCGTCCAAGTCTGGAGGTCGAAGCTCGTCTCCAGTTTCCAGCTGCGGCGGATGATCCGGCACGGCGTGAGCACTTTGCCGCGCGCCGGTACGTGTTTGGGAACGTATGATTCCCAGTGCCACACCTGCTCTAGCGCACCCGATTGAATGAGCCCCAATCCCAAGGCGCCCGGACTTGACATGACGAGACCACTCACGGCCAGGGCTGGATCGGTAAGCTCGTAGTGATACCGGTGAACTTCCCGAAGCCGGGTGGCGTCGGGCACGGGCGCCAGCCAGACTTGCCGTGTTATGGACCTGGTGCCGTCGGCAAAGAGGGTGCTCAAAAGTCCGTCGAGGTCGATGCTGTGTTGCGCGGGGGGATTGCCCTGCGCGTCACGCGGCATCTGGAGGTCGCCGATGACTCCTGGAATGTTGAACCCCAAGGGTGGATCGCCGGGCGACCAGGTGGTGTTCATAGTGAGCCCCTGGACCCGCGAGCCGTCCAGCGCTTCGAGGTAGCCGGCGGCTGACCAACTGAACATCCCCCAGCGGGTGAGCAATTTGAGTCCGGTCGAGGGATTGCGGATGACAAAGAATCCATTCCCGGCCACCGCCAGCATCGCCGGATCGCCGGTGTACATGACCGGCCCTTGCTGACCACGAGTCTGTTTGCGCCAGAATTCGAGCACCTCCGGCGTCAGCTGATTGAGGTTGAGCGTGCCGGACTTGAGCGTCGTGCATTCGGTATCGGCCGCACTTTCCAGCCGTGGCGGATCTTGTGGTGAAGCGATGTAGAGCTGGCTGCCGGCGGGCACGAGCCGTTCGGGATGCTCGATCCGGTGGATCAGTAATTGGCCGCGGAGATATTGATTTCCATCTGAAAGGCGCACGCTTAAGACGCCCCGATTGTCGATGGAGTAACTTGAGAAGGTTGCGGCTGGGTCGACTGCTGGCACCAACATTGCCGGGGGCATGCCGGCATCGATTCGAATATCACCGTAGCTCTGGAGTTCTTCCGGGTTTAAGACCGAGTCCGTAAACCCTTGCACGCGGCAACTGCCGTCCGGTGTCACCAGCCAACCATCCCAATCGAGTCTAAACGCGCCGCAGCGGGTCAGGTAGCGACGATCAGAATGTGGATCACGCACTTCGAGGAAGCCGGGACCGTGGAACCCGAGGTGAGTTTGTATGCCGGTGCGGAAGGCGGGGCTGTCGGCCAAGGGCGCGGCGTCGCGATCGAATCGCGAGATCTTGAGCATCGGCTCCGGCAGTTCGAGCCCGCCGGTTTTGATCCAGCCCGTGCCGTCGGTGCCGGGTGTGAAAAGACCCGCGGGCAAATCATGTTCGAGCTCGGGCTCGAGCCAATCCGCGTCACCAACGGGGTGGAGCGGGTGAGCCGTGGTCGGACGGCGGAGTAAAATCCGGCCGGCCGGCCGTTCCTCATCATTGGTCAACGTCATCGTGATCGTGCCATTGGTATCGATGGTAAACGAACGGAGCTGGTTGGTGGTCGTGTGTTCAATCACCTGTCCCATGAACCCGTTCGTTCCGAACCACACCCACGAATAGGTCGTAGAGTTGGTTACCGTGATTTGCAAGTCACCGGGAGTGCTGCCGTCGAGTTGCGCGCCTTGCAGCCGGTATCCACTCGGATTCTCCAGAAAGCCTTCGACCGCTAGTCGGAATTCCCCAAATCGCGTCAGCCGGGTCTCGCCGGTGGTTGGTTGTCGGATGACAAAATAGCCGTCCCCGTCGACGTACAAGTCGGTGACGACTCCGGTCGTGTCGATTGTGCGCGATGCTGTCGTACCTGTGCCAAGGTTAAGCACCCAGCAAAGGCAGCACGCCACGAGGGCGCGAGAGGGTCTCCACATTCCAGCTGGGCTAGCAGCGCCGCTGCCACCGGTGAAGGCCGGCGCAAATGCCTGCAATGGTGCGGCGTGCGACGTGTGCTCGGATCAAGGCGGTGTGGTCCTACAGAAACGATCCGGTGGATATTGCCGGATGGGTGCATTTTTCCGCCCACCGGCAGCACTATCGACAAGCCGCCGGCATTCAGGTATCCAACGCGGCCATGAATTTGGACGAGAATCAGAAGCAGCAGGTGGCGAAGTGGTTGAACGACGGTCTCAAGCTCGCCGATGTGCAGAAAAAGCTGGAGCAAGACTTCGCGCTCAAGCTGACCTACATGGAGGTCAAGTTTTTGGTTTCCGACCTCAACATGCGCCCCAAAGATCCCGAACCGGCGCCGGTTGTTGCGCCGGCTCCGGCAGCGGCAGAGGGGCAGGGGCCAGCGGCGGAACCGGGCATGGGACCGGACTACGACGATGGGGCGTTAGATGAAGCGTTGCCTGAAGATCCCGGCCTCCCGAGCGGCGGCGGGGTGAAGGTGACGGTGGATCAAATCGCGCGTCCGGGCGCAATGATCAGTGGCAAGGTGACCTTCCCCAACGGCAAATTCTGTGAGTGGATTCTCGATCAAATGGGCCGCCTCGGCGTGGTGCCAGCGGAAGATGGTTACAAACCGACCGCCGTTGAGTTGCGCGACTTCCAGGTGGCCCTTCAAGGCGAGCTGCGGCGGATGGGTTATTGACCGTTGATCGAGGCCGGCGAGCGGGTGGGGCCGGTCATTGATATTGATGTTGGGCGGCGATCTGTGCGAGCAGGCGCTGCCGCACTTCCTCGGGCAAGGTGGCCTGCTGGATCCAGTTCGCCGCTGCCTGGCGATCCTGATAGATCCAGTTTTGCGCGGTGGATTCCAGCAACTGGTTGCGGCGTTCCTGATCCGTCACGGTTTGCGCCCAGGCCAAAGCCTCCATGGCGTCGTTTTGCATGAGACCGCTGACGTAGTGGCCGACCAGATTGTCCCGCTGCGCGCCGGTGGGAAGCGTCTTCAAGTAGGTGCCCGCAGTCTCCGGATCTTGATGCACCCAGGAACCGACGAGCGAGGCGAGGCTTTGATCGCGTAGCTCGCCCGCTGGAAATCGGTTGACCCATTCGAGGGCCGCTTCCGCGTCCTGGCCGGTCCACGCACCGACGACGCTGAGGATGGAATTGCGTTGCAGCTCGCCGGTCGGCAGGGACGCCGCGTAATCGGCGGCGGCTTGCGGATCGCCATAAGCCCACTGGGAGACGATGTTGCCGGCGAGGTTCTTCTGATCCGCAGTCGGGAGCTGCGCGGCCCAATTGATCGCGACGGTGGGATCGCCCTCCGCCAGATTGCGCGCGAGGTTCTGCAACAGATTGTTGCGCTGATTGCCTTCCGGCAGGTCCGTCGCGTATTTTATGGCGCCGTCGCGGTCGCGCTGAATCCACTGATCCATCAGGCCGTTCATCGCCTGCTCGCGGACGCGCGGATTCTCCAGCTTTTGCGCCCAGCTCACGGCCGCCGTCAGGTCCTGCTCAGCCCATTGCTGAGAAACCTGGCTGTATTGATGGATGAAATTCATGCTGGTGGGGAGCGACTGAATGAGTTCGGCGGCAGCGGCGGGATCGTTTTGTGACAGCGGCCAAATGACCGCCTGGATCGCTTCGTTGCGGGCGCGCCCGGGGGGCAGGCTCTTCGCCCATTCAACGGCCTTGGTCGGTTCCCGCTCGGCGAGGTTACTGGCCAGATTGCGAATCGCATCCTGCTTGTCGCGACCGTCGGGCAACTGCTGGACATAGGTGGCCGCGGCGTCGGGATCTTGCTGAATCCACGCGCTCAATGCCGACTGCATGGCTTGCCTTTTCTCGAGAGGATTGGACAACGAATCGGCCCACGCGACGGCTGCCTGCGGATCCTCTTGGGCTCGGTTGTAGGCCAGGGTGTTCATTAAGTTGCGGCGATCGTTGCCCGGCGGCAGGTTCAGCAAATACTCCTCGGCTGCTGCGGGATCCTCCTTGGCCCATTGGTGTTGCAGTCTGTTCAGGGCAAACTGTCGTTCTTGCGGGTTCGTCAGCGCTTGGGCCCACGCGACCGCTGCTTTGAGATCGAGAACGGCCCACTGGCCGGCGATGTTGCCGATCGCCTCGTTCCGGGCCTGACCGGCCGGCAACAAATCGAGCTGCCGCGCGGCGGCCACGGGATCGTTGTTCGCAAGTTGGCTGAGCAGGTTTTGCTGGATACGCGACTTCTCGCGGCCAGCGGGAAGCGACTGCGCCCAGGCCATGGCCGAGGTCGGATCGCTCGCAATCCAGGAGTTCGATATTTGATAGAGTGTTTGTTCCCGGTGGCTTCCCGGCGAGAGTCGAAGCGCCGCGTCGGCCGCACCTTTCGGGTCGTTCGCGGCCCATTCTCCCAGAATCGCCGAGTGGGTCATCTGGCGATCCTGGCCGCTGGGTAACGATTCAAGGATCGCGAGCGCCTGCTTGAAATCCGTGCGGGCGAGGACCGGCAGCACCGACCGCATCATGGCGCTTCGCTCCTGCGGGTTGGTGAGGGCCTGAACGAAGCGCAGAGCTTCGGCAGCGTCCTGCCGGGCCCACAGATTGACCGCTGAGCGCCGCCCCTCATCCCGCAGATCCTGCTCCAGTTGACCGGCGTAATCATACGCTGTGCGCGGCGTCAATTCGGCGTAGCGGGCGAACAGCGGACTGAAGAGCTGACGTTGCTCATTGCGGTTCGTCATGGCCAACACCTGGGCGATGGTGGCTGGTAGCTCGGCCACCGGCACCGAGTCAACCAGCGTCGTCAGGTCGTGATAGCGCGTCGCGTAGTCGAGGTTGCGAATGATCTTCAAGGCGCCGAGTAGAAACTCGGCGACGTCAAAAGCTCTGCCAGCAGTTGCCGTCGAGCGAGCCGCTGCCGTCGGCGAAGTCGCCAGTTTAGGAGATTGAGGAAACGGATTGGCGATTGGCTGATCGGCCGGCGAGGTGGTGCCCCTTGCCTCGCCGGGGACGGTGGCTCGGCCGGCGAGGAAACTTCCAGCGAGTGCGGTGGCGCAAAGCGCAACCAAGGTCGACAGGCGGAGGGCATTCATAAAATGGACTTTCGCTCAGATGATTCGACGGATACGGGTGACCATTCCTCCCGGTGAGACATCCGGCAAGCCGGAGCGTTGAATTTTTGCCGAGTCGAGCTGGAGAAATCATTCAAGCGAGTCGCCCGAATTTCCGATACCTCGTTGGCAAGGCGCGTTCCGGGCTGTTGAGTGGCGAGCCGCTCAACTGGCGCGTGCCTCGATCCAGGCCGCGCCCAGCGATGCCCGCTGCGGGCCGATTCCGGGATTTATGGGTCTCTGCATGATGTCCTTCGAAACAACAACTACGGCTCTCAGCCGGTTCATCGAAGCCAGTCGCGTGCGCGCGCGACTGGCGATCATGCCCATTCTGCATGCGGAGATGGCGGTGGCTGAGTCAACTTTCGAGCCGGTGCTCCAGGCGTTGGATGGTGACAAACCTCTTTCTGACTTTATCCGTCACGCTGCCTGCTCAACCTATTTCGGGGGCAATAACTCCCGCTGCACCTTGAGCGAAGCGTTCGCGCGCATGGGCGTTACGGAGTTCTACCGCCTCGTGAGCACCGCCGTCATCCACACGCGGATGGCCAATGCGGCGGCGCCGGGCTTTGTGGCGCACGCCGATCAAGTCGCCCGGCTGTGCGAACTGATCGCCAGCCACGCTGCGAAGGATCTCGCGGTGGATGCCTACTTTACCGGCCTTTGCCACGATGCCGCCGTGCCGACGATGTCCGAGTCGTTGGCGGATTTTCAGTATTTTGCGGACCAGGCAACCTCGAACGATCCGGGCGTGCTCCCGTTGGAAATCGAGTGCAACGAGTTTACCCATTGCGATGCGGGCGCGGAGATCGTCAAGGCGATGGGCTTCGCGCCGGCGGTCGCCACGGCGGTCAAGTATCATCACGAACCGCAGCGGTTGCTCGACCTTTCCGGTGACGCTGCGCGCTTGCTGGCGATGGTGGTGGTCGCGGAACGCGTGATCGCAGTGTCCCTGGAGCAAAGCGCCAGCCTCTTCATCGCGACGACCGAGGGCGAGATTCAGCAGTCGTGCGGGCAGGCGCTGGACCTGAGCACGAACCAGCTTCAGACGCTGTCGATTGAAATGCTGGAGCTTTGTCGCGTGCGCCGGAAGCTCAGTTGATCCCCGCTGGCAGGCGCAATTCGGGTCCGCCAAATCTTTTCTTCCCCGGTCCGCAGGCTTCGTGTTTAGTCGCCTGTCATGACCAAGACCGCATTATTGTTTGCCGGCCAGGGCGCGCAGGCCGTGGGCATGGGCCGCGATCTCGCCGAGGCAAATCCGAACGCCCGGAGGCTGTTTGAGCGCGCGAATGAAGTGCTCGGATACGATCTCGCCTCGATCTGTTTCAGCGGACCCGAGGCGGAGCTCATCAAGACCGAGAATGCGCAGCCCGGAATCTACCTCGTCAGTTGGGTCGCCTTCCAACTCCTGCGCGAGCGAGTGCCCACGCTGGAATTTCAAGCGACGGCTGGTCTTTCGTTGGGGGAGTTTACCGCGCTTGCCGCCGCGGGCGCGCTGACCTTCGAGGACGGACTC
This sequence comes from bacterium, assembly GCA_031362805.1. Classification (GTDB taxonomy): domain Bacteria; phylum Verrucomicrobiota; class Verrucomicrobiia; order Limisphaerales; family RI-55; genus RI-55. The sequence continues at coordinate 10,806 of JANLTG010000099.1, forward strand.
AGCGTCGTGCGCCAACGCGGGCGTTTCATGCAGGAAGCGTGTGACGCGACCCAGGGCGGCATGGCGGCGGTGATCGGCATGGACGAGGCCGCGTTGTTGCCGGTGTGCGCCGAGGCCGGGGTGCAACTGGCCAACCTGAATTGTCCGGGGCAAATCGTAATCTCCGGCGAAACGTCAAAGATCGTTGCCGCCTGCGAGCTCGCCAAAGCCCGGGGCGCGAAGAAGGCCCTGCCGCTGCCGGTCGCCGGGGCCTACCATTCGCCGTTGATGGCCAGTGCCCAACCGAAGCTTGCGACAGCGTTGGGCGCCATCCCGATCAACGCCTCGGCGGTGCCCGTCATTTCGAACGTCACCGCCGCGCCGCATGGCGCGCCGGCCGCCATTCGCACGACACTCGTGGACCAGGTGACGTCATCCGTCCGCTGGGAAGCGTCCATCCGTTTGTTGCTGGCGCAGGGGTACACCCGGTTCATCGAACTGGGACCGGGCGCGGCCTTGAGCGGCTTTGTGAAACGCATCAATGGCGATGTGCAACGGCTGAACGTGGCGGATGTCGCTTCGCTAGAAGCGACGGTTAAAGCATTGACCGCCTGAGTGAATTTCGTTTTCCTCGCCCGCACGTTTCACCGCTATGGGACTCCTTGATCAACAGATTGCCGTCGTGACGGGCGCGGGTCGTGGCATCGGCCGCGCCATCGCCTTGAAGTTCGCCGATGAAGGCGCTGACGTGGTCTGCCTCTCGCGCACCGTTGAGAATTCCCAGAAGGTGGCGGACGAAGTGAAAGCGAAAGGTCGCCGCGCGTGGGCGGTCGCCGTGGATGTCGCCGACCCCGCCGGGGTGAATGCCGCCGTCGAGCAGATCCTCAAGGAGCCGGGCCGCGTCGATATTCTGGTGAACAATGCCGGCGTCACGCGGGACAATCTGCTCATGCGCATGAGCGAGGAGGAATGGGACACCGTGCTAAACACCAATCTGCGCGGCGCGTTCATCCTCACGAAAGCGTTCTCACGATCCTTCCTCAAACAACGCTCTGGTCGCGTGATCAACCTCGCGTCGGTCGTCGGCCTGATGGGCAACGCCGGCCAGGCCAACTACGCGGCGAGCAAGGCCGGGCTCATTGGCTTCACCAAATCGGTGGCGCGCGAGTTCGCGTCGCGCGGCATCACCGTCAACGCGATTGCGCCGGGCTTTGTCGAGACGGACATGACGGCCGTGCTCAAGCCGGAGATCAAGACTGAGCTGTTGAAGCGGATCCCGCTGGGCGCCCTCGGCTCGGTGGACGACATCGCCGGCGCCGCGCTTTATCTGGCGAGTCCGGCCGCGCGCTATGTGACGGGGCAGGTGCTGACGGTCGACGGCGGCATGGTGATGTAGAAAGCGCTCGACGCGGCCATTCGCACCCATTACAGAAGCGCGGCGACGCGGAAAACCGGCGTCAAATCGTTTGCAAAAGCACTCAAAGAATTTCGCGGAATCGGGGCTTGACGCCTCGGTGAGCGTCGCTTAGACACACCCCAACAACCAAACGGAGATACGCATGTCGGACCAATCAATTGAACAAAAGATCAAGAAGATCATCGTCGAACAGCTCGGCGTGAACGAAGACCAGGTCACGCCTGAAGCCAAGTTCATCGAAGACCTCGGCGCCGATTCGTTGGACACCGTGGAGCTCGTGATGGCACTCGAAGAGGAGTTCGGCAGCGAAATCCCCGATGAAGAGGCGGAGAAACTGATCAGCGTCGGTGACGTGATCCGTTACATCGAAGAGACCAAGAAGTAAGGCGCCGGCGAATTTCCCTGGCAGCACGGCCCAGCGTGGCCGGGCTGCCTTTTGGCTTTTATCATGGCCAGCAATCATTACGACACGCGGGTGGTCATTACCGGGCTGGGGGCGGTTTCGCCGCTCGGCAATGACGCCGTAACCAGCTTCGACCATGTCATTGCGGGCAAGTCCGGCATCGGCCCGATCACGCACTTTGACGCCAGCGCCTATGACTGCAAGATCGCCGGTGAGGTGAAGAACTTCGACCCGGCCCCGGCGTTCCCCAATTCCAAGGATGCCCGGCGCATGGATCGCTTCGCGCGCTTCGGCGTGTTCGCGGGTCACCAGGCGTTGCTCGATTCCGGTCTGGACCTCGAGAAATCCAACCGCGACGAGATCGGCGTGATGATCGGCTCCGGCATCGGTGGCCTGCAAACGACCGAGGAGCAACACATGGTCCTGCTCAACAAAGGGCCCGGCCGGCTGTCGCCCTTCATGATCCCCGCGTTGATCCTGAACATGGCCTCGGGTCTGTTCTCGATGTACAACAAGCTGCGCGGCCCCAACGTCGCGACCTGTTCGGCGTGCGCGACTTCGACGCACGCGATCGGTGAAGCCTGGCGCACGATCAAGATGGGCGACGCCAAGGTGATGTTCGCGGGCGGCACCGAGGCCACGATTGTCCCCCTGGGCATTGGCGGCTTTTGCGCGATGCGCGCCATGAGCACGCGGAATGACGAACCGCAGCGCGCTTCACGGCCTTTTGACCTCGGTCGCGATGGCTTCGTCATGGGCGAGGGTGCCGCGGTTGTCGTGCTCGAGGAATTGGAACACGCGAAGGCGCGCGGTGCGCGCATCTATTGCGAGTTGATCGGTTACGGTAACACGGCCGATGCGAATCACATGACCGCCCCGGCGCCCGAAGGCGAAGGCGCCGCCCGGTGTATGCGGATGGCGCTGAAAAACGCCCGGTTGAATCCCGAACAGATCGACTACATCAACGCCCACGGCACCTCGACCCCGCAAGGCGATGTCTGTGAAACCAAGGCGATCAAAGCTGTCTTTGGCGAACACGCGCGGAAACTGGCCGTCAGTTCGACCAAGGGCGCGACGGGTCACATGCTGGGTGCGGCGGGAGTGATGGAGACCGTTTTTTGCGTCAAGGCGCTCGAGCGCGGCATCCTGCCGCCTACCATCAATCTCGATAACCCGGACCCCGAGTGCGATCTCGATTACGTGCCCAACCACGCGCGCGCGCAGCAGATCAATGCGTTTGTGAACAACTCGTTCGGTTTCGGCGGTCACAACGCGACCGTGATCGGCCGGCGGTTTGAGGGCTGAGCAGTCCCGGTTTTGATTTTTGGCCCGTCCGCGAAGTGTGGACGGGCCTTTTGCTTTTCGCTTTAATCACTGCCCATGAACCTGCTCCCCCTGATCGAAGCCAAGCGTGACGGCAAGAAGTTCATGGCGGGCCAGATCGCAGAGTTTGCGCAGGCGGTGGCTGAGGGCCGGTGCCAGGACGAGCAGGTCGCGGCGCTGTTGATGGCCATCTACCTGCGCGGGCTCGACGCTGAGGAGACGCAGCATCTCATGGTCGCGATGCGCGACTCGGGCGATATCCTGGCCTTTCCCGATGACGAGCGCCCGCTCGTGGACAAACATTCCACCGGCGGCGTGGGGGATAAGGTCTCGCTGATCCTTGCCCCGCTGCTTGCGGCGTTGGGCCTGCGAGTGCCGATGATCTCCGGCCGCGGGCTGGGCATCACCGGCGGCACGCTCGACAAGATGGAGTCGATCCCCGGTTGTCGCGTGCGGTTCTCGCCGCAAGAGCTCGTCGAGCAGGTGCAGAAAGTCGGCTGCATCATCTGCGGCCAGACGGATCAGATGGTGCCCGCGGATCGCGCGCTCTACGCCCTGCGCGATGTCACGGGAACCATCCCGTCGATTCCGTTGATCACGTCGTCGATTCTCTCCAAGAAGCTCGCCGAAGGCATCGGCTCACTGATGTTGGATGTGAAGTTCGGTAATGCCGCCTTCATGCGAACGCCCCAAGAAGCGCGGGAGCTGGCCGCCAGCATGGTGTCGCTCGGGCGCAAATGCGGTTTGAAGATGGGCGCCATGCTCACCGCGATGGACACTCCGCTCGGCCTGGCCGCCGGCAACTGGCTGGAAGTCCGCGAGGCGATGGAATGCCTCGAAGGTCGCGCGCCGACCGACCTTGAGCAGATCGTCGTCGAATGCGCCGCGCACCTGTTGGAAATGTCCGGCAAGGCGGTTTCCTTTGAAAAGGCCCGGAATGAAGTCCTCGCCTGTCTGAACAGCGTGCTGCCCAAACGGAAGTTCGAAGAAATGATCGTCGCGCAAGGTGCCGACCTCGAGGCGTTCCGGAGCAAATTGAAGCAAACCGCAACCGCGCCAGTTGTCCACGAAATGCGCGCCGCGCAGGATGGGTACATCACCAAATGCGATGCGCGGATCATCGGTGAAGTGGTGCATTTCCTCGGTGGCGGCCGCACCTCCCGCGCGGACTCGATCAACTTCGACGTGGGCGTCGATATGTTGATGAAGCCGGGCTACGCCGTCGGTCGCGGGCTGACGCTTGCCCGCGTGCATGCCGAGGACGAAGGTTCCGCCGAACTGGCGATGCAGCGATTGGAATCCGCCTTCGCGATTGGCGCCGAGCCGCCTAACCTGCAGCCGCTGATTTTGGAGACAATCAGGTAGTCGCTGCCCCGACGGCTGCGGCCGTAGGCGCTGATCGAGGGTTGAGCGAGGGCATGGGCGAACGGCCCTGTTCGCATTGACTTGCAGCCTTCCGCTTGACGATGAGATGCAGAACAGATGACCGGGCCGCGGCGCTCGGGGTGAATGGATGCCGCGGGTTGACGGGAATAATATCTGAACTAAACTCTCGAAATCCTGTCCATCTTACTTGATAAACACATTCCAATTGAACATGAAGAAACTACTTGCTCTCCTTGCGACGTTCTCACTGGTCGGGCTGGCCAGCGCTTCCTTGAAGCCGGGCGACAGTCTGACGCCCTACGAAATCCAAAATTGCGATACCGGCAAGAAGTACTGCCAGGTTTGCGCCTACAGCGACAAGGCCGCCAAGATCCTCGCCTTCGGGAAGCTGGCGGACGAGAAGTTCTGGGCCGACCTCAAGCAGCTCCAGGCCTTGCATGCCGGCTTTGGCGAAAAGGGCCTCGGCGTGTTTGCCCAGATCATTGATTCCACCGACACCAAGGCCATCAATGCGTTGGCCAAAAAGCACGGCATCACCTTCCCGGTGGTCGTCGCGGCGGAGAAGGATTGGAACGAAGCCTACAAAGTGGATGGCGTAAGCCGCACGATCTATTACGCGCAGAAAAACCGCGTCGCCTGGACGGGCACCGGCTTGAGCGATGCCGACGTGGCCGCCTTGACTGAGAAAGTGAAGAAGGACGCCCAAGGTTGATTCAGTTGCTTTGGTCATTTTGCCGCCGGTGGATTTAAGTCCACCGGCGGCTTCGCTTTTGGCGGGCCGGGGTGGCGCCCCGGCAAGCGGTGGAAGCTTGCGGCGGCAGCGGCACCCGACGTCGAGCGATCCCTTGACTCCACAATTGCAATTTCCCTGCGTGCCGGTACGGTGCGCCGAATCATTTCGATATGAAGAAACTACTTCTCCTCACATTGGCCGCGTCCTTGATCGCGGGTAACTCACCGCTCGTGGCTGCGCCTTCCGCCGAAGATCTGGTCAAGGAACACATCAAAGCCATCGGAGGATTGGAGGCCCACAAGAAGATCAAGACCCGCCAGATGAAGGGCGTGATCGAGATCGCTGCCCAAGGCATCACCGCCGACATGACCATCATGTCCAAGGCGCCCGACAAACAGCGCACCGAGATCGATATCCCCGGCATGGGCAAAATCTTGGAAGGCTACGACGGCAAGGTCGCGTGGTCCCAGAATCCGTGGACGGGATTGATGGACAAGACCGGCGGCCAGCTCAAGCAGGCCCAGCAGCAGTCGGACTTTTATCGGGATGTGGAGCTGCTCGCGCGCTACACGGGCTGGACGCTTAAAGGCAAGGAGACCGTCGATGGCAAGAGCACCGATGTCCTCGAAGGCAAGACCAAGGAAGGCACGGTGGACGTGATGTATGTCGACGACCAGACCCACCTGCTCGTGCAGCTCAAAGCCGAGGCGGAAACGGAACAGGGCAAGATGACCGTCGTTTCAAAAATGAGTGATTACCGCGACGTCGATGGGGTGAAGGTTCCCTTCTCCATCAATGTCGAAGCTGGGCCCGGCGGATTCAAAATGACGGTGAAGGAAATCAAGCATGGGCTGGAGCTCGACGACAAGCTCTTCGCCAAACCGGCTGAAGCTGCCAAGTGATCAGCCGGCGCAGTCGAGGTTCCGGGTCGTTCGAGCGAGGGCTTCGACGCTTGCACAGGCGACAAGGGCTATGAACTGGTACTACGCCCACGAAGGGCAGCAGGTCGGACCAATCTCGGACGAGGAGTTTCAGGCTCTGAGGGCGGCGGGCACGGTCGCTGACCAAACGCTGGTGTGGCGGGAGGGCATGGCCAGCTGGCTGCCGCTTGAGGAGATTCTCAAGCCCGCCCCGCCGTTGCCGGTGTCTCCCACCGCGCCAACGGCAGAAATGAAATTGGCCACGGCCGCCGTGGTTTGCACCGGCTGCGGCAAACCATTCTCCATGGACGAGGTCGTCCGGCTCGGGGATGGCTTCGTATGTGCCGCTTGCAAGCCAGTGGCGATCCAGCGGATGCGCGAGGGCGTCGCCGCCACGGATGCCGAAGACATCCGCAACGAACACATCAAACACGAAGCCTCGGTGAAATCGGTTGGAGTCTTGTATTTGATTGGAGCCGCGTTCGCGATCTTTGGCGGTGGCATGATCGCTGTCGGGGCGCTTTTGGGCAGTGGGCAGCCTGGCGCTCCCGACGCCGTTGCAATGACCGCTGGACTGGGTGTGGGCTTGCTGGCGTTTGGTGGACTGTACCTGGCGGTGGGGCTAGCGCTTCGGCGGCTAAAACCCTGGTCACGGATCGTCGCGGGCATTTTTTCCGGCATCGGATTGCTGGGCTTCCCCGTGGGCACGCTCATCAACGCCTACATTCTGTATCTGCTGTTTTCCAGGAAGGGCGGAACGGTGTTTTCCGAGGATTACAAGGCGGTGATCGCCCAAACGCCTCACGTCAAGTATCGGACCTCGATCGTCGTGTGGATTTTCCTGGGCCTCCTGTTGCTCCTGATTGGCTTCGCTATAGTGGCGGCTGTGTTCCGGCCGGGGCCCCAACCGTGAACAGGATGAATTCGCCCGGTCCCATAGACCTTGGGGGATATCTCAGCTATCTGACTTTTTCGGTGGCCGACCTCACCACCGGGTGCGCGTTTTATGAATCGGTCTTCGGCTGGAACGCGGCGCGGCGGATCGAATCGGCGGCGCTCTTCGCTCTTCCAAATCTGACCGTGGCGCTGATGGAGCGGGCCGCTTTCCACAGATTCATCGACGGCGACGCGGTGACGGCGCCCGGTGGGTTGGCCTCGTGGAACGTTGGCAGCCGGGAGCAAGTTGATGCGATGCTGCTCCGCGCCAGGAAGGCGGGTGCGCGCATCCGCCGACCGGCCGGACATTTGAGCTGGGGCGGCTGGGCGGGCATCCTCGAATCTCCCGACGGTCACCTTTGGGAGATCGTGTGGAACCCCCGGCATACAATTCCGCCGGCAGAAAATAATTTGTGATCAACCAGCCGGCCGCTAGTCTGCGCACAACTTAACGAAAGAAAAACTATGGGTCCGCTGATTCTAATCCTGCTCGTCGTGGTCCTGGTGCCGGTCCTGTTGGTTGGCCTGTGGGTGATGGGTGCCTACAATGGCCTCGTCACCTTGCGCAACCGCTTCAAGAACGCGTTCGCGCAAATCGATGTGCAGCTCAAGCGTCGTTATGACCTGATCCCGAATCTCGTAGAGACGGTCAAAGGCTACATGAAGCACGAGCGCGACACGCTCGAAGCCGTGATCAAGGCGCGCAATGCCGCCTCCTCCGCCAGCACGGCAGCCGCCGCGAATCCCGGCAACCCCGCCGCGATGCAGCAGCTCATGGGCGCCGAAGCCGCGCTCACCGGAACACTCGGCAAACTGTTCGCACTGTCCGAGGCGTATCCCGATCTCAAGGCCAACCAGAACATGGCCCAGCTCATGGAGGAACTCACCTCGACTGAGAACAAGGTGTCGTTCGCGCGGCAGGCGTTCAACGACGCGGTGATGGCCTACAACACCAAGCGCGAAGTCTTCCCGAGCAACCTTGTCGCCGGCATGTTCAACTTCGGACCGGCCGAGCTGTTCGAGATCAAGAACGAGACCGAGCGGGAAGCGCCGAAGGTGGCGTTTACCTAGCTGTAGGGCGGCACCGCGCACCGCGCACCGTAAAAGCGATTTTCGTAACATCCTTGAATTGCACGATAGGCAGTCTGCTTGGTTTCCTAGTTCTATCTACTATGATCGTCGTTCCGATAGGAAGAGTAGCACACGACCGGATGATGTTAATTGTGGCAGCTTCAGCGCTCTGCTGGCTCGGGGTTGCGATTTGGGTGCGGCTGCGGCTGCGTGCTTACCTTGGTGTTCCGCATGGGGGCAGGCGGGCATTCGTCATCGTCGCGATTGCCTAGATTCTATGTCTTCTGCAATTTTTTGTTGGATAATAAGACCCACGCCGCCCAACCACGCGCCGCAGGATACCCGGCCATCGCGCGCTGGATGCAATCGTGCCCCCACGTGGGCCAAGTCGCCGAACTCGGGCCGTTGTGTATGAGAGCAATAAACCCACCTCGACTACCAAAGGTTCGTAACCGGAGCTGGGCCTATATTTCGGTTGGCGTATGCGTGGCTCTATGCTGGTGGCTTGTAGTACCCAATCTCTATCGGCTGCATCCGCTCTACCGAGCGATTGCCCGGGGAGACACCGAGGCTGTCCGTATTCGGTTGAAGGACAGCCCGGCGGAGCTCGAATACCATTTTTTTGGCTTGAACGCGACGCCCCTTCATCTCGCAGCCAGGCGGGGAGACACAAATCTCATCTCTGCGCTCCTATCGGCAGGATCGCAGATCGAGGCAAAGGGTTACCGCAATCTATGCTCGCCACTCCATTGTGCGGCATCTGCCGGAGAGAACGATGCGGTCGAGATCCTTATTGCCCATGGTGCGAACGTTAACTCAGTTGATCGAGACAACGAAACACCGGTCCATTACGCGGCGTTTAACGACCGTGCCGACACGATTCGTCTCCTGGCGAAACACGGGGGCAATATCAATGCTGAGGCACAGACCCGAAGCATTCCGGCGAAGCTGCCAGACACCCCTCTCATCAAGACAGTGGAGTATGAAAGTGCCAATGCCTGTCGAGCTCTTCTCGAGCTTGGAGCGAAAGCTGACTTTCCTTATCTCTTGAACTTGGTTGTGCAGGACAAATCATGGGCTCCGCTAGCACCCAAGGCACGCCGGGCGGAGTGGGATGCTATTACCGCCGTTCTCCAAGAGTTCAGAGACCAGCGAAGTGCACAACAATTCGGTGCAACGAACGGGAGCCAACCGTTTCGCTCAGAGACTAACCGAACGTCACCGGCGACTGGTTCCAGTCGCTGACCGCAACGTCGGGGCATACACACGCCTCTGCTGCTGACAATGGACTTTTTTGAACGACAAGACCGCGCACGGCGCAACACGAAGTGGCTCGTGCTCTATTTCGTGGCGGCGGTGGTGTGCATCGTCCTCGGGTTGTATCTCGTCTTCGCCGGCATCTTTCTGCGCGACGAATTCGCGCGGCTCGGTCCCAGCGGATTCTGGCAGCCGCAACTTTTTCTCGGCGTGACCGGCGGCACCTGCCTGGTTGTCATCTTCGGCAGCCTCTACAAAATGGCCGAACTCCGGCGCGGCGGATCGGCCGTCGCCGAGATGCTCGGGGGACAACGGCTTGCCCCCAACACCGACGACCTCGACGAACGCAAGCTGCTCAACATCGTCGAGGAGATGGCGCTCGCCTCCGGCATGGCCGTGCCGCCCGTCTATCTGCTGCCCGACGAGGGCGGCATCAATGCCTTCGCCGCTGGTCACACACCCAATGATGCCGTCATCGGTGTAACCCGCGGCTGCATAAAGCTGCTAAACCGCGACGAACTCCAGGGCGTGATCGCGCACGAGTTCAGCCACATTCTCAACGGCGACATGCGGCTCAACTTGCGACTCATGGGCGTGATCTTTGGCATCCTCTGTCTCGCCGTCATCGGGCGCGTGCTGCTGCAAACCAGTTCCAGTCGCGGCTCCCGGTCAAGTTCCCGCAACGATGGCAAGGGCGGCAATCCACTGCCGTTCATTGGCCTTGCGCTGATCATCATCGGCTCGATCGGTGTGTTCTTCGGTCGCTTGATTCAAGCGGCGGTGTCGCGCCAGCGTGAGTTTCTCGCTGACGCGGCGGCCGTGCAGTTCACGCGCAACCCGGACGGAATCGCCGGCGCTTTAAAGAAGATCGGTGGACTCGTTTCTGGCTCACGACTGGCAAGTCCGCACGCTTCCGAGGCGAGCCATCTGTTCTTCGGCAACGCGCTGAAATCCGGCTTTCTGGGATTGATGGCGACGCATCCACCACTGGCGGAACGAATCAAGGCGATCGATCCAAACTTCGACGGCGAGTTTCCAAAGGTTCAGGGAGCGGCGATGGCCGAGTTGGAATCGCCGGTCTCGCAACTGGCTGGCGCAGGTCACCGGCGCGGTTCTGGGCAGCCACCGTCGATCCGTCGGCCGTCAATCGCCGTCGGTGCGGCTCTCGATCAAACCGGCGCGCCGCAACCGATCCACCTGGAGGTGGCCACTGCCTGGCGAGATTCGTTGCCGGAGACCTTGCTCGACGCAGTGCATGATCCTGCTCAGGCACCGCTGGTGATCTTCGGTTTGTTGCTCGATGCCGACGATGCAGTTCGCGCGGGTCAACTGGTGCTCGTCGAGCGTGCGCTTTCCGCCGACGCCCGGATCGGTACGGGTCAACTGTTTGCATTGACCGCCCCTTTGGCGCAGACGGCGCGTTTGCCACTCGTTGAACTGGCCGTGCCGGCTTTGCGCGAGCTGTCGCCGTCGCAGTATGCAACCTTCCGGGCCATCAGCCGTCAGCTCATCGAGGCCGATCGGGCGATCAACCTCTTCGAGTACGCCTTGGAGAAATGCCTCGACCGGCATTTGGCTCCCACCTTTGAGCCGGATCGTCGGCAGCCCGTGCAGTACTATTCGATGGCGCCGTTGATTGACGATATTGCGTGCGTGCTCTCGTTGCTCACCCGCTTAGGCAGTGCGAATGCCGAAGCCGCGGCGCAGGCCTATGCGGACGCGATTCACTCACTGGGGGTAACGCCCGTTGATCGGCCGGCACTTCCCGAGGAATCCTCCGGCTTGCGGCATGCCGACCTGGCGTTCAAGAAGCTCGCGCAGGCCACGCCGATAATCAGGAAGCGCTTTCTCCAAGCGGCCGCCCATGCCGTCGCGAGCGATGGTGTGCTGGCGCCGCGGGAGGCGGAGATGCTTCGCGCGGTGGCCGATGCCGTCGACTGCCCCATCCCACCCTTCATCGAGTTGCCTCGGGCGTGGTGAGAATCGGGCCCATCGGGCGGATCCAATCTTTTCCGAGGTCCAACGTCCGATTGCGGGAGGAGACGATTGACTCATGCCTTGGAGCAATTCTGGGGTGGTTGCGGTGTGCTTGAAGTTCCATCTGCCTGCCTTGCCTTTGAGTATCCGCTGCGAATCCCAGATCGGCGTTCGGGTTCAAGAGTAGACTTGCCCTGCCACACGATCACGCGCACCGATTGCCGGTCGAGTTCGACGAGCCAGTTCACTTCAAGCGCGGCGACAATCTCTGGCAGATGCCGTTCGAACAGTGCCTTGCGGTCACGCGTACCGATGTTGCCGGTGCGAACGAACAACAATTTCCAAGGCCTTCCGTGGAGGAGATGGGAATGATAAAAGTCCAAATCCTTGGTGCCGACCATGCGTTGTTCCGTCACGGAAAGCCTTTTGAGCACCTCATCGGTCGTCCGGTTTTGCGCGGGCAACTGGCGAGTGTAGAGCGCGTCGTGTCCCGCCGACTTAAGCAGCTCGCTGAAGAGTTCGCCGAATTGATGGGCCGTGGGTATCTGGGCTTTTCGCATCCCCAGCTGATTGAACAACCCGGCAAAAGGTACTAGGTTTAATTCTTGCCACTCACGTCAAATCCTCGTTACGACCCCGTAACCATTGCCTGCATTCCATCTCCACTTTCTTGATGCCTTACAGGCATTGGGCCTAAGAACGGACAGTTACCTTGGCCCGGATGCCAACTTCAAGTTGGCCCACAGGCGCGACCGAAGGATCGCGCCCCACCTGCCCTATGGCGTCAACTCACCATGACCACCCGTCGCCGTATCCGAATCGCGTCAACCGCCTTGGTGGTTGTATTGATCGCTGCCGCCGTTGGGCGCTCCGCCTGGCGCCGCGCGCAGGAGCCGAAGTATGAGGGCAGGACAGCGAGTGAATGGCTCGACCATCTTGCAGCCAATGGGGACGCCGCGTTCTTAAACTACGAACTCCCCAGCAAGGAAGGCGAGGCAGCGTTTCGCAGTCTTGGAGCGCCTGGCCAGCGTTACCTTGTGGACGAATATCTCAGGTTCGAGCAATCGAAGGGTTTCCGACTGCAATTTCAAACTTTGTCAAAAAGGATTCCCGACCGCCTGCGGCCTCGATTCCTCAGTTCACCCACTGATCGTTGGATCGTCTGCGGCACGATCTTGTACACGATTCGGGCAGACTGGGAGGTATTGACCCCAGAAGTGTTGGAAGCTTTCGCCACGATTGGAAAGTCGACGCTTCGCGCAACTCGCCTGCTTGGCTGGACGGGACGGGGCGCGACAAATGCAACTCTCCTCTTGATGCAGCACCCAACCAACTCGACTACCAACTACCTCAAGTTCTGGAGGCAGGCATTCGATGACTTGGGAACAAACACTTACCCTGCCCTGCTGGAATCGCTCCAGCGGCTCGATTCAAGCAGTGCCGATGACTGGCTGCTAAACAAAATCAGCCGCCACGGTGCGGCGGCCAGCGGAGCGCTGCCAAAACTCAATCAACTGTTTGCAGCCGCATTGAACGGGACCTCGGCGAAGCACAACTTCGCCGTCGCCTTGCTTCGCATCGAGCCCAATCACGAAGGTGCGGCCAACCACAGCCGAGCAGCCTCGCGGCTGGCTACCACACCTTCCAAATCAACCACTCTGCTTGGCGGCAGACGGCTCGTCCTTGGCATTGGTTTTGGCCGTGCCGACTCCGGTCAGTTCGCCACGGCGATTTCAACAGCCCGGCCCTGTCGCGAATTGCCCAAGCTGAAGCCAATTAATCCGGGCGGGCGCTGAATGGTGGTTAGAAGTGGATCGCAATCCTGCCTGGCTCACCCGCGGACGAGTCGGTTGCCCGCCCATCTCCATCACTTGACTTCCACATGTGCTCAATGTTTCCGCGCCCCACTCTTCGCTTACGCGTTTTGCTCATCATGATGCTGCAAAGGATTCATTAAAGGTCCGAACCTATTCGCCGCTCCCCGGCATATCGGCTGCGACAGGCCGCTTGCTCAGCCGGTTTTCCGGTCACGAGTGTAACCCTCCAACCCCTCACACATGAAGCGACGAAATCCCAACTCAACCACCCAACGAACCGCCTTGCGGCGCGCCCTCTTGAGCGCCTGTATGGGCGGCGCCCTGCTTTCCGGCGGGTCCACCCAGCTCCTGCACGCGCAGGATTCCGCCACGGACAAGCTGGCCAAGGAGAACGCCGACCTGAAGACCCGCCTGGAAGCGCTCGAAATGGCCGCGAAGAAAGAGGGCATCCTGCCCAGCGACGGCAGCTCGCCCAAGCTGGTCAAGGCGATGTCCGCAATTACGATCAGCGGCTTCGTGCAGGCATCGTATTTCGCCAACATGGAACCGCCGGACGACGGCCTGAACGACGCCTATCTTTGGAACACCAAGGACAATTCGTTCTCGCTCAACAAATTCAAGCTCACCGTCGCCAGCAAACCGGTCGCGTCGGACGAGTGGGATGCGGGCTTCCGCGCCTCAATGATATTGGGCGACGACGCGCCCCAGCTCAATACGGGCGGCCTCAACGGCAACACCTCCAACACCAGCTTCAATGATCTGCGCGAAGCTTATGTGGAACTGAATGTACCCATCGGCACCGGCTTGAACATCAAGGCGGGTGAACTCATCTCGCTGTTGAACTACGAATCCGGCGACGGCGGTGCGGCGAATCAGAACTTCTCGCAAGGCAACCAGTGGTGGTTCACCGGCAATGGCCCGTCGGCAGGCGTGCAAGGCACCTACAACTTCACGGACAAAGCCGGTCTGACGGCGCGCGTGGACAACGGACTGTTCCAAGGTCCGGTGGACAACAACGAAGGCAAGGCCTACAGCGCCAGCTTGAATCTCAAGCCGACTAGCAAGTTCTGGGTGAACGTCTACGGCTTTGCCGAGGATGCAACCGGCGGGACCGAAACCCTGGGATTCGGAACCATCGGCGGTTTCCAAGTCAACGAGAAGCTCGGCACCGGATTCGAATTTGACTACTTCAACTTCGATACTGCCGGGATCTCCTCCGACCTCTGGTCCGTCGGCGGCTGGGCGTGGTATGACTTCACTCCCAAAGTAGGCCTGGCCTTCCGTGCGGATTACATCAGCAGCCCCGATGGCGTCCTCGGACCAGCGGTTCGGCCGGGCGCGGGCATCACCACCACCGACCTCGACGGAAATCTCGCCAGCTTTACGCTGACGTTGAACTGGAAGCCGGTGCCCAACATCAAGGTGCAGCCTGAAATCCGTTACGACACCACCTCGTACGCCGGTGGCCTCGATGGCGAAGAAAGCCGTTTCATGATTGGAGCGGGTATCTCCTATCTGTTCTAGCACTTTGTCTCCGTTACAAACCTGAAACCCACATCGTTCCGCGCCTGAACCTATCCTGAAATTGAATCCATGAAATCCCTCAAACAAACGTTCCTCACCCTGGCCGCCGGCGTCCTGATGGCGTCCGGCGCCAGCGCTGCCGAGACCGTCAAGGTCGGCATCCTGCACTCCCTGTCCGGCACCATGGCCATCAGCGAAACGTCGCTGAAGGACGTGCTGCTGTTCACCTTCGACGAGATCAACAAAGCGGGCGGCGTCGCCGGCAAGATGATCGAGCCCATCGTCGTCGATCCCGCCTCCAACTGGCCGCTCTTCGCCGAGAAGGCGGAGCAGTTACTGGTCAAAGACAAGGTGTCCGTCGTCTTCGGTTGCTGGACCTCCGTCAGCCGCAAGTCAGTGTTGCCGGTCTTCGAGCGCCAGAACGGCCTGCTTTTCTACCCCGTGCAATACGAGGGCGAAGAGCTGTCGAAGAACATCTTCTACACCGCCGAGTCCGTGAACCAGCAGGCGATCCCCGCTGTGGATTACATGCTCGGCGAAGGCAAGAAGAAGTTCTTCCTGCTGGGCTCGGACTACGTCTATCCGCGCACGACGAACAAGATCCTGAAACAGTATCTGAAGATGAAGGGGGTTCCCGACGACGCCATCATCGAGATCTACACGCCCTTCGGCCATCAGGACTATCAAACGATCGTCGCCGACATCAAAAAGTTCGCCGCCGGCGGCAATGCCACGGTGATCAGCACGCTGAACGGCGACACCAATGTGCCGTTCTTCAAGGAGTTCGCCAACGCTGGCCTCACGTCCGAGAACTGTCCGGTGGTATCGTTCTCGATTTCCGAGGATGAATTCCGCGGTCTGCCGGCCAAGGAACTCGCCGGCCATCTGGGTTGCTGGACCTACTTCATGTCGATCAAGTCCCCCGAGAACACCAAGTTCGTCGGCGACTTCATGAGCTGGATCAAGGCGCCCAAGGTCACCGGCGTGAATTACACGGTGTCCGGCATCGATGCGAAAGGCCGCGTCACGTGCAGTCCGATGAACCTGTCGCGCATGGGTGTTTACCTGTGGAAGCAAGCCGTCGAGAAAGCCGGCTCGTTCGAAGTGGACAAGGTCCGCACGGCGCTGATCGGCCAGAAGTTCAAGGGCCCGGCCGGGGAAGTGACGATGCAAGAAAATCACCACCTGGTTAACAATGTGTTCATCGGCGAGACGCTCGCGTCTGGCCAGTTCAAGGTCATCAAGTCCTTCACTGGTGTCGCCGGTGAACCCTTCAGCGAAAAGTTCCTGAAGTAATTAGGTTGGTAGCTTGATGGCTTTCGCCATCGTTGCAACCGGGGGCGGGCTGCTCCTCCCAGCCCGCCCCCGGTCATTCCAGAACCCCGTTCCCACCCCCACGACGTGAAGCAACCTGCCGCCGCGCTTCTCCTCAGCACACTCCTGCTCGCGTCCGCTGGCGGCGCCGAACTGAGCCGTCCGCCGCGCGAGATCCTCACCGAGGCGGTGGTAACCGAAGACGCCGCCCGCCAGATCGAACTCATCACCGAGCTCGCCGGAACGGCCGATGAGACAGTCACCCGGGCACTGGCCGCCTGGCGCGTGAGCGAGCTGTTTCTCTACGAGGCAGCCGATGGGGCGAAGATTCCCTTCCTGCTGGATCCGCAAAAGGACGCCGACGAAAAGCAGAAGGGACTGCGGCTCATCGACGGTGTCCTGCTCAAGGATGTCGACGGCAAAGACCTCGCCTTCGCGGCGTTCGAGCTGACCCCGGCTGAGACTACTTCAAAGCTCCGCAAGTCCATCAAGATGGTCCTCGATTTGTTCGCCCTGGGAAACCCAAACCCGAAGATGCGCCGCGACGCCGTGATCAAGCTCGGCCAGGAGCGCAACCTCGATTACCTCCCGCATTTTGAAAAGCGGACTGCGACGGAGACCGATAAGGCCGTGATCGCGGCGCTGGTCGAAGCCGTGGCGCTCACCCGGACGGCAGCAACCGATCCGACGCTTCAAGTGGAGGCGATCATCGCGCTCGGCCAGATGCGTTCGCTGAACGGATTGTTATACTTGAAGGAGTTCGATCAGGAACTTCGCAAGCAATCTGGAAAACCTCCAGAGCCCTTGCGCATCGCGCTTCGTGATTCAATCCGGCAGATCGAAAACTACATGGCGTGGGGCACCTTCGTCGGCACCGCCTTCCGCGGGCTGGCCACCGCCGCCGTCCTGCTCGTGGCCGCTTTGGGCCTGGCGATCACGTTTGGCCTGATGGGCGTCATCAACATGGCCCACGGGGAGATCATCATGATCGGCGCGTACACCGCTTACGTTACTCAGAATTTCTTCAAGAGCTGGTTTGGCACCTCGGGCATGGGCTTCGACGCCTACTTCATCGCCGCGATCGCCATCTCGTTTATCGCCGCCGCCCTGGTCGGCCTGATCCTCGAGCGCAGCATCATTCGCTTTCTCTACAAACGTCCGCTGGAGTCGCTGCTCGCCACCTGGGGTGTGAGCCTGGTGTTGCAGCAGATCTTCCGGCACATCTTCGGCGCCGCCAACGTGCAGGTGGACTCCCCGTCGTTTCTGAGCGGCAGCTTCGCATTCCACGGCTCGCCCATCGGCTTCAACCGCATCTTCATCATCGGCTTCGCGCTGTTCATCGTCTTCGCCACCTACGTCCTCCTTACCCGCACTTCACTCGGTTTGCAGATCCGGGCCGTGATGCAAAACCGCGCGATGGCTTCCTGCGTCGGCGTCCGCACGGATCGCATGAACATGATGACGTTCGCCTTCGGCTCCGGTCTCGCCGGCATGGCGGGCGCCTGTCTCTCGCAGATCGGCAATGTTGGCCCCGGCCTCGGCCAGAACTACATCGTGGACTGCTTCATGATCGTCGTGCTCGGAGGTGTGGGCAACCTGGTCGGCACGGTTTCCGCCTCGCTGGGGGTCGGCGTTACCAACCAACTGCTCGAGCCCTGGCTCGGCGCCGTACTCGGCAAGATCGTGGTGCTGTCCGGCATCATCCTCTTCCTCCAATGGCGGCCGTCGGGCTTGTTTGCCACGCGCAGCCGCAGTCTTGAAGGTTGATCCATGGCCGCAACTATTCCGAAACGTGAACTGTGGCTGGTCGCCTTGCTGGCTTTCATCGGGCTCGTTCTGCTGCCGTGCCTCAATGCGTTCGTGCCGCCGGAGAATCCGTTCCACATCGGCACCTTCACGCTCAGCCTTTATGGCAAATACCTGACCTACGCTGTGCTGGCTCTCGGGGTGAATTTGCTCTGGGGTTACACCGGCATCTTAAGCCTGGGCCAATGCCTGTTCTTCTCGCTCGGCGGCTACGCGCTCGGCATGCACTTGATGCTGATGATCGGCAAGCTCGGCCAGTATCAGAAGAACATCCCGGACTTCATGGTCTTCCTCGAATACGAGACGAAGTACGCGGCCACGGGCGGATTGCCCGCGCACTGGATTCCCTTCCAGAGCTTCTGGTTCGCCGCCGCGATGGTGGTTATCGTCCCCGCCTTGGTGGCCTTGATCTTCGGCTTCCTTGCTTTTCGCTCCCGGATCAAGGGCGTTTATTTCTCGATCCTCAGCCAGGCCCTCACTTACGCGGCGTGCCTGATGTTTTTCCGCAACGATTTCACGTTCGGCGGCAACAACGGGCTGACGGATTTCAAGTTCATCCTCGGGCATGATCTCAACTCGCCCGGCACCAAGCGTGTGCTCTTCATCTGCTCGGGACTGCTGTTGCTGGCCGTGTATGCCTTTTGCCGCTGGCTGGCTGCCACGAAGTTCGGCTTGATCCAACGGGCCGTCCGCGACTCGGAGATCCGCGTGCTGTTCTCGGGCTACGCGACGGCGAATTTCAAACTGTTTGTCTTCGTCGTCAGCGCGATCATCGCGGCTTTGGGCGGCGCTTTGTTCGTGCCTCAGGTTGGCATCATCAATCCAAGTGAAATGGCGCCCGAAAAATCGCTGGAAGCCGTCGTGTGGGTCGCGGTCGGCGGACGCGGAACGCTCCTCGGCCCGATCCTGGGTGCCGTCGGGATCAACTGGCTCAAGAGCTACGCGACGCACGCCTTCGCCGAGCAATGGCCCTACATCCTCGGCCTGCTGTTCGTGTTCGTGACACTATTCATGCCCCGGGGAATGGTCGGTGTGCCCGCCCAGTTGCAGACGCTTTGGCGCCGCTTCACCCACAAATCTATTCCGGACGAACCGCTCATCCAACCGGACGGCGTCACGCAAATTTTCTACCGCGAGCGACATCAAGGCAAACATCACGACGCCCCAAGCCACTCCGCCTCGCAGATCGATGGGCCGGAATCAACGCTACCCAAACCGTGACGGCTCACAAACCTGAATTCATTCTGACGCTCGAAGGCGTGAACAAGGCGTTCGATGGCTTCAAAGCCATTTCGGATTTGAACTTCTACATGGATACGGGCGAGCTGCGCGTGATCATCGGCCCCAATGGCGCCGGCAAGAGCACAATGCTCGATCTCATCACGGGGCGCACTAAGCCGGACAAGGGCAGGATCGAGTATGGCCGCGACACCGACCTCACCGCGCTCAACGAATATCAGATCAATCGCCTCGGCATCGGACGCAAGTTTCAGACGCCCTCGGTTTACATCGATCAAACCGTCTTTGAGAACCTCTGGCTCTCGCTCGAAGGCAGCCGCAGCATCTGGAGCACCCTGTTCTCGCGGATCAAGCCCGCGCAGCGCGACCGTATTCACGAGGTGATGAAAACCATCGGCCTGAGTTCCAAGGCCGAAACGAAGGCCGGCGCTTTGAGTCACGGCCAGAAGCAGTGGCTGGAGATCGGCATGTTGCTCGCGCAGAATCCCAAACTCCTGCTCGTCGACGAACCCGCCGCCGGGATGACGGACGAGGAGACGCACGAGACGGGCGAACTCCTGATGAGTCTGGCCGGCCAGCACAGCATCATCGTCATCGAACACGACATGGTGTTCGTCCGGCAGATTGCCCGCCGGGTCACCGTACTGCATCAAGGTCACATCCTCTGCGAAGGCACGGTGGACGAGGTGCAAAACAACGAACGCGTCGTCGAGGTTTATCTGGGAAGGAAGAAGAAGGCATGATCATCCCTGAGTGTTCACTGAAAAGGGGCAGAGAGGGAAAAGAGCAGAGGAGGACAACCCTCCGCGCTTTTACTCGCACTTGTCACCTTTTCCCCTCCGCTCCTCTGCCCCTTTTCTCCCCTGCCCCTTCGCCTCTTTTCAAATGCTGACCCTCGCCAACATTCACGTCAGTTACGACGGCTCCCGCATCTTGCGCGACGTCAACCTGGAAGTTGAGCCGGGCAAGGTCATCTGTCTGATGGGGCGCAATGGCGTCGGCAAGACCACCACGCTCAAGTCGATCATCGGCCTGGTGAAAACCGACGCCGGCTCCCTCAAGCTGAGCGGCATCGAACTCGGTGGATTGAAGCCCGAGCAACGCGCCCGCGCCGGCCTCGGCTACGTACCGCAGGGTCGGGATATTTTCCCCAACCTCACGGTCGATGAAAATCTTCGCATCGGCGCCATCGCTCAGGGTCGCAAGCTCAATGGCGAGGTTGACCGGGTCTTCTCGTTGTTCCCCGTGTTGAAGGAGATGCTGTCGCGCAAAGGAGGCGTCCTCAGCGGCGGCCAACAGCAACAACTCGCCATCGGCCGGGCGTTGCTCACCAATCCCAAAGTTCTGCTGCTCGACGAACCAACCGAAGGCATTCAGCCCAACATCATCGATCAGATCGGCGACACCATCAAAACGCTGCGCACGCACGGACTCTCGGGCGACGACGAGCAGGCGGTTGAACAGATCGGCAACGCCATCCAACTGCTGCGTCGGGAGGGTCAGATCGGAATTCTGCTGGTCGAACAGTACCTCGACTTCTGCCTCGACGTGGGCGACCGCTTCTACATCATGGACCGCGGCAGCATCGTGGCGGCTGGGCCGATCCAGCAGCTGAACGATGACATCGTGAAACTGCACCTGACTGTATGAACAACGACCGCACCCACCATCGCTCGTCCGCCTTCCGCCGCTTTTGCCTTGCCGCAACCACGCTGGCCGCCACCGCGTCGCTCCAGGCGCATCCGGGCCACGGCCTGCTGGATGGCGGTCCGCTGCACACCGTCACCAGCCCGTACCATCTCGGCGCGCTCGCGCTCATCGGCGCCGTGTTGTTCGCCGCCGCCCACCTGGCCAAACAACCCGTTCCCCGACGCGCCTTGCGATCGATCGGCGTCTTTACCATCGCCTTGTCTGCGGTCCTCTGGGGCTTGCGTATCTGATTGAACCCGTGGTTGCACCCTCGACCAGTTACTCCAAAAATTCCGGGTGCGCCCAGTTGCGGGTGGAATCAGTCGCCGATGCCAGCGCCGTCACGGCGGCATTTGCCACCAGTCCCATGAAGTTGCTGACGCCACGCTCGCGCGGCACCAGCGTCTGGGCCTTCACCAGCAGCTTTGGAGGTGGCCTCGTCGCCGGGGATCAAACCGAACTTGATCTTGAAATCGCTGCCGGCGCGCGCTGTTTCGTTGGCACCCAGTCGTCGACCAAGATCTACCGCAACCCCGCCGCCCTGCCCTGCGGCCATCAGACTACGGCTGAGCTCGGGGACGCGTCGCTACTGGTATTCGCACCCGATCCGGTCCAGGCCTTCGCCGGTTCCGCCTACACGCAACGCCAGGAGTTTCGGCTCACCCCTTCCGCGAATCTCGTCCTGCTCGACTGGTTCACCGCCGGCCGCACCGCGCGCGGCGAACGGTGGGCGTTCAACCATTTCCAAAGCCGCAACGACGTCTTCGTCGATGGCCGGCGAGGGTTCGTTGATTCGCTCCTGCTGGAACCGGAAAGCGGACTGATTGCGGGATCGCATCGACTCGGTCGGTTCAATTGCGTGGCAATGCTGCTCTTCCTTGGTTCAACCGTTGAAGCCGCTGCCAATCGCGCGTTGGAAAACATCGCAAGTCGCGAAGTTGTGCAGAACGCGCCCTCGATCGCCAGCGCCAGTCGCGTCGCTGGCGGCGCGATCATCCGTATCGCCGGCGAGAGCACCGAGTCGGTCGGTCGTGAACTTCACCAGCACCTCCAACCGCTGACCGCCCTGCTAGGCGACGATCCGTGGGCGAGGAAGTGGTGACGCCAATGAACTCCGAATCCCGAATACCGAAGTCCGAACCAAATCCGAATGGCAGCACCCGAATCAGCGGTTACGACTACGAAAACCTTTTCGAGCTTCGGGCTTCGGCCTTCTTTCGGCCTTCGGATTTCGGCCTTCGGATTTTTTAATCATGCACCTCTCTCCCCGCGAACTCGACAAACTCACGCTTCACGCCGCCGGATCGCTCGCGCAGAAACGTCTCGCGCGCGGCGTGCGGCTGAACCATCCCGAAGCCGTCGCGCTCATCGCCACCGTGCTCCTGGAGTTTATCCGTGATGGCCGGAGAGTCGCCGAGTTGATGGACCTCGGACGAAAGCTGCTCGGCCGCAACCAAGTCATGCCCGGCGTGCCGGAGATGATTTATGACGTGCAGGTGGAAGGAACGTTCCCCGACGGCTCGAAGCTCGTGACCGTGCATCATCCCATCGCCAGCGAGAACGGCGACCTTGCGCTCGCGCTCCACGGCAGCTTTCTGCCCGTGCCGAAACTGTCCACCTTCAGCCCAACGCAGGATGACGTTCTCCCTCGCCCCCTCGGAGGGGGAGAGGGCCGGGGTGAGGGGCCGTTCGCCGAACCCGGCGCTGTCGTTCCCCTCGAAGGCGAGATCGAACTCAACGCCGGACGCGACACCGTCTCGCTGCCCATCACCAACCTCGGTGACCGCCCGATCCAGGTCGGCAGCCACTATCATTTCATTGAGACGAACGCCGCGCTCCGCTTCGACCGCGCCGCAGCTTACGGCAAGCGCCTCGACATTCCGGCCGGCACGGCGGTGCGCTTCGAGCCGGGCGAAACCAAGACCGTGAAGCTCGTCGAGATCGCCGGGAAGAAAGTCATCCGCGGCGGCAACAATCTGGCGAACGGCAAAGTTTCCGCCGAAGGAAAGAAGGCCGCGCTGAAACGGGCAAAGGCAAAAGGGTTTGCCAGTGCTTGACCGTAGCAGCCAACTCGCGGCTTTAACCAAATCGTCATGACCTTTCGCGACTTAAAGCTTCAACAGCACTGCGAGCGAGCAACGACTGTTACGAAGGGTTGCCCTCCAGAACAGCTTCCGGTGCTCGGGCTTCTCGACGCTTGGTATTGGTTTCGGCTTGTGGAGGGGCAGGACTCGCCACGAGTGACAGAAGCCCTTGAACTCCTGTTGTCACCGGAGTTGCGCCCGGCTTTGCGACAATGGTATCGCGACTCAGGCGATAACATGAATGAGGATGCGCTCCAATTTCGGGACCAGCTTAGCCAATTGGCCGAAGAGAGGTTCGGATGAAAGAATGCGTGATGTGGCTTAACCAGAGTCTTTGATATGTCCCATAAAATGAACCGCCGCCACTACGCCGACATGTTCGGCCCGACCACCGGCGACAAGGTCCGCCTCGGCGACACTTCGCTCATCCTTGAGGTCGAGCGCGACCACACGCACTACGGCGACGAATGCAAATTCGGCGGCGGCAAAGTCATTCGTGAAGGCATGGGCCAGGCCGCCGGCATCGGTGCGAAGGACGCGCTGGATTGCGTCATCACCAACGCGCTCGTCGTCGATTACACCGGCATCTACAAGGCCGACATCGGCATCAAGGACGGACTCATCGCCGGCATCGGCAAGGCGGGCAATCCCGACGTGATGGCGGGTGTGACGAAGAAGATGATCGTCGGCGTCACCACCGAAGTCATCGCGGGCGAGGGACTCATCCTCAGCGCCGGCGGGCTCGACACCCACATCCACTTCATCTGTCCGCAGCAGGCGCACGAAGCCATCGCCGCCGGACTTACCACGATGGTCGGCGGCGGCACCGGCCCGGCCGTCGGCACCTGCGCGACCACTTGCACGCCCGCTCCGTTCTACTTCCGCGCGATGCTTCAGGCCGTCGATTCGCTTCCGCTGAACTTCGGCTTCACGGGCAAAGGCAATACCGCGATGCCGGCTGGTCTTGCCGATCAAATCAAGGCCGGAGCTATCGGCCTGAAGCTGCACGAGGACTGGGGCACGACGCCCGCCGCGATTGACTGCTGTCTCGGCGTCGCGGATGACCACGATGTTCAAGTCACGATTCACACGGACACGTTGAACGAATCCACCTTCGTCGAAGGCACCATCGCGGCGTTCAAGGGCCGGACGATTCACACGTATCACAGCGAAGGCGCGGGCGGTGGTCATGCGCCGGACATCATCCGCATCTGCGGCGAGCCGAACGTGCTGCCGAGTTCCACCAACCCGACGCGACCTTACACGATCAACACCATCGACGAGCATCTCGA
>JANLTG010000164.1:0-2422 GCA_031362805.1 bacterium
GCCGATGCGGTTGGCCATCGGGACGTTGACGCTTACGCATGGGGCGCATTCGGTCGCGCCGTAGCCTTCGAGCAGGCGCACGCCGAACTTGTCCGACCACGTCTTGCGCGTGGCTTCCTGCACCTTCTCGGCAGCAGCAAAAAGGTAGCGCATGCTGCGGAAGTCGTACTGATGGGCCTTGCGCGCGTAGCCATTGAGGAAGGTGTTCGTCGCAAGAAAGATCGTGCAGCCCTTGTCGTAAAACGCGTAGGGCACGATGCGGTAATGCAGCGGCGACGGATAAAAGAAGACATACATGCCGCGCACGAGCCCAAGCAACGTGCCGACCGTCAGCCCGAAGCTGTGGAAAAGCGGCAGGCAATTGAAGACGCGATCGGTGTCTTCAAGGTCGGTGACGGCGATCATCTGCCGGACGTTCGCGAGCAGGTTGCGATGCGTGAGTTCAACGCCCTTGGGCACGCCTTCCGAGCCGCTGGTGAAAAGCACCACCGCCGTTTCGTCGCCTTTGCGGCGCGTGCGGACGATGGAACCCGGTGCCGTGATGACGTTGAACAACGAAGCGAACTTCTGGCTGCCCGTGATCTCCGCCTTGAGATCTTCCAGGTAGATGAGCTGAATGCCGATGGCTTCAAGCGGCTTGAGGTCAAGCCGGGCCTTCTCCAGAAAGGTGCGCGACGTGATGATCTGCCTCAGTCCCGCGAGCTCGGCGCAGGCGATCATGACGGCGGAGCCCGTCGTGTAGTTGAGCACGGCGGGCACTTTGCCGAGGGCCCAGAGCGCGAGGAGACCGACCGGCATGGCGTTCGCATTGGGCAACACCACGCCGACGCGTTCCACCTTGGGCTCCAGGCGCAGCGCGAGGCGAGTCGCCAGCAGATCCGCGCCGACGAGCATCTTGCGACAAGTAAGCGCGCCGCCCAGCACGTCCTCGATCGCCACGCGGTTCGGCGTGTTCCCGGCCGTCTCGATGATCGCCTCCAGCACGTTGTCCGTGCCCATGGCCATCTCGGTTTCGAACTGCTGGTTGACCATCCGGTCGCGCAACCAGCTGGTCAGTTGATAACGCGCATCGGTGGTGCTGATGTCGCCGGGGTGCGGCGCGTTGAGCGCGTCGCTGAAGTGGGCGGTCACGGTCGGCCACCAGACGCGCCAGCCGGGTTGCCGCGACCATTTGAGGCGATTTAAGCCGCGCAGATAACAGGTGATGACCTTGGTGCGGGTCTTGAAAATCAAGAAGCCGCTACCATCGAACACCTTCATCAGCGAGCCGGTGTTGGTGATACGGCCTTCGGCGAAGAGCACGAGCCGGCCGCCCTTTTGCAGGTGCTCGGCCATGTGCTTCACGGCGTACGGCGAAGCGGGATCAATCGGGAACGTGCGCGCGTTGAGCATGAGCTTCCGGTGCAGCCAGGAAGTTTGCGCAGTCACGCTCGAGACGACGAACTTCCAGTCGTCATCCAGGAGCACGCTTAGAAAAAGCCAGTCGAGCCACGACACGTGATTCGGTGTGAG
Source organism: bacterium (assembly GCA_031362805.1). Taxonomy (GTDB): domain Bacteria; phylum Verrucomicrobiota; class Verrucomicrobiia; order Limisphaerales; family RI-55; genus RI-55. The sequence continues at coordinate 1,513 of JANLTG010000164.1, forward strand.
CAGCACGGGCCCCGGCGTTTTGAGGACGTCGGTGTTGAACGCGCGGAAGCGGAACAACACGCGGAGGAGGAAGTGAAGGAGTGCTTTCATGAGATCAGGTGTTGGCAGGTTCGCTGGCAATCGTGGGTGCAGGCTTCCGGTCAGGGACAAAGCAAAGGATCAACAAGAGGCCGGCGATGCCGACGCAAAGCGGCGCGAGCCAGCGGTCGATGGGGCGGCGGCCGGCCGCCGCCAGATGGAGTTCGCCGCCGATGACTGCCTCATCGCCGCCGACTGGAGCGGAGGCCACAACTCGGCCGCTCGCATCCACCAACTGTGAAACGCCGGAGCTGGCGACCCGAAAGATCGGCACGCCGTATTCCGCGGCGCGAACCGGAGCGACTCGCGAATGCAGTTGATGCTGATGCTCGCCCCAGTCCATGACATCCATCGTCGGGTTGATGATCGCTTGCGCGCCTTGGCGGATCAATTCGTCGGTCACGCGCGTATAACTTAGATCGTAGCACGTGCAGAGGCCGAGCTTGCCCCACGGCGACTCCCAGACTTTCTGCTCGGGCGCGGGCAAGCCGTCGGCGAAGAACTGGATCGGCACGCTCTTCACCTGTTTGAACACGATCTCGCCAGCGGGCGAAACGACGAAGGACGTGTTGTAGTAATTATCACCAACGGGATCTTTGCCGCCGACGATGAGGTGCCGGCCATTTCGCTGGCACCAGGCGAGGACGTTGGTTGGGACTGGTCCATCAAACGTGTATTCGCTGAGCACAAACAGCTCGGCGTTCGGGAATTTCGCCAGTGCCTTGTCGAGCAGATGCGGAACGTAATTGGCCTGCGGGAACTCCGCTTGAATGCCGGCGACTTTCAGGGCGCGCACGCCGGATGTGCCGGGTGTAAGCGACCCCAGAAGTCC
>JANLTG010000105.1:0-7340 GCA_031362805.1 bacterium
CGCGCGTACACCGCGAGCTCGTCGGCGTGATGCGGCGGCACCTGCGTGTCGAGCTCGCCTTGCACGATCAGCACCGGCTGGCAGGTCGGGATCGGTGATGGTGAAGAGGTCGCCGGTCTTCGGCTGCTCGTAGATGAACACCCGTCGGCCGTCGCGCTGGAACTGCTCCTTGATCTTGAGCTGTCGTTTGCGCTCCAGCATGACCGCCAGGATGTAGGCCGCGGCGGTGAACTTCACGTCGTTTGCTTCGATCAGTTTCCGCAGCAACGACTCGGCATCGTCGCGGCGAATCGCCTCCGGCGGCGTGGGCGGCGGTGCTTCATAAACGCCCTGCCAGAAGGAGATGAAGCCCTTGCGATCCGCCGCGCCCTCGGCGTATTGCGACTGCCAGCAAGGGACGCAGACATCGAGCCGGAGATAGCCGCTCTTCTCGTCGGTCAGGACGGTGTGATACTTTTCCTTGTCGGAGAAGGGCGCCTGGCAGGCCTGGCAATGGTGCGAGCGCGATTGTATGTTCCAGTCGTTCATCAGCCGTATGTTGCGATTCGGTGACGGCATTATTGACGGAGCGGCCAAGGGCGCAACTGGAATATCCGGGCGGCTCGGGGCCATGAAAAATTCCCAATTGCTCAATTTCCAATTTGCCCACGGCCGCTCATCCTGCCGGCGCCGACATGAAACCCATCACCCTCACCACGGACTTCGGCCTCGACGACTGGTTTGTCGGGACCATGAAGGGCGTCATCCAGCGCACCGCACCCAATGCAGCCGTCATCGACGTGACGCATGGCATCGCGCCCGGCGACATCCGCGCGGGTGCCTTCGCGCTGGCCGCGGCGTACCGGTACTTTCCCGCCGGCACGATCCACGTTGCCGTCGTTGATCCGGGCGTGGGCAGCGAGCGGGCCGGGGTGGTGATCGAAACGGAGAACTACTTTTTCGTCGGGCCTGACAATGGTTTGTTCAGCTTCGCGCTGCGTGGCGAGCGTCTGCGGTCAATTCATCGGCTGGAGAATCCCCAGTACCAGTTGGCGGAGGTGAGCCGCACGTTTCACGGCCGCGACGTGTTCGCTCCGGCGGCGGCGCACTTGAGTCGCGGCGTGCCGGTCAGCCGCTTCGGCCCCCGGGTTCACGATCTGGTTCAGCTCGAATGGCCGGAGCCCGTCAAGACGACGACCGGCTTGCGCGGCGAAGTCATCCATGTCGATCGCTTTGGTAACGCCATCACCAACCTGCCCGCCAGCCGGGTGCTGGCCAGTGGCGCCGCGACCCAAGTCAAGGTCGGGACAAAGTCGGTGCCGATTTACGATTGCTACGCCGCGGTCAAAAAGGGCAAGCCCGTCGCCGTGATTGGGTCCACCGGTCTGCTGGAGATCGCGGTGAATGGCGGCAATGCGGCGAAGAGCCTGAAATTGAAACGCGGCTCGAAGGTGTTGCTCGCCAACTTCGCGAAGTAGGGTGGTGCGTTTACGAAGTTGGACAGGAGGTGGCGGCATGGGAGGGCATAGAAGACCAAAGGACTGAGCGGTATCCGCCAGGTTTTGGGCTGCGGTGGCAGAGCGTAGCGGTGACACTACTTTTCGGACGATAGGTGCGTCGGCCCGCGAATGATGGCAGCCGGTCACTCGTTCGATCACCCCACAAAGCGGTTCAACAGCAAAGGCAGCGTGTCGAGCCGTAGCGTTGCGTAGTCTGATCCAAGACGCTGCCGCGAGCAACCAACTCTTCCCCACATGTGGCAGCCGACGTGAGGAGGCTCCGAATTGACGAAGTCTGAGCCTCGTTACCTCGGCTGCTACCAGGTCGCCTCACCTCAATTCAGCTTCGGCCGTTTGTCTTCCACCGGCGTCGCGGCTTCGATGGTGTTGCCTTCCAGCACGACGGGGCCGGCCAGTTCCTCGATGCGGATGCCGACCGTCTGCTTGCGTTCGCCGGCCGGCCGTGTGTCGCGAATGATGTTGTTGCGGAAGACCAGATCGCGCGCCTCGCCACGGACGCGGATGCCGGGCGCCGCGTTGGTCACGCCGTTGTTTTCGATGAGATTGTTCTCCAGGCGATTCCGGTGACCCGCCATGCCGAGTGATTCGTTCCGGAAAAACACACCGGCCTCGTCGTTGCCGCGCACTTCATTCCCCGTCAGCAGATTGTCGGAATCCTTGTGCCCGATCGAAATGCCGAAGCGCCCGTTGTTCTCCAGGATGTTCTTCTCGAACAACCCGTGCCGCACGCGCCAGCACAGAAAGAGTCCGTCCTGCGCATTGAAGCGCGCGATGTTCTCGCGCACGACCGGCCGCTGCGAACCACTGCCGGGATGCAGCCCAAGTCCCGCGTTGCCCTCGCTCACGCAATTGCGGACCAGCACGTCGTTCGATTGCTGGAAGCTGATGCCGTCGCCGTTATAGTTCCGCACCGTGCAATTCTGGATCACCGCGCCGAAGCCGCGATAGAAGAAGATCCCGCCGCCGCGACAGCCGTCGATGAATGTGTTCTCGTCCTTGTTGCCCTCGACGATCAGGTGCTCCACGCGCACGCCATCGACGTGGTAGCCGCTGACGACCGGGAAGATCGTCGCCGCCATCGCCTTCTTCTCGACCATGCAGTCGGCGTTCAACGGCGTGTCGATGGAGAAGGTATTCCCGTTCTTGCCGGTGATGCGTGCCACCGTCGTGTGAAAACCGCCGGCGTTGTCATCGCGAATAGTGACGCCGTAACCAACCTCAAAGCCTTCGGGATTCGCGACCGTTATTTGCTCTTCGCCATAGTCGCCGTCCAGACCGAGCACCGACACCGCCGCCTTCGATTTGCGGAGAATGGTTTTGCCTTCCGTGCCGCGCACGGTGACGAACGAGCGCAGGTGCAGTGAATCACGCATCAGGTATTCGCCCGGTCCGATCTCGACTGTGCCGCCGCCAAGTTTGCCGATGTAATCCACCGCCGCCTGCAACGCGCGATTGTCGTTGCCCACGATGTCGGCGTCCTTCAGGCCGACGGTGATCGACGGTCGCACCTTCATCTCCGAGTGCATCGCGCGCGGAAGTTGGCGTTCCTCCGGGCGAGGGGAGAAGTCGGCGGCGTGCATCGCATGGAAGGCGACGAAGGTAATGGCCAATGCGGCGGGCAGGGGAGTCTTCATGGTGGCGATGGGGGCGTTGACGGTTGCCGAATGCAAGTGGTCTAACGTCGCCCGCAGGCAAGATCAAGGTGGGACCGCGCCGAGCGGCGACCCGATTCTTTGGTTGGAGCGCGGGTGTGTCCGCAGGATCACCCGCAGCGGGCAATCAGTGGCTGCGGCTGATTCCGCTGCGCGTGACACCGCCGCGCTCCGCCCGATCGGCGGCGCGATCCCACCCCGGCATCGACACCCGCCTCGTGTTTGCCTACGCTGCGCCCATGAAAGCCCTTCGCCCCGTACTTCGCCGAACGCTCCTCACAGTCGCTTTGCCGACACTTCTCCTCATGAACGACGCCGCTGCCCAGCCTGAAGGCTACAATTACGATGAAGCCAAAGTCCCGTCCTACACGTTGCCCGATCCGTTGCTTGCGGCCGACGGCTCGAAGATCACGACGGCCGCCCAATGGCAGAAGTCGCGTCGCGCCGAGACGTTGAAGCTGTTTGAGCAGGAGGTGTATGGCCGGCAACTGGGCAAGTTGAAGGAAACCAAATTTGAAGTGAACTCCGTCGAGCGCGGAGTGCTGGGCGGCAAAGCCGTGCGCAAGCAGATCACCCTGCACCTGCTCGGCGAGGACCGGGAACCCAAGCTGCACGTGTTGATGTATCTGCCCGCCACCGCGACGAAACCCGTGCCGGTATTCGTCGGCTACAATTTCGACGGCAACCATGCGGTCCACGCCGATCCGGGCATCGAGCTCTCGACCAACTGGCTGCGCGAAGCAAACGCGCCGGGCATCAAGGATCATCGCGCGACCGAGGAAGGCCGTGGACGCGAGGCGAGTCGCTGGGCGGTGGAGAAGATCCTCGAACGCGGCTACGGCGTGGTGACCGCTTACTACGGCGACATCGAACCGGATCACGCGGAGGGTTGGAAAGACGGCTTGCGCGCAAAGATCAAGACCGACGCAGCCGGCAAACCGTTGCCGCTCGAGGACTGGAGCGCCATCTCCGCCTGGGCTTGGGGCCTGAGTCGCGTGATGGATTATCTCGAGACCGACGACAACGTGAACACCAACCAGGTCGCGGTGATTGGCCATTCACGGCTCGGCAAGACCGCGCTGTGGGCCGGTGCGACGGACGAACGGTTTGCGATCACCATCTCGAACGATTCCGGCTGCGGCGGCGCGGCGTTGAGCCGGCGGATTTTTGGCGAGACGGTGAAGCGCATCAACACCAGCTTCCCGCACTGGTTCTGCGCGACCTACAAAAAGTATAACGACAACGAAGCCGCCTGCCCGGTGGACCAGCACCAGTTGATCGCGTTGATGGCGCCGCGACCCGTCTATGTAGCCAGCGCCGCGGAAGACTTGTGGGCCGATCCGCTCGGGGAGTTTCTGGGGGCGAAGCATGCGGAGCCCGTCTATGCGTTGTTCGGCAAGCGCGGCCTTGGCGCGGAGACCCAGCCGCCCGTGAACACGCCGGTGGGTGACTTCATCGGCTACCACGTTCGCACCGGCAAACACGACGTGACCGAGTACGACTGGGAGCAGTACCTCAACTTCGCCGACCGGCATTTTGGGAGGAAGCGGTGAAGCCTTCCTTGGTTAAGCCCGTTCAACAAGTTTCGAACAAGTGATACATTGCCTTACTTTATTTGGTTTGTAGGATTCGCGCATGAGTGTAGCAACCAAACCGGAAATGGTTTCCTTCTCCAGCAAGGGGCAGGTCGTGATTCCCCGTAGATTGAGGCGGGAATTTGAAATTGAAGAGGGCACGAAAGCCACGGTGGTTGCCACGCCGGAGGGCATTCTGCTCAAGCCCATCACGTCCAAATTCATCAAGAGTCTGCGCGGTTCGTTGAAGGGCACGAAAGCCATGGACGTGTTCCTGGCCGAACGTCGGCGCGAACGGGAGCTGTGACATGGCCACCAAGGTTTTGGACAGTTGGGCGTTGATGGCCTTGTTTCACAACGAGCCGGCCGCCGACGCGGTGGAGGCGTTGCTGGAAAAGGCCGCCGCCGACAAGCACAAGCTGCTGATGAGCGTCATCAACTGGGGTGAGATCTACTTCTCCGTGATGCGCGGCGCCTCCCGTGAACGGGCCGAGCAGAAGGCCGGCGAGATTGCCGCCATGCCCATCGACATCATCGGCGTGGGCGACGATCTCGCACTGGCCCGGCAGGCCGCGATCTACAAGGCCACGCGCCGGATGTCCTACGCCGACTGCTTCGCCGCCGCGCTGGCCAGGGTCAGAAACTGCGAACTGGTCACCGGTGACCCGGAGTTCAAGGAAGTGGAGAAGGAAATCAAAATCAACTGGCTGAAATGAAGTTTCACCGGACACGCACGCTTCTGCGCTGGCTGCTGGGCCTTTGCTTCGTGGCCGCAGGCCTGAACCATTTCATTGCACCGCGATTTTACCTCCCGATCATGCCGCCCTTCCTGCCGTGGCCTTTGGCCCTGATCTTTATCAGTGGCGTTGCGGAAATCCTGGGCGGCCTCGGCGTGTTGGTTCCGCCCGTGCGGAAGCTGGCGGGCTGGGGCTTGATCGCACTCCTCATCGCCGTATTCCCCGCGAACCTCTACGCCGCGTTCCATGGCGCAGGTTCGATTCCGCCCTGGATTCTCTGGGTGCGGCTCCCGTTCCAACTCGTCTTCATCGCATGGGTGTATTGGACCTGCCTGTGCCCTGCCCCCGCACCAGCGGCGATGCACAAGACTCCGTGAAAGTTTCCGCGTTCCCGCGCACTGCCAGGGGAGCGTGACCAAGCGAGAACGGTCCTTCGCTCCCTTCCTGCGCGAGACGGTGATTCCGCACTCCATTCGTCATCAACCTGGCTGATCGTCCATAGACCCCGCGCCTTTTTCGGCATGGACTATCAGTCATGCCGAAACGTGACAACGTCCTCGCCGCCCTCGGGCAAAACGCCCGCCGCCGTCGGGAAGCGCGCGAGCTGACCCAGGAAAAGCTGGCTGAGAAGGCCGGCCTCGATCCCACCTACATCAGCGGCATCGAGCGCGGGCTGCGCAATCCCGGCATCAAGAACGTCGCCAAGCTCGCGAAGGCGCTCGGTCTCTCCACGGCCGAGCTGTGCAAAGGGGTGGACGCGTGAGCGGGAAAAGAAAACCCGGTAGGGCTGCGGTGCCCCGCAGCCGTAAATTCCCGTCGGGCGTGAAACGCCCGGCGAAAGATGGGGCGGCGCAGCAGCACCGCCCTACCACCCTTCACGAAGACGCCCCACCCTACCGCGCCGGAGCGCCGATTTCCAAATCGGCCCACGCCGGATCGGAGTCCGGCGCTCCATTGGGTCAAGGCACCGCCTTGCGCTTCATCGACCTCTTCTGCGGCATCGGCGGCTTCCGCATCGCTTTCGAGCAGGCGGGCGCGCGTTGCGTCTTCTCCAGCGACTGGGACAAGTTCAGTCAGCAGACTTACGCCGCCAACTTCGGCGAGACCCCGCACGGCGACATCCATTCCGTGGCCGTGGCCGACATCCCCAAGTTCGACATCCTCTGCGGAGGATTTCCCTGCCAGCCTTTCAGTCTCGCGGGCGTCTCCAAGAAGAACAGCCTCGGTCGCAAGCACGGCTTCCAGGACGTGAAACAGGGCAACCTCTTCTTCTCCATCGCCGACATTCTCGACCACCACCAGCCGCCCGCCTTCGTGCTGGAGAACGTGAAGCACCTCGTCCGGCACGACCAGGGCCGCACCTTCAAAATCATCCACGACACCCTCACCGACGCGCTCGGCTACCAGGTCTATTGGAAGATCATCAACGCGCAGAGCGTCGTGCCGCAGCACCGGCAGCGCATCTTCCTCGTCGGGTGCAAGCCGGGGCGCGCGTTTGAGTTCCCGGAATTCCCCGCCGAAAGGCCGAAGCTCGCCAGCATCCTCGACCCCGCCGCGCCGGCCAAATACACGCTCACCGACCACCTGTGGAACTGACGGTCAGTTCTGGAAAACTTCCTTGCGGTGATGGCCGAGAAAATCTTGTGAAGGCTCGGCGAGTTTGTTGGGCAACTGAATCCTCTGTCCCTCGAACGGAACGAAGCTCTGCTCAAGTGCCGGCTGCGGGAAAAATTTCTTGAGCCGCTTGCTCAACACCACGTTCAATTTTTCGTCGAGCGTGATGAGACCTGAATCAAAGGCCGCATCGTGAAGGCTCGACAGACAAAGCCCGTTGCGCGGGTCGAGTCGTTCGGCAGGAAAGTCGCGCCAAGGCTTGAT
>JANLTG010000173.1:0-8927 GCA_031362805.1 bacterium
CGCTGCAACTGCAGTTGGATTATTCGGCACTGTGGTTGGTTTCGACAAAGAGCGCGGTTTTTACCCGGTCGTGTTGATCGTCATCGCCGCCTTGTATCTCCTATTCGCGGCGATGGCCAACTCCACGGCTTCCCTCCTCGCGGAGACCATTCCCGCACTCGTGTTTGTGACGATGGCTGTGCTCGGGTTCCGGAAGAAGGCTCCTTGGCTCGTGGTCGCCGGCTTGGCACTTCACGGGGTTTTTGACTTCTTTCATCATTCAGTGATCGAGAACCCCGGGGTTCCTGCTTGGTGGCCGGGTTGGTGTCTCTCCTACGATGTTGTGGCCGCTGCTTACCTGGGCGCGCTGATTCTTGTTCGGAGGTCTTCGAATGCGGCCTCCAAACCATGAAGACAACCGCGGCGATCAGCCCATCGCGGCCACTGCCTCGCCATGTGGCCGTCATCGGAGCGGCGGGCGGTCTCGGCCAGGGTATTCTCAGCGTGTGCCGCGCCGGGGGAATCGACTTCACCGCCATCGTCCGCTCGCGGCCAGAGCGCATCACCAACGTGCCGAGCGGCTCGCGGGTTGTCGTTGTCGAGTCGCTCGCTGATGGGACTGCTCTCGCCGACGCATTTTCCGGGACGGACGCGGTGCTCACCGCCCTCGGAGTGACGGCGACGACGCATGATCGCCCCGCACTGCTCTCTGCGAACATGGCTACAGTGAAGGATTCCATGATGGCCGCACGGGTTGACCGCATCATCATGATCAACACGCTGCTCACCTCGTTGCCGGGAAAGCCGGCCAGCCGGCTGATGCGCTTCTTCGCGTGGATGCCAGGCAACATGGGTCGTGGGGCAACTGAACAGCAAGCCGTCGTCGATGCCCTCGGCGGGGGAGTTTTTGCGCCGCTTCGCTGGACGCTCGTCCGAGCCGCACTCAATTCCCGCGGAAGCGACGAACGTCCCGTCGCTTCCGCTGACTGGCCGGGCGCGCTGAACTCATGGTCGCCGGTCTCGTATGCAGCCATGGGTCGGTGGATGCTGGAGGAATCCGTCGCCAATGATTTTGTGGGGGCAGCACCGCTGGTTTCGAGGGCGCGCAGATGAACCGACCGCAGCCTAACTTGAAGGTTATGGATGGCGCGTCCTCCATGCGCTGGCTCGAACTGAGGGTTCCACCGTTGCTCGTCTGGGTCGTCTTTGCCGGCGCCATGCTCGGTGTGGCTCGCTTAACGCCGACACTTTCCTTCAAGGTAACTGGCGCTTTCGCCTGTGCTCTCGCCCTTGCCGTTCTCGGCGCGGCAGTGGCGCTGGCCGGCGTTGTCGCGTTCCGGCGGGCGCGCACGACGGTCAACCCTTTGACTCCGAGCGCTGCGGGGAGCGTGGTGTCTGGTGGCATCTACCGCTTTACGCGCAATCCGATGTATCTCGGCTTTCTCTTGGCCCTTGCGGGCTGGGCCGCCCACCTGTCGAATGCTGCTGCGGCACTTCTCCTGCCTGCGTTTGTTGCCTACATGACTCGATTTCAAATCAAGCCCGAGGAACGCGCCTTGGCCGCAAAATTTGGCCTTCAGTTCACACAATACATGTCCCGTGTCCGGCGATGGGTATAAGGAGCCGCCTAAATCACCAAAAGATTGGAAGGGACCGGAGCGCGCTGGTGAGGTTCGCTGGGAAGTAAGGGGTGAGCGCGCGGAGCGTCCGTTCCATCCGGGGTTGAACCCGCCCGGCGAACGTTCCTGAAGCCGTCCTTCCCCCCTCTTGCTTTTTGCTTTTCCGTCTCTCTTCCGCCGGCGCGCGTCCGTTCCGGCTCCGCCCAACCTGTCTAAACTAGTTCGCCCGCCGTTTGCGCCCGGGGCGCGGCCTGTTCCATCCTGCGGCGCGCTCTCGCCGGCGCGGCGGCGGTCCTTTTCGGCTCCGCTTCCGCCGCGCCAACCGGTGTGGCGCACGCGTTGGAACCCCTTGGGCAAAACATGCTGGAGCACGCGCCGCACGAACTCTGCGCCGCCAGCATGTCGTGGTTCTGAAGTGCCTTCCAGCGCCGCTCCATCGGATCAAGGGTGGCGTTGAACACAATGGCATGACAGTGCAGATGGGGATCGAGGGCGCGGGAGGTGTCATGCCGGAACACCGCCGCCACGAGGTTGCCCGTGGTCCGGTCGGTGCATTGGCCGCGCTTGCGCACGCGAGTCGCTGCGAAGGCCTGGAGTTGATCAAGCGCCACCATGACGGTTTGTTCGTGCGCTTCGACGATGCGCGTGTCATCGGCCACGGGCGCGGCAATCGAGACGGCTTGGGCGGCGAGAACGTGAAATCGTAGAACACGCGACGGTTGGCGGCTTCCTTCGGGTTGCCCTCGTCATCCAGTTCCGTGCGGGTGGTCTTCCGCCGTTGAGTCAGGCGCTCACCCGATTGCGGGTGGAGGTTGTCACAGAGCCGGGCGAACTGTTCTTCGGTCGTGACGCCTGATAGGCCGAGATCGGCCGCGCCCTGACCGAACCAGTGACCGGATGGGATTCAGGACCGGAGCGCACGCCGGGAATGCCCGTTCACGCGGTTGGACTTGGCGGCGTTCTTCACCTGCCAGTGTTTGTAAAGCGCATCGCAGATTTGTCCCATCTGTTCGGAATCGCCGGCCAGTTGAAGAATCTCGACTGGCGAAAAATACTTCTGTGCGTTGGGCGGCGGATGGCCGAGAGGCTTGATCAGGCGTTGGCTGACCAGCACCGGAATGTCGTGCTCGCCGCAGTTCAACAGCGCCGCCGTCTGGCGAGTCGTCAGCCGTCCCTGAAGCCGGCGCACGTTAAGAAGTTCTCTCACGTGCGCCGACACCAGATAGACCTGCGGGGCCGCCTTAGACTGCGAGCTGCCGTGCCGCACACTGAGTTCGTCATTCACGGTGACTTCCATGCGCTTTCTCTTTCAGTTCAGGTCGCTCGATCACATTTCGGCTGACACGGTGCCACCGAAACCGGAAGCCGGGTTGTATCACATACACAAGCGGGCGCCGGTCCCGCAGGCCCAGCGGCACGCGGACCTTGCCTCATCAGGGGATTTGGGTATCGTCAGCCGCCAATGAAAGTGCTGTCGTTCAACGAGCTTAAGCGACGGAAGGAACGGAACCGCATGGCTGCCATTCGGAGGGCACGCCGCAGTCCCGAGGCGGCGGCGGCACAGCAGCGGCGCGCCTCCTTGGTGGGGGACGGTGCGAAATGGCGCATCACCAATTTCAAGCAGGTCGCCCGCGCCATGTCCAAATGGGCATAACCGTGGGCTTTTTCCTCCATCAGTTTGAGGAGGTGCTTCAGATACGCAACGCGGAGGGGCAGCCGTACCTTTTGATCGGCGGCCAGGCAGTCAACTATTGGGCGGAGCGTTATCTGGCGGCGGAACCGGAACTTACGAAACTGCTGCCCTTCACCAGCGAGGACATTGATTTCAAGGGCGGCCGTGCCGACGTGCAACGCATCGCCCGGCAACTGGCGTTGCCTCCGATTTATCCGCCGAAGGTGGCGATGACGGCCTTGTCCGGGTCCATCCCAGTCCAAATCGGCGACCTGAAATCGGCCATCGAAGTGGTGCGACGGATTCCTGGAGTTACGGGATCGGTGGACACGCTGGCGGTTCAAGCGGAGTGGAACGGGCAAACCATCCGGGTGCTCGATCCGATCTCACTCCTGGCATCCAAACTGGAATTGGTCGCCACCGTGCCACAAGAAAAGCGACAGGACGTGGCGCACCTGAAAATTCTGCTGCCGTGCGTACGCGCTTTTCTGAATGAATTCCTCCAACAGGTCGAGCGCGCCGAGATTCCGGCCAGGCATTGGCTGGGTGCGGTCAATCGGGTGCTCAAATTGACGACCAACAACCGCGCCCGGAAAATCGCCGTCAAGCACGGCATCAGCTGGCCGGACATCCTGCCGCGGACCGCCATCGCCCGCTGTGAGAACGACAAGATCCGACGGTTTCGTGAGCAACAGCTGAGCAGAGGCCACCAGCAGTCCGGTGGTGTCTCCATTTGACGGAACCCCGGCGCTTTGACTGTCCGGCTTTTCTACGTGCCTCGAAAACCGGACGGACAAGACGCCTTCCCACAGCACCTATACGGCGGCGCACTCAACGTCCCGTTCCGAAGCCACGCTTCACTACGCGGTCGCCCTGCCACCCCCGACCCGCTTCGTTCCGCTCCGGCTTCGGAACGGGCCGCTCAGTGCTCCCAAGACCATCGTGAATTCGCGGCAAGCGTCATGAGACTACATCGGTTCAAAACACTTGCGGCTCAATCTTGAGCCGCATTTGTGCATCCTTGGATGGATGCTTCCAGAGGTGACGCCCTACCCCTTGTGGCGACAAGGACCTAGCGTCCGCGAAGTAGTCATGGAATAGACGCGCGATATCCGCGCAAGGTCAACGGCACACGGCCACGGCAACAGACTGTCCGCGAACCCGGTTTGACCCATACAAAGGGCGCAGCCGCGCGCTGTCCATGTCCGCGACCAGTCCGTGGCCAGTTCGCGATTGCGTTCTATCCACGCCCGCGGACGCGGCATCGGAATGTCCTTGGACACGAACAAGCACTGGCATCGGTTGGACCACGACCGGCGTCAGTCCATGAACTCGGCAGGTTCAGGTCCTCGATTGCACCACTGACAAGGACTTTCCACGACTCACGACTCGCAAGCGATGGTGCGCTTCACGAATTTCGAACGTCCGGCTCGTCGCCGGCCGCGTTCCCCGTTAATATCCACGTCATTCCCGCGAAGGGCCTCGTTTGACCCAGCCACTGTTAGCAGGCAGTCGCGGGGTTTACGCCGCGTAGTCCGGAAAAGGTTCCAGGGCACTTGCGAAAGGGCATGGAGATTTTCGTTGCAAGTAACGAACGCGGAACGCCGGGCACGTTGCCGATTGGGCCATGACCACCGCGCGATTGCGCTTCGGTGCACGGACAGCTGGTTGGCGTTGTTCCAATGTCGACGTCGCCCGATTAGCGTCTGGTCCCCCTCACTAAATCAGAGCGGCTCTTGGCATGCCTTTGTTACGGACATGCAAAATTGGTTCTTCCTCTCGTTTGCGCCTTGCTGATCAAGAAGCTGCCCCCTAGAAGGGCTCTCCAATGATCGCTTTGAGTATTCCATATCGCAGGCTGCAGGATTGTTTCATCGTAGTCCTAAGCGCTATGTTGGTCGCTCTTTCGGCGGGATGTCGCACCCCTGACAAAGAGACCACCAGAGCTTCCAACGGCCCCGCAGTTGCCGAGTCGAACATCGTCCAGATGGCTACAATGATCAGAGATGTGGGCGCATTGTCGGCGGCCAATAAATTGACCACCCTTACCAACTATTCCGCGACGTCAAATCGGCTTGCACGCAGCCCATTGCTGTCGGGCGATGTTATCAGCATACGATTTGGCTACTCGACGAATTACGACACACTCCAAAAGATCTCCATCGACGGGATGCTCAACCTCCCCGAGGTAGGTGAAGTGCAAGCAACACAGAAAACCCCACCCGAACTCCAGACAGAGCTTAAGCGCCTATATGAACCTCATGTAAAGGGTGACACTATCACGGTCAACGTCGTGACATCGTCGGCCGTGGTGTATGTGCTCGGGGCGGTGCTCCAACCGGGTCGCATGGTTCTGGAGCATCCGATGACAGCGCTGGAAGTGTTGGCGTCCGTGGGAGGATTCGACAGTCGGCGGGCTCAGCTATCGCAGGTACGGATCTACCGCGTCGTCGATGGGAAGCAAGTGCAGTTTCAACTCGATCTGAATCGTGTTCTTGGCGGCGCCGAGCTGGACCTGTTCATGGTCAAGCCGTTTGACATCATCTACGTGCCCGAGAAGAAATTTAACTTCTAGCGGATCGGCGGTGATCGGTTGGCGCGCGCGGATTGCGCTAAGTCCGGCGGCGGCGAAGTGCAACCGAGATCAAAGCGAACCCGGCCATTGCGAGGCCGGCAAACCAAGTAGAAGGCTCCGGGACAACGCCGCCACCCACGTGACCACCGCCAGGCCCACCACAGCCGCAGGGGTCAAAATCTGGACCACCGTTCCCTCCATGTCCCCCGTGGCCTCCAGGATGACCGCCACCGCCGACGCCACCCGTACCGCCGCCTCCCGGATGGCCGTTCCCATGGCCGCCATGGCACCCGCAATTTTCTCCCGTGTGGACATGAAAAGGTGAATTGCCGCCACCTCCGCTACCACCTCCGCCTTCGCCTGAACCGCCGAAGTTGCCACCTTGATGGTCCGAATCGTTGCTCCATCGGCCAAAGCCTGAGCGGCCGCCGCCCGCTGACCCAAATTCGCGGTCGCGGTCAAAGGAGCCTCGAAGAGGCGCAGACGAAAACCGCTCCCCAGAGAGTCGCTCGCCGCCGCTGTCCCGGTTGCCGCCCCAGCCCGTATTGTAGGCGATTTGGATGTCCTCACGAGCCGCCGAGTTGGCGCGTCTCGTTTCACGCTGTGCGGTGCCGGGCCTTGGAGTTAACGCGCTTGAACTGCGACCCGATGGAGCGCTTACATTCGCAGAAGAAAGCGAGGAACCGGCCAATGAGGCCGTCTGGGGTGAGGAAGAGCCGGCACCGGAGGCGCCAGCCAATATACACGCGCCGGCAACGACGAAGGACATGCCGAAGAAGATCAGCAACCGGCCTTTGGGTGAATTCAAAAACAGCGCGCGATTCATACAGAGACACCGCCACCATGGCGAAACGTTGAGCGAAGCAATGCTTCAGATCTCAACCCACGTAACGGGACGCGAATATGCCGCAATGGGCACGGTTGTCGAAAAGTTTTTTACCACCCCCTGAACACGAAAGGATTGCAAAGAAGCAAAAAAGTAATTGGGCCAACGAACCACCTGACACCGATCTGAAAGACCCGCCGGTAACACCCGAGATCGCCGCAACGGCCGGAGACTTGGGCGCGCGAAAATATGCAGGTGGAGCTGCCTTTCAGCAGTCACCGGTCTCCGATCACAAGCTTAGGCGGTCTTGGCGCGCCGCAGGAAACCGAAACCAACGAACAGCAAGGAACAGGTCAAGACCGCGCCGAGAGTCGACGGCTCCGGAACCACACTGAAGTTCGGACAAATCCAACCGCTACTGCCCCCGGGTGTGTTCTGGATGTGTGCGGCGGCGTAAAATGGTCCCTTCCCACCAGCCGGTTGACTCAAGAAATTGAAGTCGGATTCCGCAAGGCTGCCGCCGGTGAAAGAGAGGGTGTACGCAAGCACCTCGTCGTCGCCGAACGTCTTGGAAAGATTTCCCCCGGCCGCAAAGTCCAGGAAGATGTCATATCTTCCATCGCCGTCCGCCTTGTAGGCGTTCATTCCCAGATTGATTGTCGGCAAGTCGAAACTGCCTGTCCGTATTGGGCTGCTGAACACCAAGTTTCCAACCGCCCTCGAATCATTGAAATTTAGATACAGACCGTGGACATTTTCCGCGCCGGTCAGATTCGGATTTCGAACGGTCAATTGCACCGACGAAGGGGACAGCGAAGTAAACGTGACCTCGGTCCAAGGCCTGATGGCGGAGGCCGGGGCCGTGCCACCACTGAATTCCGAATTAAGGCCGAAGCTCAAGGCCCCACGAACGTCTGGAGCGAACCACAACGGCGCAGTGATGAGCGTCGAAGCGATGATTGTTTTCAATTTCATATCCGTTCAAAGATTAAAGTTCGAGATTGATGGACCGGGTACGACTTAGCGAAATTCTCGACTAGGTTGCCGAAAACACGAAGCACTGACTTCTCTAATAGGGCCATCCATGCCCAGAATTCAGACGCGCAAGCAATCTTCCATAATACTGCATTTAGGGCACTTAGAGGGTAGCCGTGTAGAACCAAGCCCGAACCGCCGTGATCGAAACTCGTTTGTCACATGACGGATCAGTCATGGCCGGCAACCCTGCCGGGATTGACCTGAGCCATGAACACGGGAAAGCGAAAGCGGGATTGAAAGGCGCGCACGGAGTGACGCGCCCCACTTGTCGAACGGCGAAGAGCAAAGGGGAAAGGGAGCGGTGGAGAAAGGGCCAACATCGAACATCGAACATCGAACATCGAACATCGAACATCGAACATCGAACGTTCAACATCCAACATCCAACATCCAACATTGAACGTTCAACATCCGACAAATGGGTGGGTGGGACCAGGGGAAGAGGAGAAGGCGGAGGGAGGCGAAACATCGAACATCCAACCTTGAATTGCCGGAGCGAGCGGGGGCTTGGGAATGAAAACGGGAAGACAAGAAAACGTGACGACGGGACGGAGCGGAGAGGTTTACGCGAATGACGCGAATTTACACGAAGTGAAGGCGGAGGACGTCTCAAAAGCAGAGAGCAGAAATGGGGAGCGGAAGAAAACCTGGTGGATGAAAACAAAAAAGGCCGTCAGAAGTTCTGACGGCCTGGTCGTGGCGACGGGATGGAAATTGTCTAAGCCGGAACCATGCTGTTGAATTGGGGAGCGCACGCGTCTCGCGTGCCGCGGAGCCGTCCCGGCGACGCCTTCCGGCGGCTGCGGTTTGGCAAACCAAACAGTGCGGGTCGGTGCGGGAGTCAAACGGTGTTCGGCGCGACGCCGAACACGGCCCGCGAGACGCGCGCGCTCCCCTGAACGGAATCGTTCCGGCTTAGAGTCTGTCTGAAAATTGCGACGGGCGCTGCGGCGAGAGATTTTGGCTGGGGCCAAGGCGGCGAGGCCAGCGTGTCCCAGCCGCGGACTGCAACGGCCGAGTCAATGCTAGCCCGGCCAAAAGACCCGCTGCCCGGAGGGTTTTCGCAGGCAAGGCCCCCTAGGGAGACGCTGAATAAAGCCCAGTTTTCAAATTTCAGTTTAGGCTGACGGAAAAATCATCCTCCAGCGGCGGAGATTGGTGTCCGGCGGCCTGGGTTCACGGGTCACTTCTGGTTTGGTGGCGGGGTTGAGTCGCCTT
>JANLTG010000186.1:0-12409 GCA_031362805.1 bacterium
CGCCGAACTGGCTGCCTGCCGCACGGCGCATGGCGGGAGTTACGATGTGCCCGATGTGAAGTTCTTCCTCTTCGGCATGGGCGCGCGCACGAAGCTGCTTTACCGCGTCGGCATTCTTTTCGACGCGCGGAGCGGGCGTGAATTGCAGCGATGGAAAGTGCGGAAGGAAATCATCGTGCCGCCGGACTACACGGTTTCGCTGGAAACGGAGGATGGCGCGGTCCTCGCGCTGCGCGAGGATTCCGAGGCGGTGTGGCTGGAGCAAGGCGGGCAACGTACGGCGCT
Source organism: bacterium (assembly GCA_031362805.1). Taxonomy (GTDB): domain Bacteria; phylum Verrucomicrobiota; class Verrucomicrobiia; order Limisphaerales; family RI-55; genus RI-55. The sequence goes on from JANLTG010000186.1 coordinate 286, forward strand.
CGAAGGCACCAAGTCGGCGGTGAAGTTGCCGGACTTTGCCGGGAAGAAATTCCCACTCGTGCTGCGCGTGTTGCATCAGGAATTGCTCGTGAACATCGTCGAGGCCGGGCCGGTGCCGAACTTCTTCGTCTATGACAAGCCGTGGTATCGCGACGGTGCGATGGTGGCGCTCGCACTCAAGGAATCCGGCAACCTCGACCTGCTGAAGCCGTGGATTCTCGGCCTGCGCGAGCCGTTCGACAAAAACAACAAAGGCGAAACCGAGGCGGACAATCTCGGTCAGGCGCTGTTCCTCATCTCGCTCGTCGCCGACAGGAATCACCCGCTCGTCGCGAAGGTGCTCGCGGAAGTGCCGCGCTTTGAGAAGACGAACGCGACGGGCAAATACATCCTCGGTCGCTCCGACTTCAGCGACCATCCCGTGTATCAAACGAAGTGGCTCAAATACGGTTTGCGTGCGCTCGGCCTGCCTGACCCTTACGTCATCCCGAAAGTCCCCGACAGCTACGGCGCGCTGTTCTGGATGGATTACCGCGACCAGCACGTCGCCGGAAAAGACAGCGATGACCGTGGCGCGTATCCGTATCTCGGCTGGGCCTGCGACCACTTTCACGGAACGAGGAAAAGCCCGCTCAGCAATCGCGACTATCCGCTGACTTGGGAAGAGCGCGCCAGCGAGGCCCGCTATGACGGATTGAGAATCATCTCTCCGGCCCTCGTGAAAAAGCGCCTCTCTCCACCGCACACCTGGCACGCGGCGGAGGCGTTCCTATATCTGCTGGAAATGAAGAAATGACCCCCAGATCAGGGCAACGCCGGGTCTTCTCTCCCATGCACCTGCCGACTGCTACCACCCTGACGCGACGGCAATTCGTGGCCGCCACAGCCGCCGCTGCGTTCGCGCTCCCGGTGGCGGGTCTCGGCGCGGACGTCCCGCCTGTCTTCCAGCAGCGGAGCTACTATCTCTGCTTCATGCGGATGCCGACGTTCGGCCTGCCGGTATGGAAGGAGACTCTCGACGACGCGGCGGCGGATGGCGCGAACACGATCATCCTCTGGATGGGCGGCGCGTTTCGCTCGAAAAAGTTTCCCATCACCTGGCAGTGGGCGAAGGAGCACGAGAATGTGAAGGCGGACTTCACGCGCGAACTCATCGCTCACGCGCATCGGCGTGGGATCAAGGTGCTGCTGGAGAAGCCGGAGTTGAAGGCCGTGGGCAAGGACGGCAAGCCAGTCGCGGAGTTTGGCATCGGCTGCTGGGGCTGGAACCTGTGTCCGGCCAAGGCGGAGTCGCAACGCTTCATGCGCGAGTATGCACGGGAGATGGCGTTCGAGTTTTATCCCGAGGCGGACGGGCTGTTCATCGAGTCGAGCGACTATGCCATCTGCCACTGCGCCGAGTGCGGTCCGAAGTTCTTTGACCACGAGTTCGCTTTTGTGCGCGACCTCTCGAACGAGGTCTGGGCGCGCAAGCCGGACGCCACGGTCGTGGTCTATCCGCACTACTTCTCCGGCGCGAAACTGCGCTTCGCCTTTGCCGAGGCCACGGCGAGCAAGCAGCCCTTCGACCCGCGCTGGACGCTCTTCTTCATCCGCAACGAACTCAACGCGAACTTCAACGACGTGCGCCACTGGGCGTTTAGCTTCGCGCTGAATGAACCCGCGGTGCGAACGGAGGAAGTCGGCGCGGTGAATCTCAACAAGCTTAAGTCCGCCGGAGGCGATTACGCCGACACCCACGCGCGCTACGACTACATTACGGTGAATCATTTCGCCGACATCACCGACGGCGCGGGCACGAAGGGCGTGACCATTTCCAATCCCGACCTCGCCTTTGCCCGGGTCGGTAACAGCTCCGTCACCAATCTCGACACCGTGACGCCGCAGCTCCACCTGCTCGCCGGGGGTCAAGTCGATGGTCCCTCGCTCGGCATTCCGGCGCAGAACGGCAACACTCATTTCCTGCAATGCTTCGCCCTGCGCCCGCAAGGTCGCGACGACCAAACGGCCGCGATGAAATTTGCATTGGAGCATCAAAACCCTTTCGTGACCGGTACCATCACCAGCCAGGACGGCGGCGCGTATCCCGAAACCACCCACTCGCTGCTCACCGTCAGCAACCCCAACGTCCTGCTCTGGGCACTCAAGCCGCACGATGACGGCATCGAGCATGGCATCGTGGCGAGGATTTGGAATCAGGCGAACGCGCCGGCCGCAACTCGTTTAATCAGCTCGCTTCCGCTGCAAACCGCGCAGCACCTCACTCACATCGAGACACTCATCAACGCCGCGACCGTGAAAGACGGCGCATTAGAAACCACCATCGGCGCACAACGCATGGAGACTTTTGGATTGAAACCGGGAAGACCATAAAATCACGGATCGATTCTGATGGTGAAGCAGGTGCGAAGGCCGGTCCCAAACACGATCCTGACCCGCTAAATTGAATCCGCACTTGATGCTTGGTTGCCGCATCCCTGCTGTGAACAACGCTGGGCTGGAAGCAAAGCAACGGAGTCACGCCGCGGCACGCCTCTGATAGATTCCGTATGGGAATCGGCAGTTTTCGTATGTTCACAGTCGAGCGCGATCATTAGACTGCCAGTCATGCCCTTGTCACCCTGCAGTCCGCAAACGTCGTCGGTTGTTCCGGCGGCGGAGGCTTCGGAGCGCGAGCCGATCGGGCTGATCGGACTGGGCCTGATGGGCAGCGCGATGGCGGAACGTTTCTTGGCGCGCGGATTCGAAGTGTTGGGCTTCGATATCAACCCCGCATGTCTGGCCGGCTTGGTGAGCCGAGGTGGACGAGCCGGTGCCAGTGTTGCGCAGTTGGCCGTCTCTTGTCGGCGGATCATTCTCAGTCTCCCCAACAGCGAGGCCGTGCAAACGGTGCTCGAACAACTGGAGCCCCATTTTCGTCCCGGCCAGTTGATCGTGGATACGACGACCGGCGGCCCGGAAATTGCCGTCGCGGCAGGTCACCGGCTGGCCGGACATCGGGTGGCTTATGTGGAAGGCACGGTTTCCGGGAACAGCAGCCAGGTCCGGCGGGGCGAAGTCCTGGTTATCGCGAGCGGAACCGCGGAAGGGATCGCGCAGTGCGACGAGCTGTTCGCGTGTTTCGCGAGCAAGGTTCATCACGTTGGTGCTTGGGGCAGCGCCTCCAAGTTGAAACTGGTGAGCAATCTGGTTTTGGGCTTGAACCGGGCGGTGCTGGCCGAAGGGCTTGCTTTCGCTGGAAAGTTGGGGCTCAAACCGGAACAAACTCTTGCCGTGCTGCGGGACAGCATGGGTTACTCGCGGGTCATGGATACGAAGGGCGACAAGATGATCGCCGGCGACTTCGAACCGCAGGCCCGGCTCTCACAGCACTTGAAGGACGTACGCTTGATTCTGAGCGCGGCTGAGGCGAGCCACGCGCGGACCCCTTTGAGCGAGGTCCACGCGCAGTTACTGCAACAAGCGGAATCGAAGGGGCTCGGCGCGCTGGACAACAGCGCCATCATCCGCGTGTTCGAACGAGAAGCGTGAGCGCGCATGGCCATCTCTTTCACCAAGCTCTATTTCAACGAACCCTCGCCGGTGGCGCGCCGGCTCCTGTGGCACGTCTTGTCGGTGGGCACGGTCACCCGTGACGAACCGGAACGCCACGAAGGTTCTGACAAACCGGGCGCGTTCCTCTTCTGGATCGTATCGGGCCGCGGTGAACTGGAGCTCGAACCTGGCACAGTGACGCTCGAGCCGGGGCCACGCTCCTGGTTGCTCGATCTGCGCAAGCCGCGCACCTACCTTCCCGCCGCCGGCCAGCCGCTCACGACGGCCGGAATCCGTTTCGATGGTCCGGGCTTGGAACTCTGGCTCGAACAACTGGGCGGCGACAGCGAGTTCCTCCTCACGAAACACAGCGACGCAACTCTGATCCGGCGAACGGAGAAACTGCTCGTTGATTTGGTCACCCGACGACCCGGTGACTATGAGTGGCAGGTTCATCGATTGATCAATGAAGTGTTGGGGACGCTCTTGCACACCAGGAGGATGCTCCCGGAAACGGTTCGCGAGGTATCGGGCCCGGTGACCAAGGTCGTTCAGGCGGTGCTGGCCGCTCCCGCGCGCGACTGGAAAGCTCGGGACCTCGCCGCGATTGCCGGGGTGGGCTACACCAAGCTGCGGGCGCTCTTCAAGCAGTCCCAGCAGGAGACGCTGCACGAATTCCTCCAACGCACGCGGCTCGATCAAGCCCGGCTCCTGTTGTGTGATCCGCGGCTGACCGTCAAGGACGTGGCCGGCCAACTCAACTTCTCCAGCGAATTTTATTTCAGCCATTTCTTCCGCGAAGCCACCGGCATGAGTCCAACGCAGTTCCGGTTAAAATCCAAATCGTGACCACGTCGCTCTCCAAAACCTCCCGGTATTTCGTGTTGTTCACGGCCATCGGCGGGCTGCTGTTTGACGGCGTCGAGCTGGGCCTGATGCCGGTGGCATCCCTGTCCGTTTCGCAGAGCCTGCTCGGAGATGCCTTCACGCCGGCGCTGGGCGGAGATTGGTTCGCGCGTTTCACCGCGGCGCTGATGCTGGGCGCGGCGATCGGGGGAATCTTTCTGGGAAGCCTGGGGGATCGGATTGGTCGCACCCGCGCTCTCGGCGTGAGCGTTCTGTTTTACTCCGTGTTCGCCGGACTGGGCGCGTTTGCGAAGACACAGGAGCAAATGCTCGTGCTGCGTTTCATGGTCGGACTCGGTGTCGGCGGCGTTTGGCCCAACGCGGTCGCACTCGCAGCCGAATGTTGGCCGGACAAGTCGCGCCCTATCATCGCCGGACTGATGGGCGCAGCGCTCAATGGCGGCATTCTCATGCTGTCGCAAATCGCCCGCACCTGGCACATCACGCCGGAATCATGGCGCTGGGTTTTCCAACTGGCGGCCGCCCCCGCGGTTCTTGGCTTACTCGCGTTGACGGTGATTCCGGAATCGCCGCTGTGGCAGGCGTCTCGAAACGCTCGACGGACAGACGAAAACTCTGGCTCCGCTGCCCGGAGGTCCGCATCTGCACTGCGCGAACTCCTCTGCCCACCACTGCTTCGCCTCACGTTGATCGGCATCCTGATCGGCTCCATCCCGATGGTCGGCGCGTGGGCGGCGAGCAAGTGGATGATTCCGTGGGCGGACAAGATCGGCGGCGCGACCGAGGCGGGCTACAAGGCCATCACGCAAGGCTGGTGGGCGCTGGGTGCCGTGCTGGGAAGTTTCACCGGCGCACAGATCGCCGCGTGGCTCGGACGTCGTCGCGCGTATGCCATCATCAGTGCTGCCGCGACGGTCCTCACATCGTTGATGTTTCTCGGCACCGCGCCGTTGCAGGCGTCGTTCCTGCCAATCGTGTTCGCGCAGGGCTTCGTCGCCACGCTGTTCTTCGGTTGGCTGCCGCTTTATCTGCCGGAGTTGTTTCCCACCCGCGTCCGTGCCGCCGGCAGCGGCATCGCTTACAATGTCGGTCGTTTCGCCACCGCGCTGGGCGTGCTGGCTGCCGGCGCGTTGTTCGCCGCGATGGGCGGCTCGTATCCGAAAGTCGGTGCGACCTGCGGACTGATTTACCTCCTCGGCCTCATCGTGATCTGGTGGGCGCCCGACACCACCAACAAGAAACTCGACGCATGAACCGATCCTTAAAGGTTCCGAACTCGACACCGAAGCGCCTGCGCGTCGCGGCGGTTCAAATGATTTTCGCCGACTCCATCGCCGGTAATCTGGAGAAGATTGAGCACGCCGCCACCAAGGCTGCGGAGGACGGGGCCGACGCCGTGCTTTTTCCGGAATGCGCCACCACCGGCTACGCGTGCGACTTCGGCGCGCTGAAGACCGCCGTGCTTCTTCAGACCCTTCGCTCAGTCGCGGCCGTCGCCGCCAGGCTCGGGGTCAACCTTTTGGTCGGCAGTCCGATTTTCGCCGGGCGACGGCTCTACAATGCGCTGGTGGTGTTCGATCGACGCGGGCGGCTCGTTCACGCTTACCCCAAGTGCCAGCTCGTGGAAGCGGATCGCCAGTGGTTCACGCCCGGCAACAGCCTCTCGCTCTTCTCGCTCGATGGCGTTCCGGCGACGGCCATCATCTGCCACGAACGTCGCTATCCGGAGCTGGTGCGGCTGCCCGTCATGGCCGGCGCGCAGATTGTGTTTCATCCGAACGCCGGGATGGATGCCCTGCCTGTCTCACGAGGCAAACGCCGCGGCCACGACGGCATCCCCGTGCGCGCCTTCGAGAACGCCACGTACTACGTGTTCGCCAATTCCGTCGGCCCACAGGGCGACGGCAAATGGTCCGCCGGCGATTCGAAGATTGTCGCCCCTGACGGCTCATTCCTGCAACTGGCCGACAATCGTCGCGAACGCGTGCTCGTGGAGAGCTTGGACCTGTCAGGGGCGACGCGGAAGTATGCCTTGGACAGTTTGAAGCATCCGTCTTTCCTCGCGAAACACTGGCGACGAGTGCTCCCTGAGTTGCGGCGACGCGTCCGCGCGAGTGATCGAATGTTTCAGCGATGGTTCGACTCGAACGGCAGTGCTTCTGTTTCCTGACCCACCATGACTCCGATGGAACCCAAACTCCTAAACCGCCGCACCTTCCTCGCTACTGTGGGAGCCGGCTCCGCGATGGCCGCGATGCCCCTCGACGCTGCCGAGACTCGCATGACCACCGGCCTCATCGACTGCCAGAGCCACCTGTTCTTTCCCGAGGTGCTCGAGCTGATGCGACGGCGCAAGACTGAGCCGCTGGTTTACGATCGCGATGGAATCACCTTCCTCAAGATGGGCGACTGGCTGCGCAAAGTTCCGCCGGCCTACGTCAGCGTGGATGCGAAGCTTGCCGCGATGGACGCCAGTGGCATCGCGATCACGATGCTGAGCACGAACGATCCTGGCCCCGAATGGTTCGGTGACGACGGTCCAGCGGTCGCGCAACTCATTCACGATTCGCTCGCGGGCGTGATCGCGAAACATCCGACGCGCTTTCGCGGACTTTGCACGCTGCCGTTGCAGAACGAGAAGGCGGCCGCCGCAGAACTGGATCGTTGCGTGAAGAAACTCGGTTTCAAAGGCATCCTGCTCTACACGAACATCGCGGGCGCCTAGTGCGATGAGCCGCAGTTCCACTGGCTTTACGCCCGCGCGGTGGAGTTGGACGTGCCCATCCTGCTCCATCCGTCCAAGCCGATGACCACCGAGCAGGTGAAGGGCTACGAGCTGACCAGCACGCTCGGCAACATGTTCGAGAACACCATCGCGCTGGCCCGAATCATCGCCAGCGGCCTGCTGGATCGCCACCCGAAGCTCAAGCTCGTCTGCCCGCATCTCGGCGGCACGCTGCCTTACATCTGCGGGCGCATGGACCACCAGTTCACCGTGCTCAAGCGCGGCCCGCAGAATCTCCAGCGCAAGCCCAGCGAATACCTGCGTTCGATCTACATGGACATCGTCTCGCCGCTGCCCGAGGCGATGCGCTTCGCGTTGGACTTCAGCAGCGCGGACAAGCTGCTTTTCGCCAGCGACCATCCCTGGGTGCAGCCCAAGGAAATCCTCGACCCCCTCCGCAGCCTCAATCTCCCCGCCACCACCGAGGCGAAAATTCTCAGCGGCAATGTGCGCCAGCTCTTTCGCTTATGAAACCGAAGGTTTCAACCGTCACGGCCATGACGCTTGCCAGCCTTTGGTGTGGCCTGCTTCCGGCCCTTTCGCCCGTTGCGTTGGCGGCGGAGGTTGCCTCCAAGCCCACCACCGCTTCCGGAGGGGAATCGGCCATCAAGCGCATGGAAGTTGCACCCGGGTTGAAGGTCTCGCTGTTCGCGGACGAAACGCAGATCTCGCACCCGGTTGCCTTTTGCGCCGATGAACAGGGGCACTTTTTCGTCTCGGAGTCGTTCCGCTTCATCGACCCCAACGGCGCCTGGACCGACATCCGTCCGCACCTCGACTGGCTCGACGAGGATCTGGCGTCCCGCAGGTTGGAGGATCGGCGAAGAATGTATGTCGCCCGTCTCGGCGAAAGGCTTCCAGAGTGGACGAAGTTCAGCGAGCGCGTCCGCCTGATCGAGGACCGCGATGGGGACGGCCGGGCCGACCACGACTCGGTGTTCGCCGACGGTTTCAACGACCTGCTGGACGGGACCGCGTCTGGCGTCTTCGCGCGGAAGGGCAACATCTGGTTCACCTGCATCCCTGATCTTTGGCTGCTGCGCGATCCCGCAGGAACGGGCCGGGCGACTTCCCGACAATCACTGCATCGCGGATTCGGGGTGCACCTCGGATTTCTCGGGCACGACCTGCACGGGCTTTGCCTGGGTCCGGACGGCAAGCTCTACTTCAGCATCGGTGACCGCGGCACGCGCATCGCCGGGGGACCGGGCCGCGGGGTGGACGTCACCGAAACGGGCGCGGTCTTCCGCTGCGAGCAGGACGGATCGGATCTCGAAGTGTTCGCCACCGGGTTGCGCAATCCGCAGGAACTCGCCTTCGACAAGTTCGGCAACCTTTGGACCTGTGACAACAACGCGGATCACGGCGACGAGGCTCGCTGGGTTTACCTGGCGGAAGGCGGCGACAGCGGGTGGCGCGTGGGATTCCAGCACATCACCTATCCCGTTCCGCTGGGTCCCTGGACGACCGAGAAGCTCTGGTACCCTGCCTGGAAGGGACAGTCTGCGGCGATCGTGCCGCCCGTGGCGAACCTCACGCAGGGACCGTCCGGGCTGGCCTATTATCCGGGAACGGGACTCGGCACGAACTACGAGAACCATTTTCTGGTCTGCGATTTCAAAGGCGAAAGCGGTGGGATCCACTCCCTGTCGGTGCGGCCGAAAGGAGCTTCGTTTGAGCTCGTGGAGCCGGCACATTTTGTCTGGCGCATTCCCGCGACCGACGTCGAGTTCGCGCCGGATAGTTCGGTTTACGCCTCCACCTGGAACGGAAATATCAACGCGCAGAGCACGGCTTACATCTACAAGATCACCGATCCGCGCGTAAGCGGAGATCCGTTGGTAGCAGAGACGAAGCGGATGATCGCCGAGGGCATGACGGGGCGGAACGAAACTCAACTAGCGCAATGGCTCGGTCACCCGGACTTGCGCGTGCGGCGCGAGGCGCAATTCGAACTGGCGGAGCGTGGCGCGCCGTCCATCGCGGCCTTCGAGCGGGTATTGCAGCCCGGAACAAACACCCTCCCCCGGCTGCACGCGACGTGGGGCTTGGGCCAGATCGCAGCCAAGTCTCCCGAGACGCGAAGCCGCGCCTTGAACGCGGTGGTGGCCGCGCTGAAGGACGACGATGCCGAAGTTCAGGCGCAGGCGGCGAAGGTGCTGGGCGACTGCCGGCATCGGGACGCGTTCGCACCACTGACGCGCCTGTTGGCAAAGTCCACCTCGGCACGCGTCCAGTTTTTCGCGGCGCAAAGCCTGGGCAAGCTCGGGCGCAAGGAGGCGGTCGAACCGCTCGTCGCCCTGCTTCGCCGGAATCGCGACGAAGATCCGCTGCTCCGGCACGCCGCCGTCCATGCGTGGGCTTCCCTCGGCGATCCGGAGGGCGCGAAGCGGTTCGCCGGGGACGCTTCGGCCTCGGTGCGAATGGGGGCGTTGCTCGTCATGCGCCGTCGACAAATGCCGGAGCTCGGGGCGTTCCTGAACGACACCGATCCGCTGATCGTCGTGGAGGCGGCGCGCGCGATCAACGACACGCCGATGAACGATCTGATGCCGCAGCTCGCGGCACTCGCGAGCGCGAAGAACCTGCCGGTGACTGAAGTCACGCGGGAGGCGCTGTGGCGGCGGATTGTGAACGCAAACCACCGGCTCGGCGGCCGGGCAAACGCCGAAGCTCTCGCTCACTTGGCGGCCATGGATTTGCCGGCCAGCATTCGCGAAGAGGCCTTGCTCCGTCTCGCGGAGTGGACCCGGCCTTCGAACCGCGACGCGCTGACGGGCCTGTGGCGGCCGTTGAAGGAACGAGATGCTACGCTGGCGAGAGACTCAGCGCAGGACGCGGTCACCCAGCTTTCACGGGATCACGCCCCCAGTGTGCGCGTGGCCTCACTCCGGTTGGCCGGGAAATACGAACTGCAGGAGGCCGCCACTTCCCTGCGCGCGTTGGCAGCCGACGGCACGATGGATGGAGTCACGCGGGTGGAGGCGTTCAAAGCGCTCGCCCAGATCAAGGATGCCTCACTGCTGGGTCTCGCGGAAACCCTCAGCCGCGATTCCGAAGAATCCCTGCGCAGGGAGGCGCAAAAGTGCATTGCGAAATTGCGACCCACCGATGCTGTGGGGCGCTGGACTCGAATTTTGGAGAATGGAACGACTAGCGAACGCCAGGATGCGCTGGCTGAGCTCGCGAAATTGGAGGCCGCCGCCGCGGATGGAATCATCGAGGAATGGATGGAACGTTTGTTGGCCGGAAAGTTGTCCCCAGAACTGCAGCTCGATGTTTTGGAGGCGGCGGGTCTGCGGCCGACGTTGAAGGCGTTGGTGACCCGCTACAATGACGGGCTGGACCGAAAGGGCGTTCTCGCCCCTTACCGGGAGACCTTGGCGGGCGGGAACGCCATCGCCGGACGCAAAATATTCCAGGAGCGTGCGGACGTTTCGTGCGTCCGGTGTCACAAGATCGGCAACGACGGTGGCGACGTGGGGCCCAACCTGGCCGGCATCGGTCAGAGGCAGCCGCGCGAATATCTGCTCGAATCACTCGTCGCACCGAACGCAAAGATCGCCCCGGGTTTCGAGGGCGTCACTCTGACCATGAAGAACGGCACGCTCCACGCCGGCTCGGTCAAGCAGGAGACGAATGACGAGCTCGTGCTCAATTCACCCGAGGATGGCGTCCTGACTCTCCGCAAGAGCGACATCATCGACCGACAGCGCGGCCTGTCCGGAATGCCGGAAGGTCTTGGTCAAACACTGAGCAAGCGGGACCTCCGTGATATGATTGAATTCCTCGCCACTTTGAAATGAAACAGCCGCCCTCGCCACGAAGAATCATGAATTGCCTGCCTGCAGATCCGGAGCAGTCGGATATGCCGGCTCACCCGCCTGCTCACGTTCTCGGCTGCGACTGCCGAGGGATTTTTGGCCTGAGAGAAGCGATCCTACTCATCGGGCTCTGGGTATTAGTTTGGAGCGCGCACGCCGCTGCGACTTTCGACTACGACGTGTTCCTCAAAGGGGTGCGCGTGCCGCCGGAATTTTCTATCGAGCTCGCCGCCGGCGAACCGTTGCTCCGCTTCCCGATGTTTGCGTGCTTCGATGACAAGGGCCGGCTCTATGTCGCCGAGTCGTCAGGCAAGGATCTCTATGCCGGACTCAAGAAGCTCACCCGCGACTGCCGCGTGCTCCGACTCGAGGACTCGGATGGCGATGGACGCTTCGAGAAAGCGACCGTTTTCCAAGATCACGTCACGTTCCCAATGGGCCTCGCGTGGCACGAAGGACGAATTTATCTGGCCGATCCTCCAAGCCTCGTCGCACTCACGGACAACGACGGCGACGGACGCGCGGACAAACGCGAAGTGATTCTCACCGGCTTCGGTCACACGGACAACGGCAGCCTGCACGGGCTCACCTTCGGCCCGGACGGCCTGCTCTACTTCACCATGGGCGAACCGGACGGGTGGAAGTTGCCACGCGGGGATGGCTCATTTCTCGAAGGCAACTCCGGGGCGCTCTTCCGCTGTCGCCCGGACGGTTCGCGTCCGGAGGTCATCAGCCGTGGCTTCGTGAACCTCGTCGAGGTCGAGTTCATGCCGGGCGGGGAATTCATCGCCACCGACAACTGGTATCAGATGCCGACCGGCGGTTATCGCGATGCGCTGGTCGATTGCGCGCCGGGCGGGCTCTACCCGTATCAACCGGATCGCGGCACGCCGCTCCCGCGCACGGGCATCACGCTGCCGCCCGCGATTCTGCTCCCGGCGGTGGCGCACAGCGGACTGACCCGGCTGAGAACGACCGGCTTTCCGGGGGATTGGCGAGACGATCTGTTCGTCGCCGAACACAACACGCGCAAAGTCGTGCGTCATGAACTGAGCCGCGAAGGCTCGACCTTCGTCGCGACGAACGCGGACTTCGCGGTGGGCGAGCATCCGGA
>JANLTG010000036.1:0-1784 GCA_031362805.1 bacterium
ACAGCGCTGCCGCGAAAGGTGAGCGCCGGCTGCGGCCGCCCAAAGTCAAGGCCTTCGTGCGCGGCGGCCGACTTTCTTTTTTACTGCGCCCGCAGTTTAAGCGCTGGACTTTCAGCCCCTCAGCTTTTTCAGACAATCTCTGAGAACTGAAGTCGTCGTTCGCCGCCGCCGGTTGAGACCTCGCACCGCGCCGTCGCGGGGTGACCGAATGTCACCCCACGATGGCGGGCCGCTCCTTGTTCCGACGCCCCGCGTTCTTGTCCCGCCAATAGTGAACGATGGCGTCGGACGCCTTACCAAGCCAGCGCGTGTCACTGCGCAGGGCCTGCAGTTCCACCGTCGCAAAGAACTTCGAGCCGGTGGCCGCCGGGCGACCGAGCGGCTTGAGCAAGCCGGCGGAAACCAGGACCGGAACGTCGTGCTCATTGAACCCGAGCAACCATGCCGTTTCCTCGATGCCGAGCCGCGCCGGCGGCGTGACGAGCGAGAGGAAGTCCTTCTTTGCTTGATTCATGATTCAATTCTCCGATCCCGAATATGATTACCCCTGCGCCTTCTGGATGCGCTCGATGATTTCCTGCGCGGTCAGTTGTGCGGCTGGATTGTCGCTGAGTTGATCCACCAGCTCGGAGACCACGGCGAACACGCCGGCTTCCTTCTGGTGTTCCATGAGCCACTTCACGAACTGCGCGTCGGCCGCCTGTCCCTGCGGCGTGTTCTCGAGGATCGCCCGTGCCGTCTCGACGCCCTGCACCAACGCCTCGTTCACCTTCCGGTTACGCACCTGCCGATACCCGTGATACAGCCCGCCCATGGCGAGCGCCACGAGACTTCCCAGTCCGGGCGCAAACGTGTTCACGATCGTGGCCGCGCCCTGGATCATCGACTCCGCCGCCGGCTTGGCCACGAGGTTGGTCACCGGCACGGAGACGACGTTCGTCTCGAACACGCGGACGAAATTGGTTTGCACCAACTCCACCAAGTTCGTCGCGACCGGCTCGCGCACCACATGGCCGGTGATCTCACCGGACAACGCGTTGGTGGCGAGCACGACGTTGCTCGCGAGGACCACGTTGGTCCGTTCGATGATCGTCGGGACGAAGTTCGTCACCACGATCGTGTTCGTGAACACGTGAACAACCGGTTGTTCCGTCATCGTCACTTCCCGGTCATACGCCCGGTCCAATGTCGAACAACCCGTCACCAGCACCACCGCGGCGATCATCGCCGCCCATCCGATCTTTCCATTCCATTTCATTTCGTTCCTTTCGTTTGGTTGTTGTCCGTTTTCCATCGTAATCGTCCTCGTCCTCGCTCTCGTCCTCGCGCTTTTCATCTCCGCCTTTCCTCCCGGCAGAGTTTCAGTTCATCGCGGCACTCTTCGAGCACGCGCGAGTTGTTATCGAGGCAGACCATGAGCTTGGCGTTGGCGGCGTTCTGTTCCGTCAGCATCCGCCGCAGGCTGCTCTGGTAATCCTCCCGGGCCTGCCGGTGATCGCTCATCAACCGCTCATGCTGGCGGACGAAGTAACGCATCGTCGCGACGGCGAAACAGCCGAGGACGACCAGGCTCGCGATGAAGAGCCAGCGATCGTTCTGCCGGGCGGCCTCGTGGGTGAGTTCAATCAGGGGTTGCATGGTTCACCTCACATTCGCGTCCACCTCGAACCGGGTGCCGCCCGTGAGGAACGTCACGTTTCCGCCCTTGGCTTTGTTCGCCATGGTCGAACCGTAGAGGCGGACGTTGACCGGCGCGCTGCCATCGATCGACGTCGCGGCCGGGA
>JANLTG010000037.1:0-4136 GCA_031362805.1 bacterium
GGTTCGCAGACGAAATACTGACCGCGCAATCCGGGCAACGTGTGGTCCTGGTAAATCATCGGGCCGCACGCGGCGGTGAACCAGCCGTCGGCCTCGCTCTCGGCCGCGCCGTAACGCGAGTTGTAGTATTTGAAATACTCCGGGTCGGTCGCGCGCTTGCTCCGCCACGGATGCGGCTTGGAGATCGAATACGCGCGGCGGTCGCCGGTGGCGGCTTCGAGCGACGGCGTGGCCGCGTCGGGATTGCGCGCGAGATAACGCCACGGCAGCGGCGCAATGTAGATGCCGGGAACGGTCGTGTTCACCGTGAAGCGGTCGCCCGCCTCGGTCAGCGCGAAGCCAAACGTGTGCGTGCTGCCCGTGACGGGTTCAATCGCGCTGCCGTCCGCGCGAATGCGAAAATCAGAGCCGGGCAATTGCACGGGCGCGGCCAGGTGCGGCCCGGTGATTTCCCCGCCGCCCCAGCCGCGACCGAAATAGATCCAGCCATCCGCGCCCCACTGCGGCGCGTTGATCCCGCGTTCGAGTTCGCCGGTAGGAAAGCCGGTGAACAGTTTTTCGCGCACCTCGGCCACGCCATCGCCGTCGCGGTCGGCGAGGAACACGATGTCCGGCGCGCACGCCACAATCACGCCGCCGCGCGCTGGCACGAGACCGTAAGCGGGCGGCAGATTCGTGGCCCATACCTCGGCCACGTCCATGCGGCCGTCACCATTTGTGTCGCGCAGCAGTTTCACGGCGCCGAACATGGCGGCCTTCGCCGCGCTTTGGAATTTCTCGTCCGCCTGCACCCGGCGCACCTGCGTGTCGAGCTGCCCGGTCTTGTTCAGTTCCTCGATGTCGAGCTGGCCGGCGAGATTGTAGCCGTGCAATTCGCTCACGAACATTCGCCCGCGCGCATCCCAGCACACCGCCGACGGCGACGCGATGAGCGGCTCGCTGGCGACCACTTCCATGCGAAAGCCATCCGGCAGCGCGAACGCCGCCGCGCTTTGCTCCGGCGTTCGCGGCTTGGGCGCGTCCGTGGGCTGTGGAATTTGAGCGGAGGCGAACAGAGCGGTGAGCACGAAGGTGGGAGCCACGTGGAGAATCTTCATGGCGGCGAGTGAATCTTACCGCACGGGTCTCTTCAAGCTCCCGGGAAGCGAGCGGGCGAGCTCGCGGATGAACTGATCGGTGATCGCTTCCGAAGTTACGATTGGGAAGTCTTGGAGGGCAAAGCCGCTCCGAAGGACCGGAGTAAAGTGAGAGTTCTTGTCGCTAGTTTCCGAAATCGGCAAACGGGTTTTTCGATAAACTGCTTTCAGCCGGGATCACTTTATTTCTTGAGTTCGTAGTAAGGGCGTCTGCCGGGAACCTTGGAATGTGCATCGTAAAGTTGCGTCACCTTAACCGGTATAGGCACGAGTGGGTGTTGAGGCACATTGGGGGCCGGAGCACGACGATCGTGGCGATTGCCAAATGGGGGATGAATTGTTGACCGATGCTCATCGGCTCCCTCAAAATGAAGCGGTACGAGTTGCTGGCGTGGATTTTGCGAATGTTAACGGCTCAAACGAAATCATCTGTCGATGCCAAAGCAGGCGAGCATAGTCGGACTTCTCAGCTGATCGGCACGCTGGCGATTCTAGCAGTGCTTTACCTTCCTGACTTTGTGTCGGGTGCGGAGCTCCACACCCAGACGTCCGGCTCCAACTTGGTGTTTCAAGTCCGGGGCGACTCCGACAATGACTGGCACCTTCAATTCTCCACTGACCTCACGACCTGGACCAGGTTAACCAATTTCGGCACGTTGCTCTCCGGCAAAGCCACCAACGCGCCGTGGCGACCATTCAGCACCAACGGCTCGCGCCAATTCTATCGGGGGCTGAAGACCTCCGGATTGTTTGATCCGGCGGTGTTTCGCACTTTCAATCTGACGTTCACCCAAGCCAACTGGGGTGCCTTGCTCGCGGACGCCCGTGCCAGCGGCCAGAATCTCTATTGTTCCCTGCTCACGCTGGACAACGGCGCGACCAACGTTGGCGTGGGAGCACGTTACAAGGGCAATTCGTCCTACTCGTTGGAAGGCAGCAAGAAATCCCTCAACCTCGAACTGGATTGGACCGATCCGAAGGGCCGGCTCATGGGTTTCAGCACCATCAATCTCAACAATGCGGCGGGTGACGAAACCCTCATGCGCGAGGCACTCTACTTTGGTGTCATGCGGAAATACACCACCTGTCCGCAAGGTTCGTTGGCCCGTGTCAACATCAACGGGTCGCTCTGGGGCGTCTACTCACTTATCCAGCAGGAAAATGGGCAGCTCATAAGCGATTGGTTTCCGAGCAACAACGGCGACCGGTGGCGCACCCCAAACATCGGAGCAGGTGGGGTCGGCGCCGACTTCACCGGCGCCCACTCCGCTCTGGCGCTCATCAATGGCAGCATCAACGAGTCGACCTATGCGTCCAACTACGAGTTGCGGACCACCAACTCGCCCACTGCCGCCGCGTGGCAGCGGCTCATCAACGCCATTTACGTCCTGAACACCACACCCATCAACCAGCTAAGGGTCCAGGTCGAGGAAGTGCTGGCGGTCGACGACTGGCTCTGGTTCCTCGCCATCGAAAATATTTTTGTCGATGACGACAGCTACTGGAACAAGGGCGCCGACTACGGCTTCTATTGGGCGCCGGAAGACGGTCGTATTCACCCCGTGGAACATGACGGCAATGAAGCGTTCACGGCCGCCATGGAAATCGACTACAGGCTTTCGCCGGTCACTGGCGCTTCCGGGAATAATCGGCCGCTGCTTTACCGTCTCCTGCCCATCAGCGAACTGCGCCAGCGCTACCTTGCTCATATGCGAACCGTGCTGCAAGAGCAGTTCAATCCTACCGTGCTGACGGCCCGCATCGACCAGTTCCGGGACTTGAGCGTTGACGCCATCGTCGCCGATCCGAACAGGAATTTCACGATGACCTCCTATACGAATGACCTGAACGCGCTCAAGGTCTACGTAACCAACCGCTACAACTTTCTTGTTAGCCACGCCGAACTGCGCCCGCAGCCGCCGACCATCACGGCGGTGTTTGATCCCGCGTCTCCGCCCACCGCTGCGCAAGTGCCGTTCATCACGGCGCAAGTCTCCGCCAACTCTATCAACGGTATCGACTCAGTCTGGCTCTACTATCGGGACAGCAACTTCGGGCGCTTCGCCGTCTCGCAGATGTTTGACGATGGTGTGCATAGCGATGGCGCGCAGGGCGACGGCCTGTTTGGTGGTGCAACCGCGAAGTTTGCCGCAGGTAACAAGATCCATTACTACGTCGAAGCCCGCTCGGCCAATGGCGCCCGCGCCGCCGTGTTCAGTCCCAGCAACGCGGAGAAGGACACCCACGCCTATTTCGTGGGCGTTACATCTGCAGGTAGTTCGCCCGTTATCATGAACGAGTTTATGGCTGCCAATTCTAGGAGCTATGCTGACCCACAGGGTGAGTTCGACGACTGGATCGAGCTCCGCAATCTCACCGGGACGGAAATGGATCTGACGGGCAAATACCTCAGCGATGAGGCGAACAACCCTCGCAAGTGGCGGTTTCCCGACGGCACCATGATTCCCGCGAACGGCTATCTCATCGTCTGGGCCGACGAAGATGGCCTGGCTCCCGTTGGCCTCCATGCCAGCTTCAAGCTGGAGAAGAACGGGGAGACGATTTACCTCGCCGACAGCGACGCAAACTTCAACGCCATCCTCGACTCGGTGACATTTGGACTGCAAACGACTGACCGCTCCTATGGTCGTACTGCCGCCAATGCCGACGTGTGGTTCACCATGGAGCCAACTCCCGGCGTCGCGAATCAGTAGCCGCGGCGATCCGGTGCTCGCAAACGCTTCTTCGAAGCGAGCTCTTGATCAAACAATGTCTTGGGTGCGAAAGGCCGGACTACGACGACCACCCCGTGAAAGCTGCTAGGGCCGCGCATGGAGCTGCGGAGGATGGTTTCCCCTTAGAGATTGTCTGAAAAAGCTGAGGGGCTGAAAGTCCAGCGCTTAAACTGCGGGCGCAGTAAAAAAGAAAGTCGGCCGCCGCGCACGAAGGCCTTGACTTTGGGCGGCCGCAGCCGGCGCTCACCTTTCGCGGCAGCGCTGT
>JANLTG010000095.1:0-10514 GCA_031362805.1 bacterium
CCTCGAAGCGCCGCATCTGCGCGAGAAGTGGGGCGCGCAGATCTGGGCGCTCGACCGCATGGTGGACAAGATGGAGCACCCGGAATGGTTCGACTACGCCGCGCCGATTCAGGCTTACGGGAAAAAGTCCGCCGACGGCACCCGCGTCAAGGGCGTACGCGTGGACCGCGCGTTCAAGTCCGGCGAATCGTTCGTGTGGGAAGGGAAGAAGTTCACCATCGACTGGATGCCCGGCCAGACGGAATTCGCGCTGTGTCTGCAAGGAGAAATCGACGGACGCAAAGTCGCCTTCACCGGCGACAACATTTTCGGCGACCCCGATGATCCGAAACAGACCGGCCACGAAGCGATGGTCGCGCACAACAGCGCCATTCTGGAGGAAGGCTACATTTATGGCGCCGAATACTTGAAGCGGCTCAAGCCCGACCTGCTGATGGGCGGCCACTCCTTCGTGATGGATCGGCCCGCGAAGTTCATCGAGCGCTACCGCAAATGGTCCTACGAGATGCGCGACGCGTTTCGCGCGCTCAGTTCGGAGAAGGATTACGGCTACTGGTTTGACCCGTTCTGGGTGCGCGGGGAACCGTATCGCTCCACGGTGCGCGCGGGCGAAGCCGTGGAACTGAAGCTCGAAGTGCGAAACTTCCAGTCTCGCTCCCAAACCCATCGCATTGAAATCCACACCCCGCCCGGCCTCACCGCCGAGCCGAGTGTGCTCGAAGGCCGGCTCGCCGCCGAGGCGCGCCAGTCGTTTCCCATTCGCCTGCGCGCAACCACCAATGCGGGTGCCGGAGTCCGCCTCGTCGCGTTCGATATCACGCTCGACGGACGACGCTACGGCGAAAGGTTTGACACAATTATCGAGGTCGGTGCTGTCACCAACGTCAACCGCTCGATGCCTTGAGCCCGCCCTTCAAGCGCGCACCCGTCGGAGCGGCGGACGTCGGCATGACAAATCGTCTTAGTTATTTATTCCCTAGTTCTAGTCGCAGGCGGCCGGTTTCGCGAAGGTCTGGACATGAACCGTACGTCAAAAGCATCTATCCGGGCCGTGCTCGCAGCCGCTGCCGTGTGGCTGGAGCCGGGCGTCTGCGCTCAATCTGCCACCGGGGCGGGCGTCGTTCCCTCTTTCCACGATCTCCGCATCTACACCGTCACCTCGAACAAGCTGGACGGAGTGCTGGAGCGCTTCCGCGACACCGTCGAGCCGTTGCGGCGCAAGCATGGCATCGCGACGGTCGGCTATTGGTCCGCGCCCGGCACCACGAATGGCGGGACGTTTGTCTATCTGATGGCGGCGGCGACCAAGGACGAGTTGCAGAAGCAGGAGAAGGAGTTCGGCGCCGACCCGGATTTCAAGAAAGGCTACGCGGCATCGAATGAGAAGCACGGCAAGACAGTGGACAAGATTGTCACGTTGCCACTCACGGTGGACGCGACGGCGAAGTTTGATTTCACGTCGTCAAATCCGGCGCGTGCGTTCGACCTCCGCATCTACTCCGTGCTGCCCGGCAAGCTCGAGACCTTCCGCAATCGCTGGCGCGATTTTGCCGTGCCGATCTACGAGCGCCACGGCTTGCACAGCATCGGCTGGTGGGTTGCGGAGAAGAAGGACGCCGACGGGAACGATCAAGTCGTCTGCCTGCTGGCGGGCGAGAGCATCCCGGCGATTCTGAAATCGATTAGTGAATTCCACCAAGATACCGACTGGATCCGCGTCGAGAAGGAGACCGAAGCTGGCGGCAAACTTCGTTCCGGCGTGGTCGCCTACAAGCTTACACCGACCGACTTTTCACAGTTCAAATAGGATCCGCATAGGCCCGCACCATACCACCATGACGGACACCCACCATCCTCTCATCGCCATCGTATATCACTCCGGGAGCGGACACACCGCTGAGATGGCACACGCCGTCGGCCGCGGGGCCGCTGAGGTCCCCGGCGCCCGCGTCAAGGAGTTCGCCCTTCAAGACGGCGATTTCAACGGAGGCCGCTGGAGCAACGAGGCCCTGCTCGGCGAACTGGATGCCGCCGACGCCATCCTCCTCGGGTCGCCCACCTACATGGGCTGTGTGTCCGGCCAGATGAAGTCCTTCATGGACGCCACCAGCAGCCGCTACCTCCAGCGGCGGTGGGTGGACAAACTCGCCGCCGCCTTCACCATCTCGGGCACGCCGGCGGGCGACAAAATGAACACGCTCTTCACCTGCGCCACCTTCGCGATGCAGCACGGCATGATCTGGGTGGGTGTGGCGGAGTCACCCGTCACCGGCGAAGGCTACAACCGTCTCGGCTTCTACTTCGGCGCTGCCGGTGTGGCCCTCTTCGAGCCACCGTCGGAAGCTCCAAACGCCGAGGACCAGCGCACCGGCGAAATGCTCGGTCGCCGCGTGGCCAGCCTGGCGCTGCGGTTGAGTCATAAGCCGCAAGTCTGACCAGCCATGAGCGCTCGAACTGCCGCAGCTTTTTGCTCCCCGCCGCAGAGAGTTCCTTCAGGTGATGCGCCATCGTGACTTACTCCACGCTGATTCATCCATGAAAGCTGAAGTGGTCGCCTGAGCGGAGTCAGGGGACCACTTCACCCGGCCAGGTGTCGGCATGGCGAATCGTCTTAGTTTTTAACTCCCTTGTTCTAGTCGCAAGCGGGTGGTTCCAGGAAGGTATCGACATGAACCACGCGTCAAAAGTGTTTGCTTGGGCCCTGCTCGCGGCTGCTGCCATGTTGCTGGAGCCGGCAGCCCGAGCGGAGGTACCGTTCGATCCGCCCGGCACCTATTCCACCTCCTGGTTGGGGAATACCTACATGGATGCAGACGGGCACAAGAACGTCACCGAGGAACTGGCCGATCTTTGTCTGAGCCCGAATGGGAAGATCTTCACCGCCGGCTATGCTGAAACGTGGGGCGGTGGTGCGGAATACAAGTCGGAAGGCGGTGGGTTTATCGCCCGCTACGACCGGTTTGAATCGGGCTTTGGCGACCCGGTCAAATGCGTCGCCGCTGACGCCGAGTTCGTCTTCTGGGGAACTCCGGGCAAAGGCATTCTGCGATCGGCACACGGCGGCGGTGGTCATGGTTCATACACCACTTTCCTTGCGGGGAAGATCATCACCGGCCTCTGCGCAAGGAATGGCAAACTCTACGTCAGCAATTTCTCCGATGAGAAGGTCCAGGTGTTCGACCTGGCCACGATGACCGAGGAACGGAGCTGGCCTTGCCTCAAGCCCACGCGGCTGACGGTTGACCGTGCCGGGAATGTCTGGGTGATTCGCTGGGATGCCGCCAGCACTCAAAAGCCGCACGAGGGGTCGGTTTGGTGGGGTGACAGGATTTTGTCGTTCTCCCCATCCGGCAAGCCGGGGCCGGAGATCACCGACTTCGAAAAGCCTCTGTCACTCGCGGCGAACAACAGTGGCCAGTTGTTGGTCGGCGGATGGAACGAGCACTCGCAGGTTTGGATCTACAACATCGGCGGAGCGCCTGCCAAAGTTGGGACGTTCGGCGCTCAAGGCGGGATCTTTTCCGGAACGCCGGGTGCGTTCACCGGTTCGGCCAAGTTGCATTGGATCAAAGCCATCGCGGTCGATGCCAGCGACAATATCTACACTGGCTGCACGTATGGAACTTTCTGGGGCAACTGTGTCGAGAAATGGAATCCGAGCGGCGCGCTAAAATGGCGTCTCTTTGCCGGCACCTCGCTCGACAGCGCTGGCCTGGACCCGGAGCACGACACCGAGGTGTATTCCAAATATCACCACTACTCGCTCGACTACTCCAAGACCGTCCCCGGGACGGAATGGTCCCTGAAGGGTTTCACGGTGAACCGGTTCAAATACCCCACCGATCCACGGATCGACCAAAACACCGATGTGGGTTCGCGGGCTTTGGGCGCCGGGGCCTGGCGCATCGGAGGCAAACTGTTCGTCGGTCGCAGCAGCCAGGAAGGTTATCGGTTTGAGTTGTATCGACAGGAAACGACCACCGAGGGCGAAGTGTTGGTGCCGTCGGTGCGCATGGGCACCGGGGGTGACACCAACAACCACTACTTCAATCCGCAAACCAAAACGTGGATCCATAAGCCCAAGAAGGACGGAATCTATAATTGTTACTGGGACATAGCGAAGAACGGCGACCTGTTCACCATTGGCGATCCGCAAACGATCATCCACTACAAGTTCGGTGGCTTGGACGAACACAGCAATCCCATCTGGGATGCGACGAGCGCAACGGCTTCGGTCGTGTCCGAGTTCAAGCCGGCCCGTCGGCTGGTTTACGATTCCGATGCGGATGTCATGTATATGGCGGGTGATGTGAAGGACCAAAACTGGGGATCGTTCCTGCGGGTCAAGAAGTTCACCGGGTGGTCCACCGGCAATCGCACTTCCAATTTCACGGCTGAATTGCCCTATCAGGACCAAGAGTATGCG
This sequence comes from bacterium, assembly GCA_031362805.1. Classification (GTDB taxonomy): domain Bacteria; phylum Verrucomicrobiota; class Verrucomicrobiia; order Limisphaerales; family RI-55; genus RI-55. The sequence continues at coordinate 4,427 of JANLTG010000095.1, forward strand.
GGTAACAGCAACTACGGTGGGGCACAGCCCGCCTCATTCGCCGTGGCCGGCGATTACATTTTCGTCCTCTACGGCGTGGGCCACGTGCGCATCTTGAACAAGACCGACGGAAGTCTGGTCGGCACGTTGCGCCAGAATGTAAATGGCTGGAAAGGCAGCGACGGTCAGGTGGATGCCGCATACGCAATGACGGTCACAAAGCGGAACAACGGCGAGTATGTGGTCCTGTTTGAGAACGCCGCCTGGGCCAATATCATGATGACCCGTTGGTGCCCGAATGGGAGCTGCTTGCCCACGACACCTTGAGGCTCATGTCAACAGACCACCCCCATTTCAAATGAGAATGCTGGCCATACTCCTACTTCTCGCGGGGTTCGGTGGCAACGCTTTCAGCGAACTCACCGTTTCCGAATACCGAACTGCTCCTCTCACCTTGCCACTCAGATAAGCGAATTCCTAACTGCAAATGAAAATTACAAAACGCGACACGGTCGTAGCCATCGTCTCCGTCCTAGGGGCTTTTTCTGTCATCGCGGTGGCGCAAACGCAGCCGCCCGTCATGGGTTCCGCCGTCTTCGATTGGTCCACCATTGAGGCCAAACCGAATCGAACTGGTGCCGTGCGCAAGTTCTTCCAAGCCCCAACCGCAACTTTGGACGAGTTGGAATTTCATGTCACAACCCTTAATCCAGGCGAGACTCCCCACCCGCCGCACCAACATCCCGATGAGGAGCTGATCATTGTAAAAGAGGGCACGGTAGAGGCGTTGGTAAATGGTCGGACCAACCGGGTAGCGACTGGGTCGGTGATCTTCCAGGCAGCGAACCAGATGCACAGTATTCGCAACGTCGGCCAGACCGCCGCAACCTACTATGTCATCAAATGGAACTCTCCTGGGATGTTGAAGCTGAAGCCGAAGCCGTGACAAGCCCCTGCCCAACATCAACCACCAGGTTCCATAAACAATTGAATCCCTAAAGGGTCACCCATTGGCGTAAGTGGCACCGTCGGCCAGACGGCCGCAACCTACTATGTCATCGTTACCAGCAGCCAAACATAGAAGCCGAAGCATTGGCCTGTCAGAGATGATCGGAAGGGTCAGGGTAGTGATCGCGCTCGGGGCGGCCGCTGCGATCACAGGCACGGCCTTCGGTCAGCGGGCACCCATCTTTCAGTCGGAAGTGCTGCCGGTGCTCGAGAAACACTGCAATCGTTGCCATGGAACGCAGATGAAAGGGGGAGGGCTGGACTTGAGCGGATTTGCCGGCCTGATCGCTGGCGGGTCGGCGGGCCGGGTGATCGACCCCGGTAAACCTGAAAGCAGTCTGCTCTGGACCACAATCCAGACCAACCACGTGGTGGATGGCGGCGAACTCACCGCTGCGGAGAAACAGTTGGTGCGGACGTATATCGAGCAAGGCCGTTTTCCCTCGACCGCGGCAGCACACAAGGTCCCCGCCGGCGCGAAGATCTCTTCGGCAGCCAGCCAGTGGTGGTCCTTTCAACGACCGGTGAAGGGCGCGTTGCCAGCGGTTCGCCACCATGACCAAGGGCGCACGCCTATTGACGCGTTTGTTTTGGCGAAACTGGAAGAGCGCGGATGGTCGCTGGCGGAACAGGCGGATCGGGCCACTCTAATCCGTCGAGTGACGTTGGATCTCACGGGTCTCCTGCCGACCTCAGGCGAGGTAAACACATTTGTGGCCGATTCATCCGCTGACGCTTATGGCCGACTGATTGACCGGCTGCTGGCCTCGACGCATTACGGCGAGCAATGGGGTCGCCACTGGTTGGACGTGGCCGGCTATTCGGATTCCATCGGCGATGCGTCCGACGTGGAGCGCGAGGTGGCGTGGAAATACCGCGATTACGTCATTCGAGCCTTCAACACAAACAAGCCGATCGACCGCTTCCTCATCGAGCAATTTGCCGGCGATCAACTGGTGAACTACGAACCCGGAACCCAACCCCGTCCCGATCAAGTGGAGCCACTCATCGCCACCGGCTTTCTGCGCATGACGGCGGACATCACCGACAATCAGACCATCTATGAAGTGGACAAGTATTTCGACGCGCTGGAGAAGGCGACAGAGACCAGCCTAAAGGCGGTGACCGGTCTGACCTTCGGCTGCGCGCGTTGCCACGACCACAAGTTTGACCCAGTATTGCAAAGCGACTACTTCAAGCTCGAGGCCGTTTTTCAGGCCAGCTACGATCCCGAAAGCTGGTTGGCAGCCAATCTGTCGTATGGCGAATGGCCCAGCCGGATGGTGATGGACATGCCGACCGCCCAGCGCGACGAGTGGATCCGGTCGACCCAGGAAATCCGACGTGAAGTGCAGGTATTGGCCAATCTCTACGAAGCATTTCGCAAGGTTTCCCCATCCGGCACACAGGCCAGCAACGAAGAACGGGCAGCGATCGTGAGCCGGGTTTCCGGAGACCCGAACTTGGTGATCGATTCCCACGTGAGCGAGGGTGACTTGAAGGATCCAGCGCTTGAAAAACAGTTTCCCGAGCTCGGCGAACAGAAGGCCAAAATGCGTCAGATTCGCGAGCGGCACCGGAAGCAAGGACCCAAACCAAACTACATCATGGCGCTATGGGATGTTTCGAGGACGCCGTCGCCGACCTACATTTTGAAGCGAGGAAACTACCTCGCTCCCGGTGCCGCGGTTGAGCCCGGCATTCCAGAGGTGCTGGACGACGCTGACCGGCCATTCAGTTTCCCCAATCCCAAGGATCATCCTGAGTGGCACCACACGGGCCGCCGCCTGACGCTCGCTCAATGGTTGACGCGCCCGGAGCATCCGCTGACGGCGCGCGTCTTCGTGAATCGCATCTGGCAGTTTCATTTTGGCGACGGCCTGGTGAGAAGCCCGGACGATTACGGAGTGCAAGGAGCGCGTCCGACCCACCCGGAGCTGCTCGACTGGCTGGCGGTGAGTTTTGTCGAGCACGGTTGGGATTTGAACTGGCTGCACAGGCAGATTCTTCTTTCTGCGACATACTGCCAAAGTTCCGGAGAGAATGCGCAGAAACTCGCAGTAGACGCCTCCAACAAACTATTGTGGCGCAAAGCGCCGTTGCGCCTCAATGCGGAGGCGGTTCGCGATTCCATGCTACAGGTGAGCGGTCTTTTGAGCCCGGAGATGTTTGGTCCGCAACAGCCGCTCAAGCGTTCTGCGGACGGGCAGTTCGCCGAAGATGCCAGCCGCGGCAATCCCAACCGTCGAAGCATTTATCTTTCTTACGCTCGCACCCGGCCGGATGGTTTTCTTAGAGCGTTCGACTGTCCGGATATGACGTCGGATTCGCAATCTCAGCGATTTCGCTCCGCACTCCCGGTTCAAGCCCTCGCCCTGCTGAACAATCCGCTGACACGCCGCACGTCGCTTGCTCTGGCAGGGAATCTCATGCAGCGGAGCAACGGGAACGTCGAGGAGGCCATCGCGCTCGCGTTCCAGGAAGTCTACAGCCGCAAGGCGGACGAACGCGAAATCCGAGTCGCGCGGCAGACGGTCGCGGGCCATGACTCGCCTTCTGAAGGGATGCGCCTCCTGGTCCAGGCAATGATGGCCGCGAACGAATTCTTATACAGCTTTTAGCACTATGAACATGATGAGCCAGAGAATCACGCGCCGCCAGGCCCTGACGCGGACCGCTGGAGGGCTGGGCGCTATCGCCCTCCAATCCATCCTCGGCGTATCGCATGCGAACCCTGCATCCGCCACTGGTGCTTATGATTTGCGGCCCAAGCTGCCTCACTTCCTCCCAACTGCGAAGCGTGTCATCTTCATCTACGTCAGTGGCGGCCCGAGTACCATTGACTTGTTCGATCCAAAGCCGCTGCTGCAGAAGTACGACGGCAAGCCGTCACCATTGGAAATCAAGGGAAGGGCGCTCAACGGGTCGCAGCGGGTGTTGGCCACCCCGTGGAGTTTTCAGCGTTTCGGTCAGAGCGGCCGGCCGGTATCGGAACTGTTGCCGATGTTTTCCAAGGTGGTGGACGAAATCGCGTTCGTTCGGTCGATGACGACAGACCGCGTTGACCACTCCACGGCTCAATTCTCCTTCGTGACCGGACGCGGCATTACGGGATTCCCCAGCCTCGGGTCCTGGATTGCGTACGGGCTGGGCACCGAAAATCAGAATCTGCCGGCCTTCATCGCGCTGGAGACTGGGGCCGCAACGATTCAGACGCGTGCCTACTCCTCCGCCTGGTTGCCACCCATATACTCGGGAACCAAGATGGTCGCGAATCCGGAATCGCCGATGTTTGACATTCAGCGACCGGAGGACCTTTCTGCCAAAGGGCAGGCGCGCTTGCTGGAGGCAATTCAGGGTCTGAACCGCGCTCACAAGGCAAGATACCCCCTGGATCAAGACCTGGAGGCACGCATTTCAAATTACGAACTCGCTGCGAAGATGCAGGTGGAGGCAATGCAGGTTGCGGATTTGACGAAGGAAACGGACGCGACCAAAAACCTGTACGGACTTGAGGATCCGGTGGCGGCTCCGTTCAGCCGTAATTGTCTCCTTGCCCGGCGACTGGTGGAGAGCGGCGTGCGGTTTGTGACGATCATCAATTCCAACGGTGGTGGCACCGATTGGGATACGCATAACAACATTCGCAACTCGCTGCCAAAACTCGGCCACAGCATCGACCGGGGTCTCTACGGGCTGATTTCCGATCTGAAATCACGAGGCATGCTTAAGGACACCCTGGTTGTGTGGTCGGGGGAGTTCGGCCGCCTCCCCACCATCGAGTCGGAAAATCAACGTCCGGGCCGGGACCATAATCCATTCGGCTTCACAATGTGGATGGCGGGCGGCGGAGTGAAGCCCGGTGCCGACTACGGCCTCACTGATGAACTCGGGTATGCGGCTCTGCCTGAGTTCAAGCTCACCCATAGCGACATCCATGCTACGATTCAGCACGTCTGCGGGCTGGACTGGGAAAAAAATACGTTCAGCTATGAAGGTCGAGACGAATCGCTGGTCGGCGTCAATCCGGCCCGAGTGGTGAAGGAAATTCTAGCGTGATGACGCGGTGGTTGATGTTGTGGCAGATGGTGGGAGGCGACCGACGCCGAGCATACGAGAGTCATGGCCACACTTTTCGCCAATCAAATGAAACCGCTGCTCCTGACCAACACGCTCGAGCAGCTTACCGCCGTCGTTTCAGTTCAAGCCACCGAGACCGCCGCCAACTTGCGTGAAGCCCTGACCTTCTACGCCTCGGTCAACCACGACGATATTTGATCTTTTGCAATACGCCCGGACGATTCGTCGTCAGAGTCCACTGACACGCGCAACCGATGATGAAACCACACCGCACAAGGAGCCGGCTCCCAAGATGGACTTCGTCCGCAGCTCTGCTCGCGGTGCTGTGGTTGTGGTGCGGTAGCGCTTCGGTGGAGGCGGCGAGTGTTCCGGCGGGCTTCGACAAAATCGCCCAACCGTTTTTTTCGGAGCATTGCATCCGTTGCCATGGCGAGAAGAAGCAGAAGGGGAAATTCCGGATAGACCAGGGACCGACCCAACTGACCGACCCGGCGTTCGCCGCGCATTGGGGCAACGTGTTGGAGAGGCTGACCTCCGGTGAAATGCCGCCGGAGGACGAGAAGCAGCCAACGGCGGAGGAACGCGCTGCGGCGATGCAAGTGCTCTCAGACTGGCTCAAGGAATCGGACGCCGCCCAGAAGGCGATCGCAGAGAAGGTGAGCTTGCGGCGCCTGACGCGGGAGGAATACGCCAACACCTTGCACGATCTGCTCGGAGTCACCTATGTGCCGACCGATCCAGGTAATCTGCCGGAGGACACGAGCTGGCATGGATTCAATCGCATTGGTCCGGCCCTGATGCTGTCGCCCTCGCAGTTGGAGAAGTATCTCGCTGCGGCGGAGGTGGCGCTGGCTCAGGTGCTGCCGGCGGAGCCTTCCAGCCGAAAGCCTTTCAAGATGCGACACAGTGCGCAGGACAAAGAAGATGGCAACCGCCGGGTGATTCTGCCGACCGACCGCGTGGGCGATCATCACCCGCAAGTGAGGAACTCGCGGGCGGCTGATTACAAGGTGCGGATGCA
>JANLTG010000127.1:0-10389 GCA_031362805.1 bacterium
CAGCAGTCCTTATTCGGTCACGTCTGCGGATGTGAACGGCGATGGTACCCCGGACTTGATCAGCGCGAACCACAATGCCGGCACGCTGACGATTTTGACCAACAACGGAAGCGGCAGCTTCTTGCTAGCCTCCTCGCCGAGTGTGGGCTCTTATCCACAATCGGTCACGTCTGTGGATGTAAACGGCGATGGTGCACCGGATTTGATTAGCCCGAACTTCTTTACCAACACGCTGACCGTGTTGACCAACAACGGGAGCGGCGGCTTCGGGCTGGCCTCCTCGCCCGGTGTGGGCGTCACCCCTCAATCGGTCACGTCGGCGGATGTGAACGGGGATGGCAAACCGGACTTGATCAGCGCGAACGAAGGTGCCAACACGCTGACGGTGATGACCAACAACGGGAGCGGCATCTTCCTCTTGTCCTCTTCACCTGTTGTGGGCAGCGCTTCATATTCGGTCACGACGGCGGATGTGAACGGGGATGGCAAACCGGACTTGATCTGCGCGCACACCAGCGGTCCGAGTACCTTGACAGTGTTGACCAACAATGGGTTCGGCGCCTTCTCCATCGCCGCCACGCCGACGTCTGGGCACTACAGTCCTTCGCTCTTTGCGGCGGACGTGAACGGGGATGGCAAACCGGACTTGATCTGCGCAAACACCCTTGCCAACACGCTCTCGGTCTTTTTCAATACGACGAAATTTACCGGCAGCTTTGTTGGCAATGGCAGCGGTCTGACCTCGCTCAGTGCTGGCAATCTTACCGGTGCAGTCCCGCCAACGACGCTGACCTCGGTCCCGGCAGAAAACCTGACCGGCGTAGTTCCTCCGGCGATCTTGACGTCCGTTCCAGCGGAGAGCCTGACGGGCACGGTGCCCCCTGCGACCTTGACTTCGGTTCCAGCCGGCAGCCTCACGGGTTCAGTTCCGCCCGCCGCATTGACCTCCGTTCCAGCCGAATACCTGACCGGTACCGTGCCGACGACAACTCTGAACTCCGTTCCAGCGGCAAGCCTGTACGGCACCGTCGCCGACGCGCGGTTGTCGGCCAATGTCGCCTTGCGCGCGGGCGGAAACACCTTCACCGGCAACAACACCATCGCAGCGCCAGCGTCGCTTTCCTTCGGCAGTCAGACGCGGCAGATGATTAACCTCTGGAGCACCAACTATGGCATTGGGGTGCAGGGCGCCACCGCCTACTTCCGCAGCGGGGGAAACTACTCGTGGTTTCTGGGCGGCAGCCACGTTGAGGCTTCTGGAGATCCGGGAGCGGGCGGCACTGCGCTGATGCGCCTGACCAGCGGCGGCAATCTCGGCCTCGGCACCACGGCGCCAGTCTATTCGCTCGACGTTCAAAGAGGACAAGCCGTCGGGCAATTCACCACGACGAACAATGGCAACGGCGCCGTTCTCGTGCTGAAGAACACCACGGCTTCGCAGACCTATCTGGGCGCCATCAATTTCGAGGACAATAGCGGCACGCCCGGACAAATCGCTTACCTCGCCAGTGGTCAGATGACCTTCCGCGTGGATGGGCAGGAGCGGATGAACCTGCAGGCCGGCGGTCTTTTCGTGAACGGCGCAGTCGTGCTCACCAGCGATCGGAATGCGAAGGAAGCTTTCGCGGCGGTGAATGCGCAGGAGGTTCTGGAGAAGGTCGCAGCGTTGCCGCTGCAAAGCTGGAGCTACACCAATCGTCCCGGCGTGAAACACGTGGGCCCGATGGCGCAGGATTTCCACGCCGCGTTCGGCCTGGGCGAGGACGACAAACACATCGCCACCGTGGATGCCGACGGTGTGGCGCTCGCGGCGATCCAGGGGTTGAACCAGAAGGTGGAAGAGCAAGGAGTCGCACTGAAATCCAAGGATGCCCGGATCGCCGAATTGGAGCAGCGACTTTCCGCCGTTGAATCCCTTTTGCAGAAGTAGCCTGGAGATGGCGGGCCGCTGTCAGCGCGGCGCGGCCCGGAGCGCGCGAACGGGGTCGCATTTTCGCACGCCATCCGCCACCCTTCTCCCGCATGTTTCCCACCACCGACTGGGGCCGGCTGGCTGAAGCAACTCGCAGCGGGGATTCCGCCGGGCGGGAAGCTCTGGCCGCGCTTTGCCGCGAATACCGGCCGCCGGTGGTGGCCTATTTGCGCGGGCGGGGCTGGCGGGAACCGGAGGCCGAGGATTTTGCCCAGGAGTTTTTTCTGCGGCTCGTGGAATCACGTGTCTGGCGTCGGGCCGACCGCACGCGCGGACGTTTCCGCACCTTCCTGCTGGGCGTCGTGACGCACGTTGTTTTGCGCCAGCTCGAGCACGATGGCGCGGCCAAGCGGGGCCCAGCCTTGCTCGCCAGTCTGGACGTGATGAGTGAAGACGGCTTCGAGCCGCCGGTACCGCCGGGGGACGCGGACATCTTCGATCGCGAATGGGCTTTGCGCTTGGTGGAGCAGGCGGTTGGCGCGCTCGAGGGCAGATTTGAGACAGAGGGGCGGGCGGACCAGTTCGCGGTGTTGCGACAATTTCTTCCCGGAGCCACGGAGACTGCGACTTACGAAGAGGCGGCGCTGCGCCTGAAGGTCGGCGTGCCCAGTTTCAAAAGCGCCGTGCATCGGCTGCGGCAGGATTTCCGATCGCTGTTGCGGGCGTCCGTGGCCCGCACTGTCAGCGCGCCCCACGAGGTGGACGAAGAACTTTTCCACCTGCGCCAAGTGCTGGCCAAAGAAATATGAAACTTGCGGCCGCCAATCCGGAAGATGATTAAGCGATGCCTGTGATAGTCACCAGTTGCCCACATTGCGGCGCTCCGCTCACCCCGGGGCGCAGCGGTGGCATTTGCGCGGCGTGTGCGCTCGGTGACGCGTTGAGCGACACGACTGAACGTTTCGATGGCCACGAGTTGCAGGAAGAAATCGCGCGCGGCGGCATGGGCGTGGTGTATCGGGCGCGGCAAATGGATCCGCCGCGAGACGTGGCGCTCAAGACGCTCCTGAGCGTGGGGCTCCGCTCGCCTTCCGCGCTGGAGCGCTTCCGCCTTGAGACGCGCGCCATGGCCAGTCTCCAGCATCCCGGCATCCTCCCGGTGTACGTCTCGGGCGAGCAGGATGGCGTGCCCTTCTTCACCATGCAGCTCGCCACCGGCGGCACGCTGGCGGAGCGGAGCGCGGAGTACGCGGAGAACTGGCGCGAGATTGCCCGTCTGGTCGCGCAGCTCGCGGATGCCGTGCAGTACGCGCACGAACGGGGCGTGCTGCACCGAGATCTTAAACCGGGCAATGTTCTTTTCGATGAACAGGGACGGGCCTTTGTCAGCGATTTCGGACTGGCCAAACTGGCGGAGGGCGGTTCGGACCTCACGCAAACTTCGATCATGATCGGGACGCCGCGTTACCTGGCCCCCGAGTTGGTGGCCAAGAACGGCCGCGCCGCCACGACGGTCAGCGACGTCTGGGGTTTGGGCGCAATCCTCTTTGAACTGTGCGCCCGGCGACCGCCGTTCGAGGGCGATTCGACGGCGGCATTGTTGCGACGGATTGCCGAGGATGCCCCGGCGCCGCTCCCGCGCGAGACACCCCGCGACCTTGGGGTCATCATTCTCAAGGCGCTGGCCAAGAATCCCTCGCAGCGTTTTGGCAGCGCGCGTGAACTCGCGGAAGACTTGCGTCGCTGGATCGGCGGAAGCCCCATCCTTGCGCGACCTGCGACGCCGCTCGAACGGGTGACGGCCTGGGCCCGGCGTAATCCCGGCCTCGCGGTTTCCCTCGCTTTGCTGTCCGCCACGCTCCTGGTGTTTGCCCTCGTGGAAAAGCGCAGCGTGACGCGGCTGCAAGGCGCGCTGGCGCAAACGCAGTTGCGCGAAGTGCGGCTGCAACGGGCCAGCGGAAAGGCGGGGCAACGGATCAATTCATTGCAGACGATCGCGGACCTGACTGCGGTCTGGCCGCGCCGGGATCTAGCCGCTCTGCGCACCGAAGCCGCTGCCGCCCTCGCCCTGCCGGATCTGCGTTCCTCCGCCCGCTGGCCGGTCCCCCAGGTCTTCGTGACCGGCACCGAAGCGTTTTCGGATGACCTCACGCACTATGCCTTCATGCAAGGTGACGCCTTCACCATCTTCGACACCGCGAGCCGCCGCGTGGTCCATGCCTGGCCCCATCCACGCGCCAGCGACGCGCGGGATTTTTTCTTTGGCCCCGGCCTGGCCTGGCTCGGCGTCCAGTTCGCCGACACCAGTCTGGAGCTTTGGCCGCTGGACACGAATCGCGCCCCGTTCTCCGCCCGGACCACCGTCGCGTTCCATCCGGATGGTGAAAGCTTTTTCACCGTGCGCGACCAACAAGGACTTTTCCTCACTTCCCTGGTGGGGGGTGGAGAGCGTCGCATCCTGCCGCCCCCGCTTAATCAAGAGCCGCTCCTGTCCGACCCGCTCGGCGAGCGCGTCTTCGTGGTCACGAGTGATTCGTACCGTGGCGTCATCGCCCGGGTCCGGGATGGCGTGACGCTTGCGACGATTCCCAATGTCCCGCGCCACGCGACCGCCTTGGATTGGTCCGCTGATGGTCGCTGGATCGCGCTCGCTGATGGGGAACCTCCCTACACCATCACGCTTCACGACGCCGGGACGGGCGAGGAACGGGCGCGGTTTATTGAGCATCTCATGCCCGTCCGAAAATTACATTTTCACCCGGCCAGCGATTCGTTCGTGGCCGTGAGCGGCGGACATGATCTCATCTGGCGCTCGGTCGAACCTGGTGGTTTCCGCGTCGCCATGCCGGCCAGTGCTCGCGCCCTCGAATTCTCCCGCGATGGAACGCGCCTCGGCTACTGCCCCGGCGATGGCGAGCTCGGCCTGCTCGACGTCGTGGCGTCCGACGTGTTCCGCGCCTGGCCCGAACCGCCGCGCGACGAGACTGGTGCCGCCTACACCGCAGCCTTCTCACCGGACGGACGCTGGACGGCCGTGGTCTCGGACAAATCGTTGCGCGTCTGGGATGCCCGCGCGCGCCGGACGGTCGCCGTCCACTCGTTCGGGCCAGGTCGTGCCTGGTGGAGCACGGTCTTCTTTCCACCGAATGATCCCGCACAGATTTTATGGTCCGTTCTCGGCGGTGGAAGTTGGCGGGCGGAACTCAATGGCAGCGGCCAGTTGTTGAGTCCGCGTCGCCTCAGCGCCTCGGCCGATGCGATGGTGCAGGAATTGGCGGACGACGGCCGTTCGTTGGTCGTGACCGATGGCCAGGGCGTGAACAAACGCGCAGAGTTGTGGCCCGACGGCGATCCGAGTCGTGCGCGTTTGCTCGGGAGCGGCATCCCCTTCGCGGGTTACCGGCTCCTGCACGGTGGCCAGACGGGCATCTCGACACATTTTTCCGAGCCCGATCTCTGGCTCTGGGATGCCGCCACCGGAAAACGCATCCGCAGCCTCGGTCTCAAGGAACCCGTGGCCAGCGAGCCCAGCCCCGACGGTCGCTGGCTGCTCACCGGCACCCGCACCGAACACATCTTCTGGGACACGGCGAAGTGGGTGCCCGTCGCGCGCTGGCCGTCGCGCCCTGGGGAACGAGATGTCTGGACGCCCGCCTTTTCTCCCGACTCGCGACTGCTGGCGAAAGCGTCGCCCACGGGGGAAATCACCGTGCGCCGGGTGCCCTCGGGCGAGGAAGTCCTCACGCTCATTCCGCCCCGGCCCTTGCGCCTCCAGCAGATCAACTTCACCCCCGACGGCGCGCGCCTGATGATGTTGCAGGCCACGGGCCGGTTTTATGAATGGGACCTGGCCCGGCTGCGCGCGGATTTGGACAAGTTGGGACTGGGCTGGTAGCAGATTCAGCTTCGTTCCCTTCGTCACACCGCGTGGAACTACCGGCAGAAAAATGCCCTCTATCTTTCTGCCTGGCTCCCGCTTTTCCGACGAGGGGAATGAACTTCATAGCAACTCCTTCAAAAACTGTAGCGGCGCTCTGCGAGCGCCGTCTGATGGCGGATTCACCACAGGAATCGGCGGTCGCAGACCGCCGCTACAGCTGTCGCGTTTCGCCATCACCTCATCTTTCCAAAAGATTTTCCGAAACTCGGCGGCAGGGATTCGGAAGATGATGGGAGGACAGCGGATGAAATGCCCGGTTGTCCTGATTTACTCATGAAAACCCAATGTGTTTCCCGCTTCGTCGCCTTCTGCCTTTTGCTCGTGCTCGGCCTTCCGGCGGAAGGGGCGGGGCCGCTCACGGGGGAGCAGGTCAGCCTCCGCGCGGCGTATCAAGCGGCGCGGCACGAGGTGCGCGCGGAGGCGGCTGGCGGGCTGGCAGCGCACAATCCCGGCCAGCGATGGCACACCCGGTTCGATGGGCACGGCTTCACGGTCACGCCTGCCGCGGGCGGGTGGACGTGGGGGCTGGAGCTGCGGCGTTACGGGTTCGCTGGCGCGGAGCAGGCGGTGGGGGGGAAAGCGCGCGTCTCGCACGAGCAGGGGCGGGTGGCTTACGATTGGGATGCCACGCTGCGCGAGTGGTTCGTGAACGACACGCGCGGGCTGGAGCAGGGCTGGACCTTCCACGAACGCCCGGCGGGAGCGGCGGCTGGCAGGCCATTGCGGGTGGAACTGGCGATTCGCGGCGGGCTGCAAGCCGAGGTCACCCCCGATGGCGCGAGCGTGAGCTATCGCCAGGGCGCCGGCGCGCCGGCGCTGACTTACAGCGGACTAAAGGCGTGGGACGCCGATGGCCGGATGTTGCCGGTGCGCTTCGAGCCGGCGGCGGCAGGTGAGGGCCTCATCCGCGTCACGGTCGAGGAAGCAGGGGCGCGGTATCCGGTCACCGTCGATCCGATCGCTCAAGGACCTGTGTTGATCCCCGGCGGTGCCAAGTTTTCCGAAAATTTCGGCGATGCGGTGGCTATTTCCGGTGACACGGTCGTCATCGGTGCTCCTGACGAGGACAGCAACACGTCCGGGATCAACGGCATCAAGACCAATACGGGAGCGAACGGTTCCGGAGCCGCCTACGTTTTCGTGCGCAACGGAAATGCCTGGACCCAGCAGGCTTTTCTCAAGGCGAGTAATACGGGCCAGGATGACGACTTCGGATATGCCGTTGCGATCTCGGGCGACACGCTCATCGTCGGGGCCTACAAGGAAGACAGCGCGGCCGCCGGGATCGGTGGCAATCAAGATGACAACAGTTTGGGGGACGCTGGTGCCGCCTACATCTTTGTGCGCAGTGGGACGACTTGGACGCAACAGGCGTATCTCAAGCCGGCCTCGCCTACCTCGAATGGGCGCTTTGGGTTTGCGGTGGGAATTTCAGGCAATCGTGTTGTTGTGACCGCTGAAAGGGAAAAAGCCGCCTACGTCTTTGTCCGCGACGGTACGAATTGGACCGAGGAGGCCCGGTTCCAACGCCGTGACACTGGGAGCGAGTCCAATTTTGGATACTGCGCCGCCATATCAAGAGACACCGTGTTCGTCGGCGTCCCCGGTGTCAACGGCCCTGGAGCTGCCTATGTCTTCATGCGCGAAGAAGGCATGTGGGCCGAAAAGCAGCGACTTGTGTCCGACAATGGCGCCGCAAGCGTAAAATCTGGCTTTGGCTTTTCTGTCGCGCTCGACGGCGACACCGCGATCATCGGTGCGGTGGAGGAGGACAAAGGGGGGCCTTCGAACCGGGGTGAGGGTGCGGCTTACGTGTTTGTGCGCGCGGGGACGAATTGGAGCAAACAAGCCCGTCTGAAGGCGAGTAATCCCGATTTTCATGACAGCTTTGGTTGGGCGGTGGGCCTCTCCGGCAACATTGCGGTGGTGAGTGCGCTTGGCGAAGACAGCAGCGCCAGAGGCATCAACGGCAATGAACTGGATAATAGCGATAGCTCCGGTGCGGCCTACGTCTATCTGCGCAGCGGCACAAACTGGACTAAGGACGCCTACCTCAAGGCCCGCGGCGATGAACGAGGCGTTTTCGGATGGGCGGCAGCGGTGTCGGGATTGACGATTGTCGTTGGTGAGAACTCGGGATTCATTCCGGGAACGTTCGATGCGCCCGGCATCGCCGAGGTATTTGAATTGCCTGAAATGGACAGCGACGGGGATGGATTGCTGGATAGGTGGGAGAGCGAGAACGGGGGGATTGATGTGAATGGCGACGGGATCATCGATCTGGATCTCTACGCGCTCGGCGCTCGGCCCGACCACAAGGATCTGTTTGTCGAGATTGACGCGGCTCCGCTTCCTATCAGCGACCAAGCACTGACGCGGGTCGCGTTAGCCTTTGCCCAGGCTCCGGTTCAAAATCCGGACAAGGTCCCCGGCATCCGTCTGCATTTGGAACTGGACGAGACCGGCATCATCGTGCCGCCGGGTGTCACCGATCCCACGGGGTTCCCGTTTAAGTTCAGAGAAACCAAGACCAATCATTTCGGCACCCTGGCCCAGCGCAATCCAGACGCGAACGCCAATCCGAACCGCACCAACATTCTCGCCGCCAAAGCCCGGGTCTATCGTTACTGCCTCGTGCAGGACTTCATCAACTTCGGAGAATTGACGGATAGAGCCTATAACGGCATCGGTGAGATCGGCGGCAACGATTTCGTCATCAATCTCAGCGCGCAAGTTCACCGCGATGGCTTTCGGGACATTGACGACCAGGCGGCCACCTTCATGCATGAATTGGGTCACAGCCTGGGACTGCGGCACGGGGGCGGGGTGGATGAGGTTATCGCTTTCGTTCCCAAGTCCTGGCAGGGCAAGCCCAATTACCCGAGCCTCATGAACTACGTGCTCACCCATCCCTTGAAGGAGAAACAAAACAAACTTTTTTGGAGGCTGGATTATTCCCGGGAGCAACTGCCCGATCTGAACGAAACGTCGCTCAACGAAAATGCGGGTATCCCATCGACCCTTTACCGCAAGTTCGTCATGCCTTACGGCGTGGGGCCGGACTTCAATCGGACCCTCCGCCTGGTCCGGCTCAACGGCAGCGCCGCGGACTTCAATCGCGACGGGACCACGGACCAGGGGGTTTCCGCCGACCTCAATTATTTCGGGACGAACACCGTTTTCGCCGGCGTGGACCGGCCCTCCCCCGAAGAAATTATGAAGGGCCACAATGATTGGGCCAACCTCCAATATGCCGTGATCGACGATGAGCGGGAGGCGGACAGAGACATCTCCATCGCCGAAGGCTGCCCGACGATGGAAATGCTGAATTTTCTCGAAGCCAATGTTCCCCCCGATCCGGATTCATTTGAAGGCTGGGTGGCCGGCTTCCCCGCCCTCGGCAATCAGAATGGCTTCAGCGACGACCCGGACGGGGATAGCGTCGGCAATGGGTTTGAACGATTCTTTGGAACGCATCCGATCGAGTCCAGTGCAGGGCTGACCCTGACTGCAGGTTCGACCATCGCCGGATTCCAGCACAGTCGCAGCAAGTCTCCGGGCGCGGATGCCGTGGCGTCGTACGAGTGGTCCACCAATCTCACCGAATGGCATCCGTCGGGTGAAACCGTCGCGGGCATCTCCGTAACCCTGACGGCGGTGGTCATCGCCACCACGGCGACCACGGAGACCGTGGCGATCACGCCGGTCAGCACCGGCGCGCCGTCCGTCCTCTTCTACCGACTGCGACTGCAACTGCTTGAATGAAGTCGCAGCGCGAGAACGCCGGCAGCACGCGCTGCTTCCGCCTGAGCAAACCCTGACCCACCGCCCTGGAAAGAAATCATTCGCCCGCCGAAATCAAATCAAGAACCCACTCATGAAAACTAGATCCGTGTTCGCCGCGCTCCTGCTCGCAACGCTCAACCTTCCCCTCTCAACCGCCCACGCCCAAACCACTGCCTTCACCTACCAAGGCCGACTGGAGGACGGAGGGTCTCCCGCCAGCGGGATTTATGATTTACGTTTTGCGCTGTTCGCTGCACCCGACGCCGGGTTGCAACAGGGCGTCACGCTCACCCAGACGGCTACCGCCGTGACCAATGGCCTGTTCACCAGCACGCTCGACTTTGGCAATCAATTCCCCGGCGCGGATCGCTGGCTCGAAATCGCCGTGCGCACCAATGGCGGCGGCGCGTTCAGCACGCTCGCGCCGCGTCAGGCGTTGACGCCCACGCCGTATGCGGTGTTTGCGGGCAAGGTGAACGCCTCCGGCATCAGCGGGACGCTCGCTCCCGGCAACATTGCCAATGGCACAATCACGACTCCCATGCTGGCCAATGGCGCGGTCGGCGCGAATCAACTCGCTGCCGGGGCCGTCACGACCACGGCGCTGGCCAACGGCGCGGTCACGGCGACCAAGGTCGCCACGGTGAGCAATTGGTTCGCGCTGACCATTGCCAATCCCACACCGAAGACTGACGACAGATTCGGCCATACCGTGGCGGTGGTGGGGAGCGACCGGATACTCATTGGTGCG
>JANLTG010000150.1:0-8331 GCA_031362805.1 bacterium
GGAAGGGCGAGACGCTCGAAGAGTACTGGGACTGCACGATCAAGGCGCTCACCTGGCCGAATGGCAAGGGCCCGCAGTTAATCGTTGACGACGGCGGCGACGCGACGCTGCTCATCCACAAAGGGGCCGAGCTCGAAGAAGGTTCCAATTGGGTGAATGGCAAAAGTGATTCCCATGAGGAAAGCGTCATCAAAGCGCTGCTCAAAAAGGTTTACGCCGAGGATTCGACCAAGTGGACGGCCTACCTCAAGGATTGGAAAGGCGTCTCCGAGGAGACCACCACCGGCGTGCATCGCCTTTATGAAATGGCCAAGGCCGGCAAACTCCGGGTCCCCGCCATCAACGTCAACGACTCGGTCACCAAGTCGAAATTCGACAACCTTTACGGCTGCCGCGAATCGCTCGTGGACGGCATCAAGCGCGCCACCGACGTTATGATCTCCGGCAAAGTTGCCGTGGTCTGCGGTTACGGCGACGTCGGGAAGGGCTGCGCCCAGGCGCTCCGCGGTCAGGGCGCGCAAGTCGTCGTCACGGAAATCGACCCCATCTGCGCGCTTCAGGCCGCGATGGAAGGTTATCGCGTATTGACCGTGGAAGACACGCTCGGCTGGGCCGACATCTACGTCACCACCACCGGCAACAAGGACATCATCCGCCTCGAACACCTGACCAAGATGAAGGATCAGGCGATCGTGTGTAACATCGGCCACTTCGACAACGAGATCCAGGTGGACAAGTTGAACCGGGCCGCGGGGGTGAAGAAGCTCAACATCAAGCCGCAAGTCGATCAGTACACCTTCGCCGACGGCCGACAGCTTTACATGCTGGCCGAAGGCCGGCTCGTGAACCTCGGTTGCGCCACCGGCCATCCCAGCTTCGTCATGAGCAACAGCTTCACGAATCAAACCCTGGCCCAGATCGATCTTTGGAAGAACAAGGACGTTTACAAAGCTGGCGAAGTAAAAGTGCTGCCGAAGTATCTCGACGAAGAAGTCGCGCGGCTGCACCTCGGGAAGATCGGGGTCCGGCTCACCAAGCTCACGAAGGATCAAGCCGCCTACATCGGGGTGAAGGTCGAAGGCCCGTATAAGGCCGAGCAGTATCGCTACTAAGCGAACTTGAATCTGAAATGCGAAAGGCGAACGGGCAACCGTTCGCCTTTTTCACTGCCCTGGCGGGATTTGATTCAACGGCGACGAAGGATTCGGTGCGCCCCGACTGGCGCCGACGCGGCCCGCGACCATCAGACCGGTTAGCACGGGCCCCAGTTCGCTGCACATCGAGAAGCCCACCACGGCCATTGTCGCGGTGTCCATCTTGACCTTGTGGAATTGAAAATAGGTCTGCGCGCACAGGACCATGCCGGTGATGAGCACGACCGACCGGGACTTCACGCCCACGAAGTAGAACTGGTAGACCAAATCCTTGAAGTTGGGCCGCTTCGTGGCGAAGGCTTACACCACCTCGGTGAACAGCAGCGCGAGCTTGCCCAGCCCTTGGAGCCATTCGGCGACCGCCCTGGAGAGTGGAAATGTCATGCCGTGGTTGTGCGGGCAAGTGAAGCCTTCAGCTGCCTGCCGTCGCAACAATAAACGCCGAACGCCGCGCCGGTGTCGGCCCACGAGCCGTAAGGGTAGCACCTTCCAAGTCGGCGATGACGATGTCGTCCGCGGCGCGCAATTCAAAGGTCGTGAGAATTGTGGCGGCGAGTATGCAGGTCAGTTGGAGTTTTGCTATAACTTGTCGGAGTCAGCGGAAGCCGCTTTACCGCGACGCCGGCAACAACGGTCATCCAAGTCGGATTGGCTTGTCCATTACTTCGCGGTGGATTCCTTGCCGTTGGCGATGGATGGCAGGTGTGGTTCGTCCTGAGGATCGGTGCGCTGCCGCCGACCGCAGGGCCGGCATGCGGAAGTGTGCGCCGGGATCATTTGTCAGGTTGGCGGTTCCTTACCTGCCGGAACCGGTAATGGCCTTACCAACGGCAAACGATGCCTCGGCCAGAGCGCTCCACTCACCTTCCTGCAAAACTCTCGCTTTCACGGTGAGGGGTCGGTCGATGACGACGCCTTCCTTGAACTCTTGGGCGGTCCCGGCGACCCGGCCCCCGACCATCCGGGGTTCAGAGCCATCCGTCGTGTAATAGATGGTCGCTTTGGCCGTCCCGTTCTTCAGCACGAAGCGGGACGAATCGACGGGGCCTTCGCGGGCGAGCTTGGGTGGTTCCAAGTCCGGCAACAGGCCTTGCGCGAACAACTGGCCGACCACGATGCCGGAGCGTTGCGGCAGGTAATTCGTCAGCAGCCGGTTCACCTCGCGGCGCCAGTCATCCTCGCGATTGAACGGACCCGTCAGGGGTTTGCCGGCGTCATCCTCGCGCGGCGGCGGGTCCATGGTATAGTGGTGCTTCACGTCACCCCACCGGGCGGACTCGGCGACAACGGCGGACTCGATCTCTTTGGCGCGTGCGTTGAACCGCTCTTTCAGAGTTTCGGGACTGAGTACGCCCCCTTGGGAGAAATGCTGGTGAACCCGGTCAGCCACGCGCAGGCGGAACTCGGCGTTGTCCACGCATTGTTGCCAGAGCCATTGCGGGCTGCTGGTCCCCACCTGCGTGCCGGTCTTGAATGGGCCGAGCCGGTCCTCGCCGAGTTTCAACATCGTGTGTTCGGCATCCCACACGAAGAATTTGAAACCATCGCCACCGTTCCGGCGATACAACGAATGGTAGTTGTTTGGGGTTCGATTTCCGCCAAAGGCGCTGATCGGCGCGTCGAGGTTTCCGCCCCAAAAGATGATCAACATGTAATCGATCAGGTTGTCCACATCGAGCAACCGTTCCAATGATGGGCTGCGCGTGCCGTCGGGATGGCAGCCCTGCAGAGCGAAGTAATCGGCGTTGTTGGTCAGGCCGGCGGCGGCGCGTTGGTAAAGGCGCGTCCAGGCTTCCATGTTTCCATCGGTGGGAATCAAATTGTAAGTGCTCCGTCGCGTGGTGAATCCGGAGTCCACTTTGACTGTATCGTAGTCGGCCTTCTTCCCGCCGAGATAGGTCGCGCCGAACGAGGCGTCAACGCGTTCGCAGGTATTGTAGAGGCCCCAGTATTGGCCGTTAATGTAGAGGTGGTAATATTCACCGCGGGCGGCTGGTTGGCCCATGGCAAGTTGCAGGTCGCGATTGAGCTGGTCGCGCAGCATGATTCCCCGTGGGTCACCGCCCAGGCTCCATGAGTAATTTTGAAACGTGCGCAGATCAAAGTTTTCGATTTCCTGCGCCCCGTCCCTGCCGAACAGCGGGTATCTCAACTTCCCCTGGCCGTATGCGTCGCGGAAGAACAGGCGGAATGCGTGCTTGGCATTGAGAGGCATGCGGCTGAAGCCGCCCCGAATGCGGATTCCGCAACTGATCTGGAACTCCTGCCGGCCGTCCGGCTGCAGCAGTTCCAGCGAGCACGGTCGTTCTGATTCCCGGCCTTGCTCGCCGGCATTCGAGTAGACCCCGTTCGTCTCGCCGAACATGTTGTCCATGCTGGTGACGATTGAAAAACTGGGCAGCGACTTCAGGCTGGCGACGATTTCATCGCGGTACCGCGGGTCATTCACGATGAGGGGATCCATGCCATAGTCCACCAGGTTCTTGCCCCACAGGTAGGGAAACCCTTCGGGCGGCAGGCCATCCGGCGACTGATGGATCACGTCTTTCGGAAATATGAACGTGTGCGTCTCCACCTGGGTCGGGCGGTGACCCGGTTTGAAGGCCGCCACCCGCAAGACCGTGGTCTGGGAGATACGGAGCGGCGATTGATATGTTTTTCCTTCGGCCAGGCTGGGTTCGGATCCATTGGTAGTGTAGCGGATCACCGCGCCGTCCGCGGCCGTGGTGAGCTTGAGTTCGAATGGCTCGTCACGAAACCCGCGCTTCTGGTTTAACATCACTGCGCCTACTTCGCCCAAAAGTTTATCGGAATTGACCTTGCCCGGCGTCGGTTCCAGCAAGAACTGCTCGTGTTCCGCCAGCGGCGTTCCGGGACGCCACTCCCGGCCAATTCCGTAGCTGGTATTCGCCTCTTGGTCAGGATACTTGGGGCTGTATTCATGGATCACCGTCCGGCCGTCCGCCGCGATCAAGGCGAGATAACCAGCCTTGGTGCCCAGTTTGAAGCTGGTGTGCAACGGCCGGTTGGGATCGTTGCGGCTCTTGGCGGAGGCAAAGACCAGGAGGTGCGCCCCCGGTTCGAGCGTCACCGCCGGCAGGGTCCACTTGCCTGAGTTCTTCCGGCTGTCGGTCAGGCGAAGCCCCGCGAGCTTGATCGCCTGCTCACCGTAATTGCGGAGCTCAATCCAGTCCGAGTAGTCGCCGTCCTCGTCCTTCATGCCTGAATCGTTGGCCGCCAGGAACTCGCTGATGATGACCGTGGACGGGTTCGCCGTGGCCTGCGCGTAACCGCGGTGTGACCCGATTGTAACAATCAACGCAGTACAAGAAAAGGCGACCTGCGAAAACTGCCGGGAACGAGTGAAAGGATTCATGAAATGATGGCGGGAATGGTGAGAGGCTTGAAATGGTTTCAGAGGGCTACTGGGCGGTTGGCTGATTTTGGCGAACAAGCCGCAACTCCTCGGCGCTGGCGAGGCCATCGCCATCGGTGTCAAACGTCAGCAGCTTCTTTTGGGTCTCCAAGAAGGATGATCCGCCGCCGGGCGAGCCCCGGATCGCATCCGCGACAAACCGGGCGTAGAAACCCTTGATGGTGCCGTCGCGGAGATCCGCTCCGACCTTTGCTTTTTCCGCCTGGTCCAAGACGCCATTCCGATCCACATCGTAGGTTTGCTGGACAACCTGCGCCTCGGCCGCCTGCGCTGTCGCATACTCGTCACCATCAAATTCTCCATTCTTGTTCTTATCGTATTTCTGTATGTAGGCGAAGTAGTCCCTGGCATAGCGCATCGCCACGGTCCTGACCTCGGTCATCATGGTGTTCAATTCCTGTTCATCAAGCGACCCGTCCTTGTTGGCGTCAAATCGTTCGGTCAGAATGCGAGTTTCCGCCAGGCGCGCCGGACCCCACTCCGGTGCATCCATTTCACCATTCTTGTTCGTGTCATAATCTGCGAGGAAGTCTGCGGGCACATCAGATTCCGAACCCTTCTCGAGGCGTTGCTTCTTCAGGGTCAGGCGCATTTCCTCCCGCTCGGTCGCGTCGATCCGGCCGTCGCCATTTCGGTCGTGCTTTGCAGCGAGTTCCGCACGGCGTTGTTCAAGACTCAATTCTCCCTCTGCTGGCGTCGCGGCGGGCGAAACACAGGTCAGGCCCAAACTCAGGAACAAGACGCACCGGATGAACAACACGGGATGCCGCGTGTGGGCGGGTCGTCCGCTCGTCGCCGGGGCGGGCGGGCGGCCATCAGAGGGCAGGGCGTGGTGTGTTTGTTTCATGAATCGCCAAGGTTGCTAGGGGGATGCTTGTGAGTTCCTCCAGCTTTTTTGCAAGTTTTTTTCTGATGCGACAGATGCGGGTTTTGGCCAGGCCCACGGTCAGACCAGTCAGGTGCTTCAGCTCAAGGTAGGAGTGTCCCTCGAGGCAGAAGAGTTCGATAATCCTTCTTTCCATGGGGGGCAGGGAACCCAGCAGCAGATTGACCAGCTCGCGCGCATGAATCCCATCGGTAATGCAGGGGCGATCTCCATGGGGGAGTTCCAAGGTCTGTCCGGACGGCTCGTTCAAGTCGGCCATGCCCATCACCAGGCTGCGGGTCTGCTTGCTCCGGGCGGCGGTGATGCAGGTATTGACGGTGATCCGGCTGACCCAGTTCAACAACGGCACCTGGCCTTGATATTGGTCCTGGCGCGAAAACACCTTGCGGAAAACCTCCTGGCAGATGTCCTCCTTGCCAAAACAACTTCCAAGTCTGGCACCGATGATTCGCTCCACCTGCGGCCGGAGGTAATCAAACAATTCCCGCGCCGCCGCCTCGTCACCCTGTTTGGCCAGACGGAGCCATTGTTCAACTTCGAGGGGATCGATTGCGGCCGTGGTGGTGGTCATGTGGGAGTGGCGGCTGGGTTGGGGGCTTCAATGGCTGGTGCGGGGCACCGGATGCAACTCGATGTGATTGATCTCCAGGCCCGCGTCGTTGTTGATCGTCAGGGCATACACATCGGTCAGCTCCAGGCCTTCAGGCGATGCGGCCAGGTGCGGGTGAAGCGGCCGGAAGTTCGCAAGGGGCAACTCGACTTCCCATGTCTCGCCCGCCAGGCCAAGCGCGTCCGGGTTGACGTCCACCTCGAATTTTCCGGCGAACGCGCCGCGCATCTTCTGGGCGCTGAATCCAAAACGGACGGTTTGCACCCGCTCCGTGCGCCCGCGGAAACGGAGCGTGGAGCCCGATTGCAACAGCACCGGATGGTCGGTGCTTTTCCAAGCAGCGATGGCGACCGCATAAAGCATCAACGGATCACGGCCCGCTAACGGCCAGAGCAAGGGTTCGGCGCCCAGGCGCGCCCGCTCGCTTCCGGTCGGGGGCAGCCACCGACCCAGGGTGACCTCGGGGACCTGCCACAAGTCGCACGCCCAGTAGTTGATCGGTTTCGGCTGAACCGCCGCTGATAGGGCGACTGGTTTGCCCAGCAACGCCACGACTTGATGTCCTTTCGGCACTTCGATCGCTCTCCGGTCCAAGGTCTGGGTAACCCTGGCGGAGCCTTCGTTTACCCGCAGCATCGTTTCCGAGGGAGAAGCCTGGAGGTCGAACTGCGCTCCGCGCAGCTCTGCGGTGAGGGCTGGCGTCTGAATCAAAATAGCCCTGGCGGGCGATTCGGGCGCCGGGCTTTTCCAGAGGCTTCCTTGCAGCAATTTGAACTGATTCGTGCCGGCGGCTTGATCGAGGATTCGCAAGGTCGAGTGCCCGGCGATGGTGAGTGTGGATCCATCGTGCAGCTTCAGCTCGATCCATGCATCGCACGAGCGTGTCTCCACCGTGTCACCCGCGACCAAGGGAGTTCCCGTAGCCAGCGTGTTCTCGATTTTGCCGTTCGAGCCAAAGAACTGGCTGGAGCCGGTCACCTTGGACACCCGGGCAATTTCTTGCTTGGTCTTGGGGGTGAGCTGGAAGGCGCCCACGGCCAGCAGCGCAATCACGGCCGCCGCAGCCACGCGCCATCGCCACGCGCGAAAATTGACCGGTACAACCTTGCGCCTCTGTTCCGCGACGGCTTGTCGGGGTTGCAGCGCTTCCTTGCGCCCTGCCGCAATCCGCTCCAGGTCCGCCACCATGACCGCCTGTTCCGACACCTCACGAAGAAACGCGCGAGCGGCGGGTTCGGTGCGAAGCAACTCGCTTACGCGCTGCTGCTCCTCCGCCGTCACCCGTCCGTCGAGGTAGCGCAACAGCAGTTCGTGCTGGGGATTGCCCTGGTTCATGGTGCTTGTGTTCCGGCCGTGGTGCCGCCCTCCAGTTTTCCCTCGATGCAATCCTTCAAGCTCTCGTGCAGGCGGGAGACGCGCTTGTAAATCGCGTTCAGCCCGAGGCCCATCTGCTCCGCCACTTCCTCGCAGCTGTAGCCGTCAAAGTAGCGCAGCTTGAGCAGACGCCGGGCGGACTCGGGTGCCGCTGCCAGACAATCCTGGAGGGCCTCAATTTTGGCGCTGGCTGGATGCGCCGCTTCGGACTGCCACTCGTGTTCCAAAAGTTCCAGGATCTCCGCATCGAGGCAGATTGCTTCGCGCTGGTGCCGCCGCAGCCAGTCGATGCCCTCGCGCCGGGCCGTGATGAAGGCCCAAGACATGAGTGCGCTCTCGGTCTCAAAGCTTACCGCGCGGGTCATCGCCTTGAGCGCCACGTTCTGGAAAATATCTTCCGCCGCATGGGCATCCCGCACCACAACCCACGCGGCGGCCGACAGGCGCGTGCGCGCCTGCATCAGCGTCTGGAGTATGGCCTGCTCTTCAAGGTTCATTGGCGCAGCAGGCGTTGCGTTCTAGTTTCGGTCCGCGCGTCGCTGGGGCTTTTCGGCCTGACTGTTCAGGAGTTGTGCAATTTTTGGGCGCTCTGCCTGAATGCGCGGGAGGTCGAGTTCGAGGTCCGACGTGGCTTCGAGGAAGGTGTAGAAATTTGCCAGCCCTTCGTTCCAGCGGCCGGACACGACATCCACGGGGGATTCCTGACGGTTGTTGCGTTGGCTGATGGACGCGCCTTTCTCGAGCAACAGCTTCACGATGTCCGTTCGGCAGAGAAAGGCGGCGGAGTGGAGCGGCGTGTTGCCGTCGCGATTGGTGCCGGAAACCTCCGCGCCGGCTTCGATGAGATACTTCGCGATTTCCAGACGGCCAT
>JANLTG010000208.1:0-2421 GCA_031362805.1 bacterium
GAGGGGTTGCTGACGAACGATGGCGGCCTGCATGTCCGCGACGCGGTGGAGGCATTTCTCAACGCAGGCTACTCGGTCAATCTGGAGAAGGTTTATGCTCAGGG
Organism: bacterium; assembly: GCA_031362805.1. Taxonomy (GTDB): domain Bacteria; phylum Verrucomicrobiota; class Verrucomicrobiia; order Limisphaerales; family RI-55; genus RI-55. Next base: position 105 of record JANLTG010000208.1, read on the forward strand.
CTACGGCGTGCCCCAGAGGCGCAAGAGGGTGCTCATCGTTGGGAATCGGATGGGGCATGACTTCGTCTTTCCCGATGCCGTCACTCTGTTTTCTGGGAACATCTTTCGAAAGGGTGAAATCACCTTCTCGACTGCGACGAGCGACCTGCCATCGGCGACCACGGATGCTGGAAAGGCTCTCTCGCACATCGGGCCACCGAAAAATGAGTTGCAGGCTTATCTCCGGGGAGAAGCGAAGACGGTCACGGACCACTTTTCGCCAGCACTCTCGGGAATCCAATTGGAGCGGGTGCGAGGGTTGACGCCGGGGCAGACGATGAAGGACTTGCCGGAGCATTTGCAGCACGAGTCGTTTCGCCGCCGGGCCTTTCGTCGTGTGATGGATGGCACTCCCGTCGAACGACGTGGGGGCGCTCCATCTGGCCTCAAGCGTTTCTTTGCGGATGAGCCCAGCCTGACCATCACCAGCGCAGCGACCCGGGAGTTCGTGCATCCAACGGAAGACCGATTGCTCACGTTGCGGGAGTGCGCCCGGTTGCAGACGTTCCCCGACTCGTTTGTCTTCGCCGGGAGCGCGGCCAGTCGCATCCAGCAAATCGGCAATGCCATTCCCCCGATGCTTGCCCGGACGGTGGCGGAGCATATTGCGAAGGCCTACGGTTTTGAGGTGCGCTACAACGGGGCAGCCCATCCGAAGCTCCGTTTTCGCCTGACTCGTTCTGAAGGAATGAGCCCAGCGCTGGCCCGAACCGAATTCGTGCTCACCGAGTTGATGGAATCGAAGGAAGAACAACTCGTATTGCTCGAACACCCGAAAGTCTGACCATGCCGATACCCATCGAAATCAAAAAGCTATTCAGTGCCGCGCGCATCCTCGGAAGTGGAGACGACCGCGTGACGCTCTCGGAGAACGAGTTGTTTTGCCTGCTCACGCAGTGCTGCTGCGACCTTTCAATGCAACCGTCAGTCTCACGACTGCCGCCCCTTTCCGTTCCCGCCGCTAGTTCGGATTACTACCGTCTGCCTTTGGCGTGGTTTCAAATTCCACAGACCGCGTGCCCATCGGCAACCGCGTTGGTGGAGAGTTTGGCGGCGTGCATCGCACACGAACCCGATTTTGGCCTCTTCTTCGCGAACCTCGCAGCGCTCCACAAGCGTCGCCGCAAGTATCAGCGCATCCTGTCCACCCAACCGCGTCCGACAATGAACCAGATCGGTCCGCGAAGCCTCTTGGAATTCGGTGGCGTGCATCACGAGTTGCTTGCGGCCTGGCTCGTCTGGCGGAAATGGATTTTCGACGTGGACAACCGCGCGGCACAGGAGACCGGCTATCTCTTCGAGCCGGTCTTGGCGAGTTGCTTGGGCGGTGAAGCGGTCGGCTCACGCAATTCCCCGGTGAAGCGTCTCAATGAACGAGGGCAGACAACCGACGAAGGACGCCAGATTGATTGCTATGACGGTGAGAGCCAACTGGCTTACGAATTCAAACTGCGCGTCACGATTGCAGCCAGCGGACAAGGGCGCTTTGCCGAAGAGTTATCATTCCCGGTGGAGTGCCGAGCGGCTGGACTGACGCCGGTTCTCGTGGTGCTCGACCCCACACCTTCGCCGCGCCTCACTGAGTTGATTGCCAAGTTCACCGCCAACGGAGGCAGGCATTACGTCGGTGCCGACGCTTGGGCGCACATGGACTCCAAAGCAGGCAAGACAATGGCCGTGTTTCTGGAGCGGTATATCCGGCCACCGTTGACGGAAATGGCAACGCACGAGGACACCGGGCCTGAACCAATTCAGCTTTCATGGTCGCCGGACGAGATACTCATTCGGGGAAGCAACGGGAGTATTCGCATCCCTCGCAGAGGTTGAATCGGCCTTGCCGAACGCGTCGTTCATCGGGTTCACCGGCACGCCCATCGAGAAGACGGACGCGAACACGCGGGCGGTCTTTGGCGATTACATCAGCATCTACGACATTCAGCGCGCCGTCGCCGACAAGGCCACGGTGCCGATCTATTACGAGAGCCGCATTTGACTCCCTCGCGGTCCCGCTCGGTCGGGCTTCGCCCAACGCGCTGCGTTGTCCATCTCAGTCGCCCCGCTTGGCTCCTTCGGTTCCAAGCTGAGCCTGAACGCCGCCGAGCTGCCGAAGCTCGACGCGGAGTTTGAGGAAATCACCGAAGGCGAGGAGCTGACGAAGAAGGAAAAGCTCAAGACGAAGTGGGCCGCGCTGGAGGCGCTGGTGGGCGATCCGAAACGCATCGCCCTCGTGGCCGCCGATCTGGTGGCGCATTTGACTCTTTCGCCCCCGGCTCAGTCG
>JANLTG010000149.1:0-13225 GCA_031362805.1 bacterium
GTTCCATGTCCATCGGGCGCTTGAAGGTCATGTTCTTGGCGATGCGTTCCATGCGCAGCGAGCCATCGGCGTTCTTGGCGATGTTCTCGTTCTCGTCCAGATGCACGGCGATGATCCAGTTGCGCGACCATTCGTAGATGAACAGCGTGTGGTCGTACTCCTTCGGCAGCTTCGTCTTCGACGGATTTTTCTCGTCGTAATAATAAACCGGCCCCGCCATCGCCGTGCGCCCGCCGCCGCCGTTCACGACCGGGAACCGCGCCGACGCGCTGCCGGGATACCAGATGAACGCCGGTTGCGTGGGTGGAAGATTTTTGACGCCCGTGTTGTTCGGCGAATTGTTCACGGGCTGCAACGGGTCGAAGAAAGTGACATCGCCAGTCAGATGAGAAACCGGAGGCTTTTCCGTGAAGGGCGCTGGTTTGGCCGGCACGATGGCGTTCGGATCATTCTTGGCCGCCAGTTCCTTTGCCAACTTGTCGTAGGCCGCGTGGGCTTTGGCGGAATCGGACTTCGCCTTGTCATACGCGGCTTTCTCTTTCGCGTATTTCGCACGCGCGGCGAAATCCTGTTTCGCGTACGGCTTGTTGTCGCCGCGCGAATACGGCCAGCCGAAGAACCCCGGCTTCTTCGCCTGCATCACCGCGTCGAATCCGCCCGGCCCGCGTTTCGGATCGAATCCGCCCGCGTCCGGCCCCACGTCACCCCAGTAAAGAACGCTGGTGCGCGGATCGACGGAGAGCCGGTAACCGTTGCGCGTGCCCTTCACGAAAACTTCCGGCCGCGTGCCCGGCGTGCCGGGCGGAAACAAGTTGCCCTTGGGAATCGTGTGCGTGCCGTTGGCCTCGGGATGAATGCGATACACGCCGCCGCGCAGGTCGTTCATATTCGCCGCTGATTTCTGGGCGTCCCAAGGACCGCGCAGCGGGTTCTCGTCGATCGGCCCGAAACCGTCCCGGCCTTTGGTCTGTTTATCGTCCGAGAACGGATTCGTGTTGTCGCCCACCGCCACGTAGAGATTGCCGTTTGCATCAAACGCCATGGAGCCCCCGACATGACAGCACTGCTCGCGCTGAGTTTGCACCTCGACCAGGATTTTCTCCGAAGCGAGGTCGAGTGTGTCGCCCTTCACCGTGAAGCGCGCCGACCGAATCTTGCCTGCCTTCTGGCCAGTCGCGTCCTTGAATGTTTCCGGCAGCGAACGGTTCAGATAGAGCCAGTTGTTCTTCGCGAAGTTGGGGTCGAGCGTCAGGCCCAACATACCGTCTTCGAGACCGTCGAATACCGGCAACTTGGCGGCCAAGACGACTTTGCTGTCGGTCTTGATTATTTTCACGCGGCCATCGCGCTCGATGTAAAAGACCCGGCCATCCGGTGCGACTGCCAGTTCCATCGGATACTTGATGCCGTCGGGCAGAAGAGTGGAATTCTGTTCGAGGATCACCTGCTTGAAGGGCCCGTCCTGTTGCGGGCCGGCCGGCAAAGGTCTTTCGTCAGCGGCAAGGGAAGGGATCGCAAACGCCAGCGTCAGCGCACCGGCCCGGATCAAGGTGGAAGTAAAATGCATCGCGCTGAATAGACCAACTGGCCGACGGTTTATTCAAGTCCGTGCTGCGGGCAGGGAGAGTCGGTGTTGGGCTACCAACGCAGGACGGGCTAGCGACAGAAGCGCGCGAACTCCCCGCCGAAGAGTCCTTCTGCGTCACGGCGAAGCTCTTCTTCAGTGCATTCCCAGCCGGCCTTCAGCAGGTCCACATACTTGTCGCCCAGCACGTCGGCGATCACGGCGCGGGAGTGCTGCCACTTGTAAACAAGCTGGTCCAGCACCCGGGCGTCCGAGTGCTGCGGGGTGAAGCTGAGCCCGAGCAACTCGGTCCGCATCCGCGTCATGTCCTCGATGATCGATGGTGTGTTCGTGAACCACCAGCAGCCGAAGATGTGCAGGTTGCGGAATTTCCGGGCCAGCACGCAAAGCCCATGCTGGTTTTCCCGGGCCAGGACCGTGGCGGCGAACTTGTTCTGCGGAAAGCCGGCGCAGAGATTCTTGAGGAAAGTCAGGTCGGCCCGTTCCATGCCGTCGCCCGCCATGCTCAACTGGGGGTTTACCTGGCGCACGACTCCGGGCATCACCGCCAGCGGCAGCCCGGCGTCGCGACAGAACGGCAGCACCGCTTGGTCGAGCAACTCAGCGGATTCGGTGTTGGCCGGGAACACGAAGTCCGGCGGCAGCGAAATCATCACATACTTCGCGTCCATCTTCTTCGCCCAGTCAGCGAGGAATTTCTTCACCGCATCGAACGCGCCGACGTTCAGCTCGACGCCTGTTGGGTAGCCCCATTCATTCAAGCGCCTGGCGGAACGCGGCCAGTCGAGCACCAGCGGATCGATCCGCAAGGCGGCGGTGAACCACGGCTCGCGGTCGAAGCCCTTTTGCCAGACCGGCCGCTCCAGGTCATCGAACGGCGAGTTGGTCATGCAGATGGACTTCACGCCGGCCAACTCCAGGCAGCGCTGGATGTGATTATCGACGTTCTGTTCGGCGAACCACTTGCGGATCGCCGCCAGATCGCGGTGTTTAACGTCGAGGCCAAACGCGTGGAGCGTGGTGATCACGCCGCGACACGCTTCCGAGATCGGCGAGTGCTGGAGGAAGAGCGCGTCCCAGATCAGATTGGCCTGCGTGGTCTTGTCGAACTTCCCGAAATCAACGTAAGGGAGGTCGAAGTAACGAAACCCCTCGGCGACGAGGTAATGGTAGGTCAGCAGGTCGTCGATGCCCCAGAGCAGCAACTTGTCGAACGCCGGATCGTAGAGATGCGTGTGGATGTCATCGACCGGTGTCTCGGCCACGATCTTGAAGACCCGTTCCCGCAGCTCGGCCTCATGCGAATCCGTGACGTGAAAGTGCATGGAAGGGATTTAGTCAGGAACGGAGAGGGCAGGAAAGGAAATCCATGGGGGCGTGAGGGAAGGAGCGGGGGAGGTGGGGCGCGATCCTCCGGTCGCGCCTCGTGCGGATCGGGATCGTCCGACGATTCGGCGAGCCACTGCGGTGACTGCGGCCTATTGGAGGTTTTCCCTGACAATTCCCGGCAACGGCTGTCGGTGACGCAGCGGCCTTTTGGGCATTCGGAAGCCTTCCCTCCGTCCTCAGGCGCGACCGGAGGATCGCGCCCCACCTAACCTGGGCAGATCGCACAACTTTGTGCTCGCCGTTCTGCTCACCCTTTGGAACATGCCGTTGTGAAATTCACTCCGCGCAATCGGTTGCCGCACGAAGTGCCGGAGTGGGTTGAGGAAGGCAGCTTCTTCTTCATCACCGTCAAATGCGAGCCGCCGGACCGGAATCAACTTTGCATGGCCGGCCGGGGCGACGCGGTGCTCGCCGCCGCCAGGTTCTATCACGAGCACTTGAAGTGGCACTGCCGGTTGTTGCTCCTGATGCCCGACCACGTTCACGCGATCATCGCCTTCCCGCAGAACGCGGCGATGCGCCGAACGGTCCGCAATTGGAAACGCTTTCTCGCGACGCAAGAGAAGGTCGCGTGGCAGCAGGACTTCTTCGATCACCGCCTGCGCAACCGAAACGAGGAAGCGGAGAAGATCAGCTACATCTTGATGAACCCGGTACGAAAGGGCTTTTGTGAACGAATCGAAGACTGGCCCTGGGTCTTTCGGCCGTCGGATCGGCTGCCGCCAAACCTGGGAGCCTGAGATCCCGGCGTGCGGGTTGAAGCCGAGGTGAGGTGGGGCGCGATCCTCCGGTCGCGCCTCGAGTGAGTTTGCGGGTTGAATTGAAGCAGGTGATGCCGCAATCCGGATGGAGACTGCCTGTCTCAGGTTTCCCGTGACGCAGTTCTCGTCTGCAGGCCCGGGTGTCTCGGGTCCGCCCGAGGCGCGACCGGAGGATCGCGCCCCACCTGGGCTTCGCCAGTTGGCGAAGCTGGACTTGAAGCGCCTTTGGAATAAGCTTGGGAAGTCTAGATCATGAATGCGCTGAACGAACGCAAATATCCGAACCGCTGGTATCTGCCGCCGATGTTGATCCTCTGCGTGGTGCCTTTGATCAGTGGATTTCTGGCTAGCGCGGGGCTGTCTGTGGTTTTTGCTTTACGTGAAGGGCAATGGTGGCTTCCTGCGTCGGCTCTGGCTTTCGCCGGCATTGGTATCGTCCTCTTGTTCGTCTCCAAACTTCCGCTCTACCGGCAACGACGTTTCTTCACCTTCGGGCCACGCCTGCTGGATGAGCGGCATCGTCGCCTGTATCAGTGGGGTTTTGTTTGCCTGATTGCGGGAGGAGCAATCACAGTACTCCTGTTGGCGCTACTTTATTGACCAGAGATGTCTTCCCATAGATCAAGACTCTACGAGGCGGGCCGATACCTATTTTTGTGCGGAGCTGTCCTGGCAGTCTTATTCACGTTTCTGTCGGGATGGGGCGGATGGCTGACCGGTGGCGGCCATGGATCTTATTGGCCGTTCTACCTTGCCGTCGCACTTTCAGTAGTCGCTTGGTTGTTGCTCGTTGCCTCGGTGGTTGTGGCGGTGATGGTCAGACGTCAAGGTAACGGCATGGTTTGGTGGGTTGTCCCGGCAGTATTCGCGGTTCCCGCTATGCCGGTCATTTGGTTGTGGTGGGTCCGCGATGGATTCCGGATGGTCATTTAGCAAGCACGCTCAGTAAGACCAACCGGAATTGTCACCTACTCCACCCGATACAAATGCGTCTTGGTCCGCAGAACGAGCGCGTTGCCATCCACGGCGGGTGAGGCCATGAAGCCATCGGCAAGCTGGTTTTCCGCAAGCACCTTGAACTCACGGCCGGCGGCGAGTACCACGGTCTTGCCTTCCTCGCTCAGGCAGTAAAGCCGGTCATCTGCCAGCAACGGCGACGCCGAGTAGTTGCCGCCGATGCGCTCGTTCCAGATCAGCTCGCCCGTGTGCCGGTCCACGCAGCTCGCCACGCCGCCATCCGATACCATGAAGATCAGGTCGCCGCGCACGACCGGCACCGGCTTGTTCGGCACACTGCGCTTGAGCTGCCACTGGATGGTGTCGTCGCCCGCGCTCAGGTCCGGCTTCACCTTGAACGCCCACAACTGCCCGTTCGACCATCCGGTCGTGTAATAAACCATGTCATCGACGATCGCCGGCCGCACGCTGCCTGAATGGCCCACGCGCGATTCGACGCGGAAGTATTCCTTGCCGGTCAGCGGATCGTAGCCATACGCGGCCTTGGCGCCGACGCTGACGAGCACCGGCTTACCGTGCAGCGTTCCAACATGCGGCGTGGCGAAGGCCTTGCGAAAGTCGCCCTCTGCTTCGGGTTTGCCGTCCGGACCCAAATCCTTGTGATCGATGGAACGTTCTGTCCGCCAGGCGGTCTTCCCGGTCTGCTTGTCGAGCGCGATCATGAACTGATGATCGCTGCCGTCGAAGTTCATGATCAACAAGTCGCCATAAACGATCGGTGACGAACCGGCGGCGCGGTAGTGATTGCATTCGATGTCTGTGCGCTGCCAGAGCACCTTGCCGGTCTTCGTGTCGAGACAGGCCGTGCCCGGTGAACCGAACGTCACATAGACGCGCCCAGTCTCGATGACCGGCGTCGGCGAGGCATACGAGTTGAACTTGTGACAGAACTGCGGGTCCGCGATGTCGAACAGTTTCTGATCGAGGGCAATCTTGCCCGTGTGCTTGTCGAGTTGGAGCACGGAGAGTTCGCGGCCATCCTCGGTGGCGCTGGTGACCCAGATTTGATCGCCCCGGATGACCGGCGAGCACCACGCCTTGCCGTGGACCGGCGTCTTCCACTTCACGTTTTCGGTTTCGCTCCACTTGAGCGGCGGTTTGCCCGTGGCGGCGATGCCATTGCCGTCCGGCCCGAGAAACTGTGGCCAGTTGGCGTGAGCGGTGAATGCGACAACCGCGGACAACAGGATTGGGGCAAGAGTTTTCATGCGTGGGAGGAGACGAGTTTAGAGTTCGATGGCTTCACCAAACATCGGCAGCAGCGGCTTCAATCCGTGGCGTTGCTCGATCAGCTTCGCCAGCGGTTCGCGGCCTTTGGCTTCGCCGTGTGTCAGGGCCACCTTGGGCTTGGCGTGCGCGACGCAGCCGAACCATTTCATCAAGTCCGTCTGCCCCGCGTGCGCGCTGAAGCCGCCGAGCGAATGCACCGAAGCGGCGACGCTGAGTTCTTCACCGAAGATCCGCACGACAGGACGTTTCTCGACCAGCATCCGCCCGAGCGAACCCTCGGCCTGGTAACCAACGATGATCACGGTGGTGCTGGGCTTCTGCAGATGATTGCGGAGGTGATGGAGGATGCGCCCGGCGTTGCACATGCCCGCGCCCGCGATGATCAACATGGGGCCTTCGAGATCGTTGAGCGCCTTCGATTCGTCCGACGTCGCGCAAGTCTTCACCCCGTGTAGGTCGAGACTGAGTTGTCCGGCCCGCGCGAGTCGGATGGCTTCCTCATCGAACAACTCGGGGTGATGCTGGTAAATCTTGGTAGCTTCGATCGCCATCGGACTGTCGATGTAGATGGGAAACGGTTCGACCTCGCGATCGCGGAACATGGCCATCAGGTGATACACAATCTGTTGCGTGCGCCCAACGGCGAACGCCGGCACGAGGATTTTGCCCCGCCGTTGGACGGCTTCCTTGATGATGCCGCGCAATTCCAACAACGTGTCTTCCAGCGAACGATGATCGCGATCGCCGTAGGTGGATTCCAGGACGACGAGGTCGGCGTGATTGAAGCACTCGGCGTCTTTGAGCACGGGCAAGCCGACCGGCCCGAGGTCACCCGAAAAAACAATCGTCTTGGTCTTCCCCTCTTCCGTGGCTTTGAGCTGGATGCTCGCGGACCCCAGCATGTGACCGGCTTCGGCCAGGCGCGTAGTGATGCCGTTCGCCACGGTGACATCCTGTTGATACGGGTGCGGCACGAAGCGTTGCAGCGTGGCCTCGACGTCCTCGAAGCTGTAGAGCGGTGACACGGCGGGCTTGCCGGTGCGCTGGTTCTTGCGGTTGGTTCGCTCGGTGTCCTGGGCCTGCACCTTGGCGGAATCGCGCAGGATCAACGCCGCCATCTCGATGGTCGCGGACGTGGCATGGATCGATCCCTGGAAGCCCGCCTTGATGAGCAACGGCAGCCGCCCAGTATGATCAAGGTGCCCGTGGGTGACGACGACGGCGTCGAGTCGCGCGGGGTCGAGTCCGTCTGGGACGACGTTCTTTTCGTCCGCGTCGTTCTTGCCCTGGAACATGCCGAAGTCCACCAGCAGGCGGGCGGTCTTGGTCTCGACGAGGTAAGCAGACCCAGTGACTTCACCGGCGGCGCCAAAGGGAATAATTCTCATAAGTGGGCGAATGGCTGAAACACGACGAGCAGCTTGCGAGACGGCCGCGCTCACCTCAAGCCTGTTTCCAATGTGGTGCTCCTCTGCGCGCTGGCGGATAACTGATTCGGGTGACGCGCCACCACGCGGCTGGACGCTGCGCCGGGCATCTGACTAGACTGCCGCCCGTTCGCCCATGTCACTTTCATCTTCTGCCGCCAAACGCCTGATCCGCCTGGCCCCGTTCGTCGGGCTTTGGACGTTGATCGGCCTGGTGTTTGCGGGGCAGGAGTTCATCAGCCGATCACCGCAGATCTCGTGGGGCCAGGCGCTCGGCTGGTCCCTGGCGAATTGGTATATCTTCGCCCTGCTGTCGGTGATTCCCATGCGGCAGGCGCGGCGCTTTGGATTGGATGGGCCGGCTTGGGGCGCGCGCTTCGCCATTCACTTCATGACGAGCATCGTGTTCTCCGTTCTGTTCGTCGCGTTGCGCAGCTTCGTCGCGCTTGCGCCACCAGGCTTTGCGACCTCCGGCACCACCTACGTTGACGCCTTCAAGGTTTTGTTGAGCAAGACCTGGCATTTCAATCTGCTCATCTACTGGGTGATCCTCAGTGTCGCGCACGCGCTCGAGCTCTACCGCAAGTTTCAGGAGCGCGTCACGCGCCCGGCCGAATTGGAGAAGCGGCTCGTCGAGGCGCGTTTGCAGGCGCTCCAGATGCAGCTCAATCCGCACTTTCTCTTTAACACGCTGCACGCGATCTCGGCGCTGATGCATCAGGACGTCGAGGCCGCGGATCGCATGATCGCGCGGCTCAGTGAATTGCTCCGGCACGCGCTCGAGTCCACCGAGCAACAGGAAGTGCCGCTCGGCGAGGAGATCTCGTTTCTCAAGCGCTACCTCGAGATCGAGGAGACGCGGTTTGGCGACCGGCTCACCATCGAATTGAAGATCGCGCCCGACACGGAGGAGCTGCTCGTGCCCAACCTCGTGTTGCAACCGGTGGTCGAGAATGCGATCCAGCACGGCATCGAACCCCACGCCCGCGCGGGCCGGGTCACGATCATCGCCCGCCGCGACGGCAACACGCTGGCCATCGAGGTGCGCGACACCGGCAACGGCGCGCCGGCGGGCAGTTGGAAGGAAGGCGTTGGCCTGACCAACACGCGCACGCGGTTGCGTCAGCTTTACGGAGATCGCCAGACGTTCGAGCTGGGCAATGCGGCGGGCGGCGGGTTTCTGGCGGCGATTCGATTGCCGTGCCGCAGCGTTGCACGAAGCGGTTCCACCAGTTAACACTCGCGCCATGGCCATACGGGTATTGATCGTCGATGATGAGCCGCTGGCGCGCGGCAAGATGAAGAGCCTGCTCGCCAAAGAGCCGGACATCGAGGTCGTCGGCGAGGCGGGTGATGGCCGCAGCGCACTCGACGCCATCGCCAAACACGGCCCGGACCTGGTCTTCCTCGATGTGCAAATGCCCGAGCTGGATGGCTTCGGTGTGTTGTCGCAATTGCCTGCGGACGCCCGCCCGGCCGTGATCTTTGTGACCGCGCACGATCAATTTGCACTCAAGGCCTTTGAAGTTCACGCGCTCGATTACCTGTTGAAGCCGTTTGATCGCGAGCGACTGTCGAAGGCGCTCAATCGCGCGCGATTGCAACTGGCGGCGCCCACGGGCCAGTCCGATTTGCAGAATCAAATCTCCGCGCTGCTCGCCGGCATGAAACAACCGGCGGCCGCCACCGCGCCGGATCGGATCGCGGTCAAGACGAGCGGCCGTATCCTCTTCGTGAACACCACGGACATCGACTGGGTGGAGGCCGCGGACAACTATGTGAAACTGCACGTCGGCAAGGTGGAGCATCTCATGCGCGAGACGCTGTCCTCGATCGAGCACCGGCTCGGCGGGGCGGGGTTTGTGCGCATCAGCCGGTCGGTGATTGTGCATCCGCGGGTCGTGCGCGAGCTACAGCCGCTTTTCCACGGCGACCAGGCGGTGATTTTGAAAGATGGAACGCGGCTGACCTTGAGCCGGACTCACCGCGATGCGCTGGAGACGCTGGTGGGCGGCGGTTAGGCTCACAAACGAAGCGGCCCGGAAAGCATAACTCCATCGCCCAAGAACCGTGGCTTCCTGAAACCCATGAAAATCGAAGTGATCAAACTTGCCTCCTCCTCACTGTTGCTCACCGGACTACTGGCCTTCAGTGGCTGCCAGAGTGCGGGTGATCCGGGCCAGGCGACGGCGAAGATCTTCAACGAACAGGTGAGCGGCAAGACGCTCGTCGGCGAGGCGATGACGCGCGCGAAGGCGGAGAACAAACAGGTGCTGTTGTTGTTCGGCGCCAATTGGTGTCCGTACTGCCGGGCGCTGCATGGTTTGCTCGAGACCGATCCGGCCGTGCGTGAAATTGTGGCGCAGGGTTTCGTAGTGGTGCCGGTAGACCTCGGGTCCTCCGGTGGCAATCGCAACACGGCGCTGGCGGATCGTTACGAGGCGCCGGTCTATACGGACGGGATACCGGCCTTGGTCGTCACGGACGCCGACGGCAAACGCGTCGCCCCGACGAAAGACAACCCGTGGTCGGCGAAGAATCCAATCGAGGCGGCGCGGGTGATTGCATTTCTGAAGCAGCCGCAGCCGTAGGTGCCATCCCCCGGACAGCGTGAAGGACCGGCGGACAGCCGGTAAGGGTTACGGGAAGAGGAGTTTGAAGGATGCGTCGGGCAGGAGTTGCTTGAGCTGTTGCTGTGTGGCGCGAGCCGCGACTTGGTTTTTCTCCGACATTTCGATCACCATCTGGGCGAGCAAGCGGCCAGCTTGAGCGCCGGCTCTTTCTTCCGCTGTGAGCTGCGCCAAGTTTTCCGCACCGCCACCCGTCAAGGTATCGAGCAGCGTTTGGAGGTCTCGCCCATTCAGCCAAGCGTGTCCCGATTGACCCCGTTGCAGCGGGCCCATCAGCTCGATCACCGGTCGATCATCTGTGTTGATGGGCACCGGGGCTGAACCAGCTTCGACCGGCTGAAGCGCGCCCACGTAATGCATCCAGAAGATCACGGGATCGGCAAGTTGCGGGTTGGCCGGGTCAGGTTTCAATTGCGCTACGCGCGCCCGAAGTGCTTCCGATTGAAGCTTCAGTTCACCCGCGCCGCCGATCAGAGCGATGGCCGGTTCCGTCGGCGAAAAATCGCCGCGCCAGAGCGTGGCGTTCGGGAAGACGCTGCGAAAAGTGTGGATGACAATGCGGGCCTCGGGTTCGGAGAGCTGGAAGAGGGGCAGCCATTGGCAAAAAAGTCCGCCGGGAGCGAGTGCCGCGCGGGCCGCCACGAAGCTTTCGGCGGTGAACAAAGCGCCTTCGCCCTGACGCCAGGGCACCACCAGATCGCCGACGATGACATCGAACTTTTCCCGTGAGCCGCGCAGGTAGTTGCGGGCATCTTCCACCACGACCTTGGTCCGCGGATCGGTGAGGAGCCCGGTGTTCGCTTCTGAAAACTGCGCGCGCGCCGCCGTGATGACCTCCGGAACCAGTTCAATCGCGACGACCTGTTCCACGGGGTGAAAGAGCGCGCCGCCGGCCGTGATGCCCGTGCCGACCCCGAGAAATGCCACGCGTCGCGGCGCCGGGTGGAGAAACAGCGGCAGGTGGGCCTGCGTGCGTTCGTCGCCGGTGGCAGCGGTGCCGCCCAGGACGTAGTGATTGTTCAGCTTGAGCCGGCGTGATCCGGGACGTTCGATCACGGCCGTGATGCCGTGCGAACCTTCGGCGATGCTCACCAGGCGCTCGCCCCGGGCTGAATCGAGCCGGACCCGCGGGAGCTCAAGCCGCGCAACGAGCCAGCAGCCCATCGCAATAACGGTTGCCAGGGTGAGCATTTGTCCGTTGCGGGGTGAGGAACTCTTTTGGCCAAGCCAGGCCGCCAGGCCGGCGAACGCGAGAAGCAGGCCGATGATCAAGATGCCGGTCCACAGTCCGAGCCAGTGCGGGGCGAGGAAGCCGGCGATCAACGCGCCGGCCACGGACCCGAGGACATTGACGGCCAGCAGCCGGCCGAGGATTTCTGAAGCGCCCCGACGCGTGTCGCGGCCGGCTTCCTCCATGAGCGCCGGCAAGCCGACACCGAGCAGCGCAACGGGGATGAACAGCACGGCGACGGTAGTGCCCAACAGCTTTCCAGCGTAAGTGAAGAAGCTCAACTGCGTCGAAAAATAGGCGAGGCCACCGGTCAGTTGGAGGAAAAGCCAGGGCCCCGCCAAAATCAAAACGCCGGCAGCGCACCAACTCGCGGCGAGGATTGCGCGGGGAGCGAAGCCGCGCCGGAGCCCGACGCGGGCGAGCTGGGCGCCCATCGCCAGCGCGAGAATGACCACCGCGACGATGACCGCGAAGGAGTGTACTGAATTTTCATGGACCTGCGCGAACGCTCGATTCCAGAAAACCTGCAACGCGAAGGTCGCCACGCCGGAGAGCAGCGCGAACGCGTAGGTTGAGTTCAGCCCATGCGCCCGAGGCGGAGCTGAAATTTTACGGTCGCTGCCAACCGGCGAGAGCAGGGGGGCCGGAGCGAATTGCTTTGCAAGCCACCAAGCCCAGACGGCCAGGGCGAGGTTGCCGACTACGCAGAGGGCCAGCGTGTTATTGATCCCCAGAAGTGGAAGCAGAACAAAGGGGACGGACAGCGCGCCCAGGCTGGCACCGGCGGTGTTGGCTACATAGAGGAGGCCGGCGGTGAGACCCAGATGTTGCCTGCCTTGATCGGCGAATCGTCCGAGGAGCGGCAAGGTGCCTCCCATGCAAAATGTCGGCACCACAATCGCGGCGAAAGCCATCGCGAGCTTGACCGCGAAGAAGGCTCCGGGATTTCCGGCGAGCGCGCCGAATAGCGACGGGTAGAGCCGGTCGAAGCCCAGTTGAATCAAGACAGTCAGCAGGGCGCCGACACCGATCAACACTTCGAGCACCGCATAGGCCCGGAGGGGATTGGCCCAACGAAGGGCCAATCTACCGACGACGAAACTGCCCGCGCCGAGGCCGGCAAAGTACGCGGCCAAGACTGCGGCCGAGGCGGGCGCGGCCGAACCGAGGAGCAACGCGAATTGCCGCTGCCAGAGCACTTCGTAAACGAGCGCGATCGCACCGGAGCAGAAGAACAGGCTGGCGATCGCGGTCAGGCCGGTCTGCTTGGCGGCGGAAGCGGGGGGCTTGGTTGAAGCAGGTTTCACGGCGGTGGTTCGCGAAATTGTTCGGACCGGCAGGCTGGTTTGAAAGGGAAGCGGCGGCGAGGAAAACCTCGCCGCCGCTTGTGGCTGCAACCAATGGAGGTAACAACTAACCCAAATTAGAAGCGCATGGCGCCCGTGAAGTTGATTGAGAAATCGGCGAAGGCGGCGTCGCCCGGAGTGGTGCGGCCGTAGGTCGTCGTCCGGTTCCGATAGAGCGCGACCGGCGTCGTCAGGCCGGCGTACCAGCGGCCCTTGGTCCACGAGATGCCAGGTTCGATGCCCACGGAATAACCGGGACGCCGGCTGCCCATGCTGCCGCCCAGCGCATCCTCCGAGGGCACGCCTTCAATCCGCCCGCCCACACTCAACGCCAAACCTTGCGATGGCCAGATGATGTAATTCAGACCCACCCGGGCCATGTAGGAATCGGGGATCGAAAACCCGGTTTCATCGATGTTCTCCTCCGGATTAAACAGGTAGAAGCCCTGCCAGTAAGCGGACAGGTTTCCCACGATGGCGGCGAATCCCTCCGTGCCCAAATAAAACCCCCAGCCGCCGTCACCCGGCTGGATCGAGGAATCCACATAACGCACGGTGGGGGCGGGAC
Organism: bacterium; assembly: GCA_031362805.1. Lineage (GTDB taxonomy): Bacteria > Verrucomicrobiota > Verrucomicrobiia > Limisphaerales > RI-55 > RI-55. The sequence goes on from JANLTG010000149.1 coordinate 13,185, forward strand.
GATAGAAGACATCCGTGGCAAGGTAATCACCGGTTGGTGCC
>JANLTG010000075.1:0-10555 GCA_031362805.1 bacterium
GGCGGCGATCAGGCCGAACCCGGCCGCAAGGCCCATCGCCTTGGCAAGCTGTTGGACAGTGAACTTCAAGGTATCGATCATTGCTAACCATTTAGCAGCGGCGGTACCTCCTTTACGGATTTTTGCGCCGGGACACCCAGCAAGACAGTTCTCAATCCTGTGAATAACTTCCGCAGGCCGCGTCGTGGAATTGCGAAGTCGTAGTTCGACACTCGTCTGAAAGGTCGCTGCCCGGCGCAAAGAAAATTTTGAGACAGTAAGGGCGGGCTTCTACGTCAGGAATGCGAACCAAGAATTTAACGCGGCCTGCCCCCGTTCAAGGCGGCAAACTGGTTTCCACTGGCAACTTTTTGCCTCACCAAATCAGCACTGTCCGAATGTCGGACGCCGTGTCCTCACACGGCTGAAAGGAAGGTTCTGGGCCGCGTCCGCGCTTGGCCCTTCCGCCTACGGCAAACGAAATACGGTGAAGAAACCCTGCTTCAATTGAGCCAGTTTTTCCTGGCCGATAACGAAGTCGGTGAGCAAGCCGGCCGAAGGGATTATCGAGGTTTCTGTTTCACTCACCCAGAAGCCGTCGTTGAGTTCGAGCTGCCGGCCCACCAGGTAAGCGGCCCCGGGCTCGGAGTTCCACGACAACAGCAAGCCGTCCGGTGGGGCCTGAAAATAGGTGACGACCAGCGGATCGAGGCCGGCGGACGACGCAGCCGAATCCAGCGCCAGCAAAGTCGTGTTTGCCACGAGGCTGTTAGTGCCTTCGGTGACGGTAAGTTGAAGGGTGTAATACCCGGAGGTCCGGAGCTGTAACGTGGGTGTAAGCGTGGTCAATCCCGCGACGGTCAGCCACTCGGGACCGCCGATTTGCTGCCATGAAATGGTCAAGCCGGCTCCCGGTTGAAGGTACCCGCTCAACCTGGGTCGCAGCGTCACGTCTGATGGGGTCATGACGATCAGATGCGGCTCCAGTTCCAGGCTCAACGGGCCGGGGGTCTCGTAGGTCAGGATCTCCGAAGGATCACTCTCTAGGCCGAACACATTGTAGGCGGTGACATAGAAGAAGTAGGAAGTCGCAAAGGCCAGATTCGTGACCGAGCCCACCGTAGCGTTGCCCACTTCGACAATGTTCGTCTGCACTCCGCCGGCCTGGCCAAAGTAAATCCGATAGCCGGCGATGTTGTTTTCCGGATTTGGATCCCACGCAATCCGTACAGACGGCGAAGCGCTCAGACTGGCTCCGCAAAACATCAAGAGCAGCATCAACGCAAACAACTTCCCAAATCGATCCCATCTTGTCAGACCGTTAAACAACGAACTCATCAGGCAATGGAGGCAACACTCGCCCCTTCCAAAGGTAATGGACTCTTCGAAAAGGCAGCGTCTGGTTCAGGCTTACGAGGCAACGCAATTGGAACGCGGCCAAAGTAGGTGACGACCGCTCGAATGCAAAAGGTTTCTCCGAGCATAAAGAGTTAGCAGTGAACTTAATCGTAGTTCGCGGAAGCCCTGCACATTTCTCGAACGAATCGCTGGCGTTTAATCCGCTTTGGACGCGGCAGTTGCATCGCGACGGCCGGGATGGGGAAGGCCGTCCAGCTGGCTCGCCTCCCAGCGCGTGGGCGCTTGCTGGTTTGCCTGCGCCATGTCATGGAAAGCCGCGCTTATGAACGCCGCTCCCGTGAAGATCACCGCCCTGTCCGTCCGCGACATCCGTTTCCCAACGTCCCGCCAGCTCGACGGCTCGGACGCGATGAATCCCGACCCCGATTACTCGGCCGCCTACGTCGTCCTCGAAACGGACGGCGCGCATCAGGGGCACGGACTCACGTTCACGATCGGGCGCGGCAACGAAATCGTTGTGGCCGCCGTGAACGCGCTTCGCCCACTGGTGATCGGGCGGACGCTGGGATCCTTCACGGAAAACATGGGCGCGTTCTGGCGGCATATCACCGGCGACAGCCAGTTGCGCTGGATTGGTCCGGAGAAAGGCGCGATCCACCTGGCCACGGCCGCCGTCGTCAATGCCGTCTGGGATCTTTGGGCTAAGACGGAAGGCAAACCGGTCTGGCAACTCCTCGCTGACCTGTCACCCGCGGAAGTTGTTCGGTGTATCGACTTTCGCTATATCACGGACGCGCTCACCCCGGATGAAGCGCTGGCGATCCTGGAATGTTGGGCGCCCACCAAAGGCGAACGCATCACGCACCTCCGCGCCGCCGGCTATCCCGCTTACACCACCTCCGCCGGTTGGTTGGGTTACTCGGATGAAAAATTGCGCCGCCTCTGCCGCGAGGCGATCGCCGAAGGCTGGACGCATTTCAAAATTAAAGTCGGTGCCGACCTTGAAGACGACGTCCGGCGGGCGGCGATCATCCGTGAGGAGATCGGCTGGGACCGACACCTGATGATGGACGCCAACCAGCGCTGGGATGTCGGTGAGGCCATCGCCAACATGAAACGACTGGCCGCATTCAAGCCCTGGTGGATTGAAGAACCCACGAGCCCGGACGATGTTTTAGGCCATGCGGCGATTGCCCGCGCGATCGAACCGCTCGGCATTGGCGTTGCCACCGGTGAGCACTGCCAGAATCGCGTCCTCTTCAAGCAATTGCTGCAGGCCAACGCCATCGCCTTTTGCCAGATCGACTCCGCACGACTCGGCGGGGTTAATGAAATTCTCGCCGTTCTGCTCATGGCGGCCAAGTTCGGCATCCCGGTCTGTCCGCACGCCGGCGGGGTCGGGCTTTGTGAATACGTGCAACACCTCTCGATGTTCGACTACATCGCCGTCAGCGGTTCGCTCGAGAACCGGCTCATCGAATACGTCGATCACCTGCACGAACATTTCCTCGATCCGGTCCGGATGCAGAACGGCTGCTATCTGCCGCCCGAAAAGCCAGGCTACAGCATCGAGATGAAAGCAGAATCGCTGGCGGAGCACGAATTCCCCACGGGGAAAGCGTGGCGCTGAACCGCCCACGCGTCCCAATCCCCGGGGCAAGCTCGAAAGTATAAGAGACGTTACCCGCCGATTGTATGCCTGTTCCCGTCCTTCTTGCGCGGCACCGGATAGCCAATGCAATAGCCAATCAAAATCACGCCACTCGAAATCAAAGCGCCAGACCAGTCTCTTACTCCGCCCCCGTAGAACAGCAGGCAAACAAAGCAGGTAAGAAAAAATACACCAATGAGCCCCCAGATCGCTGAAAGTGTCGCAACTCCATATCGACGTAGTCTCCACGCCGAGTACGACGCGTGAGCCACCGCGCCGACCATGCAAAGCACCAAGGCGAGAGCCAGATACGTCGAGTAATTCTTGTAGACGGCACTAAAAAACCAACTACCCGCGCTGACCAGGAACGCCAACGAAAGCAGTGCGGCCAAAACCGCCATCGTTCGGGTCACAAGCTTCCACGTCGCATTCCGTTTCATGGGTTGTCGGAGATTCAACTACTTGGCGGCGGCCAACGCAAGCCATCCACAGCATTGGCTTCCCCCCACGGCGTAGGCGTGAACCCGCCGAATCTTTCCAGGCAATTCCGGGATGATCGGCAGCTCCATCTGGCGGATGCGGTGCCCGATTATGAACCAACGGCAATTGCCGTCGCGGACCGACTTGCTCGCGGTTCACCCCAGCAGCCGCGTCAGTTCCACAAACTGCTTCAGGCTCACCTTCTCGGCCCGGATCTTTTCGTCGAGCCCCAGTTTCGCAAACGCCGCCGCCAGCGTCTCCGCCGGCCAGCTTTGTTTGAGCAGCTTGAACATCATTTTTCGTCGCTGCGAGAACGCCAGTTTTACGAGCCGCTTGAACACGCCCCGTTGTTCGTCATTCAGCAGCGGCGTTTCCCGTCGCCGCAGCGTGACACAGGCGGAATGCACGTCGGGCTCCGGAAAAAAGCTGCCCGGCGAAATGCGGAACAACTCCCCGGGCTCGTATCGCATCTGGATCAGCAAGCTCAGCACGCCGTAGTCTTCGGCGTCCGTGGCCGCGATCAGGCGCCGGGCCACCTCCAATTGCAGGGTCACCACAATTCTCGCCGGACAATTCCGGGTCTCCGACAGCTCCACCAGGATTGGCGACGCCACTGAATACGGCAGGTTGGCGATCAGTTTCCAGTCGCTCCAGTCCCGCTCGTTCTCCTGCAGCCAGTCCAATGCGTCCGCCTGTAACAGCGTGAGCTTGGGATGCCCTGCAAACCGTTCGTTCAAGACCGCCACCAGTCGGGAATCCTTTTCGATGGCCAGCACTTGATTCGCCTGCGCGAGCAGCAGCTCCGTCAAAGGGCCGAGTCCGGGGCCGACCTCGAACACGTTGTCCGCTGGCGTCAGTGCCCCGGCCTTGATGATTCGCTTGAGCTGATTGGCGTCGTGGAGAAAGTTTTGACCCAGCGACTTTGTAAGCTGGATGTCGCGCTCCCCCAGCCAGCGGCGCATTTCGGTGAGGTTCATGGCGTGAGCACCTCCGCCAGCGTCCTGCCCAACGCGCGCCACATCGGCGCCTGCCTGCCGCGCTCCTCTTGGCGCAGGCGGGGGACAGTCTCCGTGTTGCGGTCGAGGATTTCCAGCGAGCGGCGCTGCGTTGGCCGGCGGCTCAGGCGACCGGCGATGACGTTGACCAGGGGCTTCATTTAGGGCGCGGAGTGGTGGTGACGGTGCGTTCCGCCTTGAGGGTGTGACCGGCCTGAAGGGTGTCGGCGATGAATTTTAGAAAACCGCCCGCGGGATGACACGGAATAACATCGAACGGCACCAGCAGTTCCCCGGCACGGACGACGTTCTTATCGTGCGCATCGAAAACACCCAGGTTGTCCGCCTCGCGGTAATAGGCGGAGCGGGCGATTTTGCTGAATCCCTGCCCCGCGAACCAGGCGTCAATCTCCGCTTCCGTGACCGACACAATGTCAAAGCGCGGCTGGGAGGTGACAATGGCCAGGTCGCCGTCGGGCTGGACCAGGATGCCTTCGAGGGCGTTCAAACCGGGAACCAGTTCGTTGTGCAGGGCGAGGCGTTCGAGATATTCCAGCGGGGTCGCCTCCCACAATTGAAACCGGCGGGCCTCCTGTCCTGAAGAGACCAGGGCCAGCTCGATGCCGGGGGAAAGACCGAAAACGCCGTCGCGGGTGACTTTGAAGACTCGCTCGCCTTCACGGTAAATGTCGTGTTCCTGACCGCCACGGCCAAGACGGGGGACGATCGGCTCAGGGTTCAGCAGCAGACCCAGACTTTTTGCCCATTCACGAAGGTCAGCTTTCTGCCGGGCGACAGTGGGTGCCCCAGATGCTTCTCCACCTGCCGAAGGAACTCCTCGGACGAAATCGAGCGCCGCGAGGACAAAATCCGGCCCATCTGCTCCGGTGACAGGAGCGGTTTGATGGGCTGACTCTGATTGCTTTGACGGCTCACTCGCCATGTTCATACCTCTGCAAGGCCTGATTGACAAGGGGGCGCTTCATCTCCCCTGCAAAGCGCGAAGCGAGGTGCCATCCCGAGATTCTCCGTGCGCCCTTCGTTCTCCTCGCTTCACCTTCAGTCCACGCAAACTTGCGGATTTCAAACTTGAAGGAGCCGAAGTTGATCAGCAGGCCGTGTTCGCGCCGCGCCGCTTTCAAATGGTCGGTGGGGTTCATTTCAAACCAGTCGTGCGAGCTCCTGTCGCAAAGCGCGCAGCATCGTCGCCATTTGCGCCCGCGTGATGATCAACGGCGGTGTAAAGCTGATGACATTCGCGTGCTCGCCTTCCGGCAAAAGCACGAACCCGCGTTGCAACAGGCGCTTGATAAGGGTGAGGCACTCGTGCGTGGCCGGGCTGCCATCGGCGCGGCGGATCTCCAGCCCTGCCATCAAGCCGAGGCCACGCGCTGCAAAGCGCCAACGCTTCGCCGGTGGTTTCAGATCCGACAACTGGCGCAACAGCCATTGACCAGTCGCCTTCGATGCACTGGGCAGCTTCCGTTTTTGAATTTCCTTCAGTTGCGCCAGGGCCATCGCGCAGCCCACCGGATGACCGAGAAAGGTGCTCGTATGAATCGCCTCGCCTTGGGACGCGGGCCACGCGGCATCCATCAGGTCCGCACGACCCACACAGGCCGAGAGCGGGAAACCACCCGTCAGGGCTTTGCCCAGGCAGATCAGGTCCGGCACCACGCCCGTGTGCTCGACCGCAAACCATTTTCCGGTGCGCCCGAAGCCGGTGTAAATCTCGTCCACCATCAGCAGCGCCCCGTGCCGGTCACAAAGCTTGCGCAACAGCGGCAGAAATCCGGTGGGCGGAATATTGATCCCGCCCCGGGCTTGAACAGGCTCCACCAGCACGGCGCCGATCTTGTGCTGCCGAAATAATTGGTTCAGCTCGCGTCGCACTTCGCGCAGGGATTTGTCGTCGACTGGAAAATCGGCGAACAAGCCAAACTCCCCGAGTTGATTGAGGAAGGGCTCGCGGAAGTGTTCGCGTTGCGTGGCGTTCAGCGCGCCGTAGCCCAGCCCATGATAGCCGCCACGAAACGCGATGATCTGCTTGCGGCCCGTGGCCAACCGGGCGGTCTTCAATGCGGCTTCGACCGCTTCGAACCCCGAGTTGCCGAAGATCACTTTGCCGGCGCTGCCGCGCCGGGTCCATCGCTCGAATGTCACGCAGCTCAACTCACGGGCAAGTTCGGCTTTGCGGGCGTGCGGGTGAACGTCGCCCATCGCGTGCAGCAACCAGCCCATTTGCCGTTGACCCGCGCGCACCACGGCAGGATTGGCGTGCCCGGCCGCCGCGACGCCGAAGGCCGCGGTTAGATCGAGATACTTCCGGCCGGCGACGTCCCAGACATGCGCGCCCTTCGCCCGCTCCCAGACGATCGGCCAGGTACCGTCGGGATCGCGATAGGTGACATTGCGCGATTCGTAACGTGCCAGGAGCTCGAGCACGGAATGAGTTGAGGGAGCGGCCTGCTTCATCGATCAGCGATGCCGGGAAGCTAGAAACGCCGTCCGCTGAACTAAAGCGAATTCGTTGCGAAGGTTTTGCCAGTGGAAATCTGGCTGGCGCCGGCGCCCGGAGCGGCGGGCTTGATGCCCGGCGGCAGCGGAGGCATGAGCGCGCCGGGCGGGGTCGGCGGTAGTTGGTTGACGAGGGCGCGCCAGTTGTCGCGCTGCGCCTCGGAAAGATTTCGCCACCGCTCAGCGCCCTGAAGAAAGGTGAGTCGTTCCTCGCGGTTCAGCTGGGAGAACTGCCGCACGCCCCGGAGGCTGCGTTCGCGCTCGGCCGGCGGCAGGAGCGCAAAGGAGTCGATGGTGCGCTGCAACTGCTCGCGCTCGGAGGCGGTGAGCAAGTCGAGGGTGCGATTCTGTTCGTTGGCGTCCAGGGAGAAGAATCGCGAAAAGCGCGCCGCCAAATCGTCACGCCGGGCCTCGGGCATTTCGCGCCATTGCGCCACCGCTTGCTCCAGCCGCGCTCGTTCCGCAGTCGGCAATGAAGCAAGTAGCAGCGGGCTCGGGGCGGGCGCGTTGCCAGGGCGCGACACATATCGCACCGCCAGTTCATTATTCAGCAAAGCTTGTTGTTCCGCCGCAGGAAGGCGGTCCCACTGTAGCAGCCGCGCATCCACCAGCGGACGGTCCTCGTCCGGGACCGTCAATAGGAGTTGGCTCCGGTTTTCCGGCGGCAACCGCATCAGGGGCACCAAGTACCAGCGCAGCTCGGTGGCCTTGAGTCGCCACTCCCGCAAGGGCGGCGGCAGCAACCGATACTCGACAATCTTCAGCTCGATCACCCGCCGTTGTTCCGGCGTTCGACCGCTGAGGATCGTCTCCGCTTCAACCGGCGTTGCCGCGATCAATTTGCGAAACAGTTCCACGGGCGACTTGCCCTTGGGCATCGGCGGCAGGCTCGCCCCCGGTGCCGCTGGCTGGGCAACTGCCGCCACCGTCATCGCGCTGGCGATAGCAAGAACCGCAACGAAATTGGTTAGTCTCCGCTTCATTGCAGCGCGGCCAGCAGGCTGATGTCCGCCTCGGCCTCGACCGCCGTAGGTACTCGGGCAAACGTGTGAATCACCTCAAAGTCCCGCAGCATCTCGACGCTGGGAACTGCGGCCACTTCGCTGATGGCCGTGATGCTGCGCGCATACTCGGTCCGCTGCCAGGTCCGGTACTGGGTCCAGCTGGTGAGCGACAGCGCGATGGCTGCGGTGGACCATGCCAGCCGACCCATCCAGCCGCGCAGGTTGAGCCAGCTCCGGCGCTTGGCGGTTCGCCCACTGTCCGCTTCCGCGAGTTCAATCGCCTGCATGACACGGGCGGAAAAATTGGAGGCCAGCGGGGCGGCCGGCAACCGATCCAGCAACCCCGTCAGCGCCAGCTCTTCGTCGCGATTGGGCCACCCCCCCGGGTTGACCTCTAGTATCTGGTTCAGTCTGGCGCGCTCCTCATTCGTCAAAACGCGCCGCCGGGCGAGATCGATCAGTAAGTCCAGTTCAGGTTGCTTCATGGCGTGCTGGGTCTGCGTTTGTCTTGGTTAATCACCGCGGCTTGGGAAAAGTTGCTGCCGATCCTTGCGCCCAGTCGCCCGAATGCAGATAAGCCTTGAGCCGCAGCTTGAGCGTTTCCCGAGCCCGGAAGATCACGGACTTGGTCGCCGAAAGTGAACACCCCAGCACTTTCGCAATCTCTTCGTAGGAAACGTCTTCATCCTGACATAGTAGGATGGCCGTTCGCTGGTTCTCGGGAAGGTCGCCCACGGCCTCGGCAACGCGCTGTTCAATCTCCCCCCGCAGGATGTCCTCCGCCGCGCTATTGGCGGTGCGATCCTCGAACTGACGGGCCGGTTGCGTTTCATCATCCCCCACTGGGGCATCAATCGAGTCGTGCTGATGCCGCGAACGCCGGCGCAGCTCGTTCAAGGTGAGGTTGCGGGCGATGGTGAACAGCCAGGTGGTGAACTTGGCCGACACCTGGTAGCGCTGCCGCGCTTTCCACGCCTGCACGAAGGTATTCTGCGTCAGATCCTCTGCTTCACTCAAATCGGGGACGCTGCGATAGATGAAATTGATGACCGCCTGTTGGTGTCGGACGACCAGCTCCTCGAACGCGCCGCGGTCGTCCTGTTTTGCACGCAGCATCAGGTCGGCATCGGGATCGGTCGCATCGGCCATTGCGTTCAAGGTAGCAAACCCCGGAGCGGGAACAAGGTTGCGCTGGAGAGCTGGGGAGGAAAATGGTCGGGGCGGTGAGATTTGAACTCACGACCTCTTGTACCCGAAACAAGCGCGCTAGCCAAACTACGCTACGCCCCGAACCAAGGCCGGGAAAGTAGCCGCCGGTTTTCCGATCTGGCAATGCATTTTTTGACCGATCTGCAATTCCGTCGCAGGCGCCGACGGCTCTCCCCGAGCGCGGTGCCGACCTTGTCATCTGTTCCCGACTGAATCACTCTTCGGGCGTGTCCATCGCTGAAAACATTGCGTCACTTCGGGCCCGCGTCGCCGCCGCCTGCGATCGCGCTGGCCGATCACCTGGCGAGGTGCTGTTGCAAGCCGTCAGCAAAGGTCAGCCCGCTGCGGCCGTAGACGAAGCAGCCCAGACGGGCCTGTTGATCTTTGGCGAAAGCAAGGTGCAGGAAGCCAAGGCCAAGATCCCACTCTGTAGCGGAAAATTGTCCTGGCACATGATTGGCCATTTGCAGTCCAACAAATGCCGCGATGCCGTCCAGTTGTTTGCCCTGATTCAGAGCGTCGACTCACTTCATCTCGCCGAGGAAATAAGTCGCCGCTGCGAGCAAGCGTCCCGGACTATGCCGATTCTGCTCGAAGTAAACGTCGCGGCCGAAGCGAGCAAGTTCGGCTATCCGCCACTGCGCGTGTTGGACGAGCTCGCCGCGATTAATGCGTTGCCACGAATCGAACTGCAAGGGCTGATGACCATTGCTCCTTATGCCAGCGAACCCGAAAAGGCACGGCCGTATTTCCGACAACTGCGCGAATTGAAGCTTCGGTGCGAAGATCGACTGGGCACAGGGTTGCCTCAATTGAGCATGGGTATGAGCGGCGATTTCGAAGTGGCGATCGAGGAAGGTTCCACCCTTGTGCGAGTCGGCACCGCCTTGTTTGGAGCCCGGACATCGCCGGCGCCGGGCTGAACAAGCGAAGTTCTTGACGGCGCGGGCAAAGAACCTGAATTTGATCGCGTTCGCCGCCCAGGGCGAACAACAAACGTGGATGGCGGGGTAGCCAAGTGGTAAGGCACGGCTCTGCAAAAGCTGCATCGTCGGTTCGATTCCGACCCTCGCCTCCAACTCCAAGCTTCGCTTGGATAAGGAGTTACAAATTTAACAGACCCAAAGTGCCAGCAAAGTGCCAGCAAAAATGTGACTCGGAGAAACTTGATAAAACTCCGAAACAACTCGGGCACGACTTGCTGAAACGCAATTGGCCGTGCGTTTGGTGTAGCTGATACATCTGTTGCTTGATCTCGTTTGGCAGGCTTGAACCAGAAAGTTCGAGCCATGAAAAATAGATTCCGACTCTACCGACGAACAAAGGGTGGCGTGTTCTACGTCCACGATTCCACGACGGGC